>JAGKTY010000001.1 GCA_021153185.1 Lachnospiraceae bacterium
TTCTTTAGGCTACAATCAATAGCAGCGTAAACGAAAAAGCAGTCTTGAAATATAGAAAAACTGCCCTTTCGTTTGCGTTGCGTTTGATTTTGCCAAAGTGAACAAAGTAAGCGTCCTTGTAGCCGATATGTATGGACTTTCAATTCTTGCATTTTTTATGAATACGAGTGAAATACTAGAATTCTCTGCATTGTTATATGGTGCCTTTGCAAAATCATGGCACGACAAAGAAACCTCATTGCTGAGGCTTTTTGAAATTATTTAGTTAGTCGTTCCTAAATGCGCAAAGGTATTCTCTGCTGTGGTTTTCCAAGATGTCCACCACAACATTTGCAAACAGTGACTTTGATACCATAAAGGGTTTCAAGTATCTGAGGTGTTTCCATATCTTTCAGTCGAGATAGATACTGCTTACAGCCAAGAAGATTCCGACATAATGCCAGATGCTTGGTCTTGCTTCGAGTACATAGTAATCCGTAGTGTCTGATTCTAACAAATCGTTTCGGCGGCACATGCATAAGGAATCTACGGATGAATTCAACTCCGGAAATGGTGAATTCTTTCCACTTACCTTTTTCACGATAATCTTTCACATAGTATGTAACAGTATTTTCGTCCATACGGATGATTCGGTGATTACTGATAGCGATTCTATGTGTGTACTTACCAAGATAGTTAATAACAGACTGGGCACCATTGAAGGTTTTCTTGCAGTGAGGAATCCAGTCTTTTTCATAGCAGGTGTTAAGAAGTTCTTTGAAAGCATAGTGGTTGCGATATTTTACACTGCTACCATGAAACTGAAGCTTATTTTCTTCCCATAAGGTCTTAAGTTCATTCAGATATTTACCCCGGAACAACTTTGATAAAACTTTTACGGGAAGAAAGAATTCTTCACCTTTATCACGCCACTGATTTTTAGCAGTCAGACCACCACCAAGTAGAATGACATGTATGTGAGGATGGAAGTTCATTTCAGAACCCCAGGTATGTAATACACAGATATATCCAACCTTTGCACCCAGATGCTTCGTGTCTGCTGTTAACTCATTGATTGTAGCTGACACAGAATGATACAGTGTATCGTATAGAAGCTGTTGGTTGCTGTAGATTAGTGGATTTAATTCTTGAGGTACTGTGAATACTACATGAAAATAAGGTGCATCCAATACATCTTCACGGCGTTTATCCATCCACATTTCTTTTGGTAAAGCCTGACACATAGGACAACATCTGTTACGACAGGAATTATAATGAATCTGGGTATGACCACAATCTTCACATATACTGATATTAGCTCCATAGGCACCGGTCTTACAGTTGATGATACAGTTTGCAACCTTAGACTGCACCGGAGAAGGTGAGTATTTTTCAAGATATCCAGGATAGAATCTCAAAAAGATATCCTGTACCGTTGGTTTATCCAAGAGCTCCACCTTCTTCCTTGTCAAAAGGACTGACGATGCCAAGAACTGTTTTATTGCTCAAGTGCAGATAAATTTCAGTAGATTTAGGTGAACGATGTCCAAGTAATGATTGAATATATCGAATATCAACGCCATCCTCTAAGAGATGTGTTGCAAAACTATGCCTTAGACAATGGGAATGTACATCTTTCGGTAAACCTGCTTTTTTTACGGATTTACGCATTTCCAAACCAGTAGCTGAAGGAGTAAGATATTCACCTGTCCACTGATTCGGAAATAGAATTCCTTTCGGCTTGCCACACTTAAACCAGTACTCAGTAAGAATGTCGAGAGCTCTTTTGGATAAAATAGCATAACGAGAGGAATGTGTTTTTGAATTGCGGATATAAATCTGCATATTTGTGCGGGAAATGTCCTCATAGTTAAGGTGAATTACCTCCGATACACGTAATCCGGAAGAATACATAAGTGAAAACATTGCTTTATATTTTAAGTTAGGAGTAGCATCAAGCAGTCTTTCAACCTCTTCGCGAGTCAGTACACGTGGGATAGCATAGTCATTGATGGCTCTAGGAACAAGGTTATCATCCCAAAGTTTTCCTAAAACACGCTTATAGAAAAATACCAATGAGCCATTTTTATTATTAAGTGTAGATGATTTATCGCCTTTGTCCTTTAAATATAAAAGGAAATCTCTTGCGTCTTCACAAGTGAGATCTTCAGGGTGTTTGTTGATAAATTTCAGAAAATCTCTGACATTATTTTTATAAGTTCGAATGGTGCCGGGTTTCAGATTTCTAAGCTTGCCAACATCTTCGATTTTATTAATATATGATTCGTACATAAAATAACCTCCATGAAATAAAAGTAGTAATACAACGTTAACTAACCTATCATGGAGGTGCATTTGCAAAATAAAACTGCTTGTGTAAGCAGCCTAAAGATGATATTCTTTTCATAGGCAGTTGTTGGGACTAAGCCCGTGTTTGAAGTTTGTTATTGGTCGTGCTTTAACAATACTATCTTGGGACGATCCTGTCACTGCCTTTTTTGAAAAAGTAGAAAAACTGTGCCACAGCCTTGGCAGGCCATCGCGCAGCGATTTTGTTCAACAATTCACCTGAATGCCTCCCTGTATAAAAGAGTAATACAAGTCCAAGCGGAATTGCACAATCACTACTTTCAGCGAAAGATTTATCGATTATATGAGCTTGAAAAATGAGTTCTTTTTGAAGTGTATATGAAAGAAAGGAGATTTTAATGTGCGCATAGAATCAATCGGAATGAACGTGCAAAACTTTACAATTGATGCAAACACCAGCATAGCTGATAATAATGAATCCTTTTCGGAGATTATTGATGAATTATCTGATGAAATGTCAAAGACGGATACCGATGTAGAACATACTAAGCCTATGGATTATTTCTTATCAGAAGCTGAGATATCGCTTGGATTAAAAAAAGCAGATATGTTCCCTGTGGTTTTTGCTGTGGAAGAATTATCGTATCTCAGTTCCCAAAATCATGGAGAAAATCGTCAAAACTTAATGAATAAAGCTATAAAAGCTTATAACAACAGTATGGGGATTTTCGAGTAGAAATTGCAGAAAATAGGAATTTGCAGTGCAATTTCCTATGGTGGAATTATAGCTGCAAACATATGGCAGAACTTTTAATTTTCATTACCAACAGTATTAATGAGGCATTGTGTTTTGGCGTACCGATGGTTGCTATGCCTTTTATTAATGATCAGGTTACAAATGCTAATCAGTTAGTTAATCTTGGAATAGCAAAAAGAATACATTCATTTATACAGAATACAAATGAAATATATGAGAGCGTAATGGAGGTTGCAGATTCTAAAGTGATGAAAGAAAAAGCAATGAAAATGAAAAACGCAATAGATAATCAGATGACATGGGAAAGTATAATAAAACAAATTGAAACATTAGTATAGTACAATTGCAATTTACAAGATAGAAAGAATTGATAATGAAGAGGAGCTGTAAAGATGAATGATATCATTAAGGCAATGAAAGAACGTCGGAGCATACGGAAATTCAAACCGGATATGCCCAAAAAGGAAGATTTAAACCGGATTATTGAAGCCGGATTATATGCTGCAAATGGTAAGGGAAAACAGGCTACAATCACGGTTGCTGTCACAAATAAAAAACTGAGGGATAGATTGTCAGCGATGAATGCAAAAATTGGTGGCTGGGAAGAAGGTTTTGATCCATTCTATGGAGCACCTGCTATATTGATCGTGTTAGCAGATAAAAATTGGGGAACCCGGGTTTATGATGGAAGCCTTGTAATGGGAAATATGATGCTAGCAGCACATTCTCTTAATTTAGGCAGCATTTGGATTCACAGAGCAAAAGAAGAGTTTGAACTTCCGGAATATCAGGAATTATTAAAAGAAATCGGAATCGAAGGAGAGTGGGAAGGAATTGGACATTGTGCCGTTGGTTATGTTGATGGTGAATTTCCCAAACCTGCAAATCGAAAAGATAATAGGGTGTTTTGGGTGGAATAATCCAATGCGGGAATAGTTCTGTTGAAAAGCCTTCTTGTATAGAAGCGTTCCTGATGTGTTATACGTTCAAGGTTTTTTTGCACTGATTTAATCATGTTAATGGAGGAGTGAAACTGTGTATTAAAATCATGTGCTTGAATATACAATCGGAATTGACCGAACAAGACGTCATGCTTGCGCTGCGAAATGAGTTGACGTATAATGAAAAAAATTGTTCACGGATACAGAAGGGGGGAACATCAGATGGGAGAAACCATTTTAGTAGTAGACGACGATGCAATGAATTTAAAATTGACGCAAATGATGCTGAAGAAGAAAGATTATCAAGTAAAAACTGCAAACTCAGGACAGGCTGCGCTTGCGCTCCTTCAGGAAGAAGCGGTGGATTTGATTTTTTTGGACGTGGAAATGCCGGGAATGGATGGGATTGAAACGCTGGATGCAATCCGGGCACAGGCGAATTTGAAGAGTCTTCCGATATTGTTTTTGTCCGCATCTGAAGATATGGAGCAGGAAGTGGAAGAAGGGAAGTATGCCGTACAGGGATTTGTCAAAAAGCCGGTAATTCCCCCGAATTTGTATGAAAGCGTGGCCACACTGTTTGCATAGAAGTGGATTGGTGCACGTGCGCTGTCAGAGCATGCCAAAGAGATGGAGCTTTCCGTCAAAGCCGGCAATATCGATTGTGCCAAGGCCGAGCATGAAAAGCTGATGACGGAATATCGCGAAATCATGCAAAAAATTGCTGAGGTTGTTCAAGCATAAGACGGTGGGACAAGGCCGGGACAAGATACTGTATTCAAACAAAATGTCCATATTATACACAGATTTTACATAAACTTTACATAAAAGTGTCCATACATTTTACGTAGCTTTTATACGATGATACATAGCAGAAGTCTCGGGATAAAAGAAAGGTAATATGTATGGACATTTTTAGTTTACTCAATATGATAGGTGGTCTTGCTCTATTTTTGTACGGAATGAGCACGATGGGAGACGGGTTGTCCAAGATGGCAGGCGGAAGGCTTGAAAGCATTTTGGAGAAGCTGACGACAAAGCGTATTTTTGCAGTGCTTCTTGGAGCGGGTGTCACTGCTGTCATTCAGTCATCTTCCGCAACGACGGTTATGGTCGTCGGCTTTGTCAATTCAGGACTGATGAAGCTTTCGCAGACAGTCGGAATTATCATGGGAGCCAATGTAGGTACGACAATTACGTCGTGGATGCTTTCGCTGACAGGAATTCAGGGAGATACAATCTGGCTTAAGCTCCTCAAACCTTCATCCTTTTCGCCTGTTCTTGCAGCAATTGGCATCATTCTTGTCATGGCGAGTAAGGGAGAAAGTAGGAAAAAGGATATCGGAAGTATTCTGCTTGGATTTGCTGTTTTGATGTTTGGAATGGAGACGATGAGCGGTGCGGTTGCGGGACTTGCGGACAATGAATCGTTTGTCGGCATGATGACGGCATTTCAAAATCCACTCCTCGGCATGGTCGTTGGTACGCTTCTGACTGCGATTATTCAGAGTTCTTCTGCATCGGTCGGAATACTGCAGGCGCTTTGCGTGACGGGGGCAGTGCCGTACGGTGTGGCGCTTCCAATCATTATGGGACAAAACATTGGTACATGTGTGACATCAATTCTTTCATCGGTAGGCGCAAGCAAAAATGCAAAGCGTGCCGCAATGGTACACTTGTACTTTAACTTAATCGGTACGATTATTTTTATGGGTGTATTTTATTCGCTCAATTTGTTTATTCATTTTGCTTTCTTGGAGCGTGCGGCAAATGCAGCGGGCATTGCGGTCATTCACAGCTTGTTTAACATCGGCGCCACGATACTGTTGTTTCCGTTTTCAAATGCACTCGTAAAATTGGCGGAAATAACGATTCCGGAAAAGCACGGACAAGCGGAGGAGACAGGAGACAATCTGGCACAGCTCATCTCAATTGACGAACGATTCCTGGACCGGCCGGCGTTTGCAATGGAGCTGTGCCGTTCAAATGCACGCGAGATGGCGATTTTGGTCAGAAAATCAATCGGGCTCGCCCTAGAGGTGCTTACCTCGTATGATGCCCAGAAAGCAGCGGAAGTGATTAAGCTCGAAGCGGTGGCCGACCGTTATGAGGACGTACTTGGCTCGTATCTGGTCAAGCTTTCCAGCAAAAATATAACGACGCGTGACAGCCAGAGCATGTCGCTCATTTTGCACAGCATCAGCGATCTCGAACGAATTTCGGACCATGCGATGGATATCGTCAAATCTGCTGAGGAAATTCAGCAAAAAGGTCTTTCTTTTACAAAACATGCAAAGAAGGAAATTGAAACCTTAAGCCGTGCGGTGTATGATATATGTGATTTGACGGTCGACAGTTTTTGCAAGGATGATGACGTGGCAGCGACACATGTCGAGCCGCTTGAGGAGGTCATCGATACACTTTCCAAGAAGGTAAAAGAAAATCATATCAAACGATTGCAAAAAGGAAAGTGCACGATTGAGATGGGCTTTATTTTGGAAGATATTTTAACGGCACTCGAGCGTGTATCCGACCACTGTTCCAATGTGGCAGTTGAAATGATTACAATTTTTGACAACGATTACAGTACACATGAATATTTTAGGAATTTCTCAAAGGAGGACCGCAAGGCATTCCATGAAGAATATGAAACGATTTTGAAACGTTACCCGATTGGAAAACAGGATGCTATGATGTCATAGCGGTTTCAATACAGAAGGTGATAGGAGAACGATATGGCACTGATTTATATAATAGAAGATGATGAAAATATTCGCGAAATAGAGGAGTTTGCACTGAGTAACGCGGGACATAAGGTGATTGGATTTACCTGTGCGAAGGATTTTTACAAAAAGCTTGATGATGTTTTGCCGGATTTGTGTCTTGTGGATATCATGCTTCCGGATGAAAGCGGCAATGAGATTGTCAGAAAGCTGCGCAGAACACCTGATACCAGAAAACTTCCCGTGATGATGGTGACAGCCAAGACATCGGAACTTGATCTGGTAAAGGGCATTGAAGACGGCGCAGATGACTATATCAAAAAACCGTTTTCGGTGATGGAACTGATCTCGAGAGTGAAAGCACTTCTTCGCAGAACCCAGAAAGAAGAAATCAAGGAGCTTGTACTTGATAAGCTGGTGATTCAGCATGAAAGGCGCGAAGTGACAATGGACGGAAAGCGCGTGGAACTGACTTACAAAGAATATGAGCTTCTCACGATGTTTCTCTTAAATAAGGGAATTGTGCTGTCGAGGGATGCCATCATGGATCAGGTCTGGGGAACCGACTATGAGGGGGAATCGCGCACAATAGATATGCACGTCAAAACACTTCGGCAAAAGCTTGGAGATTACGGAAACCGCATTAAAACAATACGAAACGTTGGGTATGTTATCGAATGAAAAAAAAGATTAATTTACGGCTTGTTGGGATTGCGATGCTGGCAATTGTCACAACCGTCATTGGAATTACAATCATATATTACAGTTTGTTTCAAAAACAAGTGCGTTCCGAACTGATTATCAGTGCAAAGCTTTTAAAGGATACGCACTATTTTGAATCTGTCGATATCGACACAGAGCAAATAGACCTCTCAACCGATATCACAGAGCTTCGTGTGACCTGGATTGGAGAGGATGGTACCGTTTTGTATGACAATGATGTCACAACAAAGCTCTTTACGAACCACTTAAACAGACCGGAAATACAGGATGCGTTCCGAAACGGAACCGGGGAATCCATCAGGCGCTCCGATACGATGAATCAAAATACGTTTTATTATGCTGTCCTTTTGGACAATGGGACGGTACTGCGCGTCGCGACGAATGCGGAGAGTCTTTGGTCTGTGTTTGTATCAGCGGCACCGATTACGGCGCTGATTATTTTGCTTATTATCCTGTTATGCGTCGGTATTTCACATATGCTGACCAAGCAGCTCCTTCGGCCGATTGAAATGATGGCCGAAAATCTGGAGAATGCAGAATACGAGACACCATACAAGGAACTTGAACCATTTTCTGAGATGATCCGGACGCAGCATACGGATATTTTGTCGGCAGCAAAAGCACGTCAGGATTTTACAGCAAATGTTTCCCATGAACTCAAGACACCGCTCACTGCGATTTCCGGTTATGCAGAGCTCCTTGAAGGCGGTATGGTGGGCGAGGCTGAGCAAACGCATTTTTATGAGGAAATCCGTAAAAATGTTGACAGATTGCTCGCTTTAATCAATGATATTATCAGGCTTTCGGAATTGGATCAAAAAGGAAGAGGGCCGGCTTTTGAAGAAATAGATCTTTACGAAACGATTGCGGAATGTATGGAGGCGTTATCGCTTAACGCCAAGCAGCGGGGTGTGACACTTTCGTTTGCCGGAGAGGCATGTCAGATACATGGAAACAAGGATATGATTAAGGAACTGGTGGAAAATCTTGTACAGAATGCGATTCGCTACAACAATCAGGGTGGAAAGGTTGTTGTGACGGTTGAAATACACGAGCGGCATCCTGTTCTGATTGTAAAAGACAACGGAATCGGCATTCCGGCCTCTGAGCAACAGCGTATTTTTGAGCGTTTTTACCGGGTGGATAAGAGCCGTTCCAAAGCGACGGGTGGAACAGGGCTCGGTCTCGCAATCGTCAAGCACATCGTGGAACTGCATGATGCACGGATTGAACTGGATAGTGCACCGGGCGTGGGAACGACAATCACGGTGTTATTCTAAAAAGGAAGAAAACAATGTCAGAACAGTTTATCAGAACAGAAGCTTTGCTTGGAGAGGAAGGCGTAAAAAAATTGTCACAGGTGCGCGTTGCCGTTTTTGGAATCGGCGGTGTGGGCGGATATGTGTGTGAGGCACTTGTGAGAAGCGGAGTTGGGCATTTTGACCTGATTGATAAAGATCAGGTCTGTCCTTCAAACATAAACCGGCAGATTATTGCGACGACTAAAACAATCGGGCGCGATAAGGTGGATGTTATGAAAGAGCGCATGCTGGAAATCAATCCGGCGGTCGATGTGACAGTGCACAAATGCTTTTTTTTGCCGGAAAATGCCGATGCGTTTCCGTTTGAAACCTATGATTATATCGTGGATGCGGTCGATACCGTGACTGCCAAAATTGAGCTTGTCATGCGTGCCGAGGCAGCGGGCGTACCGATTATCAGTGCGATGGGTGCCGGCAATAAGCTTGATGCGGGTGCATTTTGCGTCGCAGATATCTATAGGACAAAGGTCTGTCCGCTTGCCAAAGTGATGAGAAGAGAACTGAAAAAGCGCGGGGTGAAAAAGCTGAAGGTCGTGTATTCGGAAGAACTTCCGGTCAGCAGACTGCAGACGCCGGGGAGCGTCGCATTCGTTCCGTCTGCCATGGGACTGATGATGGCAGGAGAAATTGTCAAAGATATCGTCAATATGACGAAAAATCAATAAAATTGTAAAATAATATAGATATTTACCACAAGAAGTCGTATAATAATGATGATTCTTTTTTATGGGAGGGTATAACAGTGAAATTAAAGGGCAAAAAAATATTTCGCATTGATATGCGCAGTACACTCATTACGTTTGCGCTCGTTCCAATGCTGGTGACGACGCTTATCTTAAGCATTGTACTTGTAAAAACAAGCAGCAGCGAGTTAAAAACTTCTACAAGCAATTCCTTTGTTTCGTTGATTAAGGAGATAGGTGCAGGATTTGATTATTCGACGACGCAGAATGAGAGGATGCTGCAGGAATTTGCAGCCTCACCGGTTGTGCGTGAACTTTTGGAAAAACCGGGAGATGCGGCACTAACAGCCAAAGCACAGGCTTACACGGAAGAATTCTTCGGCAAGGTAGAAGGCTGGGAAAGCGTTTATGTGTCTGACTGGAATTCCCAGGTGCTGACACATCCGAATAAAGATGTCATCGGTCTTGTGATGCGTGAGGGCGACAGCCTCAAATCGTTGCAGGACAGCATTCTGGCGGCAGACGGTACATGCAATACAGGTATTCTGGCTTCACCGGCTTCCGGTCATCTCATTATGTCGCTTTATGCGCCGGTACTTGATGATAGCGGCAATCCGCTCGGTTATGTCGGTGCAGGTACATATATTAACAATGCTGCAGCAGCATTCTCAGATGTATCATCACTGGGACTCAAATCAGCATATATCTATTTTGTTTCACCTGACGGCACGATGCTGTATCATCCGGACGAGTCTAAGATTGGTAATCCGGTTGAAAATGAAGCGGTAAAAGGTGTTGTTGCGAAGCTTGCCGCAGGGGAGCATCCACAGCCGGAATGTGTGCAGTACAAATACAAAGGTGCGATGAAGTATGCAGCATATTATGTCGGAGCAGCAGATGATTATGTTGCTGTACTCACAGCAGATGAGAGCGATGTGATGGCAGATATCAACAGAGTTATCATCATTACGATTGTCGTATGTATTCTTCTTGTTATTGTATGGATTGTCATTTCGGTTATCATTGCGAAGATGGTATCGAAACCACTTGGAGAGGTTGCAGGTGCCATCGAGACCTTGAGTACAGGCGATGTGACAGTTGTATGTAATGCACATTCTATCATATACGAGACCATCAGCGTCATCAATGCGTTCCAGGCACTCAAGGAGTCCTTGTTGTCATCTATGTCAAATGTTAAGGATTCAGCCATTGCGCTTGATTCTACGATTGTGCGTGTCGATGAGATGACAGCAAGTAATGTAGATTCTATTTCACAGATTAGTGTGGCGATTGATGAAGTTGCCTCTACATCTCAGGTTGTAGCCGAAAATGCACAGGTGATGGCAGAGCGTGCAGTTGAGCTTGGCGTGAATATCGAGCAGTTAAACGACAATGCAGGCAGTTTGTATGAAGCATCACAGACGATTAAGGCAGCCAATAGTGAGGCGGCTGGATGTATGCAGTCTGTATCGGCAAGTGCCAACGAATCTGTTGCGGCAATGCAGAGTATTTCGGACAAGATTGTTGAGACCAATACAGCAATTTCCGGCATTAGCAGTGCGGTTCAGGCAATTGAATCCATCGCAGCGCAGACGAATCTGCTTTCCCTCAATGCTTCGATTGAGGCGGCACGTGCAGGCGAGGCGGGAAGAGGCTTTGCAGTCGTAGCAGATGAGATTAGGACACTTGCGGATTCTTCAGCTGAGTCAGCCAAAGAAATCAAACAGATTATTGAGGATGTCATCGCACTGTCCAACAGTACGGTCGAGATTTCCAATCGAGTTTATGAAGTCGTTTGCAAGGAACAGACTGATATCGAGACGACACAGGACAAGTTCAATGTGCTTTCAAACTCTGTTGAACAGTCTATCAGTGATATCGAGCAGATTAGACAGATGGCTGCCCAGCTTGACGGCATCAAGGCAGATCTTACAAGTGCGACAAACGATTTGGGTGCGATGTCACAGGAACTTGGTGCTTCTTCAGAAGAGGTTGCGGCTTCTTGTCAGACAGTTACGACGGCATGTACCGATACGCAGAGTCTCACAGAGGCAATGAGTGTCATCAACGAAAATATGAGAGCTGCAATTGAGTTCTTTAAATTAGTATAAGTGATTTATCCAATGTATTGAGGGATTACAAAAAAGGCTATCGCGTGATGCGGTAGCTTTTTTCTTGGTTTGCTAAAAGATGGTGCTGCAGGTGATGACAAACAATCGGATATTATGGTATAGTAACTATATGTGAGCCCCAAAAGCGGGCATGATAAGAGTATATTGCACAGGAGGAATTTGACATGCAGATGAGAGATCTTGCAAAGGAATTAAACAGCAATGCATACCCGGGCCGTGGGATTGTCATTGGAAAGAGCGCAAACGGAAAGTATGCGGTCACAGCATATTTTATCATGGGTAGAAGCGAGAACAGCCGTAACCGTGTGTTTGTGGAGGACGGAGAGGGAATTCGTACACAGGCGTTTGATCCTTCCAAGCTTTCAGATCCAAGCCTTATTATTTATGCACCGGTCCGTGTGCTCGGCAATAAGACAATCGTCACAAACGGTGACCAGACAGATACCATTTATGAGCTGATGGATAAGCAGCTGACATTTGAACAGGCGCTCCGCACGAGAGAATTTGAGCCGGATGCACCAAACTATACACCACGCATTTCCGGTATTATGCATGTGGAAAATGGCAAGTACAATTATGCAATGTCAATCTTAAAGAGCAACAACGGTAATCCTGATGCATGCAACCGTTACACATTTGCCTATGAAAATCCGGTCGCAGGAGAGGGACATTTCATCCACACCTATATGGGCGACGGCAATCCGCTTCCAAGCTTTGAGGGAGAGCCGGAGCTTGTCAGTATTCCTGATGATATGGAAGCATTTACAGAGCTTCTTTGGAATAATTTAAATCCGGATAACAAGGTTTCTTTATTTGTCCGTTATATTGATATTGAGACAGGCAAATATGAGACGAAGATTGTGAACAAAAACGCATAAGCCTGTTTGGCGATGCGCAAGAAATACATCAATGGAAAAGTGAGGATTCATCATGAACGAATTAGAATTAAAATATGGCTGTAACCCAAATCAGAAGCCTTCCCGCATCTTTATGGAGGATGGCAGCGACCTTCCGATTACAGTACTTTGCGGAAAGCCGGGCTACATCAATTTCTTAGATGCATTCAACGGCTGGCAGCTTGTTTCGGAACTGAAGGCGGCGACAGGACTGAAGGCAGCGACATCTTTTAAGCACGTTTCACCGGCAGGTGCTGCAGTCGGACTTCCGCTGACTGACGTTGAGCGCAAGATTTACTGGGTCGATGATCTGGGAGAGCTCTCTGAGATGGCATGTGCTTATGCGAGAGCAAGAGGTGCTGACCGTATGTCTTCATTCGGCGATTTTATTGCACTCTCCGATGCGTGTGATGCAGATACGGCGCGCCTGATTAAACGCGAGGTTTCTGACGGTGTCATTGCACCGGGCTATTCTGCGGAAGCACTTGAGATTCTCAAAACAAAGAAAAACGGAAATTATAATGTCATTCAGATTGATCCGGCTTACAAACCGGCACCGATTGAGACCAAGCAGGTGTATGGCATTACATTTGAGCAGGGAAGAAATGAACTCAAAATCGATGACACGTTCTTTGACAATCTTGTGACAGACAACAAAGAGATTCCAAAGTCAGCCAAAATTGACCTTGCGATTGCGATGATTACACTCAAATACACACAGTCCAATTCTGTTTGTTATGTAAAAGGCGGACAGGCAATCGGTATCGGCGCCGGACAGCAGTCGCGTATTCACTGTACGAGACTTGCCGGTTCCAAGGCGGATAACTGGTTCCTCCGTCAGTCACCACAGGTATTGAATCTTCCGTTTGTCGATGGCATCAAACGTGCAGACAGAGACAATGCGATTGATTTATACATCGGCGAAGATTATATGGATGTACTCGCAGAAGGTGCATGGCAGAGAATCTTCAAAGAAAAACCGGCGGTATTCACAAGAGAAGAAAAGAGAGCATGGCTTGACCAAAACACGGATGTTGCACTTGGCTCGGATGCGTTCTTCCCATTTGGCGATAACGTAGAGCGCGCATATAAGAGCGGCGTTAAGTACATCGCGCAGCCGGGTGGTTCGATCAGGGATGACCAGGTCATCGAGACATGTAATAAATATGGAATCGCAATGTGCTTTACAGGCATTCGCTTATTCCATCACTAATTTGATGAAATGATTGGAAGGGAGCATTGAGTATCCCATGCATGCCATCATGGCTTGCGGGGCGATTTGATGGTCCCTTCTATTGTGTTGTTTGGTGCGCTTTGTGGGAAGACGGGCTTACATAAAGAGGGCAAAGAGGGCGTTATGAAAAGGTGGCAACAGATCAAAGGACAATTGAATATTTGGGTCGTTATCCCGGTTGTTACGGTGGTTTTGTGCTGCCTTTGCGCGGTGTGTGTGCCTTTGGTTCAAAACGGACATCATGCATTCCGCGATTTGATTATCGCTGAGACCTCATTAGGCGGCGGTAACCGCTCGGGGGAGCTTACATTGTTTGCGGTGCTGTTAGCTATAGGTAGCGCACTGACTGCTTTGGCGGCTTTTTTATGGGAGGCAAAGGAGCGGGAATTTGATGTGAAAAAGCAGCATGTGTTTCAGGCAATGCTATGTTTTTTGCCAAGTCTTTTTCAGCTCGCAATTTACGGAAAAACGGATGGCAGAACGGTTGTATTATCCGCCGTCTTTTCGCTTATGCTGCTTATCAATTATGATGCGTTTTTGCAGCAGGCAGCGTGTTTTTTGTGTATTTATTTTGCAATGTTTTCCGTGGCGGCAGTGTTTGCAATCGCATTTCATAAGCATTGGGCCTTGGATAACAAAGTTTTTGCCGGCGCGCTGTTACTATATGGTGTGTTTGCAATCTGTCAAAGGACGCAGCGTAAAGGGGCAAAAGCGGGCGCGGCAATCATCATACAGGGGGCACAGCTCCTCATGCCGCTTTTGCTTGTAAGCTTTTTGAAAAACGAATATGCGGCGGCAGGCGGCATAGAGACAATTTCGTATCCGAAGCGGTATGTCGCCCTGATTGGGGCGCTGGTTGCAGGTCTTGTTTTATATCAGGGATATGTGCTTTTGTACAAGAAGCGGGAGATGATTACATGCGTGACGGCTTTTTGCATTTGCGCATTTGTCTCGTACACACCGGCGGCGATGCTTGTGCAGGGAGATATGCATCACCACGGAGAACAGCTCATTGCATGGCAGCAGATTGTCGAGTTTGGACAGAAGGCCTATGATGGGTATGCCCCGGCATCGGGGCTGTTTCCGATGATAATTGGCGGAATCAACAGGCTGCTGTTTCATGGGCAGGTTACGTCGTATGCCATGACGATGGTTATATTTACACTGCTGGCAGAGCTTCTAACAATTTGGCTTATTTATCATAGAGTGGGCGGCCCGCTTACAGTGCTCATCGCATTTGTTTTTCATATGCCGGCATATTGCCGCGTGTGGCTGTTGTTGCCGATTGTCCTCATTTTGTCAGATAAAAGACTCATAGAGCGCCGCGCGGCATGGCTGCTTGCGTGGGTGACTTTGATTTTTGCACAGGGCCTATATTATCCGATGCTTGGCGTAGCAATGCTTTTAGGGACGCTTCCGGCTGCATGCATCATAGGGCATTCGTTTGTCAAAAACAAAGCGCTGCGCAAGGTATCGAAAGGAGAAATCCTATTTGCCGTAATTCTGCTTATTTGTATTGCACTTTGCATGCCGCTTTTGTTTCGCATGGGCAGACATGTCCTTGCACTTGCAAAGCAGACGATTGATGTCGATGGTGAAACGATTTTGGGCAAGCAGGTGGCGGCGTTTTTTATGCCATATCTGGGAGAGAAAAGCGTGCGGACGCAGCTTTATATCTGTGCACGGTTTGTGCTTGGAATTGTGCCGGTTTTGGTGCTCCTTTTCTTGGCAGTGAGGGTTTCTAAGGAACTGTTTTGTGCGCAAAAGACTGACAGGCAAAAGACCGTTGCAGAGCATCGCGCTACAGATCGATGCACGCCGGAAAATCCGGGCGCCTTTTTGATGATGACAAGCATGCCCGTTTCGATGGTGCTCTATTACCGCTATACGATGGTTTGCATGGATGAACAATGGGTGGCGAATTTGTTGTCGCGCTCGGTGTTCCCGATTGTGATTTTGGGCGGATTGGGCCTTATCGTGTTTTTGGTAGAGCACGGCATAACCTACTTGTCAAAAGGGAGTGTGCATGCACTTATCGCCGTATGCTTTGCGCTTCCGTTTTTATTCTTTTTTGACTGCGATGATTACAGCTTTCCATATATTGCGGGACGCTCGGATGCACAGAGCGATGTCCTTCTTTCTTATGAAGCAAAGCTCATGCCGCATGTGGTGCCGGAAGGGTATGTGCGGCTTACGGATGAAGTGCGGGCGGTTTACCCGGATGTGGAGTATGCGCGGATCGGAGAAGGATATGTGCAGGAAAGTGCGCTGCAAAGCTTGCAGACGAACGAGCAGTGGATGCGTATTTACCATTCGGTCGACCAAGACATCCGCATTTTGGGATTTGAGCATTCGCAGCTTTATTATATGCTGCTTGGAGAAAAGGCTGTTTATTCGGGAAGGACAGCGATTGCAAAAGACAAGGCGGCGACAGAGCAGGTCATCAGACAGATTGACCCGGAAAGAACAGTCGTGCGAAGCAGTGTGACGAGCACGGAGCAGTATTATTTGTACCGCTATCTGGTTCAAAACGGATACGTGTATTTGCCGGAGGCAAAGCACTATGTGCCGGGGGCGTTGTATGCCGGAATCACCGGCAGAACGGATGGAAGTCTTGCGGCATCTCCTTTTACGGAGCCGGTTGATTTACAGTACGCACCGTTATCGTTTGCCAAATCGATTGACAGTATGAAGACGGTAGAAGACTGTGGGGAAGTGCCGTATCAGGTGAATGTATCGGGCGGTATGGCAACGGTCGTACTTGAAAAAGCGGTTGATGGATATGCACACGATCTGGTGTATTTGCAATTGGAACAAACGACGCCAAAACGCATTGTGCTTACGTTCCCGTCAGAGCTTTGTGTTGATGGCGTTGGCAGAATTACCTTCCGGTCAGCAGGCGGAGCGGTTTTGGTGCCGATCGGTATGAACGCAGGCTGGCTCCTTGGCAATCAGCAGACATTTACTGTGCAGACAGAAGACGGAAGCGATATCGGTATTGCCGACGTGAAGTTTTATCATTTGGAAGATTTGGAAGAGTACTAAAATAAAAAGGGATGGCTTTGATGCCATCCCTTTTGTCGTACTTACGTATTCGGTTTAGTATTTCATTGCTTCTTCTTCGCCGTTTACGACACGCAGACCGCCCTGTGCGAGCGCAAGAAGCTCATCCTCACCAGGATATACTGTGATAGGAGCGATAAATCCGGCACGCTCTTTGAGGCCGGCAACCACGCCTTTATCGTATGCGATACCACCTGTGATGATAATCTGGTCAACCTTTCCTTTGAGGACGCAAGCCATAGAGCCCATGTCTTTGGCTACCTGCATGATGAAAGCGTCGCGGATTTCAGCTGCCTTTGCATCGCCTTCGGCTACCATTTTTTCTACATCACGCATGTCGTTTGTACCGAGGTATGCGTTGAAACCACCGTTACCTACGACCATTTTGTAAACTTCTTTTTCGGAATATTTTCCGCTGAAGCAAAGCTTAATCAGTCCGCCTGTCGGAACTGAGCCTGCTCTCTCAGGAGAGAATGCGCCGTCGCCATCCAGTGCATTGAATACATCGATGACTTTGCCTTTTTGATGGGCACCGACAGATACACCGCCACCCATATGAACAACGATTAAGTTCAGGTCAGCATAGTTTAAGCCGTTCTCTTTGGCGTAACGTTTGGCAACTGCTTTCTGGTTGAGTGCGTGGAAGACACTCGTACGAGGAAGCTGTGGAACACCGGAATATCTTGACTCCGGAATCAATTCATCGACAACAACCGGGTCAACGATGAACGATGGTGCGCCGATTGAATCGCCAATCTCTCTTGCAAGGATACCACCAAGGTTTGATGCATGCTGTCCCTGTTTACCGATCTTGAGGTCTTCAAGAAGGTCATCTGTGACTGCGTACGTACCGCCCGGGATTGGTTTTAACATACCACCACGGCCTACGATCATATTGAATGAATTGATATCAACATCTTTTTCTTTTAAGAAGTTCAAAATAATATTTTTGCGGAAATCCTTCTGATCAAAGATAGAAGCGTACTGTGCGATTTCCTCTGTTGAATGACGGAGTGTCTCTTCAAATAATAATGTCTCATCTTCAAATACACCGATTTTGGTTGAAGTTGAGCCCGGATTGATAATTAAGCTTTTTACTGCCATGACAAATTCCTTTCTTACTTATTTTTCTTCATCTCTTCTGCAACGATGGCAGCAAGAGCGATAGAGTTTACTTTTACCTCTGTAGAGTCTGAACGGCTTGTTAAGATAACAGGTGCCTGTGTTCCTGTCAGGATGTTTCCGTTTTTGACATCTACCATATGTACGATTGATTTGTAAACAAGGTTACCGGCATGGATATCCGGGAATAATAAGATATCAGCATCGCCTGCTACCTTGCGGCCAAGGGCACCTTTTTCTTCTGCTGCTTCCTTGTAAAGTGCGATGTCAAGAGAAAGCGGACCGTCCACGATGCAGTCTTTGATTTCGCCTGCTTCATTCATGCGCGTCAGCTCAGCAGCCTCTACTGTGACAGGCATCTTTGGATTGACAACCTCAACGGCTGCAAGCGGAGCAACCTTTGGCATAGAAACGCCGCAAGCCTTTGCAACTTCAACTGTGTAGTTGATGATGTTTACTTTATCTTCGAGTGTTGGGTATGGCATGAATGCAACGTCTGTTAAGAACAAAAGACGATCAATGCCCGGAATCTCGAATACGCATACATGGCTGAGTGGTTTGCCGGTACGAAGTCCTACTTCTTTGTCAAGAACACTCTTTAAAAATGTCTTTGTATCAAGAAGTCCTTTTAAGTACATATCTGCTTTGCCGTCATGCACAAGCTTTACTGCGGTCAGGGATGCTTCCACATTGTCAACGACATTGATGATTTCGTACTCATCTGTGTTCATGCCGATTGTGGCAGCAATCTCTTTGATCTTTGCCTCGTCACCTACTAAAATAGAATCTGCAATGCCACGCTCTTTGGCAGCCATAACTGCTTCGAGTACGGCCTTGTCAGCAGCTGCTGCAACAGAAAGAACCTTCTTGTCGCACTCGGCTACTTTGGATAGTAAATCGTCAAAACTCTTACTCATTTGTCATACCTCTCGTAAATTTGAATTCTTGAATTTGCGCACATACGCACGCCTAAAGAAATTCTATCACTTCTTATTGTAAAAATCAATTTGAAAAATGCGTGGATTTTGCGATAAAACCGCATTTTTGTTTACGGAAAGTTCATATTTAATAAGGTTGAATCCAAAATAGAAATCTGTTACAATAGACTTTGGATTTTTATGCCGTTTTGTGGGCATATCGGTTTAAGGAGATAGAAATGAACGTAATTGAAAAGGTGTTCGGTACGCACAGTGAGCGCGAACTGAAACGTATTTATCCAATCGTAGACAAGATTGATTCTTATAAGGAAGCGATGGCAGCACTGACTGACGAAGAGCTTCGCGGTAAGACAAAAGAATATAAAGCGAGACTTGCAGAAGGAGAAACACTCGACGATTTGCTCCCGGAGGCATTTGCGACTGTCCGTGAGGCAGGCAAGCGTGCACTCAACATGGAGCATTACCGCGTACAGATGATTGGTGGTATTGTACTTCATCAGGGACGTATCGCGGAGATGCGTACAGGTGAAGGTAAAACACTTGTTTCGACACTGCCTGCTTACTTAAATGCACTGGAAGGCAAAGGCGTCCATGTCGTTACTGTCAATGACTACCTTGCAAAGCGTGACGCGGAATGGATGGGAAAGGTGCATGAGTTCTTGGGACTTACGGTTGGCGTCGTACTCAATGACATGACACCGGACGAGCGTAGGGCAGCGTATGCGTGTGATATTACATATGTCACCAACAACGAACTCGGTTTTGATTACCTGCGCGACAATATGGCAATTTACAAAGAACAGCTCGTTCTTCGTGACCTTCATTATGCCATCATCGATGAGGTGGACTCGGTATTGATCGATGAGGCGCGTACCCCACTCATTATTTCGGGCCAGAGCGGCAAGAGTACGAGTCTTTACGAGGCTTGCGATGTGCTTGCCAGACAGCTCATTCGCGGTAATGATATCGAGGAGCAGTCAAAGATTGATATCATCATGGGTATCGAGCAGGAAGAGACCGGAGACTTTGTTGTCAACGAAAAGGATAAAGTACTCAACTTAACTGCGAGCGGTGTGGAAAAGGTAGAACAGTTCTTCCATATTGAAAACTTGGCTGATCCGGAGAATCTGGAGATTCAGCACAATATTATTTTGGCGCTCCGTGCACATAACCTCATGTTCAGAGATAAGGATTATGTCGTAAAAGATGACCAGGTATGCATCGTCGATGAGTTTACAGGACGTATCATGCCGGGACGCCGCTATTCGGATGGTCTGCATCAGGCAATCGAAGCAAAAGAGCATGTTAAGGTCAAACGCGAGAGCAAGACGCTTGCGACGATTACCTTCCAGAACTTCTTTAACAAATTTACGAAAAAAGCAGGTATGACAGGTACCGCGCTGACAGAGGAAAAAGAGTTCCGTGATATTTACGGAATGGACGTTATCGAGATTCCGACCAATAGACCGGTAGCGCGTATCGATGCGCAGGATAGCGTATATAAGACCAAAAAAGAAAAATTACATGCAATCTGTGATGCGGTGGAGGCTGCACATGCGACAGGACAGCCGGTTCTTGTCGGTACGATTACGATTGATGCATCTGAGGAGCTTTCCCGTATGCTTTCAAAGCGCGGTGTAAAGCATCAGGTACTCAACGCAAAGTTCCATGAGAAAGAGGCTGAAATCGTAGCAGATGCAGGTATTCACGGCAGCGTTACAATTGCGACCAACATGGCGGGCCGTGGTACGGATATCAAGCTCGATGAGGAGTCAAAGGCAGCAGGCGGACTCATGATTATCGGTACAGAGCGTCATGAATCAAGACGTATTGATAACCAGTTGCGTGGTCGTTCCGGTCGTCAGGGTGACCCGGGTGTATCCAGATTTTATATTTCACTGGAAGATGATCTGATGCGCTTGTTTGGTTCAGAGCGTATGATTGATATGTTCAATGCACTCGGTATTCCGGAAGGACAGGAAATTGAGCATAACATGCTCACGAAGGCAATCGAGAATGCCCAGAAGAAGATAGAGAGCAACAACTACGGTATCCGTAAGAACCTTCTCGATTACGACCAGGTAATGAATGAGCAGAGAGAAATCATTTACGATGAGCGCAGACGTGTGCTTGACGGTGAGAGCATGCGCGAGACGGTCTACAAGATGATTACGGACTTTGTCGAAAATGCAGTGGATATGTGTATCAGTGATGACACTGCATCAGATTCCTGGGATTTACAGGAGTTAAATCAGATTCTCACACCGGTTATCCCGGTTGAGCCTGTGAAGACACCGGATGTTGTCGGTATGAAGAAAGCACAGCTCAAGCAGAACTTAAAAGAGCAGGCTGTGAAGTTATACGAAGGAAAAGAGGCTGAGTGCCAGGAAGAAGAGCAGATCCGTGAGGCAGAGCGCGTTATTCTGTTGAAGGTGATCGACCGTAAGTGGATGGATCACATCGATGATATGGATCAGCTTCGCCAGAGCGCAGGTCTTGCCGCATACGGACAGAGAGATCCGCTTGTTGAGTACAAGATGAACGGTTACGATATGTTTGACAATATGATTGCAAACATCACGGAAGATACAGTGCGCTTACTGATGCATCTCAAATTCGAGCAGCCGGTAGAGCGTGAGCAGGTGGCAAAGGTGACCGGAACGAACAAAGATACGACAGCAGCGCGTGAACCAAAGAAACGCAGCGAGGCAAAGATTTATCCAAACGATCCTTGTCCATGCGGCAGCGGAAAGAAGTACAAAAACTGCTGTGGTCGAAAATAAGATATAAAGGTGGTCAAAGGTGGTTGAACTAGATCAGATGAAGCAAGAAATTGCTTCCTATGAGCAGACACTTACGGAGGTCAAAGATTCGCTTGACCTCGATAATAAAACAAAACGCATCGAAGAGCTGGAACGTGAAATGGAAGCGCCGGGATTTTGGGATGACGCTGAAATCGCGCAGCAAAAGACGAGACAGCTTAAGAGCTTAAAGGATGATGTAGATACTTGCAACAAGCTTTTTACAAGTAAGGAAGATATCGAAACACTCATCGAGATGGGATACGAGGAAAACGACCCGGAGATGGTGGGGGAAATCAGGGAAGAGCTGGATGCATTTATTGCATCGCTTGATGAGATCCGGATCCGTACGCTTTTATCCGGAGAGTACGACGGCAACAATGCCATCCTTAAATTAAATGCCGGAGCCGGCGGAACAGAGAGCTGTGACTGGGCAGGCATGCTCTATCGTATGTATACGAGGTGGGCAGAGCGCAAGGGCTTTCAGATAGAAGTGCTCGATATGCTTGACGGGGATGAGGCCGGCATCAAGTCGATTACATTCCAGGTCAATGGCGAGAATGCCTACGGATATCTCAAGTCGGAAAAGGGTGTGCACAGACTTGTGCGTATTTCCCCTTTTAATGCGCAGGGCAAACGTCAGACGAGCTTCGTGTCGCTCGATGTCATGCCTGAGATTAACGATGATATCGATGTAGAGATCAATGATGATGAACTTCGTATAGATACCTACCGCAGTAGTGGTGCGGGTGGTCAGCATATCAATAAGACATCTTCGGCAATCCGTATTACGCACCTTCCGACAGGTACGGTTGTGCAGTGTCAGAGCGAGCGAAGTCAGCATCAGAACAAAGATAAGGCGATGCAGATGTTGAAGGCAAAGCTCTATATGCTGCAGCAGGAGCTCAACGCAGAGAAGCTTTCGGATATCCGCGGTGAGGTGACAGAGATTGGATGGGGTAACCAGATACGAAGCTATGTCATGCAGCCATACACGATGGTCAAGGATCATCGCACGAATGAGGAGAGCGGCAATGTCGATGCTGTGATGGATGGAGGAATCGACCAATTTATCAATGCGTATCTCAAATGGAAGAGTCTCGGAAATTAAATAGTATGTTTGTTGCGCCGGTTGAGTAGATATCAACCGGCGGTTTTTCTTTTGCGTTTTATGCGCTTGATTTGATACATATTTCCTTATGGTTAAATTAATTGAAAGATATTTAACAACTGTTCGATTGTGCACAAGGGGAAAACTTGCTATGATTGAATTACAAAAGCTTTTGAATAAAATTTCAGGAGATGAGGAAAGATGGATATTGGAAGTGTAATCAAAAAATATCGGAAAGAAATCGGACTGACACAGGAAGAAATGGCTAATCGGCTTGGGGTAACAACACCGGCTGTAAATAAGTGGGAAAACGGCAATTCCAATCCGGATATAGAGCTGCTTGCGCCGATTGCAAGACTACTGAATATTTCGCTTGATACATTGCTTTCTTTTCAGGAAAATCTGACAGGGGCTGAAATTGAAGCGCTTATCGTGGAAATGGATTGCATGTTTTCTAAGGAAGGCTTCGAGAAGACGTATGAATGGGCTTTGGATTTGATCAAAAAATATCCGAATTGCAATATTTTGATCTGGCAGATTGCCCTGATGCTTGATGCAAGAAGGATGACAGGTGCATGTGAGGAGCCGGAACAATACGATGAGCAAATCAATGCATGGTATGAAAGGGCGCTGCATGATGAAAACGAGGAAATAAGACATCGTGCGGCGGAGTCGCTGTTTGGATTTCATTTAAGGAAAAAGAACTATGCGATGGCGGAGAACTATTTGAACTATTTTTCTGATTATGATCCGATGAAAAAGGTGCATAAGGGACGGCTTTATAAAGAGCAGGGAAAAATAGACGAAGCATATGAAATGTTTGAAGACGTGCTTTTTTCGGAGTACGGTACTTTGAATTTGGTATTTTCTAAGATGGCTTCGATGGCACTTGAACAAGAGGATAGCGCCTATGCGAAACAGTTGGCAGAGAAGGCAGGAATGCTGGCACACATTTTTGATTGGGGAAAATACAATGAGTATGCACCGATGCTTGATATTGTGTGCGCACAAAAAAATGTGAAAGAAACGTATGAAGTCGTAAATAAGCTGCTTGAGAGCGTGGAGAGTTTATATGACTTCCAAAAAGCAAGGTTATACAAACATAAGAAATGGAAAGAAACGGACGGTGCCTATTTGCAGGTAATCAAAGAAAAGCTGCTGGAAGGATTCCGGGATGCGGAAGATTTTGGTTATATGAAAGGCTATGAACCTTGGGAGAAGCTCATCTACAAATAAAATAAGTGAACGGACAAAAGGAAAGGCGGTCAATTGACCGCCTTTCGTTGTTACTGTCTGTAATAGCTTAAGAAGTCGCCGAGCTTGCACATTGCTTCCTCTAATACTTCGATACGAGGCAGGTATACAACACGGAAATGATCCGGCGTCTTCCAGTTGAAGCCACTGCCTTGTACGATGAGAATCTTTTTGTCAAGGAGCAAATCAAGTGCAAATTTTTCATCATCCACGATATTGAACTTTTTCGTATCAATGCGCGGGAAGATATAAAACGCTGCCTTTGGTTTGACTGCGGTAATGCCCGGGATGTCGTTGAGTGCTTTGTAAACGTACTCGCGCTGCTCATACAGCCGCCCGCCCGGAACGATGTAGTCTTTGACACTCTGGTGTCCGCCGAGTGCGGTCTGCACGATAGACTGTGCCGGTACGTTGGAACAAAGACGCATATTGGAAAGCATGTTTAAGCCCTCGATGTAGTCTTTTGCAATAGCTTTGTTGCCGCTTAAGACCATCCAGCCGATGCGGTAACCTGCAATCATGTGGGATTTGGAAAGTCCGCTGAAGGTCACGCAGAACAAATCCGGGCACAGAGAGGCAATCGAGATGTGCTCGTCGCCGTCCATGACAAGTCTGTCATAAATCTCATCAGAGAAAATAGCGAGATGATGCTCGCGTGCGATATTGACGATATCCAAAAGCACCTCTTTCGGATAGAGTGCGCCGGTTGGATTGTTTGGATTGATGATGACAATTGCCTTTGTGCGGTCTGTGATTTTTTTGCGGATATCATCCATATCCGGGTACCATTCAGCCTGTTCATCACACACATAATGTACGGCTTTTCCGCCTGCAAGTGTTGCACATGCTGTCCAGAGCGGATAGTCAGGAGACGGAATCAATATTTCGTCGCCATCGTTTAATAAAGCTGACATACATAGGTTGATCAATTCGCTGACGCCGTTTCCGGTGTAAATATCATCCATTGTAACATTTGGGATGTTCTTGAGCTGCGCGTATTGCATGATGGCTTTTCTGGCTGAGAACAGACCCTTGGATGCGGAGTAGCCCTCGCAATCTGTGAGCTGGCGGCGCATATCATAGATGACTTCGTCCGGTGTACGGAATCCGAAAGGAGCCGGGTTTCCGATGTTCAGTTTCAAAATCTGGGTACCGGCTTCTTCCATTTTGTTTGCCTGGTCTACAACAGGTCCTCTGACGTCATATAATACGTGATCAAGTTTTGAAGATTTTTTGAGTTCGTTCATTAGTTTGCCTCCGGATATATTGTTGGAAATAGCTTCGTTTTTTGTTGCTGTCATGTTGCCCTCGCCGGTTTTTAGCCATTGTGCGTTTACATCGAGTGTATCGGCTAAAAATGCGAGCAGCTCCGCTCGCGGAACGGTCTTGCCGCTCACATACTGGCTCATATGACTTTTTCCTAATTTGATTTGTTGGGCGTCTGCCGCATGGATGATGTCGACTTGCTTTAGGCCGCGAAGCCGCATCGCCTGATTTAAGCGCTCTGCAAATGTGGATTCTGGCATGTTGTTACCTCAATTTAGAAATGATTTGGTGCATTCACGGTTTTATGTATCCGGTTGCAAACTCTCCGGAGCGTCGGCACTTAACGAATTGCGCAGCAATGAGTTTAGTACCGCTACGCGGAGTACGAAGCGCAAGCGCGTTTGCAACGGATATATAAAACAAAAGTGAATGCAAAAGTTCAATTTCAATTGGGATTAGTATAACATGATATGCAAGAAAGTTCAATATTGGAATTGAGAAAAATTGAAAAGTTCAAATTAGGTTCATACAAGCACAATTTCTGCATGATGGCTTATTGCACAGAGACGAGATACGCTTTGCGAATCTCGCTCTGATTAGCAGTCGTCAAATGTCCATTCATGCAGGCATGATGTCCATTTTCCTCGTTGCCATAACAGAAAACCGGACGTTTTAAGCGTCCGGTCTCCATTCCTTTGTCAGTCTGGCGTATTCCTTTGCAGTGTCCTTATCACCCAGGTTTTGATAGCAGTCGGCAAGCTTTCCGAGTGCATAATCACCGCCGTAATGAATGTTCAAAATCGGCTTCGTCTCGTAGACGGCATTGTAAAACCAGGTCGCAGCTTCGGTGTAATCTTTTTGGGATTCATAGAAGCAGCCGAGCTCATAACAAATCTCGCTGCAGCCTTCTGACGCAACAGACTTCATCGCGTATTTAAAGAAAAGTTCAATTTTGCCCGAGATGCGATAAGCGTGTGACAGTACACAGCTTGCTTCCATAATTTCATCCATATCACGTCCGGGATCTTCGATGGAGGCTTTGAAGAAGTCAACTGCTTTGGCATAATCATCATCACTGCCGGAGATAAAAAGCTCCTTGGCATATAGATTGTGAAGCTTTTTCGACAGATGCATGCCATCGCGGAACATCTTGACGAATGCCTTTAAATCCCTGGAGGTATGCAGCGCTTCCGGCATATGAATGATTTCGATGTCGCTGTCATAAACAACCGGGTCTAAGCGGACGCATTCGTGAATCGGGTTAATCCATTTAAAAGTACGCACACGTTTGTAAAGCTTGGCACGCAATTCTTTGTCATAGTTATATACCGTGTTGTGGGAAAGCTGGTTGGTGTAATACATCTGGACAATTTCTATCTCAGGAAGCAATCCGCGCTTTAAAAATTCAAATTTGCGCACATTTTCCGGGTCCATATACTCATCCGCATCTGCGCAGTAGATGTAGTCCATGGTTGCTTTGGAAAAGGAAAAATTGCGCGCATCCGAAAAATTCCCTGTCCATGCAAAGTCATAGACTTTGTCTGTGAACTGCAAGGCAATCTCTCGCGTGCGGTCCGTGGAACCGGTATCGACGATGATGATTTCATCCATCAGCGGGATAAGTGGTCTGATGCATCGTTCCAGTACATTTTCTTCATTTTTGACAATCATACAAAGGCTGATGGTAATCATAGGCACCTCCATTTGGGAATGTTTCGTCAAAAGCATTTGCATATGCTTCTTTTGATACTTTATTATACCGTTATATGCATCACTTTCGCAAGTAAATCCGACCACACATTGTAAATCCGGCCTTGCGCATTTTTTCAGTATACGTGGTTTGTCTCAGGTGTCTCAAGCCTTGATATGATGATAAGAAGAATCCCTTCTTTCATGGAAATGGTGATTGCTTCGTCACGCCAGGCGTTGCTGAGCCCAAGCGGAACTGTATTGCGTAAATCGATGCATGTGACATCATAAAGACTACCTGTGATGGACACATCCCTGCAACAGTCTGTATGGGAAAACAGGGATAACGTATAGCCTTCCTTTTGGGGCAGTGTGATACTGCCGCCTGCAAACGTCAAAATATGGGTATCGTCACTGAGAAGCTCTCCGATATGACCATTTTGGGCAATGTATGCAAGTGTCTGCAGATTGGCATACGTATGGTCCAGCCTGCCACCGAGTGCGCAGGTCAAGGTGATTTTGTCAAAGCCCTTTTGCAGAGCTGCTTTGACGGCAAGCATCGTGTCGGAGTCATCCTTCATGGCGGGGTAGCGCATCACCGGGACACCCTCATATTCTGTGGGAACCGGCTCGCTTAGGGAATCGAAATCGCCGAGGATAAGGTCGGGGCTTATGCCCATTTGTCTGGCAAACAGCACGCCTGCATCGCATGCGATGACGTAATCATATGGTGTTTGGCGGCAGATGTCGCTGTAGCATCCGCCTGAAATAATGAGACAATTTTTCATAAAATAGTAGCCCCCAGCTAACTGAGGGCCATACCTTTCTATATCATCGTGCTTTTCGCAACCGAAATAATCGCCGGTGCGTCAAAAGCGGCATCGGTTATTTCTGTTTTTCTACCTGGAATAACTTCGGTGCACATACCACAAGAATGCCGACGACAACGGCTACAATAATGGTATCCGGAAGCATGTAAGCACCGTTGTATACGAGACTGTAGTAAATAGGATTCATACCTTCCGGTGCGTAACCACCCCATAAAAGCCAGCCTGAGAAAAAGCTGCAGAGGAATCTGAGGGCGCATACACATACAGAGCCAACGATGATACCGGCTTTTTGGTTTTTGATGCACTTTGCAAATATCGGGGTGAGACCGAGAACGGTATAAGCGAGTAAGTAGTCAAGTACGATACAGCCAATCTGTGAAAGAAGCGTTGCACAGTACATGACATTTGCAAAACCGATAATCATCTGAAGCAGACCGTGAACAAAGCCTGTGAGGCACCCCCATTTTGTGCCGCGGCGGACGCCCATTAAAACAAGCGGGATCATCTCAAGCGTGATTGCACCGCCAAATGGCATCTCAAAAAGCTTGAGATACGAAAGGACTGTTGCAAGTGCGATGAGCATTGCACCTTCTACGAGTGTTAGTGTTTTTGAATTTTTTGACATAAAAAAACCTCCTTATGTAGGAGGGGAGTGATAGAAATGGACATAGCACTGCTACGTCAAATCTGTTGCTTCCTTACGCCGGTATTATCCGGTTCAAGTAGTGAGGGTCTTCGGAACGCTCCGAGTCTCAGCAAATGCTCCCCTAGCCAATATGTTGTTTAAAGTAGCCTGCAAATTGGCCACTCGCCTTGTTTACTATACAAAAAAAGTCAAAATCTGTCAATTGCTCAATCCGTAAAAATGGGACGATTCTTCAAATTAGGACAATCCATCAATAAAGCAGCAAATAGAAAGAGATGAAAAGGAGCCGGATATAAAAAGGAATGTACCGGGCATGAAAAAGGAGGCATGTAATCTGAAAAGGAATGCGTCAAGTTCAAATTGAAAAGAAAAATCGGGTATGCTAATATGGATGTAAAGTGTAAAGTGTCCGGAGGTACGGAGATGACAGTATCGGAAATTGCAAAGCTTGCGGGCGTTTCAAAAGCGTGCGTATCGCGTTACTTTAATCATGGATATGTCAGCGAAGAAAAGAAAAAGAAAATCAAAGCAGTTGTTGAGCAGACCGGGTATGTCCCTGCTAAGAAAATGCAGTCGCAGCAGGTGACAAAACCGACAATCGGTGTTATCATTCCCAAAATCAATTCGGAAAGTATTTCGCGCATGATTGCCGGCGTCACGCAGGTGCTCAACCGTGAGGGATACCGGATGCTGCTTGCCAATACGGAAAACAGCGTGGAAAAGGAAATCCAATATTTGCAGTCGTTTAAGCTAGATGAGCTTGCAGGCGTGATTATGAGTGCCACGATTATGACCAGACAGCATCATGAACTGTTACAGTCGTTTGAGGT
Source organism: Lachnospiraceae bacterium (assembly GCA_021153185.1). Classification (GTDB taxonomy): domain Bacteria; phylum Bacillota; class Clostridia; order Lachnospirales; family Lachnospiraceae; genus SIG333. The sequence continues at coordinate 29,251 of JAGKTY010000001.1, forward strand.
TCCGGTTGTGATTTTGGGTCAAAACGTCACGGAGTATTCCTGTGTGTATCATGATGATTACGGTGCGGCGATGGCGATGGCAGACAGTCTGGCTTTGCTTGGCAGAAAACACTACGGTGCAATTTTGGTCACACCGGAAGATAAGGCGGCAGGCGAAGCGAGACAGCTTGGCTTTTTAGATGGTATGAAACGTCACAACATTGCGGTGAACGAAAAAGCGATTGTCTATTCTGATTTTTCGTTGGAATCGGGATATGATGCCGCAGAAAAGCTTTTTATGCAAGCACCGGAGACGGAAGGAATTTTCTGTGCGACAGACACGATTGCAATAGGGGCGATGCAATATCTCAAGGGAATCGGGAAACGTGTGCCGGAGGATGTTGCAATTACCGGAATCGGGCATTCGCGCATGACAGAAATCGTGACGCCGACTTTGACCACAGCGCATTTGTTTTATAAATCTACAGGTGTAGAAGGGGCAGATATGCTTCTTAAGATGATTGAAAGCGGAATTGACATGAAGAACAAATTGAAAATGGGATTTGAAGTCATTGGGCAGGAATCGTGCTAATGTGAAACAAAAAGACCGATTGTGAAACAGCGTTTCATAGTCGGTTTTCTTTTTGATATAATGAATAATATGCGATGAAAAGGGTATAATATCGTTATTATGCATAAATTGGAAGCTGAAACATTAGGAAATAATGTCAATTGAAAATGTGAAACAATATGATACAATATGAAATAGATATGAAACAAATGTGACTCGTGAGAAAATAGGAGGTATTTGTATGGATTACAAACATACGGCAGCCGAGGTCCTTAGACTGATTGGCGGAAGGGATAATATCATATCTGCAGCGCACTGTGCAACAAGACTTCGCATCGTCATTGCAGATAACAGCAAGGTTTCCAAGGAAGCGTTAGAAGACGTGGACGGCGTAAAGGGTGTTTTTGAAGCGTCCGGACAGCTTCAGATTATTTTTGGAACAGGACTTGTCAACAAGGTCTACGATGCATTTATCGAGAATGCGGGAATCAGCGCATCGACAAAGGAAGAAGTGAAAGCGGATGCGGCAAGCAAGGGAAGCTTTTTTAAGCGGTTTATCAAAACGCTTGGAGATATTTTCGTTCCGATTATTCCGGCAATTGTCGCTTCGGGATTTTTGATGGGAATCATGGAAACACTGAATTTCCTGAGTAACAATGGATATATTTCGTTATCGAACGAAAGCACACTATTTATTCTCGCAAATATGTTTGCCAATACCGCATATGTATTTTTACCGGTTCTTATTGGATTTTCAGCAGGAAAAGTGTTTGGCGCAAATCCATTCCTTGGCGGTGTCATCGGTATGATTATGGTGCACCCGAATCTGCAAAATGCCTGGACGATGACGGGCGGCGTGGAGCAGTATTTGGACGTGTTTGGCCTTTGGAATGTACCGCTTGTCGGATATCAGGGCCACGTCATCTCTGTCATCATTGCTGTGTTCGTGATGGCAACGATTGAAAAATGGTTACACAAAAGGGTGCCGGCTATGTTTGATTTGTTTGTCACACCGCTTGTCTCAGTGTTTGTGACCGGATTTTTGACAATGACTGTGATCGGACCGGTATTCAACTTTGTGGAATCAGGCATCATCAACGCGATTCAGTCGCTGATTGCACTTCCATTGGGAATCGGTTCTCTGGTGATGGGTGCTTTGTATGCACCGACGGTTGTGACGGGTATTCACCATATGTATACAATTATTGACTTGGGACAGATTCAGGAGTTTGGATACACATACTGGTTACCGCTTGCATCTTCAGCCAATATTGCACAGGGTGCTGCCGCACTTGCAGTTGCGCTCAAAACAAAGGATCAGAAGCTGAAATCGATGGCGCTTCCGTCTTCGCTGTCCGCGTTTATGGGCATTACGGAGCCGGCCATCTTTGGTGTGAACCTGCGGTTCTTCAGACCATTTATTTGTGCCTGTATCGGTGGCGGCTGCGGAGCCATGTTTGCATCAATCACATCGCTTGGGGCATCGGGCACCGGCGTGACGGGTATTTTCGGAATTCTTCTTTGCCTGAACGCACCTGTAAAATATATTTTGATGTTCCTCATTGCTGCGGGCGTATCCTTTGTTCTGACATGGCTGTTTGGGTATGAAAATAAAAAAACGGAGCAGAAAAAAGGGAACGATATCGCAAAAGCAGATACGCAGGATCATTGTGAAACAGCAGAGAAGGCAGATGAAAAAAGCGCAGAGGATGAGAAAAATGTGAGTGCTCCGCTTGCAGGAGCGGTCGTTTCGCTCACTGAGACGGGAGATGAAACCTTTGCATCGAAGGTGCTTGGTGAGGGTGTTGCAATTGAACCGTCGGAGGGCAAGGTGTACGCACCGTTTGATGCAACCATCACTGCGATGATGGGGCATGCAGTCGGACTGACCGGCAAAAATGGCGTAGAGCTTTTAATCCATGTCGGAATTGATACCGTGAAGCTTGATGGAAAGCATTATAAACCGCACTGCGAGGAAGGGCAGGAGGTGAAAGCCGGCACGCTTCTTTTGGAGTTTGACCGGGATGCAATCCAGAAAGAAGGGTATCGCACCGTTACACCTATCATCGTGACGAACGCAGATGATTATAAAGCAGTAGAAGGAACGGAGCAAAAGACTGTTTCGGCTTTAGAGACATTACTTACAGTAAAATAGGGTGTATGGCACCGTAAAATACAACCACAACAAGGTTATTTGTATAAGAAACACAACACAATCTTGCATGGAAGTGCAAAATAAATATAAAAGAAGGTATGCTTGTGGAAAAAGAACGTTTAGAAAAAGAAATTCAATTGATGGAAGAAAAAGCGCTCGCAAAAATAGCGCACGATCCGTTCAGGCAAGGGTTTCATCTGACGCCGCTCTCGGGCTGGATGAATGATCCGAACGGGCTATGCTTTTACAAAGGAAATTACCATGTTTTTCATCAGCATAGTCCGCTTGATCCAAATCGCGGCAATATTTTCTGGGGGCATTTTACGAGCCCGGATCTGATTCATTGGAAAAAACAGCCGACGTTTTTGTATCCGGTTGATTCTTGGGATAAAGACGGTGTCTATTCCGGTTCGGCACTTGCATGCGAGGATGGACTGTATTTGTATTACACAGGAAATGTCAAGCATGACGGTGATTACGATTATGTATATGAAGGGCGCGGACACAATGTCGGCCTTGCTGTGACAAAGGATGGCATCATGCCGGATTCCAATGCGTGTATTTTGGAAAATTGTGACTATCCGAATGACTTAAGCTGTCACGTCCGGGATCCAAAGGTGTGGCAAATGGACGGCAAATACTATATGGTGCTTGGTGCGAGAACACGTCAGGATGAAGGAAAACTGCTGATTTTTGAGTCAGATGACAGGCTGCACTGGTGGTTTGTTAACGACATCCGCACAGAGCAGAGTATGGGCTATATGTGGGAGTGCCCGGATATTTTCTGCGTGGACGGACAGTGGATTGTGATGACATCCCCGCAAGGGATGGAGCCACATGACGACATCGGACAAAATGTGTACTCGTGTGGTTATTTCCCTTTGTATGGCGATTTCAGAGGCGATTATGAGCTCGGCGCGTATCATGAAGCGGATATGGGATTTGACTACTATGCACCGCAGACGTTTGAAGCGCCGGACGGACGACGTATTGTCATCGGCTGGATGGGAATGCCGGATGCAGAGTATATCAATCCTACAACAGAAAATTTGTGGCAGCAATGTCTGAGTATCCCGCGACAGCTTCGGTTTCAGGATGAAAAACTATTTGCAACACCGATTGACGAGCTGAAGGCGCTTCGAAAGGATGAGATGCCTGTTTCGTGCGACGGCGCGGTAGAATGGAACCGGCCGAAGCTTTGCGAGCTGGTGTTTGAAAATCACGGCGAAATGCTCGATATCACAATTGATGCGTGCGTGCATATATCGTACCGGGCAGGGAAAGTGACCTTATCACTAAGCGGGCCTGCGGCAGCAGGGCGGACGGAACGATTTGTAAATATTCCGAACTTGGAAAAAATCCAAATGTTTATAGATGCATCATCCATTGAAGTGTTTTATAATGAAGGTGCATATGTGATGAGCACGCGGTTTTATCCGGAGCAGCCTTCGAATATTGAGATTCGCGGAAATGGCTGTGGAGCGTGTTATGAACTGATGCCGATGGACATTCAATGGAAGGAGTAAGCACCAATGAAACAATACGATGTAATAGCACTTGGAGAACTATTAATTGATTTTACCCAAAATGGGATGAGCAGTCAGGGAAATCCGCTGTTTGAAGCCAATCCGGGCGGGGCACCGTGCAATGTTCTCGCTATGCTTTCAAAGCTTGGACATCAGACAGCTTTTATCGGAAAGGTCGGTGACGATTTTTTTGGCCGGCAGTTAAAAGATGCAATTGAAGAGGTTGGAATTGATGCAAGCGGCTTGTGTATGGACCGGGAAATCCATACAACACTTGCGATGGTGCATACAAAGCCTGACGGTGACCGCGATTTCTCATTTTACAGAAATCCGGGTGCGGATATGATGCTTTGCGTAGATGAGGTGAATCCGGAACTGATAAATAACACTCGTATTTTTCACTTCGGAACGCTTTCTATGACACATGAAGGTGTGCGGAGGGCAACGAAAAAAGCAATTGCGGCTGCAAAGGCAGCGGGGAAACTGATTTCCTTTGACCCAAACCTGCGGCCGCCACTTTGGAATACGTTAGATGAGGCGAAAGAGCAAGTATTATATGGGCTGTCTATGTGTGATATTTTGAAGATATCAGACAATGAGATCCAGTGGCTGACGGGCCTTGAAGATTACTCAGAAGGTGTAGCCTGGATTTTGGAACGTTTTGACATCGGGCTCATTTTGGTGTCGATGGGAAAGGAAGGCAGCAGGGCGTATTACAAAGGAATGATGGTGGAGGCAAAACCGTTTATCCAGCAAGGCACGATAGAGACGACCGGGGCAGGCGATACATTTATGGGATGCGTTTTGCATGCCGTATGTGAACAAGGACTTACGCAGCTGAGCAAAGAGCAGCTTTTGGAAATGCTCACATTTGCAAATGCGGCAGCCTCCATCGTGACGACAAGAAAGGGAGCACTTCGTGTGATGCCGTCTAAGCAGGAGATCCTTGCACTGATTGGCGAAAAGAATAAGGAATAAGCAGACTACAGTTTATGGTGTTTGATTAATAACAATTGTAATTGTATAGGAGGATTATTTATGAAACAGTTTACGTATATCATTACAGATGAGGTAGGAATTCATGCCAGACCGGCAGGACTTTTGGTAAAGGAAGCCAAACAGTATGCAAGTAAAATTGTCATCCAAAAGGGAGAAAAACAGGCGGAGGCGACAAAGCTTATGGCAATTATGGGACTGGGGGTTAAATGCGGCGATGAGATTATCGTACAGGTATCCGGCGAAGATGAGGAGCACGCAGCCACACAAATGGAGGCATTTTTCAAGGAAAATCTGTAATCGCCGGTCAATATAATAACGAATGATATCATATGATATAATGCATCAGATAACAGGTAAAGGAAACAAAGGAAATGAGTAAGGCACTTTTTTTTGACATTGACGGAACACTATACAATTTTCAGGGCGTGATGCCAAAGTCTACCAAGCGGGCGCTTGCAAAAGCCAGGGAGCAGGGGCATCAGCTCATTATCTGTACAGGACGCAGTATGTTTCAGATTTATCCGGAGTTACTTTGCGAATTTGATGGCGTCATTGGTTCGACGGGGGCAATTGTCAAACGTGGCGAGCAGGTGATTTATGAGCATTATGTGCCTGCAGATACAATCAAACAGATTGAAGCGGTTTTTCGGGATGAAAACGCGCACATCGCTGCCATGACAGAACATCAGATGATTTTGAATGAGGCATGTAAGGCGTATATGCTCGACCGTTTTGGGAAGCGTTATGGCGGGGAGCAGTTTGTCAGACGCGTGCTTGGTGATTATAGGATATCGGATTCGTTTTTGCCATTTTCGAATATCAAAAAGTTCTTGTACTATGATGCATCCATCACGGTGCAGGAGGTTTCTGAGTTGTTATCCGGCGTGTGCGATGTGACCCCATCCAGTATTGAGGCGGAAAAACAATGCAGTGGAGAGATTTCCGTAAAAGGAATCAACAAGTCACTTGGAATCGCAAAATATATTGAAGCTAGCGGTATTTGCAGACAGGATACGGTTGCGTTTGGGGATGGTCCCAATGATTTGGATATGGTGGAGTATGCGCACATCGGTGTAGCAATGGGAAATGGTGTGCCGGCGCTAAAAGAAAGAGCGGATTTTGTTACCAAGGGAATACAGGAGGATGGCATAGAATATGCAATGAAAACACTTGGTATTATTGCGTAGGAAGTGTCAGGAAGTCTATGACGGAGGGAAAGGTATGCATGAAATAACCGCAAAAAGTGTATATAGCGGAATTGCAATCGGAAAAATTAAGTTTTATGATAAAAAACCACATGTTATTACACGCACGTCGGTGGAAGATACAGATAAAGAAATCAGTCGTTACGAAACGGCCACACAGGCGGCAATCGATGAGTTAAACGCGCTGTATGAGACGGCGGTTCAAAAGGTCGGTGAGGCAAATGCTGAGGTGTTCCATGTGCAGGCGATGATGCTTGAGGATGAGGATTATTCGGATTCTGTCAAAAATATTATCTGCATGCAGAATGTTAATGCAGAATACGCCGTTGCGACGACCGGTGACAATTTTGCGGAAATGTTTGCCGGGATGGATGATGAGTATTTTAAAGCTAGAAGCGCAGATGTGAAGGACATTTCGGAGCGGCTGATCCGTGTTCTTGCCGGAAAATCAGAAAAGAGTGCACTTGGCGAGGAACCGGTGATTCTCTTGGCGGAGGACCTTGCGCCTTCCGAGACGGTACAGATGGACAAATCAAAGCTTCTTGCATTTGTCACCAGATGCGGCAGTGCGAATTCGCACACGGCTATTTTGGCAAGAACCATGGGAATTCCGGCGCTGGTGCAGGCGGATATATCGCAGGAGTATGAAGGATTTTTGGCGGTTGTAGACGGATACGAGGGAAAGCTCATTATCGATCCGGAGCAGTCCGTCTATGAGGCGTACGCGCAAAAGAAACAGGAAGAAGAGCAAAAAAAGGCACTTCTTTCTGAGCTCAAGGGAAAGGAAACCATCACAAAATCCGGTAAGCGTATTCAGCTATATGCCAATATCGGTAATCCAAACGATCTGGCGAGCGTACTGGAAAACGATGCCGGGGGAATCGGGCTGTTCCGGTCTGAATTCTTATATTTGGAGCATGATACATTCCCAACGGAGCAACAGCAGTTTGAAGCCTACAAAAAGGTTGTTCAGACGATGGGCGGCAAAAAGGTGATCATCCGGACACTGGATATCGGAGCGGATAAGCAGGTCGATTACTTTGGACTGGAAAAAGAGGAAAATCCGGCACTTGGCCTTCGTGCGATCCGCATCTGTCTGACAAGACCGGAAATTTTCCGCACACAGCTGCGTGCCCTGTACCGTGCCAGCGCATTCGGAAAGCTTGCTATCATGTACCCGATGATTACGTCGATGGCGGAGCTGCGGCAGATTAAGGAAATCTCAAAGGCAGTCAGGAGTGAGCTTGAGGCGGAGGGCGTCAAGCTTGGTGAGGTCGAAGAAGGGATTATGATTGAGACGCCTGCTGCTGCGATTATGTCAGATGAATTGGCAGATGAGGTAGATTTCTTCAGCATCGGAACCAATGACTTGTCACAGTATACGATGGCAATTGACCGGCAGAATGCAAAGCTTGATCCGTTTTTTGATGCACACCATCCTGCGCTGCTTCGTCTGATTCAGATGGTTTGTGATAGTGCGCATAAAGCCGGAATCTGGGTTGGAATTTGCGGAGAACTCGGTGCGGATACATCGCTTACAGAGCAATTTGTCCAAATGGGAATTGATGAACTTTCGGTTTCACCGAGTCAGATTTTACCGCTTCGCAAAGTGATCCGCCAGATATGATAGAGGATAGTATGATTTTATCTGAAATTTGGAACTTATATTGAAATTATGAAAAGCTCTTAGCCCCCTGACTAAGGGCTTTTATTTTTGGCTTTCTTTTCAGAATTGTGTTTTTATGTCTGAGAGTACTAAGATACAAATACAAAAGCAAAGGGATATCGTGTCTTCGGGAGTGGACAATTGACATATATGGTACAATATACGCAGTAGCAAACAAGTGAGGAAGTACTGATGAAACATTACCAATATATATTGTTTGACCTAGACGGCACGCTGACGGATTCCGGGGAAGGTATAACCAAGTCGGCGCAGCATGCGTTAAAGCATTTTGGAATTGAAGAAGACAATTTACAAAAGCTGGAACATTTTGTCGGACCGCCGCTTGGAGAGAGCTTTGAGAAAAGCTATGGCTTTGACCCGGAAAAACAGAAAGAGGCCATTCGCATTTTCAGGGAGCGTTACAACGATATCGGCGTATTTGAAAACAAATTGTATCCGGGGATCGCTTCGCTTCTTGCTGAGTGCAAGGCAGAGGGTGTGAAGCTTGCCATTGCGTCCAGTAAGCCGATGCATCTGGTGGAAAAGGTGTTAAAGCACTTTGATATCTGGCAGTATTTCGACGTGAAGGTTGGAAGCCTTTTGGACGGAACGAGAGAGACGAAAGAAGATGTCATGCATGAGGTCATGCATCAGTTTTTTGACGCGGGAGAGATTCCGAAAGAGCAGATTTTGATGGTTGGTGACCGCAAATTTGATGTGCTTGCCGCACAGAAATTTGGCATAGACTGTCTCGCCGTGACGTATGGATATGCACCGGAGGGAGAGCTGCGTGCATGTCATCCGACGTATATGGCGGATGACATCATGCAGATGCGGCGCGTGATGCTTGGGCATCAGGTATCGCAGGAGGAAATTGCGCGCCCGGCGATTCGAAAGAGTATTGATATTTTAATGCCGCTCTTTTTATACTGGCTTGTCAGCGGCTTAGTAGTCAGCATCGGGGCGACGCTTGTGGGCATTGCCGCCCTGCAAGGTGACGATACAGCGCGCACAATTTCGGCCAATTCCACACAAATAGCGGTATATCTAAGTGCAATCGCAGCGGTCTGTACGTATCCGGTAACGTTGTTTTTGTACCGAAAAAGTGTTACCCTGCCAATGTCGCAGGGGAGTCTTTTGCGTGCCCGTAAGCGACTAATAAAATGGACGCTTCCAATCGTTGTCTGTTCGGCAGTGTTGTCTGTGGGACTAAACCTTCTGTTTGCCCAAATTCCGTTTTTGCAGGATTCAGGTCGTTTTCAGGAGACTGCCAATGTGCAGTACTCTGTTTCCATTGTATCCGGTGTCATAATCTTTGGACTCATTGTGCCGATTGCGGAGGAACTCGTTTTCCGCGGGGTACTTTATAACCGCATCAAGCGCTCGTTTGGTGTGGAGCTTGCGATTGTGTTGTCTGCCTTGATTTTTGGACTGTATCATGGAAATATCGTACAGTTCCTTTATGCGACGATTCTTGGGCTTGTGATGGCCTATCTATATGAGAAGTGCGAACTGCTTTTGGCTCCGATTTTGTTCCATTGCGCAGCCAATACGGTTGTGTTTGTGGTGAGTAAGCTGAGTATGTGATAACATACGTTAAATGATATATAGGTTGATGTGTTTGACCATCGTAAATACAAGGTGTTTGTGTTTACGGTGGTTTTTTGTTAGAGGGAAATGGCCGAATGCGATACCTAATATAAAAAATGAAAAAAATTTCTAAAAAAGAAATTGACAACATGGTGTATTAGTGATATGGTTAGTTACACAAGTAATGAACCAAACAACAAACCGAATAACAAATGAAGCATCAATATATTATGAATTCAGTACATTTTTGAAAGGCTGCAGGGAGGTGATATATTGCAGGAATTGTTCACACAGGAAAAATCAATCTATATCCAGATCAGTGAGATGATCGAGACGGATATTTTACGTGGCATTTTGTTGGAAGAGGAACGCGTGCCCAGCACAAATGAACTCGCAAAGCTATATGCCATCAATCCGGCAACAGCGGCAAAGGGTGTCAACATCTTAGTGGACGCAGGAATTTTATACAAGAAAAGAGGAATCGGAATGTTTGTAAGTGAAGGTGCGAAGGAAATGATCCTAACCAATCGCAAAAATGCCTTTTATGATAATTTCGTGAAGGCGATTGTTGACGAAGCAGAAAAACTGGGGATTTCCAAAGAGGAATTGACAAAAATGATTTTGGAGGAAAAATAAATGGGAAATTTAGTATGTAAGGGAATCGTAAAAAAGTATAAAGACAAAGTCGTTTTAAACGGCGTGGATTTGACGATTGAAGAAGGAAAAATCTATGGACTCATCGGCCGTAACGGTGTGGGTAAGACAACACTTCTTTCCATTATGACGGCGCAGAATCCTGCAAATGAAGGAACTGTACAGTACGATGGCGAGCAGGTTTGGGAAAACAGAAAAGCACTGGATCATTTGTGTTTCTCAAGAGAGTTAAATGCTCTGACAACACTTGGACCGAACACACAAAAAATCAAAGAGTACTTCAAGATTGCTTCTATCTATTATCCGAATTGGGATCAGGCTTATGCGGAAGAACTGATGAAACAGTTTGGAATCGACCAAAAGAAGCGTATCTCAAAGCTTTCAAAAGGTATGCTTTCTATGGTGACGATTACAATCGGGCTTGCGAGCAAAGCGGATATTACCATTTTGGATGAGCCGGTAGCCGGTCTTGATGTCGTTGCGAGAGAGGATTTTTATCGCATGCTCATTGAGGAACACGCAAATTCGGGAAGAACTTTTATCGTTTCTACGCACATCATTGAAGAGGCAGCGGATGTATTTGAAGAGGTCATTTTCTTAAAGGACGGCAATGTGCTTTTGAAAGAAAATACGGTTGACCTTCTTGACCGGGCAAGACATGTCACCGGTGTGGCAGAGGATGTCGACCTTGTGACAGAAGGACTTCATAAGTATCATGAGGAAAAAATGGGACGCAGCAAGGGTGTGACGGTTCTTCTTGAAGAAGGACAGAGCCTTAAGGAAAATGCGCAGGTTACCGTGCAGCCGCTTTCGCTGCAAAATTTGTTTGTCGCACTTTGCGGCAGAGAGGAATAGGTGGTTTTTATGAGTGGATTTTCCAGAACAATGAAATACAGTTTTCATCAGGCGTGGCAGAGGACACTCGTATCGCTTGGTGTTTCGGTGGTGTATTCGCTTTACTTTATGTTGATGGATGATACCCTTTCGCTCAAGGAATTTATACAGGATTTCGGGACATATTTACTCTTTGTAAGTGTGCTGTTTATGACCATCTACGGACTTGTCAGCGCAGCGGTCAACGTGCCGGAACAGATTTCGTTCGGATGTGTCCGTCTTCACGCTGCATTGTCGTTATCACTTTCCAACATTTTTACAATGGGGTTCGTTATGCTGATTTTGGTTGGATATTACGCTGTGATGCCGCAGTTTAGCATTAATGATAATCTGATGCTGTTTTTGCACGGATTTGAGGGAATGCTTGCGGTGACAGGGCTGACGGCCTTTTTGAGTGTCCTTGTCATGAAATTCGGTCGTTACGCTTACATTGGATGCATCATTGTGCTGGCATTGTGCTCGGGATTTTTTGCAGGGTTTATGTCAAAAATGGGAAATGATTTTTTGGCAACGGCAAACCTCGAATTCATTTTTGCAGTGGCATCTGCCGCAATACTGATTATAGGAAATATCGCGCTTGCAGTGTATTCAAAATACATCGAAGTGAAAGCGTAGAGAGTGAGGAAATCGATATGAAAAAAACGTTTAAGAAATATGTTGAATTAAAAGATATTCTGTTTTCGCTCGTTTTCGTCGTTGCAGCATTTGGACTTGGAATCATATTACATGACATCATTGTGCACGCGGATATCGGAAATCATGAGGCGGAGATTACGGTATTTCCACTTGGCGCAGTGGTTGCAATCGTTGGTCTGTTTTGTGTGTTGTTTTTCTCGGGGGCAACATCGATGTGCCAGCGGTTTGACTTGGTCATCGGACTTGGCGGCAGCCGAAAAGAATTTTTCCTGGAAAGAGCGATTTTTAACGGCGCATCCAGTGCACTTTGTGTGGTGGTATACGTTGCGTTAGCGGGACTTGAAAAAATGAGACTTGATCGTGTTTGGGGTCAATATCCATTGGAATTTGACATCATACCATTTCTGACTGCCACGAACATGGCAGTTGTTGTCATCGCAATCAGTGGGGCCTCTCTCTTTCTGGCAGCCATTATCATGCGATTTGGAAAAGCGGGATTCTGGGTGATTTGGGCAATTTATATGATTGGATGTCTGGCTATGACCAAGACAGACAAAATCATCCACGAAATCAATCCGGATTTTGCACAGATGGTTTTAAAAAGTGCAACCCTTATCCGAATCGGAATCGTGTTGTTAGCGCTTCTTGGGGCATGGATTGCGTGGCTCATTGTAAGAAAGCATCATGTGACAGGTTAAAACAGAGGTGAACCGATATTGAAACAGGCAACACAGGTGGTATGTACGCCGCCTGTGTTTTTGAAAGGAAAACGCAATGGAAATCCGTATTTCTGTCCGCTCGTTCGTAGAGTTTCTGCTGCGTAGCGGTGATATTGACAATCGAAGAAAAGCCGTGACAGAGGATGCGATGCAGGAGGGCTCCAGAATCCATCGGATGATCCAGAAAAGCATGGGAGAGGGATATCAGGCTGAGGTCCCTCTGTTTTTCGTGCAGGAAGCCGGGAAGTATCAGATTGTGATTTCCGGAAGAGCCGACGGTATCTTTTGCGATAAAGAAACATATGTTATTGACGAAATAAAAGGCACTTACAGGGAGCTAAGCTATATTACAGAGCCAAATCAGGTGCATTTGGCGCAGGCGAAATGTTATGCATATTTTTGGGCAAAGGATCATGCACGATCAACGATAGATGTGCAGCTGACCTACTGCAATATGGATACCGAGCTGATCAAACGGTTTCGGGAGACATATCAATTCCTTGAACTGGAAGAATGGTTTTTGTCGCTTGTAGCAGAGTATAAGAAGTGGTCGGATTTTGAATTCGAGTGGAAACAAAAACGAACAGCGTCTATCCGCGCGCTTGCGTTTCCGTATGCCTATCGCGAAGGACAAAAGGAGCTTGCGGGCTATGTGTATGCGACACACAAACAAAAACGCAAGTTATTTATTCAGGCACCGACCGGTGTCGGCAAAACCTTATCGACCGTGTTCCCGACGGTTAAGGCAATCGGAGAAGGGATGGGGGATAAGCTTTTCTATCTGACAGCCAAAACGATCACGAGGACGGTTGCGAAGGATACCTTTTCGCTGCTTAGGGAAAAGGGGCTTTTGTTTAAAACCGTCATTCTGACTGCCAAAGAAAAAATATGCTTTGCAAACGAATGCAATTGTAATCCGACGCTTTGTCCGTACGCGCAGGGACACTATGACCGCATTAACGGTGCCATATATGAACTGCTGATCTGTGAGGACGATCTGAGCCGTGAAGTGATAGAAGCGCAGGCGAGAAAGCACCGCGTTTGTCCGTTTGAGCTTGGGCTGGATATGAGTCTGTTTTGTGATGGTGTGATTGGCGATTATAATTATTTGTTTGATCCGTATGCGTATCTGCGCCGTTTTTTTGCGGAAGGTGTGCAGGGAGAGTATTTCTTTTTGGTGGATGAGGCGCACAATCTCGTGGAACGCGGCAGACAGATGTACAGCGCGCAGCTTGTCAAGGAGGATTTCCTGGCACTCAAAAAGATTGTAAAGCCTTATAATCAGAAGATTGAGCGGCTTTTGGAGCGCTGTAACAAAGAATTGCTTGCCATGAAAAAGCAATGCGAAAATGTGCTTGTCAATCCATCAACGGGAAGCTTTACGATGGCACTGACAAGATTGCACAGTGCGATGAATGAGTATTTGGAGGAACATGAGGACAGTCCGGTTCACGAAGAAGTATTGGGCTTTTATTTTGAAATCAGCCGCTTTTTGGAGGTCTATGAAAAACTGGACGAGCATTATCTCACCTATGCAGAGCATTTATCGGACGGTTCATTTGTGCTGAAAGAATTTTGTGTCAATCCTGCAAACAGATTAAAAGAGTGCATGGAGCGGGGAATCTCCACGGTTCTTTTTTCTGCGACATTTTTACCGATTCAGTATTATAAGAGGCTGCTTGGAGGCTCGCAGGAGGACTATGAGGTATATGCCAATTCCACGTTTGATGCATCCAAACGGGCGCTGCTGATCGGACGCGATGTAACGACGAAATATACGCAGAGAAATGCCGCACAATATGATAATATCGCGCGTTATATTAAGGAGATTACGGCGCAAAAGGCCGGAAATTATATGGTATTTTTCCCGTCCTATCAGTTTTTAACCAACGTCTATGAGGCATTTACGGCGCTTTATTATGATGAAAAGACGATGGAATGCGTGCTCCAGTCAGAGCATATGGACGAGGAAATGCGGGAGGCGTTTCTGGCAAAGTTCACGGGCGAGGCGCTGGCGGATGAAACGGCATTTCGCGAGGCGTGCGCACAAATCAATATGGAGATTGCACCGGAAGAATGTGATGACAAAGAGCCGGTACGGAAAGAGACGCTCATTGGATTTTGCGTGATGGGCGGCATTTTCGGCGAAGGGATTGATCTGAAAAACGATAGTCTCATTGGTGCGATTATCGTCGGAACCGGAATTCCGCAGGTTTGCAATGAGCGCGAGCTTGTAAAGGCCTATTTTGACGAAATGGGAGAAAATGGCTTTGATTATTCATACCGCTATCCGGGCATGAACAAAGTGCTCCAGGCTGCCGGACGCGTGATTCGTACGGCAGAGGATGTTGGCGTGATTGCACTGCTTGATGAACGGTTTTTGCAGAGTGCTTATCAGCGGATGTTCCCGCGGGAATGGCAAAAAAGAACGACTGTTACGCTACAGTCGTGTGACGTAGCGCTACAGTCGTTTTGGGAAATGCATTAAAAACATGTGTTACTATTTGAGTAATCTCGCAATTTCTTCCTTGTAAGGAGGCAGCTTCTTTTTGGGATCTGTCTCGGAAGGGATATACGGTGTCTCGAGAATCTTAGGAATATCCAAAAAGTCCGGATGATGTACGATTCGGTAAAGTGCATCAAAACCGATGTAGCCATCGCCGAGGTTGGCATGGCGGTCTTTGTGGGCACCACAAGGATTCTTGCTGTCATTGATATGGAATACAGCAATCTGATCTTTTCCGATTAATTTGTCAAATTGATCGATTACCCCATCAAAATCATTGATAATATCATATCCCGCATCGTGTGTGTGACAGGTGTCGAAACACACACGGAGGCGGTCTGCGTATTTTACCCCATCATAAATTTGTGCGAGCTCTTCAAAGGTGCGTCCAAGCTCCGAGCCTTTTCCTGCCATTGTCTCTAATGCGACGAGGCATCCGTCAGAAGAGGTCAGTACTTCATTTAATCCCTGAATCACCTGCTTGATGCCGGCTTCCTTGGTGCCGTCAACATGTGAGCCCGGGTGCAAGACGCAGATATTGCTTCGCATCTCGCTGCTCCTGTCGAGCTCAATCGCCAAAAATTCAACTGCAAGCTTGTAGATTTCCGGCTTGATGGAATTGCCCAGATTGATGATATATGGCGCATGGATAATAATCTCTTCGATGGAATGCGCCTTCATATACTCCCAGGCAGCATCAATGTTTAATTCAGAGACTGGTTTGCGGGTTGTATTTTGCGGCGCACCGGTATAGGCCATAAAGACGTTGGCGCCATAACCGGCCGCTTCTTTTGCGGAACCAAGCAGCATATCTTTCCCGCTCATTCCGACATGTGAACCTAATTTCATAACGTATCGTATCCTTTCAAAACTTGGTATGAGTATGCCTGTTACGATATAAAAAAACAGGTGGTGTAGTGTTCAGGAAAAAATCAATTGAACAGTTGTTATTGTAGCATAAGCGGAGCCAAGACACAAGGTATTGTGGTGGAAAAGTTAAGTGCGCATTAAGGAAAAAGCGTGGAAAATGTGTTTGTATGTTATATCAAATTTCGCAAGATAACAGCAAAAATCACTTGCAAAAAATTGAAATAGGTTACATAAAGGACACATATTTGACAAAAAGTGTTACCCGATATGAAACATATTCGACGGCATTTTACAAATTTTTGCAAGATTTTACGGCATTTTTACAAAATGACCAACAAGGTTGATATGTGGATAACTTTGTGGAAATGGGGGATTTTATGCAAAAAAGTACAATAAAACGGACTATGAAACAGAACTTGCAAGTGGAAAAGTGCAATTTTTCTCCCATATAACAGAGTTTATGATTAAAAATTATGTAAAGTTGTAAAAATGAAAGAATCGGTTCAATTGTCAAAACAAAAGATTTTATGAAGATTTTGAGATTACAGTAGTTTTATTATACAAGATGTGATACAATACATTAGCGTATGGTATACATATTGTTATGGATAACAGATGCAAGGTAATCAGGTGTTTTGATTGACAGTATGGTACAGCTGATTATAGTCCGATTAGGCGGACACATGATATTATACTATGAATGGAGAGAGATGCTTCGTGGAAGAAAAGCAGACAGTCATTCGTGTGAAAAATCTATACAAGATTTACCGCGTCGGGGAAAACAAGGTGCGGGCGCTAAACGGTGTGGATTTTGAAATCAAGAAGGGTGAGTTTTGTGCGATTGTCGGAACGAGTGGTTCCGGCAAATCTACTTTATTAAATATGCTTGCAGGGCTTGAGAAGCCGACCAAGGGAGAGATTATTATCGCGGGCGAGCATATGGAACAAAAAAATGAGAACCAGCTCGTGAAGTTCCGCAGAGAGCATATTGGGTTTATTTTTCAGTCCTTCAATCTGCTGGCGACGATGAACGCGCTTGAAAATGTGGCACTGCCGTTGACCTTTCAGGGAATGGACAAGCAGAAGCGTCTGAAGCGTGCAGACAAGATGCTCGAGCTCGTCGGGCTTGGCAAGCATAAAAAGCACAGACCGAGTCAGATGAGTGGTGGTCAGCAGCAGAGGGTCGGTATCGCCAGGGCGCTTGTCGTGAGACCGGAGATTATTTTTGCGGACGAACCGACAGGAAACCTTGACTCGAACACGAGCCGGGAAGTGATGGAACTGATTCAAACGATTGTCCATGAACAAAACCAAACGCTTGTTATGGTTACGCATGACGATCATCTGGCAGGATTTGCCGATCGTATTTTTCGAATTATAGATGGAAAAATTATTTCAATTCAAACGAGGGAGGAATATCAAAATGAGCAGAATAAAGCATAGCGCGCTTGTATTGTTACTGTGCCTGACAACAACGATTGCAGGTGTTATCCCAGCGACGACTACATATGCGATGTCTGCGGGTGCAGGAGCCATTGTTGATAATAAGGAGGACAGTCAGAAGGAGACGACAGACGGGGATGGGGAGAACACTACCAATCCCGCAAACGAAACAGGGACTGTCAGCCTTGTAGAAGCCAAAAGGCAGGCACTGAAGGAACTAAAGGACCACTATAACGCGACGGTTGTCGGAATGGATTCAGGTGCCAAGGCAGAGGCAAAGAAGCTGTATGACAACTACCGCAAGGCCATAAACAATGTGTCGACAACAGAGGGGGCAGAAGGTACGCTCGAGATTGCCAAAAGTGCAATTACAGATGCCGGTAAAAATGACGGAACTGCGGATGATACGCCTGGTACTGACAATACACCTACTTCTTCAAGTGATTTGATCATGGTCGGCGGCAATTGGATTACGCCGGTTGCCAGGGCAGGACAGGCAGTCAATGTCGTTCTTCCTGTTGTCAATATGATGCAGGGTGTCAACTTGAACAATGTGATTGTAACACCTGTTGTTTCGACGACGACGTCAGAATGGCCGTTTGAAATTCAGACGAGCGGATATACGCAAACCATCGCAGATTTGCCGGGCGCCGGAAACGGACAGAGTGATATGGACAGACGCAGAGAGCTTACATGGACGTTCCAGACCAAGCGCAATGTCATGAATGGTTACTATAAGGTTCCGTTCCTCGTGAATTATACGGATCCGGGTTCCCGCGAAAATGTCCAGGTGACACTCACGACCTACGTATTATGTGTTGGCGCGCCGGGTGCCGGCAATGTGGCCGGTGAGGATGAGGGCAAGTACGCAACGCCGCGTGTGATTGTTACAGGATACGATACGAATCCGGCAGAGATTCATGCAGGAGATACGTTTACATTGACCCTTCATCTGAAGAATACATCCATGAATACGAGCGTATCCAATATGCTTGTTCATCTTACGACACCGACGGAGGGCACTGATTCGGACAATACCTACGCGGCATTCCTGCCGACCTCCGGCTCTAATACATTTTATGTAGAAAAAATCGGACGTGGCGGAACGACGGATTTGTCAATTGAGATGAATGCCAAAAATGATTTGACACAAAAACCGTATTCGCTTGATGTCAGCATGGATTATGAGGATGAAAACATCAATTCCTTTACATCTACGGCAGACATTTCCATTATGGTCAAGCAAACTCCGAAATTTGAGCTCAGTGCACCTGAGGTTATGCCGGCTGAAATTACAGTCGGGGATCAGGCCAATGTGATGATGAGCATTTACAATACAGGCCGTGTGACACTCTACAATGTTCACGTCGGATTTGAAGCGGATTCTGTATCCGCAGAAGACACTTATATAGGAAAGATTGAGGCAGGCGGCACGGGCAACGTCGATACGATGGTTACCGGTCAGGCACCTACCATGGATGACGGAACGGTAAAAATTATCGTCACCTACGAAGATGAAGACGGGAAAAAGCAAACCTATGAGCAGGATATGACGCTCATGGTGAATGAAATGCCAATGATGGATGATATGGCGTTTGACGAAGGGGTCGTCGAGGAAGAACCGAGCGGTTTCCCGGGCTGGATTATCGCTGTAATCGTTGTGCTCGTGATTGCCGGTGTGGTTGTGGCAGTGATTGTCATCAAAAAAATCAAAAAGAAAAAAAAAGCAGCAGAAATTGACGATTTGTTAGACGGAATCGAGGATGTGGAAGAAACTGCAGGCAGCGACGCAGCTGCAGAGAAATCCACCAAAAGTGATGCCGAAGAATAAGGAAGAGAAGCATGAAATTTCTTGATCTGTTATTGATGAGCGCGAGCAGTCTATGGAAGCGCAAGGTCCGAACCATTTTGACAATACTCGGTGTGGTAGTCGGTACCGCATCCATTGTTGTTATGATTTCACTCGGACTTGGACTCAATCGCGCAACTATGGAAGAAATTGAGAAAAACGGCGGTCTTACGACGATTAATGTCTATGAGAAGGGCAGCATCTATTCGGAAGATTATTATAGTGAGGAATCGGGGGAGGAGAACGGACAGACTTTGCACTTAAATGATGAAGCAGTCGAGTCTCTGTCAACCCTGGAACATGTCAAAGCAGTTTATCCGGTCATCGAGATGGACTGTCTGGCTTTTTGCAAGTCATTCCAAAGCTATCTCAGCATTCGCGGAATGTCACAGGAAGCATTTGCGCAGCTCAATAAGGAGCTTGCAGACGGGCAGGTGTTTTCGGATTCAGAGTTTGACCTTGTGATGGGCAATGCTGCGATTGCCGGCTTTTATAATGAAAAAACCGGTGATGGTTACTGGTACAACGGAACGGCTGCTGATATTGATTTTATGAAGGACCCGATCTTTTTAATCTTTGATCAGGATGCATATTACAATTATAAATGGGGCGGCACCGATGAAAACGGTCAGGCTGCCAAAAAGCCCAAAAAATATGTCACAAAGGGTGCAGGCGTCCTGGCGGGCGAAATGGATGACTACAGCTTGTATTCGGACGGAGCTTTTTGTGATATAGAGCTGCTCAAAAATATACTCAAAAAAGAATTCAAAAACAAAGCGATCCCGGGTCAGCCGACGACGGCATCCGGCAAACCGTACAAAGAGATTTTTTATACCAAAATAGTCGTTGAAGTAGACAATATGAACAATCTGAAGGAACTGCAAAAGACGATCAGGGAGATGGGCTTTAGTCCAAGCAGTAACCAGGAATGGGTCGAGTCCCAGCAAAAACAGCTCGGCTATATCCAAATGGTGCTCGGCGGAATTGGTGCGGTATCTCTTTTGGTTGCGGCAATCGGTATCGCCAATACGATGATGATGTCCATTTACGAAAGAACGAAGGAAATCGGTGTTATGAAGGTGCTCGGATGTGACCTTCGCAATATTCAGGGTATGTTTCTGTTTGAGGCGGCATACATTGGATTTATCGGAGGTGTGGTCGGTCTGGTGCTCAGCTTCGGCATATCGGCGCTCATAAACTTCTTTTTGGGGTCGGATGCGCTTGGCATGGGAGGCAGCAGCGGCTTGTCCTATATTCCGTTCTGGCTTGTGCTGCTTGCCATCGGATTTTCCACGCTTGTCGGTATGTTATCGGGATTCTTCCCGTCTCTTCGGGCGATGAAATTAAGTCCACTGGCAGCAATCCGCAATGAATAATGCCATTTCATGGAAAAATTGCACATTTTCAAAAAAAAATCAAACAATTTTTTGGTAAAAAAGTAAAAAAAATCGGTGGCATGAAAGGGGAATTCGTGCTATAATTTGGTTTAGATACGGAATATAATAAAGGTTCACATCAGAATATAAACGAGCGAGGGGTAGAAACATGGGCGACAATGCAAATATTGATGCAGCCAGAAAGGCAGCAGAAGAAGCAGCAAGACGTGCAGCACAGGAAGCAATGATGCGTGCAAGCGGACAAAAGAAGGCACAGCCAGCCGGCACACCGCCATCACAGGAGGCGGCAAAGAAGGCAATGCAGGCTGCGGCTGAAAAGAATGGAAAGAGTGTGGCTGCAACAGCAGCTGAGAATGCAGCAAGAGCGACAGCGCAGTCAGCAGCGATGGCAGCAAGAGCAGCGGCAGCGAGAGCGACTGAGGGAAGGGATGATGTCAAGGGTCCTTCCGAGGAAGCACCAAAATTTGACATGGAATTGTTTGGCGACTTGGAGGCATTTAACAAAGCAGTGGCTGATAAGGTTACGTATACAGCACAAAAAGCCGCAAACGATGCAAGTGAAAAGGTCATTTCAGGTTCGTTCCTTGAAGCAGATCCGGGCAAAGCGAGAGTTGAAAAAGAAAACATCCGCAAAGCGAGTGCCGAACTTGCAAAACAGCTGGCAGAAAATGCAGTTGCAACGATTGCCAATGAGGGCTTCAACAAGATTAAAGAGATGAACGACAATGCGGAGGACAAGATTCTTCGTAAGAAAGTCGAAGTCAAAGCCAAAGCACAGCAGGATGCGGCAAAAGAAGTGCAGAGAGTCGTTGACGAAGCGCTTGTCATCCAGAAAAAATACGTTGAGGATGCCGTGAAAGCTGCGGAAGAGGCAGCCCGCAAGATGGTTGCAGATGCCAAAGCCAAGGCGGAAGCAGAAGCTGCCAAGACATTTGAGGCAACGAAGAAGAATGCGGAGGATACAACAAACGCTGAAGTAGAGGAGATTGCAAAGAAAGCTGAGGCGGACGCAACCGCTGAGTATGAGAAGGCGTTGCAGGCTGAAAAAGAAGCAATCTGCCAAAAAATTGAAGATACCATTACCAAAGAGGCACAGACAGCCGCAAATCAGAAGGCTTCTGAGATGATGCACAAATTAGAAGAAGCCAAACGTGAGGAAGAAGAGAGAGCCAAGAGAGAGGCAGAAGAAAAAGCCAAACGTGAAGCTGAGGAAAAAGCGAAGAAAGAAGCCGAAGAAAAGGCCAAACGCGAAGCAGAAGAGAAAGCCAAGAGAGAGGCGGAAGAAAAAGCCCGCCGCGAGGAGGAAGAAGCCAAAGCTAAGGCTGCTGCAGAGGAAGCAGAAAAAGCACGCAAAGCTGTTGAGGAAGAAAAACAGCGCAGAGCGGAAGCAGAAGCAGAGAAACAGCGCATTGCCGAAGAAAAACAGCGCAAGGCTGCCGCAGAGGAGGCATTCCGCCGCGTAGAGGAAGAAGCCGCAAAGAAGGCGGAGGCAGAGAAGGCAGCGGAGGCAGCGGAGGCTGCAAAGTTGGCTAAGGTAGCTGCACCGGCACAGGCTGTGACGGAAAATGCAACAGGCGGTACAAAGAGCATTTCGCTTGATGAATTCCAAAAAGCCGCCATGAAACTCAAACTTTTGCTTGATAACGGTATTATCTCACAGGAAGAGTTCGATGCAGAAAAGGCAAAATTAATGCAGTATTTAGGTTAAGATTAAGGCAGAGAGGTCATCATATGTTTGATGACCTCTTTTTTTTAACGGTATCCGGCAACAATTTTGTACTTTTTTGATGGAATGATGCGAATTTATGTGTTTTTGACAAAATCGTAATGGAATGTGGTACAATAAGAGAACAGAATCATTGTTTTTGCAAAATGGGTGAGATATATGATTACAAGAGAAGATTTAAAGGTAAGCAGTACAGTGCTGCTATGTATTATGGTTAATTTTTTTGGAAAGGGCTTTGCTGCAACACTCGGGTTGCCAATTTGGTTTGACAGTGTCGGAACAGCAGTGGCGGCATGTTTATTAGGTCCGTTCTGCGGTGCGACAGTCGGTGTGGCAAGCAATATCGTATATGGCTTTTCGGATCCGATGGCCTATATTTATGCGTTAACAAGTGCAGCAATCGGTATTTCTATAGGAATTTGTGCAAAAAGGGGAATGTTTCAGACGTTTTTTGGTGCGCTGTCTGCCGGCTTTATCGTGACACTGATTTCAATTACCATTTCAACACCGCTGAACTGTATCTTTTTTCGGGGAGCACTTGGCAATGCCTGGGGAGACGGTATTTTGGCGATGCTCAAAAACTGGGGGATAAACTGGGTGTTTGCATCGTTTGTTGCGGAGTTCTACATTGAGTTTTTAGATAAGTTTGTTCTAACTGTAATTATCTATTTGTTTGTCAGAGAGCAAATTGAGATTGAGCAAACAGAAAAACTGTCTGATTATATGAAGCAAAAATTGAAGGATGTTTCATTTGTTCTTGTCGGCATCCTTGCTGCCGGTATGTTTATGGCGACACCTGCAAATGCGGCGCAGGAGCGTGTCAATTACAATTCCTATATTCAAACTGTCTACAATAAGAATAGCGGTCTGTTAAGCGGTGAGGCAAATGATATCAAGTCGATGCCTAATGGTGTGTTGTGGATTGGAACCTATGCGGGCCTGTACCGTTACAATGGGCGGGAGTTTTCGTATATCAATGACTGGCCGTCTGTCAAAAATGTGAATTGTCTTTATGTGGATGAAGAGGGAAGGCTTTGGATTGGTACAAATGACAGCGGCGTTTCTGTTTGTATCGCAGATGAAGTGGTCAACGTGATTGATACCGACATGGGAATGCCGGCAAATTCCATCCGCTCAATGGTGCAGCTGGCAAACGGCAAATATTTTATCGGAACATCGGATGCACTTGCGGTCGTATCGTTGGCATCAGGTATGCGTGTTCAAAAAATAATCCCGCAGATTGTGTACGCATCCTGCCTTGCGGCTGATCAGGACAATCATGTTGCGGCGGTGACGGCTTCGGGTGATTTGTATGTATTGGAAGACGAAGAAATCATGATTCATATAAAGCCGGATGAAAACGAAAGCTTTACCAGCTGTTTGTTTGGAGAAGACGGGAAGCTTTATGTCGGCACGGAAGCAGGATATGTGCAGTGCTATACGTTGGAGGCTCAGCGGCTAAACCTGCAAAACAGCATAAGCTGCGCAAAGCTTGGTGCAGTGAATCGGATCATGTGCACAGAGCGCGGTGATTTTTTCCTATGCGGTGAAGGCGGTATCGGTTATTTGGAAAACGGCAATGCCTGCCGCTATATCAATTCGTTGGGGTTTAACAATTCGATTGATGCGGTGACCGAAGATTACCAGGGCAATCTATGGTTTGCATCTTCCAGACTTGGCATTATGAAGATGTGTGAATCGCCGTTTACGGATCTGTTCGCCGAAGCGGGCATTGATGATAAGGTAACAAACACAATCTGTCATTATGAAGGTCAGATTTATGTCGGCACGGACGATGGTCTTATCGTGATTGATGAGACCAGACGGAAACGCGTGTCAAATGAGCTTACTTCGATGTTGGATGGCGTGCGTATCCGAAGCATCCAGAAGACGACAGATAACCACATGTGGATTTACACATATGGATGCGGTGTATTAAAGGTTTCACGGGATGGCACAGTCAAAGCCTTTGAGACAAAGGACGGAATGCTTGGAAGTAAGTTCCGCTGCGGAATCGAACTTGAGGATGGTGTGATGGCAGTTTCCGGCGAGCTTGGAATCAGCTTTATCAAAGGAGAACGGGTGATCGGAACGATTGGAGAACAACAGGGTCTGACCAATACAATCGTTTTGGGGTTTGAAACATTGCCTGACGGCAGCGTTCTTGCGGCAACGGATGGCGGTGGTATTTTCCGGATTTTGGACGGAAAGATTGCAGGGCACTTTGGACGCGAGGACGGACTTGGTTCTGACGTTGTGCTCCGTATTGTAAAAGATGCACAAAATGATGCCGTGTTTGCTGTGACGAGCAATGGCATCTCTTACATAGAACATCCGGCCGGGGATGCGCAAATCAAGGTGTTTGACCGGTTCCCGTACAGTAATAATTATGAACTGTACGATAATGGGCAAGGCACACTGTTTGTTACGGGCAGTGCGGGAATTTATGTGGTTGACAAACAGTCTTTGCTTAATGGTGGAGAAGTGGATGCTGTTTTGTTAAATCATTTAAGCGGGCTGACGAAATCGCTTACTGCCAATGCAAGAAACGAGATTGATGATGAAAACTGTTGGTATCTTGCTACGGCAAACGGCGTCACGGTACTCGATTTGGAACGGTATCAGTCCAAAGTGCGTTCTTACCGGATGCGTCTCAGGGAGGTTGTCGTAGACGGCGTAAGTCACAAGGTGGAAAACAGTGAAATCGTTCAGCTGCCGCAGGGGGGCAAGCGATTGGTGCTGCGCCCGGAGATTATCAACTACTCAACGAAGGATCCGTTTGTCAGTTATCAAATGGAAGGTGTTGATGATGCACCGATTGTTGTCAGGCAAAGTGAGCTGTCGGAAATTGTTTATTCCAATTTGCCGGCAGGTGAGCATGCATTTCGAATCGCGATTTTGAATGATGAGATGACCGGTAACCGCGAGGAAGTGGTTTACCGCATTCAAAAAGACAAAGAGATATATGATAACTGGTGGTTCAGACTGTATTTTGTTCTGGAGCTTGTGCTGATTATCATCTGGCTGACCTGGTATGTGACGCGGTCGCAGCTACAGCGTCTTATGATGATCCAGAAAAGGGAAATAGAGCTTGCAAAAGAACAGATTGAGATGGGAAATGAAACCATTCTTGCCATTGCAAGAACAGTGGATGCAAAGGATTCCAACACAAGCCAGCATTCGACGCGTGTGTCGGAGTATTCGGTGCTCATTGCCAAAAAGCTCGGTTACAGTGAGGAGAAACAGGAAAATCTGCGCAGAGCGGCATTGCTTCACGATATCGGAAAAATCGGTATTCCTGACCGCGTGCTCAATAAGCCGGAAAAGTTCGATGACGAAGAATATGAGATGATGAAATCCCATGTCTTAATCGGAAGTGATATCCTTAAGGACTTTACCCTCATAGATGACGTACAGCTCGGCGCCAGATATCACCATGAAAAATACGACGGAACGGGCTACAGCGAGGGCCTTAAGGGTGAAGAAATACCACAGATGGCCCGCATCATCGGCATTGCGGATGCGTTTGATGCGATGACAGCCAATCGTGTTTACAGAAAGAAGCTGGCGTTTTCCACAGTAATTGAGGAACTGAAAAAAGGCAGTGGAACGCAATTTGATCCGAAGCTTGTTGATATTATGCTGGAGCTCATTGAAGAAGGCTCTATCAGGGAAGAGGACTTATATGGGGGTAAAACGGTATGAAGATGCGAAAATATGTCGTCTCTGTGCTGACAGCTGCAATTGTGATACTCATCTGTCTGGGCGTGCGATACCGGATGCAGACGGATGATACCAAAGTGCTCAAGATTGGTTTTATCTATAACGGAGATTACAGCAATGCGTATTCGGCCAATTTTATGAAAGCGCAGCAGGATATTGAAGAAAAATTCGGTGACAGGGTTGAGACTGTTTCCAAATATAACGTGACAGACAGCTTGGATCGAAATGATATACAGAGTGCACTTGACGATTTGGTTACACAAAACTGCGACCTCATTTTTGCCACGAGCTACAGTTATCAGGACTGTGTCAAGAAATACGCCACCAAATATCCCGACATCCAGTTTTGCATGGCGACGGGCGATAATACAAATACAGGCAAGATTATACCAAACTATCATACCTTCATGGGACGCATCTATGAGGGGCGTTACACCTGCGGCGTTGTGGCAGGTATGAAGCTCAAAGAGCTGATTGACAAGGGTGAGCTCACAGAGGATGAGGCGCTGCTTGGATATGTTGGCGCATTTCCGTATGCGGAGGTAATTTCCGGATATACGGCATATTATCTCGGTGCGGCATCCGTTGTTCCGGGTGTCAAAATGAAGGTGTGCTATACAAACTCATGGAGTGATTATACGCTGGAAAAGAAATATGCGAAGCGTCTGATTGAGGAAGGCTGCATCATCATTTCGCAACATTCCGATACGGCGGGTGTGGCAACAGCATGCGAGAAGACGGATTCATCGGTCAATGTATTTGCCATCAGCTATAATAAAGGAATGTCAGACGTCGCGCCGACAACTTATCTGACCGGCTGCAGAATCAATTGGTCGCCGTATATGTGCAGTGCCGTGGATGCAATGCTGCGCGGCAAAGAGATTGAGGCGGTCGTGTCCGGCTCCGTGCAGGGAAAAGACGTAGGTGCAGGGTTTGACCATGACTGGGTAAGCATGCTTGAAATCAACGAACTGATTGCCGCACCGGGTACAAAAGAAAAGGTTGAACGGACAATCAAACAGTTCAAAAAGCATGAACTGCATGTCTTTAAGGGATCGTACAAAGGTGTTAACCCGGACAACCCGCTTGATACGATCGACCTGGCAGAAGAATATGTTGAAAATGCCAATCAGTCTGCGCCGACGTTCCGATATGTACTGGAGGACGTCATCGAGATTATGCAGTGGGATGACAAGTGACGGTTCAAAGCTGCGCAAACCTCCACAAATGAAATCCTGCATAAATAAACGTGTATAAAACAAAAGAGAAGCTGATCGGATGAACAGATTGGCTTCTCTTTTGTTGCTTTCCTTAAGAAAATCTTCATATAATATTTGTTGACAAATTATATTATATAGCATATAGTATGTGTAGAAATAATATTATACGTCATATATTATTATATTTTCAGAAAGGAGAACGTTATGGTTTTTAATACGGGAGCAACGCTACTCGATGCGGTTGTACTTGCAGTCGTCTCAAGAGATCCGACGGGCACATACGGATACAAAATTACCCAAGAGGTCAGGACGGTCATTGAGTTATCGGAATCGACACTATATCCTGTCCTGCGCAGACTGCTGAAAAACGGCTATCTTGAGACATACGATATGGAATGTGCGGGCCGTAACAGAAGATACTATAAATTGACCGAGGAAGGATTAGAAAAGCTCGCCTACTATCGGGAAGCATGGCAGGAATATGCAGGCAAAATCAGTGGCATTTTTGAGGGAGGAAAGAATGATGAATAAAAATGAATTTTTAAATCAGCTGGAAGCACTGCTTGCAGACATTTCGCCTACAGAAAAAGAAGAGGCAATGCAATATTACAGAGAATATTTTGATGACGCCGGAGTAGAGAACGAGGCGGATGTTATCAGACAGCTCGGCTCACCGTCAGAGGTGGCACAGACGATTAAGGAGGGGCTTGCGGGAAGAGAGCTTTCGGTTGTATCTCCGAAATCGGGTGAGGAGCGCTCGCAGCAAAGACAGACGTATTCAGATGCAGGCGCGCAGACAGGCACAGATGGCACAAGTGATGCAAATGCGCCTGTGCATAGCGGTGATAAGAAAAAGATGGATCCGGTTGTGTTTGCGATTCTTCTCGTAGTCGGCTGTTTTGTCGGCGTAACAGTCGGCATACCGGTTATCAGCACACTTTGCGGCATCGTTGTCGGTATCGCCGGTGCAATCTTTGGTCTTCTTTGCGGTGTGTTTTTTGGTGGTGTCGGCTTGATCGTTGCCGGTGTTGGCGTCATGATCGGTGCAGTCGCAACATTGTTTGTCAGCCCGCTCACAGCACTGTTACTCGTCGGAATCGCCTTGGTTTTAGGTGCGGTTGGACTTGTTCTGACATTGCTTGGCGTGGAAATTTGTGTGCACGGATTCCCAATTTTAAAGGACGGTATTGTGCGTCTGTATGATTGGGTGATGGGACTGTTTGAAAAAAACAGGCAGCGGTAAATAAATGCCGTGAGATAGCTTTTAGAGAGTAAAGGAGAAAACAATGAAAAAGTCAACAAGAAATATTTTAATCATAGCAGCGTCCTGCTTCGTGATTGGTGTGTTGTGTTGCGTGATTGCGCTGTCAATGGGCGTTACCGATGAAGCACAAAAGCACATTGGTCATCTTGATAAACTGGTCAATATCAATGACGATATCATCAATATCGACTGGTCATATTACGGTGATAACGTGATCCGTGGAAGTGTGGAGAAACAGAATATCACAAATGGAGAGATGCCGGAGCGTATCAAATTAGAGCTTGGAAAAGCAGAAGCAAGGATTGAGGCATCCGAAGATGACGATATTTATGTGACAACAAACAATGCAAAGCTGGGGTACAAAATACACGATGGCGAGCTGACACTTGCTACCGTCGGTAATAATGGTAAGAAAACGGTCATCACAGTGCTCCTTCCGGAAAGGACATATGACAGAGTGAAATTAGAACTCGGTGCGGGAGAATTTTCGGTTGCCTGCCCGATTGACAGTGATGAAGTGGTTGTTGAATCCGGTGCAGGAGAAGTAGCGTTTGGAAAAGTTGTGGCAGACACGCTTGATGTAGAGCTTGGTGCAGGAGAAATCACGTTTGATGAAATCGACGTGGATGAGCTTAAGCTCGAGGTGGCAGCAGGAAACGCTGCCGTAAATGGTGCCATCCGCAAAAAAGGCAAGGCTGAAGTTGCTGCAGGAAATGTAACGCTGATGCTTGCAGGCAGCGAGGACGATTATACGTACAAAGCCGATGGCGGAATGGGCAATTTTACAATCGGAGGAAAGACCGTTTCCGGATTCGCTTTGAGCAGGGAAGGCGGAAATGGCGATATTGCACTTGATTTTGAGTGTGCGATGGGAAACATTACAGTCGATTTTGAAAAATAACAGCATTGCGGGTGCGCAGGGGAGCGCACCCCTTTTTTTTTACAAAAAAATGTGATAGAATAAACCAAAGTATGAAGTTTTGCAGCTTGTGCAAAGCGGAACGAAAACAAGGATCATCTGCAGCAGATGACGATGAAAGGAAGAGACATCATGGCAAAAGAATTAGCAAAGACATACGATCCGAAGCAGATGGAAGATCGTATTTACCAAAAATGGCTGGATAAGAAATATTTCCATGCCGAAGTAGATCACAGCAAAAAACCGTTTACAATCGTGATTCCACCACCAAACATCACAGGACAGCTCCATATGGGACATGCCCTTGATAATACAATGCAGGATATTCTCATAAGGTTCAAACGGATGCAGGGGTACAATGCACTCTGGCAGCCGGGAACGGACCATGCAAGTATTGCTACAGAAGTAAAAATCATCGAAAAGCTCAAAGAGCAGGGCATCGATAAGCATGACCTCGGACGTGAGAAGTTTTTGGAGAGAGCCTGGGAGTGGAAGGAAGAGTACGGCGGACGTATCATTTCCCAGCTCAAGAAATTAGGTTCCAGCTGTGACTGGGACAGAGAGCGTTTTACAATGGATGAAGGCTGCAACAAAGCCGTAACCGAAGTATTTTGTAAGATGCATGAAAAAGGCTGGATTTATAAGGGCGCCCGTATTGTCAACTGGTGTCCTGTTTGTAATACATCCATTTCCGATGCAGAGGTTGAGTATGAGGACCAGGCCGGACATTTCTGGCATATCAAATATCCACTCGTTGATGAGAACGGACAGCCGTCTGCGACTGAGTTTTTGGAATTCGCAACGACGCGTCCTGAGACAATGCTCGGCGATACAGCCGTTGCAGTTAATCCGAACGATGAGCGTTATACATACCTTCACGGTCGTAAAGTATGGCTCCCAATCGTCAATAAAGCCATTCCGGTTGTAGAGGACAATTATGTCGATATGGAATTTGGTACCGGTGTTGTAAAAATCACACCGGGTCATGACCCGAACGACTTTGAGGTAGGAAAGAGACACGACCTTCAGATTGTCAACATCTTAAATGATGATGCAACCATCAACAAAAATGGCGGTGTATACGAAGGAATGGACCGTTATGAAGCAAGAAAAGCCATTGTTGAAGAACTTGACCGTCAGGGACTTTTGGTAAAAATCGAGGATTACAGCCATAATGTCGGTACACATGACCGCTGTAAGACGACCGTTGAGCCACTCGTAAAAGAGCAGTGGTTCGTCAAGATGGATGAGCTCATCAAGCCGGCTGTCAAAGCAGTCAAAGAGGGCGAGATTCAGCTTGTTCCGGAGCGTATGGAGAAGATTTACTTTAACTGGACAGACAATATCCGTGACTGGTGTATCTCAAGACAGCTCTGGTGGGGACACCGCATCCCTGCGTACTACTGTGATGACTGCGGAGAGGTTGTGGTAGCCAAAGAGATGCCGACGGTTTGTCCGAAGTGCGGAAAGAATCATTTCACGCAGGACCCTGATACACTTGATACATGGTTTTCGTCAGCACTCTGGCCGTTTTCGACACTGGGATGGCCGGAAAAGACAGAGGAGCTGGAATACTTCTATCCGACAGACGTACTTGTAACCGGTTATGACATTATCTTTTTCTGGGTTATCCGCATGATTTTCTCAGGCTTTGAGCAGATGGGCGAGAAACCGTTCAAGACTGTATTTTTCCATGGACTCGTACGGGACAGCCAGGGTAGAAAGATGAGCAAATCGCTTGGAAACGGTATTGATCCGCTTGAGATTATCGAGCAGTACGGTGCCGACGCGCTGCGTCTGACGCTCATTACCGGCAATGCTCCGGGTAACGATATGCGTTTCTACTACGAGAGAGTAGAAGCAAACCGCAACTTCGCCAATAAAGTTTGGAATGCATCGCGCTTTATCATGATGAATATGGAAGGCAAAGAGATTCCGGCAAATGCGGCAGAGTTCCTTGAGCCTGTTGACCAGTGGATTATCAGCAAATTAAATACGCTTGTAAAAGATGTCACAGACAATATGGAACACTTTGAGCTTGGTATCGCAGTACAGAAGGTATATGACTTTATCTGGGATGAGCTTTGTGACTGGTACATCGAGATGGTGAAACCGCGTCTGTATAACAGTGATGATGCAAAGAGCCAGAATGCGGCACTTTATACATTAAAGACCGTACTGATTGATGCGCTAAGGCTCCTTCACCCATATATGCCGTTTGTGACAGAAGAAATCTTCTGCTCTATTCAGGATGAAGAGGAATCTATCATGATTTCAAAATGGCCTGTATTTGATGAGAACAAAGTGTTTGCAAAACAGGAGCATGAGATTGAGACGATGAAGGAAGCCATTCGCGGTATCCGTAATGTAAGAAGCGGAATGAATGTACCGCCGAGCAAAAAGGCCGGTGTTTATGTCGTTTCCGACAAGGCGGAGGTTCGTGATATTTTTGAAAACGGCAAACTGTTCTTTGCACCGCTTGCGTATGCCTCAGAGGTTATGATTCAGGCTGACAAGTCAGGCATTGCAGATGATGCTGTCAGTGTTGTGATTGCGGATGCAACCATTTATATGCCGTTCGCGGAGCTTGTGGATATTGCGCAGGAAATTGAGCGTCTCAAAAAAGAAGAGGCGCGTCTTGCAGGGGAAATCAAGCGCTGCGAGGGCATGCTTTCCAACGAGCGGTTTGTCAGCAAAGCGCCGCAGGCTAAAATTGACGAGGAAAAGGCAAAACTTGCCAAGTATACACAGATGAAATCACAGGTGAGCGAGCAGCTCGCAGTGTTATCAAAGTAACAGGTTTAACAACACCAAAGAAGCAATTATGCGCATGCGGCGTGAGCTTGTTACGATCATTTTATGAAACAAAACATGTGCACAGACGGAAGGAGGAGCAAATATGAAAGAAACGACCATTCGAATCAGTGATGACCGCTCACAGGCATTTTTATATCTTGCCCCAAAACCGGAAGGAAAGTATACCAAACAGGAGCTGATTAAGCTCCTGGAGGCACATGGTGTTACTGCCGGACTCAACACATCCAATCTGGCTGCTATGGCAAACAAGGGTGTGTATGACAGAGAGATTTGTGTCGCCAAACGCATCGACCCGGTTGAGGGAAAAGACGGCTACTACGAATACGCATTTGAAGTGGATGCGCGTCATGAGCCCAAAATACGTGATGACGGAACCGTTGATTATGCGAGTATGAATGTCATTCAAAGTATTTCAAAGGGAGGACTTTTGGCCAGATACCATGCTTCGGTAGAAGGTGTGGACGGAAAGGATGTCTGTGGCAATGTTATCACCGCAAGCAAGCCGAAAGAATTGCCGGAGCTGACCGGGAAGGGAATCAAGCGCTCTGACGATGACCCAAATGTTTTTGTGGCGACGGAAGACGGTAAAATCGATTTTAAAGACGGAAAGCTTCAGATTAGTAAGATTTACCGCATCAAAGGTGACGTTGACCGCGTCAGCGGCGATGTGGATTTTGACGGAGACCTGGTAGTTGGCGGTAATGTGGCAGCCGGGGCGATGATTAAATGTGCAGGCACGCTCACGATTGAGGGAACGGTCGAATCAGCTATTTTATATGCCGACTCCGATATTGTGCTGCAGCGGGGCATACAGGGCAACAATAAGGGCAAGATATTCTGCAAGGGCTCGATTTATGCGGACTTTTTGGAGCAGGCTTCTATCGAAGTGCTTGGCGATGTTGAGACCAACAGCATCATCAATTGCCAGATTCATGCAGGAGGCAAGGTCGTTCTGACCGGTAAAAAGGGACAGCTTCTTGGCGGAACCGTGCATGCTGCCAAAGGAATTGACTGTAAAATGCTCGGCAACGAAGCAGAAAGTAAGACGAATGTACATGTCGGTTGTGAGAGGGAAATTTTCACAGAGCAGGTGCAAATCAATAAACGCGTCAAAAAATTGAATGTCGAGCTTGAGAAGCTGGAGGAATCGCAACGGGCGATAGAAGCGAAGCTCGAGCTGAATGCGCAGAGTTCGATGCCGGATGCGCAGCTTCGTATGGATTTGTCTATTGAGCTTGAAACTGTGACAGACTCTCTGGAGGCTGTGAGAGTACAGATGAAGGAGTGTACGGACAGACAAAAGGAAATCGCCGATTATATGCAGGAGACGAAAGGCAGCGTTGTGCGTGTGGACGGAAAAGTGTACCGCGGTGTTGTCATTGGAATCGGACAGGCGATGTATACGCTTGAAAAAGATAATTGTTTTATGGAGTATCGCAATGTGTCCGGTATGATTGCCGGAAATGTCATTGTGACAAAATAATATGAAAGACAGTATGAATAATGCTTCCGCCTATGAGCAGGCGGAAGCTTATATTTTAAATACACCCAAATTTACAAAAGCAGACGGACTGAAGCATACGCGTGAAATGCTAAAGCTGCTCGGGAATCCGTCCATGAAACGCAAAATCATTCATGTGGCGGGAACAAACGGCAAAGGCTCAGTCTGCGCATATTTGAATGCAATGCTTTGTACAGGCGGCCAAAAAGTCGGACTTTTTACATCACCGCATCTCGTTTCGATGTGTGAGCGTATCCGCATCAACGGGGAAAATGTCTGTCGGGCAGAGTTTACGCGTGCATTTGAGGCGATACATGCGCAGGTGGAGCTGGCACAAAGGCAGCAGAGTACATTTGAGCAGCCGACTTTTTTTGAATATTTGTTTCTGATGGCTATGCTCCTGTTCGAATGGCAGCAGGTAGATGTGATCATTCTTGAAACAGGTCTTGGCGGCAGGCTGGATGCGACCAATGTCGTGACACCGGCGGTGAGTGTCATTACGGAGATTGGACTGGATCATACGGCATATTTGGGCGATACAGTCGGACAAATTGCGGGGGAAAAGGCCGGAATCATCAAGCCGGGCGTGCCGGTTATATTTTGGGACAAATGCCCTGAGAGTACGCTCGTTATCGTAGAAAAAGCGCGACAAATGCAGGCAAAATGTCTTCCTGTGACAAAAGAAGTATATGCTGTCGAAAAAAGCGGGCATAAAAATGTTGATTTTTTATTTCGTTCTAGTTATTATAAGAAAGGAACATGCGTTACTATGCCCATTTGGGCGCCATATCAATATGAAAATCTGGCTGTTGCGCTTTGCGCATATGAGATATTTACAGAGCACCCGGTGGATGAGACGGTTATATCGGGCGTCCGTTTTGTGAAATGGCCATGCAGGTTTGAGGAAATTATGCCGGATGTGATTGTAGATGGTGCACATAATGCAGATGGGATGAGGGCATTCTTGGATGCGGTAGCGTGTGACGATACAGTAGGGATGCGTACCATTTTGTTTGGTGCAATGACGGATAAGGATTATGAGACGATGCTGTCCATGATACAGGAAAGCGGATTGTTTGACCGCATAATCCTTACGGGGATGAAAGAAGTAAGAGCTGTAAAGGCTTATTCATATGAGAGGCTGTTTGCAGGGCGCGCGAAGGTGCAGCCGCGATTTTTTGCGGAACCTTTGGAGGCGTTTGCGTATGCAAAGCAGTTTGCCTGCGATGGGAATCGGTTGTATATCGCAGGATCGTTATATTTGGGCGGCTATATAGTAAAAGCCGTTGTTTCGTAGCATCGGAGGATAGCGATGATTAATTTTGAAGAAGAACTAAGAAAATTCCATCCAAGTTTGGAGATAGAGGATGCCGAGGAGGCAATTTACAATCAGGATTTAACAGATATGGCTGACGTGTTAGTCGGAATGATTCGTGAGTCAAGAGAAAAGGAAATGAGAGAAAATTAGGAGACGTCCAATGAAATGTTATAACTGTGGGTGCGAACTGAGCGAGAAATCGTTTTGCACCAGATGTAGAGCAGATGTTGGACTATACAAACGAATCATGTATACCTCCAATCTGTATTATAATGAAGGATTAGACAAGGCATTGGTTCGAGATTTGTCAGGGGCGGTTGTGAGCCTTAGACAGAGCCTGAAATTCAATAAAGAAAACATTGAGGCGAGAAATCTCCTGGGCCTTGTATACTATGAGATGGGTGAAGTGGTAGCTGCACTCAGCGAATGGGTTATCAGTAAGAATCTGCGGGAAGACAAGAATCTTGCGGATGATTATATCAATGATCTGCAGGCTGATCCGGGCCGGCTTGAGACAATCAATAATACGGTTAAAAAATACAATTTAGCGCTGGCATACTGCTATAATGACAGCAAGGATCTGGCAGTTATCCAGCTCAAAAAAGTGTTGTCTTTAAATCCGCGCTTTTTACAGGCACACCAGCTTCTGGCGCTTCTTTATATTGATGCGCAGGAATGGGACAAGGCGCGCAAGGAACTGAATAAATGTCTGAAGATTGATGCCAACAATACGATGACGCTGCTTTATCTTCGCGAGGTCGATTTGCAGCTTGCCACGACCCAGGAAGAAGCCGGCACAAAGAAGAAAAAGAAAAAAAAGAATGATGTTGTGACGTATCAGAGCGGCAATGAGACAATCATCCAGCCGGTCAACATGAATGAGTCCGTTCAGGGCAATACGTTTGTCAACATCATCATTGGTGTGCTCATCGGACTTGCCGTTGCACTATTTTTGATTACGCCGGCACGCATTCAGAACGCACAAAGTGAAAGCACGGCAGCACTGAAGGAGGTCAGTGAGAATCTTGACCAAAAGACAAGCGAAGTAGCGGATTTGACGACGAGAATCGATATGCTTGAGAGTGAAAATACAAATCTCAAAGAACAGCTTGAAAGCTTTACCGGTTCCGATGGACAGTTCCAGATTGTTGAGGGGCTTCTTGCGACTGCAAATGCATACCTGAATAATCCGGAGGATTACCGGACAATTGCGGATTCTTTGTATTCCGTTGACCGCACGTATGTGTCAGAGCAGGCATCCGATGCATACCGCGCACTATATAGCAAGCTGATGGAGCTTGTCGGCTCACAAGTGGCAGCAAGCCTGTATGAAAGCGGGCGCACCGCGATTAATCAGGGAGACTATTCAACGGCGATTGATGAACTCGAGAAGGCATGGTATTTTGATGAGACCAATTCCGACGTCCTGTATCAGTTAGCACAGGCTTACCGTTTGTCAGACAACATGGAAAAAGCGAAGGAAACATACCAGAGAGTCATTGAACTGTTCCCTGAGTCAAGCAATGCGTTATCTGCACAGGAGCATTTAAACGGCGGCAATGAGGATGCAGCGGAAGGCGCCGGGGAGGCTGACGGAGAGTAGACGCGGGCACTTTTTGGCACAATTGAATAATGATATGTATACAAAAGAGAACAAACATGGTTTGTTCTCTTTTTTTTAAGGAAAACTAAAAGTTAGAAAGGGGTAACTATATGCAACTGTTTTTTGACGGAAATACCGGGCATCTGATTGTGCGGATGCCGCAGGAATTTGACCATTACATGGCGCAGAATATGCGGGAGGCAGTCGATGAAGCGCTTGCGGATGAGCGGATTATGGGCATTCGGTTTGATTTTGCGGATACGACGTTTATGGACAGCTCCGCAATTGGCTTTATTATGGGACGCTATGAGAGAGTATCCGCTTTTGGCGGAGATGTTTTGATTTGTAACATCCGTCCGAGGATGCGGATGATGCTGCGTATGTCAGGCTTACAAAAATATGTC
The DNA here is from genome assembly GCA_021153185.1 of Lachnospiraceae bacterium. GTDB lineage: Bacteria > Bacillota > Clostridia > Lachnospirales > Lachnospiraceae > SIG333. Next base: position 66,405 of record JAGKTY010000001.1, read on the forward strand.
ACGTTTGAGGAGGAGTGCAATGAATAATCAGATACATATTTCATTTCCTGCAATCCCAATAAATGAAGGAGTTGCGCGGATGGTAATTAGCGGTTTTTTGATGGGGATTGATCCTACAATCCGGGAGCTGGAGGATGTCAAGACGGCTGTCAGTGAGGCGGTCAGCAACGCAGTCATCCATGCGTATCCGGGCGGATGCGGGGAAGTAAGAATGCATGCAACACTGGATGAAAATAAGCTTGAGCTAACTATTGAAGACGATGGAGTCGGGATAGCAGATGTTCAAAAGGCGATGGAACCGATGTTCACCTCCTGCCCAAAGGCGGAGCGCAGCGGAATGGGATTTACATTTATGGAAAGCTTTATGGACACACTTTCGGTACAAAGTAACCCTGACGAGGGCTGCTGCGTTTGCATGACAAAAATATTTGGAAAGACGGATGCGTATGAAATGTGATTGGGGAACACTTGTAACCGATAATATGGGACTTGTCTATATGGTTGCGAGACGGTATGTTTCTGCGGCCAATGAGTTAGAAGATATGGTTTCACTTGGGAAAATCGGACTTGTGAAAGCCGCGAAAGGGTACGATGAAAAGCGCGGTATCAAGTTTTCAACGTATGCTGTATATTTCATTCAGGGTGAAATTACGTCATTTCTACGGGATGACGGACTCATCAAAGTGAGCAGAGAGCTTCGAAAGAACCGAAGCCTTCTTGATAGTCTGCGCAGACAATATGTAGCGCAGCACGGATTTGAACCGACCATATCGGAATTTGCCAAGCTAAGCGGTCTTAGCGAGGAAACCGTTATGGAGGCACTTTCCTGCCGGATGCAAGTGGCAAATCTTGAGGAAGCATATACAGCGCAGGATGAAAGACAGCTTGAATTGCAGGAAGCGTTGCTTGATAAGATTGATTTGCGACGTATGGTTGCAACGCTGCCACAAATAGAACAAAAGCTCATCGTGCTCCGCTATTTCCGGAATTACTCCCAGTCACAGACTGCGCGTCTTTTACACCTATCCCAGTCAAAAGTTAGCAGGATGGAACAAATGATTCTGCAAAAAATGCGGGAAAAGCAGGAACACGACGGGTAGTTTGGCGCGGTAGGAAAAGGCTTTGAACGCATCAATATTGCGACGAGCCGCAGTGTTTTGAAGGAGGCGCTTGACCGCATCCGCGATGCCGTGTCTCTGTTGCAGTAATTTTGCGTATGTGGTTTTGAATCGTCCCGTGATATGTTATAATGGTTCCAAAATAAGGAGGACGATTATGATTGCAAAGTGGAAAGCATTGATTGAAACACTGAAGGAGCAGGTATTTAAGCGATATCCGGTTACGATGGTTCTTGTTGCCCTGGGCGCACTGTTACTTGGTATTGTCTTTGATTCTGATTATGAAAAAGTGAAGTGGATTGGAAGAATCACACTGACAGTGTGGACGACGGCGGCCGGAATGCTTTTTTTAGAAGAGCTTTTTCGCACAAATAAAAAAGGGAAACTGTTTGGCACAGTTGGCGCACTTGCAATCGCCATTTTGTTTACGGCACTGATGAGTTATGAGGGCAAGATAGTTTTTGGAATGGACGCAGAGGTGGTTTGTGAGGAAGCCACGCGCGTGTATCTGGTCTATCTTGTGTGGCTTATCGCAATCAGTGTGTTTCATATGTTTCAAAAAAGCGGGCATGACTTCCCGCAGTATTGTCTTCGCGTAGCAGGCGGTTATGCCAAGACAACGATTGTGTACGGGATTTTTGCAATTGGCATTGCTGTCATCGTATTTATTTTCAATGTACTTCTTTTTGACACAGATTCCTTTTTGGGAAGACTTGAAGTCGTACTTGTGAGCAGCGTTTATTTGGCGGGTGTACTGCTTGCTGTCTCGGATACGGCGGCGGATGTGTCCAAGTTTTTTAAGGTTGTCGTCAAATTTGTGCTCATGCCACTGACCATGGCGGCATTTGTCATTATTTATCTGTATATCATTAAGCTTCTTGTGACACAGGGATTGCCATCCAATGAAGTGTTTGCGATTCTGACGGCACTGTTTTGCGCCGGTCTTCCAATCTGGACGGTCGCGACATCCTTTGCAGAGGAAGCGATGGGGAAATGCGCGCGCATATTGCCGTATGCGTTTCTTCCGTTTATTGTACTGCAAATCATCTGTGTCGGCATGCGTATCGGGCAGTACGGACTTACCGAAAGCCGCTACATGGGCTGCTTTTTGATTGTATTCGAGCTGATTTATATTGTGCTGTATGCGGTTTTTCGTGCGAAATATCTGCCGGACATCGTCTTTGTGTTGGTTGCAATGATGACACTTTTTGTGCTTGTGCCGGGCGTGCGGGCTGATGATGCGGTATATCTTTCACAGAAGGCGAGATTACAGCATTACCTGGAGTTGCCGCAGTCTGAGAGAGAAACCCTTTCTGCAAAAGAGATCAAAAAAATGACAGGTGCGTTCGATGCACTGAAGGGCTCGAGAAAAGGAAAGCAGTTTGTGGATGCGATTCCGCTTGCAGACTACGCGTGGATTCAGGACTGCGGAGACAAAACAGATCATAACATCGTCAGGGACGAGATGTATATCAATGCGTATTATGACGGGGAATGGATTGAAATTGGCGGGTATGCATATGCACACGAGTTTTATGTAAACCACGATACCGATGTTGATTTGCATGCATTTGAGGCAAAAATTGCGGATGATGTAACGGTAGAGATGGATATTTCAACGCTTGTCAGCGGGGCGGTTTCGGCTTATGAGGCGGATGAATACGGCGACATGGGAGAGTGGCTCAAAAACCACAACACGATAGACCTTCCAAACGGAGACCGCGTGATTGTCACAAGTCTGCACATGCGTGTGCAGGATGATGTCTATGACAACGTGGACATGCAGGGATATTATTTGAGCAAACAGTGAAAAATGGCGCATTTTAGGCGATAACAAATCGCGTAAATGAGAGGGGGATACAGCAAAAGTATTCCCCTTCTTTTTTTCACCAGGCATAGATTTTTTGATGAAAATATGCTATGATGGAGTATGAACCATTATGGTGCGGAGGCAGCTATGTTAAAGACAATTTTATCGCAGGTAAAGGAATATAAAGGCGTGGCCATTTTGACTCCGGTTTGTATGATTGTAGAGGTCATCATGGAGATGATTATCCCGCTTCTCATGGCGTATATTATTGACGAAGGCGTCATGAAAGGAAACCAGCAGGCGATTATCCGTGTTGGCGGTGTGATGCTTATCATTGCACTCATTGGACTGATTGCGGGAATGCTTGGCGGCAAATACGGTGCGCTTGCCAGCAGCGGACTTGCCAAAAATCTCCGCAACGCGATGTATGAAAACATTCAGACGTATTCGTTTGCCAATCTGGATAAATACAGCACGGCAGGACTTGTTACGAGACTGACGACGGATGTCAACAATGTGCAGATGGCATTTCAGATGTTCCTGCGTATGTGTATGCGTGCACCGTCTTCCCTGATCATTGCGATGGTGATGGCGTTTAGCATTTCCGCAAAGCTTGCCAGTGTCTATTTGTATGTGGTGATTGCACTTTCCATTTTTTTGGCACTCATTATCCGCAAGGCGATGGGCTATTTCCAGGAAGTGTTTCAAAAGTATGATGATTTAAATGCGAGTGTACAGGAAAATGTCAGTGCCATCCGTGTTGTGAAGGCCTATGTGCGGGAAGAGCGGGAAAACAAAAAGTTTTCAGCGGCAGCGGAGCATGTATACAAACTGTTTATACGCGCAGAAAAGATGGTCGTGCTCAATATGCCGATGATGCAGGTGGCAGTTTATACCTGCATGCTGCTCATCAGCTGGCTCGGCGCCAAGATGATTGTCGTATCGGAGCTTACCACAGGCGAACTGATGAGCCTCATTGCATACTGCATGAACATCTTAATGTCACTCATGATTTTGTCGATGATTTTTGTCATGATGACGATGTCGGCAGCCTCAGCAAAGCGTATTGCAGAGGTAATCAATGAAAAGAGTACACTTGTGAGTCCTGCAGACGGCAAAACAGAGGTTAGGGACGGAAGCATTGCATTTGAGCATGTTTCCTTTGAATACAATGAAGGCAAGCCGGTGCTTTCGGATATCAATGTGACAATACAGGCCGGTGAGACGGTCGGAATCCTTGGCGGTACCGGTAGCGCAAAGACAAGCTTTGTGAATCTGATTCCGCGTCTGTATGATGTGGCGCAAGGGACAGTCAAGGTTGGCGGTGTGGATGTCAGAGCGTATGACCTTGATACCTTAAGGAGTGAAGTGAGCGTTGTCCTTCAAAAAAATGTCCTGTTTTCGGGAACGATTTATGACAATCTGCGCTGGGGTGATGAGAATGCGACCGAGGAGATGTGCCGACAGGCATGCAGGCTTGCTTGCGCAGATGAATTCATTTCCAAAATGCCGGATGGATATCACACACAGATTACGCAGGGAGGCAGCAATGTTTCCGGCGGCCAGAAGCAGAGACTTTGTATTGCAAGGGCACTTCTTAAGAAACCGAAAATTTTGATTTTGGATGATTCCACCAGTGCGGTGGATACGGCCACGGAAGCCAAAATCAGACAGGCATTTGCGACAGAGATTCCAAATACAACGAAGTTAATTATCGCGCAGCGTATTTCGAGCATTCAGCATGCGGACCATATCATCGTTCTCGAGGATGGCAAAATCAACGGATACGGCACACATGATGAGCTTCTTGCGTCAAACGAGATTTACAGAGAGATTTTTGAAGCGCAGACAAACGGAGCCGGCGATTTTGATGAAAAGGAGGCATTGTAGGATGGCTGGAAAGAGACACATGCCGATGACGGGACCGAAACCAAAAGATGCCGGCAAAACATTTAAACGGCTTCTTGATTATGTATTTGACAAATATTTATTTCACTGTATTTTGGTTGTCATTTGTATATTGATCAGTGTGTTTGCCAACGTACAGGGAACACTGTTTACCAAGACGTTAATTGATGCGTACATCCTGCCGATGCTTGGCAGCGAGAATCCGGATTTTACGCCGCTTGCACATGCGATTTTCAGAGTGGCCCTCTTTTATGCAATCGGTGCACTTTGCACATGGATTTACAACCGCATCATGATAGAAGTTTCGCAGGGCTCACTTTGTAAGCTTCGCAAGGAAATGTTTACACACATGGAGAGCCTTCCAATCAAATATTTTGATACACATCCGCATGGCGATATCATGTCCCTTTACACCAATGATGTCGACACGCTAAGGCAGATGATCAGTCAGAGTCTGCCGCAGTGTATTTCCAGCGGCATCACGGTCGTGACGGTTCTCATTCAGATGTTCATTCTGAGTGTACCGCTCACTGTTTTGACCTTATTCATGGTCGTTGTGGTAACGATTTCAACGATGATTCTTGGCGGAAAGAGCGGTAAATTCTTTGCAGCACAGCAAAGGGATATCGGTGCCTTGAACGGTTACATCGAAGAGATGATGGAAGGACAGAAGGTCGTAAAGGTATTTTGCCGTGAGGATAAGAGTATTGCGGAATTTCATGACAAAAATGAGCAGCTCTTCGACAGTGCATACAACGCAAACCGGTTTGCCAATGTACTCGGACCTGTCAATGCACAGCTTGGCAATGTCAGCTATGTGCTCTGCGCAGTTGTCGGCGGTTTTTTGGCACTACATGCGGTCGGTGGCTTTACACTCGGTGCACTTGCCAGCTTTTTGACCTTCAACAAGAGCTTTAATATGCCAATCAGCCAGGTGAGCCAGCAGTTTAACAGCATTGTAATGGCGATGGCCGGTGCGCAGCGTATTTTTGCGATGCTTGACGAAGCGCCTGAGGTGGATGAAGGCTATGTGACGCTCGTTAACGCAAAGAAAGAGGGCGATACGCTTGTTGAATGCAAGGAGCGTACAGGACTTTGGGCGTGGAAGCATTATCATAAGGCAGAAGGCGTAACGGAATATGTACCGCTTCAGGGCGATGTCGTATTTGACGGCGTTGATTTCGGTTATACGGACGAGAAGATGGTGCTGCATGATGTGAAGCTGTTTGCAACGCCGGGGCAGAAAATTGCCTTTGTCGGAACGACGGGAGCCGGCAAAACGACAATTACAAATCTGATCAACCGGTTTTATGACATCCAGGACGGCAAAATCCGGTATGACGGCATCAATATCAACAAGATAAAAAAAGCAGACCTGAGAAGAAGTCTCGGAATCGTATTGCAGGATACGCACCTCTTTACGGACACGGTTATGGAGAACATACGCTACGGCAGACTCGATGCGACAGATGAGGAGGTCATCGCGGCAGCAAAGTTAGCCGGTGCTGACAGTTTTATCAGACTACTTCCGGATGGATATGAGACGAGAATTGCAGGAGATGGTGCGAGCCTCAGTCAGGGACAAAAACAGCTTCTTTCGATTGCGAGGGCGGCAGTTGCAGACCCGCCGGTGCTCATTTTGGATGAGGCGACCAGTTCGATTGACACGCGTACAGAGCAAATCGTGCAGAAAGGAATGGACAGTCTGATGAAGGGCAGAACGACCTTTGTGATTGCGCATCGTCTTTCGACGGTAAGGAACAGTGACTGCATCATGGTATTAGAGCAGGGACGGATTATTGAGCGCGGAAGCCATGAGGAGCTCATTGAACAAAAAGGAAGGTACTATCAACTTTACACGGGAAATAAAGTCGGGTGAGGGATATGAAGAATAATATAACAGAGATTGTTTTTTCAAATTATCATATTGATGCAACGACGAATCAGATTATCAAAATCGATAAGCAGTTCACGGAGCTGACCGGTTATACAATGACGGAAATCGAGGCGAAAAAGCTGACATTGTTTGATTTGCTTCCACCGGAGGATTTGGAGGATTACACCAGAGAACTCAGGAGACAGTTTGCAGCATACGGCAGCCAGGCATATATCTGGCACAGACTAAGATGCCGGGACGGTCATTGTATTTATGTGTTTTGCTACGGAGAAATTCTGCCGGATGGCACAGCGTCGATCCGCATCACCGATACGACATTCGTGCGTGAGATGGCAGATGAGCGTGAGATTGAAGCGGAGAAACAGAATGAACTGTTAAAGCTCACATTTGAATCAGAGCAGGATACGTTGTTTGAGTATGATGCGGCAAGAGATAAACTGACACTGAGTCATGTCGTAGACGGAGAGCTTGCGGTTGTATATGAGGAGAATCATTACAAGGGACAATCGGACAGCAACCGTTTTATTCATCCGGAGGACAAACGTAAATATGTCGAGCAGATTCCGCTGACCGGTTCACAGCCGGTAACGTTCCATACGGAGATACGATTAATTAGCGATAAGCAACGCTATGAATGGACGCGCTGTAACGGTGTGTGTCTGTACGACAGATACGGCAGGCTTTCGAAGGTGGTCGGCAAATTCCATGATATTTCCGACGAGATTGCTGCCGCACAAAAAATCAAAGAACAGGCAGAACGCGACGAGCTGACTGGCCTTTATCACCATGCAGATATGCTGCGTCATGTGACTGAACGGCTGCAGGTTGCAAAGGACGGCTTATGCGCCATGTTTGTCATCGACATTGATGATTTTAAGCTTGTCAATGAGGCCTTTGGTCACAAGGTCGGCGATGCTGTGCTGATGCAGGTGGGCGGAGCGCTGAAGCGGTATGCGCTTGATCGTGGGTACGCAGGCCGAATCGGTGCAGATGAATTTACAGTCTTTTTATGGGAAATCAAAGACAGGACAGATGTACAGAGACATATGCTCGCCATCTCAAAGCTGGTGGCATGCAGTCATGAGAACGTGCCGATTTCATGTTCTGTCGGTGCGTCTGTTGTCGGCAAAGCAGACTGTAATCCGATGGATTTGTATATCGAGGCAGACCGTGCGGCTTTTGCAGCCAAGAAAAAGGGGCATGGACAACAGGTGCTGTATGATAACAGTTTGCTCAGGGAAGAGCAGGCGGAAGTCTATATTGCAGAAGAGGATTTAAGCCTCAATGATATTCAGGGGTTTGCATACATTACCGATGTCAATACATATGAACTATTGTTTGTCAACGAGCCGTTTATGGCCCAGATGGAAAGCTTCATCGGACATCGCGTGAATTATGAGGGCAAAAAGTGTTATCATATCTGCCAGAATAGTCATACGCCTTGCGAAGATTGTAATATGAATCAGCTTCGCAAAAATGAAAATACTTACAGGTACCGCAAAAATGAGTTCAATCAAAAAGAATATGTCTGTAAGGATTCCTTAATCAACTATGGAGGCAGGATTGCCAGACTTGAGGTTTCTGTAGAGGTTACGGATTCCTATCATACCCTGCAGGCTGTCACAGCGTTCTTTGAATCAAATAGTGTTCTGCGCAAATGTATCCGCCAGATTGCGGAGACATCTGAGGTGCAGCATGACTATCACAAGATCCTAAGGTTTGTCGGGGAATTCTATCATGGGGATTGCTGTGGCCTTATCGAACGGCACGATGGCCATACATACGATTTACATAAATGGAGTGTCGAAAGCGGGGAATCGTTTGAGGGAGATACTTCGGATTGTGAAAAACTGAAAAGTATATATACGATGATGAAGCGCAATGCCAATGAGCAGGGACGCATTCATGTGGAGAATTTGTTTGCATATAAGGAGAGCGACCCGGAGCTTTACGAGCAGCTTTCGCATGATAAAATCTGGACGCTGATGGGCAACATCCTTATGAAAAACGGCGAAGAGATGGGACTGTTTTTCGTCGTCAATCCAAAGCAGCATCTGGAGAACAGACTGCTCTTTACAACGATTTCAACCTTTATGGAGAGTGAGATAAACAGGCGGCTCCTTTGGGATAAACAGCAGTTTGAACTGACGCACGATCCGCTTACGGGTGTGCTTAACCGCACGAGCTACATGAATATGCTTGCCAAGGTAAGTCTGGCACAGTCGGTTGGACTTGCCAATGTGGACGTGAATAGTCTGACACGCATCAACAACGATTTTGGACTTGCAAAAGGCAACCAGGTCATTTGTGAGATTGTAGACATTTTGCGCCAGGCATTTGAGGAAGAACAGATTTTCCGTTTCCACAGCGATGATTTCACGATTCTTGTGTTAAACGAAGACCGTGACAGTTTTTCAAAGCGCGTGGAAAAAGCAAGAAATCTGTTTGAGCAGCATGAAAGCGGCGCCTGCATCGGCTATGTATGGGATGACTTTGATATGAACATCCAGAAGATGAGCGGGCATGCAGACGAGATTCTGATGCTTGAAAAGCAGAAATTCCATGAGAGTGACCGTGATTCGTCAATGACCCGGCAAAAAGAGATTCTGAAAGAATTGCAGGTCAAAATCGATGCAGGAAAGTTTGCCGTTTACCTGCAGCCAAAGGTCAATATGTCCGATGGCTCGTATTACGGGGCAGAGGCGCTTATTCGTGCCATCGATGTGGACGGCAAACTCATTCCGCCGGCAAGATTTATTCCGATTTTGGAAAAAACATATACGATTCAGGTGATTGACCTCTTTGTATTTGAAGAAGTGTGTAAGATGATCCGCAGATGGATGGATGAAGGAACCAAGCTTGTTCCAATTTCATTTAATTTTTCGCGACTTACTTTACTTAGTACCAATTTGGTGAATCGTGTGGAAGAAATTGTGCAAAAATATAATGTACCGAAGGATTCTCTTGAAATCGAAATCACAGAGACAATCGGTGACCTTGAGTACGATATGATTTCACGCATTGCAACAGATCTTCGGAATGCGGGATACAGGCTCAGTATGGATGATTTTGGAACGAAGTATTCGTCAGTAAGCACACTTTCTTATATGAAATTTGACATGCTCAAAATCGATCGCAGCATGGTCAATACGCTGGAACAAAATGAAGTCAGCAGACAAATTATGAAACATGTCATTGCAATGTGCAAAGATCTTGGTATAGAATGTATCGCGGAGGGTGTTGAGACCAAAGAGCAGGTGATGCTTCTGACACAGATGGATTGTCAGATTGCGCAGGGTTATCTGTACGGCAAGCCAATGCCAATGCATGAGTTTGAGTCATTGTACAAGGGCTCAATCTAAAATGGAAAGGAGTCTTAACGTGATCGATTTATTATTAGATTCCGCGATAGACAGTATCAAACTAGTACCGTTTTTGTTTTTGACATATTTGCTTATGGAGTTTTTGGAGCATAAGGCCGGGGCGCGCAGCCGGAAGGTGATGGCAAGGACCGGTAAGACAGGACCGGTAATCGGGGCTGTGTTTGGCATGTTTCCGCAGTGCGGGTTTTCCGCAGCGGCATCCGGACTGTATGCGGGAAGAGTCATTACCGTCGGAACGCTCATGGCAGTGTTTTTATCTACTTCCGATGAGATGCTTCCGATTATGATTTCAAAGCAGGTATCACCGGCTGTCATTGGCAAGATCCTCATCTGTAAGGTAGTTGTTGCTATCATTGCCGGATTTGCAGTAGATTTGGGCATGCGTGCACTCGGCAAGACACAGGGAACAGAGCATATTCATGATTTGTGTGAAAAGGAGCATTGTGAGTGTGAAAACCATTGGGTGAAATCATCGATCAGGCACACATGGCAGGTATTTGTGTTTATTTTCATCGCATCGCTTGTGCTCAATGTGCTCATTGCAATCATTGGCAAGCAGACGATTGCCGCTTTCGTATCAAGGAATGAAGCAATCAGTATTGTGCTTGTGGGACTTGTGGGACTCATTCCAAACTGCGCTGCATCAGTCGTGATTACGGAGCTGCTTTTAACCGGGATGATTCCGTTTGGCGCTGCGATGACAGGACTCCTGGTTGGCAGCGGTGTCGGTATTTTGGTTCTGTTTCGTATGAACAGACACGTGAAGGAGAATATTGCGATTGTGGGCATATTATATGCAGTCAGTGTCATCGCAGGATTCATATTAAACGTATAAATATTGTTTCATGGGACACACTACGGTTAGGTGGTTTTAGCGAGGTGTGACTGTGGAGACAATCTATTTACAGTTAAAAGAAAGTATACAAGTGAAACATGAGGTCGTGTACATTGCAGATGTTGCTGCTACATTTTGCACGGACCTGCAAAAAAAGAATGTCGTTGATGCGCTTACACTTCTGAACTTCCAAACAGTGACAGAGCGTAAGCAGGTCATAGGCGTTCTTTTTTTGATTGCAGTCATTCAAAAACAGTATCCGGATATTCGTGTGGAGGTGATTGGGGGAACCGATACGATTGTGGAATATGTCGGGGAACGCAAAAAGGGCTTTACGACAAGCCGGCTATTCCGTCTGATGAAAACGGGAGCCGTTGGAATCATCTGTTTTTTTGGAGGCGCATTTACGATTATGTCGTTCCACACAGACTGCGGAATGAACCAGATGCTCAGCTGGGTTTACGAATATGTCACGGGGATGACCTCGGATGGTTTTACGGCTGTGGAAATCGGCTATTCAATCGGTCTGTCTGCCGGGATTATCCTGTTTTTCAACCATATCGGGCGCAAACGTGTCACAAATGACTTTACACCGATTGAGGTAGCCATGCGGATGTATGAGCAGGACGTCAATACGAGCATGGCAGCAGCGTATGAACGGGAGGGAAAGAAAATCGATGTTTCGTGAGGCACTTGTACTGCTCATTTCCGTTAGCAGCGGTCTGTTAATTTCCCTTGGCGTAACGAGCGTGCTTCTCGTCGTATCGCTCGTGCCGAGACTTGCAGGCAGAACGGGAACGGCAAACCACATTTTTTTGTATGAAAACATTCTGGTTATGGGACTTTTGTTTGGGAATTTCTGGAACTTGTTCGGGGATGTCTGCAAAAAGAGGTTTGGCTTTACAACCGTTTTGCCGGGGGTATGGGGACTTGCGTTTTGCTTACTTTACGGTCTTGTGACAGGCATTTTTGTCGGATGTATTGCAATGGCGCTTGCTGAAATGTTAGATGCGATTCCCATTTTTGCAAGGCGTGCAAACTTAAAGCGGGAAATCAGTGTCGCAGTCACTGCGCTTGCGATTGGGAAAACCGTTGGCTCCATGATCATGTTTCGTAACGGCTGGTCAGCTTAGACATTTGGCGAAAGCCGAATTGCACTGTGAATGATTTGGGGAAATGGAACAATGAAATAAAGTAGTGAATTTTGAAAAGGAGAACAAAATGGGCATAGGAAATGATTATGAATCATATGTGGAAACAATTTCACCGTCGGTATCTTTGCCGATGCGAATGGCGAAGGCATTTGTGACGGGAGGGATCATCTGTCTCATCGGGCAGATTGTTACGAATGTAAGCAAGCTCTATTTGGGCTTGGGAACGGAAGAGAGCGGCTGTGTCTGTTCGCTGAGTCTGATTCTCTTAAGCGTAATTTTGACAAGCTTTAGTTTGTACCAGCGGATTACTTCGTTTGGCGGAGCGGGGGCACTTGTTCCGATTACCGGATTTGCCAATTCCGTGGCTGCACCGGCGATTGAATATAAGGCAGAGGGACAGGTGTTTGGTATCGGCTGTAAGATTTTTACGATCGCCGGTCCCGTTATTTTGTACGGAACGGTTGTCAGTTTTGTGCTTGGTGTGTTGTATTATCTGGCGATTCATTGGTCTGGTTGGTTTTTATAGACAATTATGACAAAGAAACGACACATATGTGCAAAGTGATTATACAAAATGTCAAAATAGTTGTTGAAAAGAACGGAAAAACCATGTAAAATAAACTTATATCGCAAAAAAGCGAAAAGGAGGAAATTACATGGAGAATAAGAAGAGAAGGAGTATACTTGTCGAACTGCTTGCAATCGGCATGATTCCGCTCATCATTACAACGTTTCTGATTGTCATGATTGCGCAGGGAGCCATGAAGCAAGGTATGCTTTCAGAGAGTATGGAAGGCTTAAAAGAGCTTTCGGTTTCGATTATGGCAGCATATGAACTGGTTGAAGGAGATTATCATCTTCAGGATGATCAGCTGTACAAAGGTGACCGCAATCTTTCTGCGGATGTAGAGTTGATTGATGGATTCACAGCCGGCTCTGATGCGGAGGTTACATTGTTTTATGGAGATACCCGTTATGTAACGACACTGACGGATAAGGCATCCGGCGAGCGTATTGTCGGTACACAGTGTAGTCCGGAGGTTAAGGCGGCTGTTCTTGACGGCGGGGAAGAGTTTGAGTCAGATGATGTATTAATCAATGGAGATCAGTATTGTGCGGTTTATATTCCGCTCAAGGATTCATCCGGCGCAGTGATTGGTATGGCATTTGCCGGCAGGCCGACTGCAGACATTAATAAAGAAGTGTCACAAAAGAGAATCATCATTTTTGCAATCAGCTTTGTGACATTGGTTTTAGCAGGCATATATATCGTATTCAGCGGCGGCAGAATTTCGCGTGCTGTATTGGAAGCAAAGCAGCTTCTTATTTCTTATACCAATGGTGATATGATGATGCGCCCGACGGATAGTATGGTGAACCGCAAAGACGAGCTCGGAGAGATGGGTGCCAATTTTGAGATGTACAGAGAAACATTATCTGCAATTGTCCGCGGCATTAGTGACGGTGCGACGATGCTTGCCCAGACAGGCGGACAGTTAGATAGTATGGCGGCACAGACAGATGCAACAGCAAACGAAATCAGTTCGGCGGTGGAAGGAATCAGCGCAGGTGCAATTTCACAGGCAGAGGATGTGGAAACAGCCAATATCAATGTTTCCGCAATCGGAGAGCAGATTTCCAACATTGCCAACAAGGTGTATGCACTCAATGAGCTTTCAAACAATATGAATCAGGCCGGTGCGGCTTCTCACAAGATGATTCAGGAGCTTATGGCATCAAGCAATAAGACAATGGGTGCAATCGAGAGTATTGATGTACAGGTTAAGGCAACCAATATTGCTGCAGGCAAGATCAGTGAGGCAATCAGCGCGATTTCATCAATTGCTTCCCAGACGAATCTCCTTTCATTAAATGCCAGCATCGAGGCTGCAAGAGCGGGTGAACAGGGACGAGGCTTTGCCGTTGTTGCTGCCGAAATCAGTAAGCTTGCAGAGGAATCTGCACAGTCAGCCAAAGAGATTGATGAGATTGTCACAAGATTGACTGAGGAAGCAACGAGATCTGTTCAGGCGATGGATGAGATGCGTGCTATCATGAAAGAGCAGGAAGAGAAGCTTAGCAGTACGACGCAGAAGTTTGATGAGATTACAGACGGTATCGCAGCAACGAAGGTTTCTGCTGAAGAAATCAAAGACCTTACAGTTGCATGTAACGAATCAAGAGAGCGTATTGTTGACATTATGTCAGATCTTTCAGCGATTTCTGAAGAAAATGCAGCATCTGCACAGGAGACAACCGCTTCTATGGAAGAGTTAAATGCCACAATCAACATGCTTGCAGGGGAAGCAAAGAAAGTAAATGATATGGCAGAAGATCTCGAGCGTAAGATGGCATTCTTTACAATTGATGCATGATAGGTGATTACAATCTACATACAAGAAATACGATGTCATAGCGTATGAATGACAGGGCATAATAATCCCCCATCTGATTTCAGTTTTGAAATCAGATGAGGGATTTTGTGTTGTGATGTATTATTAACAAATCGGGATATCACTTCTGACTGCATAGCGGAGCTTCGTGGAGCGGGACCTCGGATTCCTTAAGCATTCCTCTTTTGACGGCCTGATGACATCGCTGCTGATTTCCGAAAAGATGCCATCCTTTTTGAACTGTTTAAACGCCTGTTTGACAAGTCTGTCTTCTCCGGAATGGAAGGTCAGAATTGCCACGCGGCCGCCGGGTGCCATGACGCCGGGAAGGTCCTCCAAAAAACGGTAGAGAACTTCAAACTCGCTGTTTACGTCAATGCGAAGCGCCTGAAAGGTTCGCGCGCAACATTTTTTAATTTGTTCCTCACGTTCCTTTTCCGGAAGATGCGAAAGTGCTTTGGTGATTGCTTCTTTCAGCTGAAGTGTTGTGTTCATCTGTCCCTTTTTCACTTCATTCATGACGGCTTTGGAAATCTCTCTGGCATACGGCTCGTCCGAATTTTCAATAAGCATGCCTTCCAATTCTTTTAACGTAATCTGTTTCAGCCGCTCAGCCGCGCTGTCGCCCCGGCTTTGATCAAGGCGCAGATCAAGTGGGCCTTCAACTTTATACGTAAAACCGCGTTTGGGATTATCAATCTGCATGGAGCTGACACCGAGATCGGCAAGCAGGAAATCAAATAATCCCTTTTGACCGGAAACGTCTGCAATATTGGCAAAGTTGGTCTGTATAACCGAAAGAACCGATTCGTCATACCCTGCATCGCGTAGCCTCTTTTCTGTTTTGACAATTTCTTCTGCATCAATATCAAGCGCAGTCAGATGCCCCTCACCCTTTAGTGCCTGAAGCATTTTGGAAGTATGTCCGCCATAGCCGAGCGTTGCATCAAGACCATTCATGCCGGGCCTGATCCGTAAAACGTCCAGTATTTCATCCACCATAATCGGGATATGCATTCCTGCAGGTGTTGAGCCTTTGCTTGTCACCTTCTCGATGATATCACTATATTTCTCAGGATTATGTTCTTTGTATTTTTCTTCAAAGCGCTTTGGGTGCGTACCGCTGTAACGCACACGCCGTTTATGAGGTGTATTTGTATTTTGCTGTTCCATGTCAATATCCTTTTCATCTGATACATTATAGCGCTAGTATACATGGAAATGCGCCGTAGCGTCAAATTCTTTATCGAGGGCGTTTTTTCTATAATTGGATGATACAATTCGAATATTGTGCAAAAAAGATAAAATCAAGTGCAATCGTATAAAAAAATGTCTAAGAAATGGATTGTATACAATAATACTTGCATTTTTTTGACGAATCATGTATTCTTAAATCTAAGATAGGGTTAGAGGAGATGATGTAAATGGAAACACCTTCTATGATGAGATTAGGTGCAAACCAGGATCTGGAATTTGAGGAGCTTGTGCGTAACTGCATGAAAAGTGGTGAGATTGACCAGAGCCTGTATACGAAATTCGATGTAAAAAGAGGATTGCGTGATTCCAATGGTAAAGGTGTCCTGACAGGACTTACGGAAGTGTCAGACGTTGTATCAACCAAGCTGATGCCTGACGGAACGCGTATGCCGATTGACGGTAAATTGTATTTCCAGGGAATTGATGTGGAGGAACTCATTGCCGGAAATGCGCAAAAACGGTTTATGTTTGAAGAGGCGACGTACCTTCTTTTATTTGGTAAGCTTCCGGCAGAGAGGGAACTGAAGGCGTTTAACGAGATTTTGGCGAGTCTGCGCGAGTTGTCCGGACAGTTTGTGCGCGATGTTATCTTAAAGGCACCGCCTGCCAATTTGATGAATGCCCTTCAGAAGTGTATTGTACTGTTGTATTCCTATGATGAGAATCCGGATGGCGTTGATATTCCGAACGTACTTCGCCAGTCGCTGCAGCTGATTGCAAAGATGCCGATGATGGCAGTTTATTCTTATTATGCATACAGACATTTTCATTTAAATAAGACACTTTTGATTCGTCCGCCAAAGCCGGAGTACTCGACTGCTGAGAACATTCTTTATATGATTCGCAAAGATGGCAAGTTTACGGCACTTGAAGCAAAGGTTTTGGATGTGGCACTTGTGCTTCATGCTGAGCACGGTGGCGGTAATAACTCAACATTTACGAACCATGTGGTAACATCATCCGGAACAGATACGTATTCTGCTGTGGCGGCATCGATGTCCTCCCTAAAAGGACCAAGACACGGTGGTGCAAACCTCAAGGTTATGCAGATGTTTGATGACTTAAAGGCGAATGTCAAGGATATCAATGACGAAGCAGAGCTAACGAATTATTTAACCCGCATTTTGGATAAAGAAGCATTTGACGGCGCGGGTCTCATTTATGGTATGGGACATGCTGTTTATACCGATTCCGATCCGCGTGAGGTTATTTTGAAATCGTATGCAGAGAAGCTCTCAGAGGCAAAAGGCTTCGAAAAGGAATTTGCGCTTTATGATAAGGTTGAAAAAATTTCTGCAGGACTGATTGCAGAGCGAAGACATTTGTTTAAACCAATTTGTGCAAACGTCGATTTTTACAGCGGTTTTGTATATACGATGCTTGGCATCCCAAGAGAGCTCTACACGCCAATCTTCGCGATGAGCCGTATTTCGGGTTGGAGTGCACACCGCTTGGAGGAGCTCATTAACAAAGGAAAAATCATCCGTCCGGCGTATATGTTTGTCGGAAATCATCGAAACTATCATTCCATGGATGAGCGTCAGGATGATTTTGCCGTACCAACAACAGATATTGATGCGATTGAGGAATAATGAGGATCGCATACAAATAAGAGAAAACCGTGATTTCTGAGAAGAGGTCATGGTTTTTTTGTTATGGAAACAGGGCAAATGTCCATCATGCTGAAATTGTGTCTAAAGCGACTTGAAAAAAGTTTTATATTTCCTATTGACAAAGTGGGAATATAGGAGTATAACAATATCAACAGGTTAATTCCTAGGAAACAAATAGGAATATAGTGAAAAGTGGAGGGAAGCAATATGAGCAAAAAAAGTTTTACAGAAAGAAATCTAAAATTTGAGACACTACAGTTACACGTTGGACAGGAAACCGCAGATCCGGTAACAGATGCGAGAGCTGTTCCGATTTATCAGACATCAAGCTTTGTCTTTCGGGATTGCCAGCATGCGGCAGACAGATTTGGCCTTAGAGATGCCGGTAACATTTACGGAAGACTGACGAATCCGACAGAAGATGTATTTGAGAAAAGAATCGCAGCACTTGAGGGTGGCGTTGCAGCACTTGCAGTCAGCTCAGGGGCAGCAGCCGTTACATATACGATTCAGAACTTAGCACTTGCGGGAGACCATATCGTTGCAGCCAAAAATATTTACGGAGGTACTTACAATTTACTCGCTCATACGCTTGTAGATTACGGGGTTGAGACAACAGTTGTCGATCCACTTGATGTAAGCGCCTTCGAAGCTGCAATCAAGGACAACACGAAAGCACTTTATATAGAGGCACTTGGAAATCCGAATTCTGAGGTGACAGATATCGAAGCACTTGCAAAGATAGCACATGCGCACAATATCCCGCTTGTTATCGATTCTACATTTGCAACACCATATTTGTTAAGACCAATCGAGTATGGTGCAGACATTGTCATCCATTCGGCAACCAAATTTATTGGCGGTCATGGTACCACAATCGGTGGTGTCATCATTGATGGCGGTAAATTTGACTGGAAGGCAAGTGGAAAGTTCCCACAGCTTACAGAGCCATGCGCAAGCTATCATGGTATCAGCTTTGCGGATGCAGCAGGTCCGGCAGCGTTTGTAACACGTATCAGAGCCATTTTACTTCGCGATACAGGTGCAACGATTTCGCCATTCCATTCATGGATTTTCCTGCAGGGACTTGAGACATTATCACTGCGCGTAGAGCGTCATGTGGAAAATGCGCTGAAGGTTGTAGAATATTTGAACAATCATCCGCTTGTAGAAAAAGTAAACCATCCTTCGGTTTCAACGGATCCGAAGCAGCAGGAGCTTTATAAGAAGTATTTCCCGAATGGCGGCGGAAGTATTTTCACATTTAATATCAAAGGAGATGGCAAAAAGACACAGGAGTTTATTGACAATCTTGCACTGTTTTCACTGCTTGCCAACGTGGCAGATGTGAAGTCGCTTGTGGTGCATCCTTATACGACGACACACTCACAGCTCAGTGAGCAGGAACTTGCAGAGCAGGGAATTGCAGAAAATACAGTCAGATTATCAATCGGAACAGAAAACATTGACGATATTATCGAGGACTTAGAGGAAGCATTTAAAGCGATTTCCTAAGGAAGCTTTATCAAATCGTTATATCAGGTATCAGAAAGGAAGGATAGAAACATGGGAAAGATTTATGAGAGCGCAACAGAATTAATTGGAAAAACACCACTTGTACATTTTAGCAGTATTGAAAAGGCAAATGATGCACAGGCAACAATTTATGCCAAATTAGAGTATTTTAATCCGGCCGGTTCTGTCAAAGACCGTATTGCAAAAAGCATTATTGATGATGCAGAGGCGTCAGGGAAACTGAAACCGGGCGGCACGATTATCGAGCCGACAAGCGGAAATACCGGAATTGGTCTTGCAGCCATTGCGGCAGCAAGAGGATACAGACTCATTATTGTGCTTCCGGAGACAATGAGTGTGGAACGAAGAAATATCATCAAAGCGTATGGCGCAGAGCTTGTGCTGACAGAGGGCTCAAAAGGTATGAAGGGTGCCATTGCAAAAGCAGAGGAGCTTCAGAAGGAGATTTCCGGCAGTATCATAGCAGGACAGTTCGTGAATCCGGCCAATCCAAAGGCACACAGAGAGACAACCGGACCGGAAATCTGGGAGGATACGGAAGGCAAGGTTGATATTTTTGTAGCCGGTGTCGGCACCGGCGGTACTGTGACAGGTGTCGGTGAGTATTTGAAGAGCAAAAATCCGAATGTTAAGATTGTGGCAGTTGAGCCGGAGACGAGTCCGGTGCTTTCAAAAGGTGAAGCAGGTGCACACAAGATTCAGGGTATCGGTGCCGGATTTGTGCCGGAGGTTTTGAATACAACTATTTATGATGAGGTGCTTCCGATCAGCAATGAAGATGCATTTGCGTTTGGAAAACAGATTGCCAAAGAAGAGGGGGTGCTTGTCGGCATTTCATCAGGTGCGGCACTTGCGGCAGCAGTGAAGCTTGCAAAGCGTGAAGAAAACAAAGGCAAGAATATTGTTGTTCTTCTGCCTGACAGTGGTGACCGTTACTATTCAACAGATTTATTTGCAAATTAATACGCTTCCACTTTTTTAATATATTTTCATGAAGCCCGTTCTATGATATGCTTACAGATAGTAAGGAAATAGGACGGGTTTTTATGAATTATAAATTGATTGTCAGTTATGATGGAAGTCGCTATTACGGATGGGAGCACCAACCGGATAAGGATACGATTCAGGGAAGATTGGAAAATGTACTCGGGCGCATGTGCCAAAGGGAACCATCTGAGATGAAAATTATCGGTGCGGGGCGTACCGATGCGGGCGTGCATGCAAAGGGAATGGTCTGTAATGTCGTTATGGATGTTGACATGACGTGTGATGAGATTCTTAACTATGCCAATCATTATCTTCCGGATGATATTGCTGTTTTGCAGGTGCGCGAGGCCTCAGAGCGGTTCCATGCCAGATACAATGCAATCGGCAAGACATACTGCTATACGTGCTATGCGGGTCGGGTGAAGACGATTTTTGACCGCAAATATGTGACAAGACTTGAGGAGATGCCGGACGTAGATAAGATGCAAAAGGCTGCAGCGGATCTTGTCGGACAGCATGATTTTCACAGCTTTTGTGCCAATCCGCGCATGAAGAAGTCAACGGTGCGCAAGGTGGATAAAATCGAAATCGTGCAGCGCAAAGGGTATATCACCTTTACTGTGCATGGTACGGGATTTTTGCAAAACATGGTCCGTATCATTGTCGGAACACTGCTTGAGGTCGGTTATGGCCGGATTGCGCCGGATGCTATGCCTTCGATTCTCGAGGCAAAGGACAGAAAGCTTGCAGGACCGACTGCGCCGGCGCAGGGGCTTTGCCTTATGGAAGTCGATTATCAGTAAAGTTAGCGTATGATAATATTTTTGATTCGGGCAATTAATTGAACTGCATAAGCATAGAATGAAAACCTCCGGGATACACTAAGGAAAATGCGTTAGACAGCATAGTCGTGTATCGGAGGTTTTTTTATGCAAAAAAGTAATATACCATATGGAATGGGCAGTCAGTCAGTGAAACTGCCGGCACCTGTTTATATCAGACAGTCGGCATCGATTGTCGGAAGCAAGGAAAAAGAGGGACCGCTTGGAACAATGTTTGATTTTGCAAGTGAAGATGATTTGTTTGGAAAGGAGCTTTGGGAAGAGGCTGAGAGTGAATTGCAAAGGAGAGCCATTATCAAAGCAATCGACAAGGCAGGGCTTTTGCCGAAGGATATGCGTTATATTTTTGCCGGAGATTTGCTCGGGCAATCAATGGCGAGCAGTTTTGCTGCCGTGGACTTCGACATTCCGTTATTTGGATTGTTCGGAGCGTGTTCTACCTGTGGGGAGGCATTGAGTCTTGGGGCGCTTACCGTGTCAGGGGGATTTGCGGATTATGTCGTGTGTGCGACGAGCAGTCATTTTGCGAGTGCGGAAAAAGAGTTCAGATTCCCGCTTGAATATGGCGGACAGCGCCCGCAGACGGCAGGCAGAACCTGTACGGCAAGTGGTGCATTTGTTCTCTCTTCGTGCGCGGACGGCTCACCGCGTGCAAAGATTACAGGATTTACGACCGGTAAAATTGTGGACTACGGAATCAGGGACAGCTTCAATATGGGGTGTGCGATGGCACCCGCAGCGATGTCGGTCATTGAAACGCACCTAAAGGATTTTGGCAGAAAGCCTACCGATTATGATGCCATTGTGACGGGCGATCTCGGAAATGTCGGAAGCAGGGCTCTTTGCGATTTATTGCTCGAAAAGGATATTGATATTACCGGGGTGCATAAAGATTGCGGCAGCTTGATTTACGACTGCAAAGAGCAGGATGTCGGGGCAGGCGGAAGTGGCTGCGGCTGTAGTGCCAGTGTGTTTTCTGCCTATATTTTGACGATGCTGGAAAAGGGCAGCTTTTCGCGTGTATTGTTTGTTCCGACAGGTGCACTGCTCAGTAAGACAAGCTACAACGAGGGAAACAATGTGCCGGGAATCGCACATGCGGTTGTTGTAGAGAATGTGTAACAATTCAGAGCCATGCAAATTTCAAAAAAAGTGTCCATCATGCTTGCATGAATGGTGATGAGGCTGCATTCAATTTTAAAATAGGGCTTGATTTTAGGAGTGGGCTGGATTATACTGTGAAAACATCTATACGAAAGGAGAGGACAAGATGAAGCAGTTTAGACAGCGCTATTTGGGCGATCGGGCTTTTTATGGAAAGGTCCTGACCATTGCCATTCCTATTATCATCCAAAACTTCATAACCAATTTCGTCGGTATGCTTGACAATATTATGGTTGGCCGTATGGGTACTGACCAGATGAATGGAGTTGCTATTGTCAATCAGCTGATGTTTGTCTTTTTCTTATGTGTGTGGGGTGCTGTGTCCGGCGCAGGTATTTTTTCGGCGCAGTACTATGGAAAAGGAGACCACGAAGGGGTGCGGGACACATTTCGTGGAAAAATCGTGCTTGTGAGCATTGTTCTGCTCATTGGCTGTGGTATCTTCCTTGTGTTTGGAGATACGCTTGTCTCGCAGTTTCTGCACAAGACAGATGGCGTTGGAAATGCGGAGGCGACACTTGCATATGCACACTCGTATCTGCGGATTATGCTCATTGGTCTTGTTCCGTTTGTAATTGGAAATGCATATTCCAATACGCTCCGTGATATCGGGCAGACCATGCTTCCGATGAAGGCGGGAATTATTGCAGTATTTGTTAACCTGATTCTCAACTATGTCCTTATTTTTGGACATTTTGGAATGCCCGGGCTTGGCTCAGACGGTGCGGCGATTGCGACTGTTGTATCCAGATTTGTCGAGACCGGAATTATGATTGTCTGGACGCATACGCACAAAGAACAGGCGAAATTTATTGTGGGTGCCTACCGGACACTTCGCATTCCGCTTTCGCTTGTGAAGCAGATTATCATCAAAGGAACACCGCTTGCAGTGAATGAAGCACTCTGGTCGATCGGTATGACGGTATTAAACCAAAATTACTCACTAAGGGGACTGGCTGTCGTCGGTGCATTTAATATTTCAACAACCATTACCAATTTATTTGGTGTCGTATATATCGCGATGGGAGATGCGGTTGCCATTATTGTCGGGCAGCTTCTCGGCGCCAAAAAAATGGACGAAGCAAAGGATACGGACCGGAAGATTATTTTCTTTTCGTTCAGCCTGTGTGTTGTGATTGCAGCGATTCTGGCATGTACGAGCAGTCTGTTCCCGGCGATTTACAATACAGAACAGCAGGTGAAGGATCTGGCTGCGATGTTGATTCGGATTTCCGCTTTGTTTATGCCGATGTGGGCACTGATGCACTGTTGTTATTTCACACTTCGGACGGGTGGCGTGACGTTTGTTACGTTCCTGTTTGACAGCTTCTTTATGTGGGTTGTGGAAATTCCGGTCGTATTTTTGCTTGCACACTTTACAGCAATTCCGGCACAGATGCTCTATCTCAGCGTACAGATGACGGAACTCATTAAGGTCGTGATTGGAATTGCACTTGTGAAAAAGGGGATTTGGGTGAAGAATATCGTAGGAAATTAAATAATAGGGATGAGGAAGGGCACTGCGGGAGCGGTGTCCTTTTGTTAAGTGCTGACGGCTCGCCAGGGTTTGCTATCTGATGGCATGCATGTCGCGCAGTAGATATGCAGTGTGAAATTGCGCGCCAAAGCATGGCGCATCATCTTGCAAACACGCTCTCGGACAGGTGAGTAGGTGGATGTATGAAGAATGGATTGGCGGAGCACAATATAACAAGTAGTATTAAAAACTACTTGATATAATATGGATGTGGTGCTATCATATAAATATGTGTAAATGCATGTGGTTTTGTGGCGTGCATTATGTTGAAAGTGTGAAAGAGGAGTAGTTATGCAATATCAGATTATTAGCGATGGTTCCTGTGATTTGCCACAGGAGATGACGAAAGAAAAGAATATACATGTTGTGCCGTTTTATGTATCGTTTGATGACACCAATTATGTTCGTGAGATGGCAGATATCAGTGTGCGTGATTTCTACAATCAGATGGTTGAAAAAGAGGGTGTTTATCCAAAGAGTTCAATGCCATCCATTCAGGATTATTATGATGCTTTTGAACAGTATGCCAAAGAGGATATCCCGGTAATTTGTATTTGTATTACAGAAAAGTTCAGTGGCTCGCTGCAGTCGGCAACGAATGCGAAGGAGATGATTATGGACGAGTATCCGGACGCCAAAATCACGGTCATCAATTCGCAGATTAACACGGTTCTTCAGGGACTTTATGTGTTGGAAGCATGCAAGCTTCGTGACGAGGGGTATGATTATGAGGAGAGTGTTCAAAAGTTATTAGACATCCGTAGCAGCGGGCGTATTTTCTTTACGGTAGGAAATATTGAGTACTTAAAACATGGCGGCCGTATTGGAAAGCTTTCCGGAATTGCAGGCTCTGTGCTCGGGGTTAAGCCGCTCATCACATTAAAGGAGGGAGAAATATTCCCTTCCGGTATTGTCAGAAGCCGCAAAAAATCGATGGACAAGGTGATTGATCTTCTCAAAGAGTATCTGGATGAGACCTTTACGAATCCATCAGAGTACAGCCTTTGTATCGGGTATGGATACTCATATGAGGAGGCGCAGGAGTTTCAGAAGCTTGCACTCGATAGGCTTACTGACTACGGTGTGAAGGAAATTCCGTTATTCCAGATTGGTGCAACGATCAGTGTGCATACGGGCCCATATCCATTAGGGTTTGGTATTATTAAAAAAGCATAATATATCTTTGGCGCGGAATTCTATGCCAAGTATCAGCTTATGAATGTCAAAAATCACCGGTTATATACAGGAAAATTTGAGCTGAATGAGGTAGATTTGAATCACATAGAACCGGCAACCGAAAAACAAAGCCACTAGTGCTGCGTCAACATGCTTGATTTTGAAAGTCGCAACTTGTATACTAGGGAAGAAGGAAGTGAGTTTATGCGGGAAATGCAATTCAAAATGGAACGGCCGGGACTATGTGAGGTCGGACAGGCTGTTCACGTCACAGAAGGTGTTCTTCCAAGCAGTTACTACTACACGATAGACCCTTCGCTTGCGATGAGCGGAAATATTCCGTTCCGGGAAAGACTTAAGACAAGAGAAGGTACAGTCGTTGATGTCGTATCAAACGACCGCGGCTATTATGTGACTGTCAGCTTTATGGAAGATGACGTGAAGTGACGATATGCGTTTGTTGTATCAGTAAGGATTATAAAGGAGAAGAATGATGAAAAAAATTAGCACAGACAAAGCACCGGCAGCAATCGGCCCGTATTCACAGGGTGTTGTTGCGGGAGATTTCTTATTTGCATCAGGACAGATTGCAATCGTACCGCAAACGGGTGAGATTGTAGACGGCGGAATCGTGGAGCAGAGCGAACAGGTGATGAAAAATGTAGGCGCAATTTTAGAGGCGGCCGGCGTTTCGTATGACGCAGTTGTCAAGACAACATGTTTTCTTGCAGACATGGGAGATTTTGGAACCTTTAACGAGATTTACGGCAAATACTTCACGCAGAAACCTGCAAGAGGCTGTGTTGCAGTCAAGACGCTTCCAAAGAATGTGCTTTGTGAGGTAGAGGTCATCGCCTATCTTGGCAAATAAAACTGTATAAAAAAATGAGAAGGACACACACTATGTACTATAGTGTGTGTTTCTGTTTACACATCGTTTTCAAAAAGGGATTGGAGAAGAGGAGGAATTGCAGTATGGACTATGTGATCAGTTTTATTGTAGGTGGCGGAATTTGCGCACTTGTGCAGATATTGATGGAAAAGACAAAGCTGATGCCGGGGCGGATCATGGTGCTTTTGGTTTGTAGCGGAGCAGTGCTCAGCTTCTTTGGACTTTACGAGCCATTTGTAGAGTTTGCGGGTGCGGGTGCAAGCGTACCGCTTACCGGCTTTGGTCATCTTCTGATGAAGGGTGTAAAGGAAGCAGTTGATGAAAAAGGGCTGCTTGGATTGTTCCGTGGCGGCTTTGAGTCCTGTGCTGTCGGTGTGAGTGCGGCGCTTATTTTCAGTTATTTTGCCAGTCTCTTTGCCAAGTCAAAAATCCGAAAATAAAAGAGTAGCAAACTGCTACTCTTCCAATTTTTGTAAATATTC
The DNA here is from genome assembly GCA_021153185.1 of Lachnospiraceae bacterium. GTDB lineage: Bacteria > Bacillota > Clostridia > Lachnospirales > Lachnospiraceae > SIG333. The sequence continues at coordinate 92,389 of JAGKTY010000001.1, forward strand.
TTTGGCGGTCTCAACACGCGCTTTTGCATGACTTCCGTTTGCGTAGGCACGGATTGTTTCAATGGACTCCGGCTTCTTTGTGCCGAATCTTGCATTGATATATGCAAGTCTTACATTGGCATATTCCCAATGCCTGTCAAATTCTTTTTCGTAATCATGCTCCGAAATCAGCTCTCTGAGACAAGAGTCATTGCCGACGACTTTTTCATTGACCGCAAAGAATTCCAAGCGGTTTTCCAGCTTGCGCCTGTCATATTCTTTTGCAGTCTGGCCAAACAGGCTGAGAAGTACAATCATGCATACAAAGAAAATGATAGAAAAGAAGATGAGTGGAATCATCTGTTTCAATGAGATGTTTGTTTTCTTATTCATTAAACGCTTGTTTCATCCTTTCTCTTGTAATCGTTTCATAGTCATCACTGCCATCTAACCGGAAATCATTGTAGTCCTCGATCGTTTTGAGCTCCGAAACTTCTTCGGGCGTTAGCTGATAAAAGTTTTGGAGGTAGGCATCTGCCTCCTTTTCAAGCTCTGCTTTAACCGCACTGTCCGGCAAATCATAAAAGAGCCTGTAACTGAGTACATCGCTGGAAGTGAGTGCTCTCGGCGTCTCGTGGTCATCGAGATTTTCTGTCTGCAAATCAACTGAGTGAAACAGCAGATAGAAGGAAAAGATGGCATACAGATCATCCTTGTATTTGGGATAATATTCAAAGCGTTCCTGTGTGGGGTCCGTATAAGCGGCAAGCGTGTAGGCGCGGAAATAATCGCCGTTTTCGAGGTATTGTCCGACCAGCTTTTGATTCTCCGAAAGTCTGCTTCCTGTTACCCAGTATTTGGAGCCTTGACCGAAGCGGTAATTGAAGCCGGCGTATAAGGCAAATCCCACAACCAGGAAAATTGCAAAGATTGCAACAAGCCGGATTGTCAGCTGCTTTATCGCCGAGTCAACGCCGCTTTCAATGATTTCCTCATGGGTTTCCATGAAATCTTTATCGACATCATAGATTTTTTGGGCATGCTCGACACCTGATTGATTCTGCGTGCCGCAGTACGGGCAAAAGAGCATGTCGGCACTCATGTTGGCGCCGCATTTTTCACAAGTCATACGGTAAGTCCTTTCTATTTTTTGAGTGATTCTATGAGCTGTTGCTGGCGAAGACATTCCTCGTGCAGCGCGGCATCGATTTCTTCGTCATAGTGGCAGAAGTTCATAAAATACTCTGTTTGTCTAAGGTTATCATCTTCCAAAATATAGTCATATATTTTTTCCATCTGCTCCAAATCCTTTTGGGCATAGGCTGCGTCAAACTCCTGTGGGAAGGTGTGCAGATACCAGGCGGTCCGATACGTGTAATAGTATTCGCTTCCAATGTAGTCGTCGCAGTTTAAAATTACCATGTCATACAGCGCATCCCAGTCTTTAGCCTCGTAGGCTTCTTCCATCTGTGCGGTCTTTTTATCGACTTTGTCAAGAGACCGATGGTAACTTGCGCTGTCTGTAAAAAATGTGAAAATCAAAATGACAGCGACAGCGATTGTTACAGTCATTGCGCCGGCAATGATGAGTGCAAGCTTTTTGGGCTGCTCAATCAGACGCTTCTTTTCAGCGGTCGTATCGGCAATCGCTTTTGCGGTACGCTCAGCACTCTTATCGGACAGAACACAGCCGCAATACGGACAGATTTCAAAAGAAGGATCGGTTATCCTTGCGCCGCAAAAAGGGCAGTTTTGTAATTCACTCATAAAGCCTCCTTATATGAAATGGAAAGATTGTCGAGAGATTTTTTGAAATTCTGATCCCAGGCATGCTCTAAGGATTTGTCCGGTACAAAGGTCGTAAATGCGGTTCCTGTCAGAATAGAAAGCTTTCCGTGGTCAAACCGCACAGTAAACAAAAGTGCGGAAACCGTTTCAGGGTCGATGGAAAGCGCAAGCTTTGTAATCAAATTGTGTGTGTATTCCGTTGATGCATGCAACACAAACTGAAAAGAAACAGGCATCTTTTTGCCTTTGATGTGTTCAAAAATAATGGGACGAATGTCCCGGAAAGCCAGAAAGTTACCTAAAGGTAATTTTTCTCCTTCATAATAGTCAGCGTTGATATGACCGTCCAGGTGTACGGTGTATCCGAGCTTTATGAAGCCTTCTTCAAAATCAAAGGAATCGAAAGTTTCACAGCGAAGAAAGATATGCATAAACTGCTTTAAATCCGTAATCTGTAAAGAAATCATGAAAAATCCTTTCGATGCAGGTGTTTACAAAAGTGGATTTTTGGAAAACGGCGGCAGTGTAAAGCGGATATCATGTGTGAGCGTAACTGCGTGCCGTTCCTTTTTGACAATATGATTGGTGTTGATGATGACATCTTTCTTAAATGGGAAAAAACAGTCATGTGTCAACGTGTTATCGTACAAACGTTTTAATTCACCACTGGCCTGCAGGATGGTGCGGTCACTTAAATAAATCGTTAAATACTGATTCTGGGATTGTATGTAAACGATATCATCCGGCAGAAGATAATGGGTTTTGCCTTCTGTGCGAATCTCGATTTTTTCGGTTGCATTGATGGATTCATTATAGACAGAAGCTTCCTTTAGGAGCATCTCAATCGCACGCTGGTTGGGATTTTGGGCAATGTAAATCAGATTGGGCGTGTCGGTGAGTCCTTGCGGGACGAAGTCAGAACAAATACAGACCATGCCTTGCGCATTCATACCGCGCAGCTGATCTGTCAACGTATGAACAGAAGACTCTGATGCAAGGTCAATGAAAAACAGACCATATTTCATAGGGGTACCGACGAGAAGTGTATCCGGTGCACCAAATGTCTCAACATATAAAGCGCCAAGCGTGCTTCTTAGGGCATCACTTGAACGGTCAAACAAACGCTCGTATTGCTTTCTTGCGGCAACATCATCTGCAATGATGGCGATATACATAGTAAACCTCTCAATTAATCAAAATATCGTAAATGTAATAGGTGCTCTATGAAGCCAAAAGATAATCAAGAGTTGCACAAACAAAATAAGCGGCATACCATAACGGAAATACCAGTGTCTTGTTTTGTGATGGAACAAAAACATTCCGGCAGTACTTCCCAGACTGCCGCCAAAAAGCGCTAATGTAAACAGCGCTGATTCCGGAATGCGGAAGGCTCCTTTTTTTGCTTTTTGTTTATCAATGCCCATAGAAGCAAAGCCTGCTATATTCATTAGTGTGAAATACACGATAATTGTTAAAATGACATCCATTGTCTCACCTATTTCTTTCCAATTACATAACCCAATACAGAAATTTGCTACGAAATGCCCCAAATACCGCGTTACTGCACTTGTTTTTACTATACATCAATGCTTTTTAGATTGCAATAAAATATTTTATGCATAAAATACATGAATAATAACGAAAATATGCATAAATGCAAAATAATAGTTGAATATTATGCAAAATAAGTGTATAGTTATGCATAAATAAAACATAGGAAACTATCACTTGTGTTTTTTCTTATTATAAAGTAAAATGAAAAGATACGCGGTAAGCACAAAAAAACGCGTCAAAAAGGAGTTTTTCGTATGATTAAAGCAGGTATTATCGGTTCGACAGGATATGCGGGCGCAGAGCTTGTCAGAATTTTATTAAATCACCCGGAGGTTACTATTTCCTGGTATGGTTCCAGAAGCTATATTGATGAGAAGTATGCAAGCATTTACGGAAATATGTTTGAGCTTGTAAGTGATGTTTGTAAGGGAGATGACATCAGTGCCCTTGCAGATGAGGTGGATGTTATTTTTACAGCAACGCCGCAAGGCTTTTTGGCAGGTGTTCTGACGGAAGAAATCCTGTCAAAGGTCAAGGTGGTCGATCTCAGTGCAGATTACCGCATCAAGGATGTGGCGACGTATGAGAAGTGGTACGGCATCGAGCACAAATCGCCACAGTTTATTGAGGAGGCGGTATACGGACTTTGTGAAATCAACCGTGAGGATGTCAAAAAAGCAAGACTTGTTGCAAACCCGGGTTGTTATACGACATGTTCCATTTTGACGGCGTATCCTCTTGTGAAGGAAGGTCTGATTGACCCGGCGACGCTCATTGTCGATGCAAAGAGCGGTACAAGCGGTGCCGGTCGTGGTGCCAAGGTGAATAACCTTTTCTGTGAGGTCAATGAAAATATCAAAGCATACGGTGTGGCAAGCCACAGACACACACCGGAGATAGAGGAACAGCTCGGATATGCATGCGGCAAAGAGGTTGTTATCAATTTTACGCCGCACCTTGTTCCGATGAACAGAGGTATATTGGCGACAGAGTATGCTTCGCTTGTAAAAAAAGAAGGCGGCAGTCTTCCGTCGGCAGAAGAAATTCAGGCTGTTTATGAGAAGTATTACGGTGGGGAAAAATTTGTCCGTGTTCTCGGCGCAAATAAGTGCCCTGAAACCAAATGGGTGGAAGGCAGCAACTACGTGGATATCGGATTCAAAATCGATGAAAGAACCGGCCGTATCATTATGATGGGTGCGCTTGACAACATCGTGAAGGGTGCTGCAGGCCAGGCGGTTCAGAATATGAATCTGTTATTTGGATTTGATGAGGCTTTGGGATTGAATCTCGTTCCAATGTTCCCATAGGAGAAAACGATGAGAACAAGCTGTGATGATTGTAACAATTATGTTTATGATGAAGAGATGGAATGCTATGTGTGCGAACAGGACTTAGATGAGGATGAAATGTACAGATTCTTAACGAGTGACAAGTTTGACTGTCCGTACTATCAAAACGGAGATGAGTATCTGGTGGTGCGTCATCAGATGTAAGGTGAGAAAATGATTAGAGCAATGACGATTGCAGATTATGAGCAGGTTCATGATTTGTGGATGAAAATAAAAGGCTTTGCAATACGCTCGATTGATGATTCGCGGGAGGGCGTTACGCGATTTTTGGAGCGCAATCCGGGAATCAGTGTCGTGGCGGTAGAAGACGACCATATCGTCGGGGCAATTTTATGTGGACATGACGGAAGACGGGGCTGCCTTTATCATGTGTGTGTAGACCCTGACTACAGGCTGCGCGGTATCGGAAAAGAGATGGTTGTGCATTGTATGGAAGCACTTCACAAAGAAAAAATCAGCAAGGTGAGCTTGATTGCGTTTACACAAAATGATATCGGGAATGCGTTTTGGAAAGAGATTGGATGGACGAAGCGTGAGGATTTGAATTATTATGACTTTACGCTGGAGACGAAAAATATTGTGAAGTTTAATACATAAGGAGACAGAGAGATGGAAAAAGATATGGAGAAGGTACTTGCAAAGGCGGAGGTGCTCATTGAGGCACTGCCTTATATTCAAAAATTTAACAGACGTATTATCGTCGTAAAATACGGCGGCAGCGCGATGGCAAATGAAGAGCTCCAGAAAAATGTCATCAAGGATGTCACACTGCTTAAACTCGTTGGATTTAAGCCAATCATCGTACATGGCGGCGGAAAAGAGATCAGCAACTGGGTGAAGAAGGTTGGAAAAGAATCTGCGTTTGTCAATGGTCTTCGCGTGACAGATTCTGAGACGATGGAAATTGCCGAGATGGTTCTTTCCAAAGTAAACAAGCGGCTTGTGACGATGGTGGAAGAGCTTGGGGTCAAAGCGATTGGTATCAGCGGAAAAGATGGCGGAATGCTCAAGGTTGACAAGAAGCTTTCAGATGGTCAGGATATCGGCTATGTCGGCGAAATCAAAGAAGTGGATCCAAAGATCCTTTATGATCTTTTAGAGAATGACTTCTTGCCGATTATTGCGCCGATCGGACTTGATGATCAGTTTGATACATATAATATCAATGCAGACGATGCGGCATGTGCCATTGCAAAAGCGGTTGGGGCTGAGAAGCTTGCATTCTTAACGGACATTGAAGGGCTTTATAAAGATATCAATGATAAGAGCAGTTTTATTTCAAGGATCAGCCAAAGCAAAGCGGATGAGCTGATTCAAAGTGGCTTGATCGGCGGTGGAATGCTTCCAAAACTGAACAACTGTACATCGGCTATCAAAAACGGCGTCAACCGTGTGCATATTTTAGATGGAAGAATCCCACACTGTTTACTGCTTGAGATTTTTACAAATCAAGGTATCGGTACTGCGATAGTAACAGATGATGAATTTGAAAATGACTAACTGTTTGAGGTGATACGATGGAGATGAAAGAATACATTGAAGAGGCCGAGAAAGCACTTCTTCACACATACAACCGTTTTCAGATTGTCCTTGAAAAAGGTGAGGGCGTTCATTTATATGATATCAATGGAAAAGAGTACTTGGATTTCTGCGCGGGAATTGCTGTATTTGCACTTGGTTATGGCAACAAGGCGTACAACGATGCCCTGAAAGACCAGATTGATAAGCTCCTTCATACATCAAATTATTATTACAATATCCCGGCAATCGAGGCTGCAAAAAAAATCAAAGAAGTCAGCGGCATGGACAGGGTATTTTTTACGAACTCCGGAGCAGAGGCGATTGAGGGCGCGATTAAGACAGCGCGTAAATATGCCTATTTAAAGGATGGAAAGACCGATCATGAGATCATCGCGATGGAGCATTCGTTCCACGGCCGTACCATGGGTGCACTTTCCGTAACGGGAAATCCACATTACAGAGAAGCCTTTGAGCCGATGATCGGCAATATAAAATTTGCCAAATTAAATGATATTGAGAGCGTAAAGAGTCAAATAACGGACAAAACTTGTGCTATTCTGTTTGAAACGGTACAAGGTGAGGGCGGTATTTTTCCGGCGACAGAGTCATTTATGAGAGAAGTCCGTGATCTTTGCGATGCACATGATATTTTGATGATACTTGACGAGATCCAGTGTGGTATGGGCCGTACAGGTGAGATGTTTGCATGGCAGAGATATGGCATTAAGCCTGACGTGATGACGAGTGCGAAGGCGCTCGGCTGTGGTGTGCCTGTCGGTGCTTTTATGATGACGGAGAAGGTTGGGGCGCATTCCCTCGTTGCCGGTGATCACGGTACGACGTACGGTGGCAATCCATTTGCCTGTGCTGCCATTTGCAAGGTCATGGAGTTATTTGAATCTGAGCATGTGCTTGACAATGTGCGCCGGGTGGGAGCATACCTTTATGAGCAGCTAGAGGGTCTGCTTTCGGAGTATGACATCTTTACGGAGCATCGTGGCGTGGGACTGATGCAGGGACTCGTCTGCAAGGAGCCGGTTGGTCCGATTATCAACAAGGCGCTTGAGGAGGGACTGATTTTAATCAATGCAGGAGCCAATATCATCCGTTTTGTGCCACCACTTGTCATTACGGAGCAGGATGTCGATGATATGATTACGATTTTAAAAAGGTGTCTATAATTATTTATGAGAAAACGTATTTACAGTGTTCTATTTTGTGTGCTTCTTGTTGTGATGACGATTTGTCATAAGCAGTATGAGCCGGGGACGCAGCCGGGGGGATTGTTTGGCGAGCAGGTTTCGCTCAATCTATGGTACACGGATGAAGAACTGACCGATTATCTGAATAGTGTATGTCTGTATTATCAGGAGGAGACAGGCGTGCGTGTTGTCCCAAGACTCGTTTCCGGTCTTCAGTATCTCGATGCGCTGAGTGAGAGCAGTATTGCTGCGTCTGACGAGTTCGCGGATGTCTTTATTGTGAGTAATGATGCACTCGGCAGGACATATTTGTCCGGACTGTCGATTCCGGTTGCAAAGCAGAGTCAGGTCGAGCATGGATACCCTGCGGCAGCTGTTTCAGCCGTGACATACAAAGGCAAACAGGTCGCATATCCACTCTATTATGAGACGGCAGTGCTGCTCTGTAATGAGACCTATCTGGATCAGATGGCAGCTGCCGCGATTCAGGCGGACGCAGATGCGCTGGAGGGAGAGCAGGCGCAGGCGATGGCAGATAACGCTTCTGATGAAGACATGGAGGCCATGGCACTTTCCGGTGCAGGCGATGATGGATCGCTCGACATTTCGCAGGGCGATATCGAAAAACGCAAAGGGCAGATGATTCCGGCTACGGTTGAGGAGCTTTTGACGATTGCGGATGAGTATGACGCACCGGAAAACGTAGAAGCCATTTTATCATGGGACGTTACGGATATTTTCTACAATTATTTCTTTGTGGGAGGCGTCCTGAATCTTGGCGGTGAGACGGGAGATGACGTGGGTCAAATCACAGTATACAGTGATTTGGTAGTCAATGCGCTTTCCATCTATCAGTCGCTGAACCAGTTTTTCTCCATTGAAGCACAGAAGGTTTCCTATGAGGGTGTGCTTTCCGAGTTTATGGAGGGTAAGACGATATTTACGATTGCGACAACAGATGCCATCGGCAGGTTAGAGCAGGCCAAAGCAGATGGGACATTCCCGTATGCGTATAAAGTTGCAAAGCTTCCATCCACAGACCCGGAAGTGCTTGCAAGAAGTATGTCTGTGACATACGGCGTGGCGGTCAATGGATTCGGCACACATACAGAGGAAGCAGATGACTTTGCCTATGCGCTTGCCAAGGGGCTTGATGAGAGCTTTTACGAAAAGACCGGCAAGGTTCCGGCCAAAAAGGGTATTGCATTTACCAATGACCAGATGAAAGCTGTGGAAGAGGAGTACGATCAGAGTGCACCGGTTCCAAAGATGCTTGAGACAAGCAATTTCTGGATGATGCTTGAGGCTACGTTCACAGAGATTTGGAACGGCGCAGACGTAGAGAGTTCATTGCGCGCGCTTGACACAAAGGTGCGTCAGCAGCTCGGACTGGAGTCTGTGGAAGAAGAGCAGATGACAGAGGAGCAGCCTTCACAGGAGGCGCTTCCTTTGGATGAAGCGGGCGATAATGCCGTATCAGATAATGCGGTATCCGGTAATGGTGTGTCTGCCAATCAGGTTTCATCAAATAGCATGTCCTTAGGAAATGATTAATTTTTTAGAAAGTATCTTGCGAAAAGAAAATGATTAGACTAAAATGTGATTACATTGCATAGAGGGGCTTCCTGATTTAGGGAGGACTATGAAATGAATCAGTTATATGTTACGATTTGCAAGTTGTTATGTGTTGCTTTTTTTCTGACGGCATGCGGCAGGGAAACGACCACGTTTGTTCCGGCAGGAGAGGAAAACGCAGGTGGGAAGCTTGATGCTGTAGAGCAGGCTGATGTGGCAGAGACGCGCAGCGAAGTGGCAGAAGGCAGTGCGACGGAAGCGGGCACAACGGAAGTGACACCGTCCGGACAAGTGCAGGCGAGTGAGACGAAACCTGTCATTTGTTATGTGCATGTATCCGGTGCTGTATATAAGCCGGGCGTTTATCAGCTGCCGGGTGACAGCCGCGTGTATGAGGCGATTGCACGTGCCGGAGGCCTTCGTGAGGATGCTTATGAGGGTGCTGTGAATCAGGCTGAGCTTGTGACGGACGGGCAGATGATTGTGATTCCGACATACGATGAGTGGAATGCATCGGGTGGCGTTAATGCCGCCGGGCAGGAGACGGCAGCAGATGATGGACTTGTCAATATCAATACAGCAGATGAGACGACGCTTTGCTCGCTTCCGGGGATTGGACTGTCGAGAGCACAGGCCATTATTGCTTACAGGCAGGAGCATGGTGAGTTTGCTTCGCTTGAGGCGATTCAGAATGTGACCGGAATCAAAGCAGGACTATACGAAAAAATCAAAGATAAAATAAAACTATCCAATTAGATAACAGCGTAATTCGCGATATCAAAATAGCGCGGGAGATGACATGAGTAAAAAAGTATTGGTTGTAGACGATGAAAAATTAATTGTGAAGGGAATCCGGTTCAGCCTCGAGCAGGACGGCATGGAGGTGACATGTGCCTACGACGGCGAAGAAGCCCTCGAAATTGCCAAAACGCAAGCATTTGACATTATTTTGCTTGATGTGATGCTTCCAAAGATGAATGGTTTTGAAGTCTGTCAGCAGATTCGGGAGTTTTCGGATGTGCCAATCGTCATGTTGACTGCAAAGGGCGAGGATATGGATAAAATCCTGGGACTTGAGTACGGTGCGGACGATTATATCACCAAGCCGTTTAATATTCTTGAGGTAAAAGCGAGAATCAAAGCCATTATGAGACGCACGACGTCAAAGGCAGCACCGCAGGAGGCTGCCAGAACGATTACAAGCGGTGATTTGTCAATTGATTTTGACAGCAGACGTGTGGTCATTGCAGGCAAGGAAATCAACTTAACAGCCAAAGAGTTTGATGTACTTGAATTGCTCATGGTCAATAAGGGTAAGGTTTACAGTAGAGAACAACTTCTCAAATTAATTTGGGGTGAGGATTATCCGGGAGATGCGCGTACCGTTGATGTGCATATCCGTAGACTTCGCGAAAAAATTGAACCAAATCCGAGTGAGCCGAAATACGTGCACACCAAATGGGGCGTGGGATATTATTTTAAAGGTTAGGATGCCACAATGAAGAATAGACTGAAGCTGATGTTTGCGAAGCTGAATATTTTTCGTAGCTTGAAACTGCGTATCTTTTTGTTACTTGTGATTGTTGGAGTCATTCCATCCATGTTTGTGAGGTATGCGGTTTTGCAAAGCTATGAGGAGCGCGCGGTAGAGGTACGTTCGTCAGATGTGCAGACGCAGTATAAGATTCTGGCTGACCATTTAATCACATATGGGTATCTGAATGATACCTCTTCTGAGGTAATTAACGCGGAATTAGAGCAGATTTCCAATTTGTACGATGGCCGTGTGATTATCATCGATAAGAATTTCAATATTATCAAAGACACCTATGGCATTAGCGAGGGTAAGACCATTATTTCGCAGGAGGTCATGGAGTGTTTTCAGGGCAAAACCATTTCCAACTATGACAACAAAAACCATTATATCGAGATTACAACGCCAATCACCGTTACTATAATTGATCCGGAAAACGATCCCGAAGATGGATTAGAGGAAAAGACGATGGTGGAGGGCGTTATGCTCACAAGCTTATCAACCGATACGATTCAGGCCACAATCGACATTATGAATAAGCAGGCAGTCGTAATTCAGGTCATTATGTTTGTTCTTCTTGTGGCACTTTCTTTCCTGTTATCAAGTGTTCTCGTCAAACCGTTTGAGCGTGTTACAAATGCCATCGCTGAGGTAAAGGACGGATTTAATACAGAGCAGATTTCCGTGCCGGATTATCTGGAGACAGAGCACATTATCACAGCGTTTAATGCGATGCTTGGCCGGATGAAAGCGATTGATGAGTCAAGACAGGAGTTTGTATCCAATGTGTCACATGAACTTAAGACACCGCTTACATCTATGAAGGTTCTTGCGGATTCTCTTAATTCACAGGAGGATGTGCCGGTAGAGCTTTACAAGGAGTTTATGCAGGATATTGCAGACGAAATTGACAGAGAGAACAAAATCATCAATGATTTGCTTTCCCTTGTCAAATATGATAAGACACACGCTGAGCTCAATATTGAACCGGTTGATTTAAATGATTTGATTGAACTCATTTTAAAACGCCTTCGTCCGATTGCCAAAAAACGGGATATTGATGTCATTTATGAAAGTGCTCGTGAGGTTACAGCAGAGGTTGATGAAGTGAAGCTCACGCTGGCAATTTCCAATCTTGTGGAAAATGCGATTAAATACGGAGAAGATCATGGATATGTGCGCGTTTCACTCGATGCGGACCATCAATATTTCACGATTTTGGTCGAGGACAATGGAATGGGTATTCCGGAGGAATCCTTTGAGCATATTTACGAACGTTTTTATCGGGTAGACAAATCGCACTCCAGAGAAATTGGTGGAACAGGACTTGGTCTTTCGATTACACGAAATGTGATTCTGCTTCATAGAGGATTTATTCAAGTGGAGAGTGAGCTTGGGGTCGGAACGACTTTTACAGTGAAGATTCCGCTTAATTTTGTAGGAAAATAGGAGACAGACATGAAAAAGACATATCTGTTGCTGCTTTCCGTGCTGATTCTGACCGCGATGCTTGCAGGTTGCGGCAAAAAGCAGGAAAGTGGCACTGTATACCAGGTTTATATGGTAAATAAAGAGGATACGAAAGTGACCTCGCGTGATATTGTCGTATCCGAAAATGACGGAGAGGCTTCCATAGATTTGATGATGCATGAACTGCAGACGCCACCTGAGGAAGGAACGGACCGCGCTGCAATTTCGGAGGGAATGCTTGTCCTTTGGGAACAAGTTGCAGACAATACACTTGTCATCGATTTTTCCAAAGAATACAACAATTTATCGCCAAACGCAGAGGTGCTGACAAGGGCGGCAATTGTGCGTACATTATGCCAGTGTAAGGACGTCGATTTTGTATCATTCCGTGTGATGGGCGAAGAACTTTTGAATAGAAGTGGCGTGGCCGTTGGACTGATGAATGCAGAGCAGTTTGTGGAGAACAACGGAAGTGAAATCAATTCCTATGAGAGAGTTTCTTTGACCTTGTATTTTGCAAGTGAAGACGGAGACAAACTGGTCAGCCAAAAAGAAGAAAAAGTATATAATAGTAACATTTCACTCGAAAAATTGGTGATGGAGCAGTTGATTCAAGGACCTAATGCTGCACAAGGCATGCAGGCATCAATCGATCCGGCAACGAAGGTAATCAGTGTTACGGTAAAAGATGGAACGTGTTATGTAAACCTAGATGATTCGTTTTTAAATCAAGTCGGAAATTGCATGGCGGAGACGACGGTGTATTCGGTTGTCAATTCGCTGACAGAGTTAACCAATGTAAACAAAGTGCAGATTTCGGTAAATGGTGAGACAGATATATCATATCGCGAGAAAATATCCCTTTCGCAGCCGTTTGAACGCAATTACGAAATTATGGAGTAGTATGTTATGAAAAGACCATTGTGTGTGGTCTGCCTCATCTTCTTTTTTGTAATGTTGGGACTGTTAAAGCTTGCAGATCTGCCCGTTTTTGTGTATGAAGACGGGCAGAAGCTTTCCTTGGAGGCGGCAGTTTCAGAAGTATCCAAAACAGAATATGGTCAGGTGATAAGGCTTACGGATGTCTCTGTCATTTGGGCAGATCAAAACCAAAACTCAAATCAAGAAGCAAATCTGAATTCAAATCAGGAAACCATCAACAGACAAAACAAATCAAACAAGCAATCAATTTTTTCAAATCAAATTCATTTACAACCAAACACAAACTTACACATGGATGTCATTGCTTATCTGGGAGAAGCGGAAGTTGTCAGGACGGGACAACGTGTCCGTATAACCGGTGTTTTTCAGGCACTAAAGGGGGCGACAAATCCGGGGCAGTTTGACCAGAGACTTTATCAGACATCCCAAAACGTAGCATTTTATCTCAAAAAAGCGAAGGTGACTGACGTTAGCATCCAAAGAAATGCATTTGTGGAGACACTTGCTCATATACGGGAGCGCATGGCAGAAGTTTTTGTGCGTGATGCAGTGCATGCGGAGCTGTTCAAGACGATGATATTAGGTCTCAAGCGGGAGCTTTCACAAGGCATCAAATCGCTTTATCAAAAAAGCGGGATATCCCATCTGCTTGCCATCTCGGCACTGCACTTATCTATTATAGGAATGAGTGTTTACCGGCTGCTCAAAAAGTTGGGTGTTCCGCTTTTTTTGTCAACGATCCTGAGCGTTAGTCTGCTTGTCTGTTTTGGCCAAATGACAGGTTCATCGATTTCAACAATCCGGGCACTTATTATGTTTACGATATCAGTTTTTGCCATGCAGATTGGAAGAACGTACGATTTGCTGAGTGCACTTGCATTTTCGTTTATGGTCATGATTGTCTATAGACCGCGCGCAATGCAAAACACGGGGTTTGCACTCAGCTTTTCGGCAGTTCTTGGTATTGGAATTGTTTTGCCTTATTTGCAGAACCGGTTTGGCAAAGGGAAAATCAGGAACATGCTCTATGCGCCACTTAGCGTCAACTTGTTTACATTGCCGGTTCTTTTGTCATCTTATTATACGTTTTCCACTTATTCCATTATCATAAATCTCATTGTTGTTCCGTTTATGGGCATTGTTTTGATTCTGGGCATCATCGGCGGCATTGTCGGTTGTTTTTGCCAAAGCGCCTCTTATTTTTTTATCATTCCGGATTGGATTCTTTTTTATTATGAAAAGGTGTGTCTTTTTGCGCAGCGTCTTCCCGGCGGAACAATCGTCTTTGGAAAGCTGGGTACATGGCAAATTGTACTGTATTACGGCGTGCTGTTGTTGGTTGTGTATGGAGAAATAATCGTAGACAGACTACATCAATGGAGGCCAATTGATGAATTTGCAAAAAGAAATCACACAGCAGACAGACGTGAAAAAAAGGTAGATGGGCAAAAGCGCAAAACCAAGCAACAAAAGAGAATGGAATTGGCGATAGAGGCCGGGAAATGTTTGCTTGCATGCCTGACGCTTTTGCTGATTTTATATCTGCCAGGGCAGATTGCCGGGAGAACAACCTGCAGGCTCACGATGCTCGATATCGGACAAGGAGACTGTATGTGCCTTCAGGTTTATGGGACAACCATTTTGATTGATGGCGGTTCGAGCAGCCAAAAGGACATTGCACAATATCAAATCGAACCGTTTCTGAAATCGCAGGGAATCGCGAAGATAGATTACATCATGCTTTCGCATCCGGACGAGGATCATATAAACGGTATTATGGCACTTCTTGCAAGTGAACAGACTGATTTGTCGTTTGGCACGCTTTTGGTGACGGAGCAGACCTATGAAATGTGGAGAGAGGAATTACAAGAGCAATCGGTGTTCGAAATCGCACAGAATATAGGGTGCGATGTGAACGTCATGAAACAGGGAGATTTGCTTAAATTGCCTAAAAACTGCGAGATCCGGTGTCTGTTTCCAAGAAAGGGCGAGACATTTTCGGATACAAACGATGATTCTATGGTGTTGTTGTTTTCAGGGGCGCATCAACGTGTGTTGTTTACGGGGGATTTGTCCAAAGAAAGGGAGCAACAGCTTTTACAGAATGAAACCGTGCGGGAGCTTATCTCGAATGTGGATGTTTTAAAGGTGAGTCACCATGGTTCAAGCAGCGGTTCGTCTAAGCAGTTTTTACAAATTGTAAAGCCCAAAGTGGCCCTCATATCATGCGGAGAGGGAAACCGGTACGGACACCCGCATGGGGAGACGTTAGAGAGACTTAAAGATGCAGGCGCGAAGGTGCTCCGCACGGACGAAGCCGGTGCCATCGAAGTGTTGTTTCGGGATGAAAAAGTGGCGCTCTCAGAGTATGGGGCCAAAGCGCAGAGAAAGCGGAAATAAGCCCCGCATAGAAAAAGGAGCGGGGCCAGGGAGAAGTAAAACAAGGAAATAAGCCCCGCAAGAAAAACGAGGCGGGGCTGGGAGAAGTAAAACAAGGAAAAAATCCCCGTAGGAAAAACGAGGCGGGGCTGGGAGAAGCAAAACAAGGAAATAAGCCCCGCAGGAAAAACGAGGCGGGGCCAATGACGATATTATGGTCAGAAATTTATTCGTTGTCTGGCTGCTTACCGGTATATGGCATGGTGCAAACTGGACGTTCATTTTGTGGGGATTGTTTTATTTCGTGATTCAGCTTGCTGAAAAGTTTTTTGGTTATCCGAAAAAAATGAGCAAAACAGTCGGGCATCTTTATACGTTATTTGTTGTTAATTTGTGTTGGGTTTTGTTCCGCGCAGATGATTTGTATCAGGCGGGACGATTCATTATGAATATGTTTGGATTAAACCGAAACGGTTTTGTGAATGATTTGTTCGTTCTGCTGATTCGGGAGAACTGGGTGTTTTTATTGGCCGGATTTTTGTTTGCAACGCCGGTTGTAAAGCATGTGAATGGCTATATGTATGATAACCCGAAGTCAAAACTGACAGCAGTGCTGGCAGTGGGATATCCGGTTGTCCTGATTTTTCTGGTCATCATTTCAATCAGTTATCTGATGAGTGGAAGTTACAATCCATTTATCTATTTTAATTTTTAAGTTGCAGCTGTAGTAAGAGGAAATCTATGAGCGATGAACGTAAAAAAATGAAAAGCTATCTTGTGCGAAAGAAAGTATTCACGGTTTTGTTTTTGGGACTTCTGTTTTTTTATGCGGGATACAATCTGTACCTGAACCATGACACATACGCAGAGGCTTTGTGGGAGACTGTCTGGGAGATTGTTCAAAACAAAGAAGTAAAGCAAAGTGATATTGCAGAACTTGAAAATACACTCAGTACTGAAATATGGGGAAGAATGCAGTTCCTTGAAACATATTCATACTGCCAGGTGCTTATGGACAAAAGAGAGATTAATAATTTTAAATACATTAAGGACGAAACAGGAAACCTGCATTATGCTTCATTCTTTCGCGAAAATGAAACCGATTGCTTTAACTACGCAATGCGCGTAAAACGTCTAAAGGATTATGCACAGTCGAAGGGAACGCAGGTGCTTTTCGTGGTTGCACCAACGAAGTATGTTGAAAAAGACAGTAAACTTCGTGCCGGTCTGCCAATCAATAATCCGAATATCATTGTAGATGAGCTGTTGTTTTATTTGAATCGACTGGGCGTAGATACGTTAGATCTGAATTTATATATTCCGGGTCAGAATGTTGGGTATGAGGATGCGTTTTTCAAGACGGACCACCACTGGACGATTGAAGCAGCATTTGAGTCGACGAAGATTTTGGTGGATGCGTTGAATAAACGGTATGGCTATGCGTTGGATGCTGAGACCTTTTTGGGGCGTGACAGTTATTCCAAAGTCGTTTATAAAGGCGGTATGCTCGGTTCAATGGGAAGAGGAAGCGGTGCTAATTTTTCCGGGGTAGACGATTTTGTAGCGTATTTTCCGAACTTTACCAATCACTATAAACGGCAGTCCCTTGAGGAAAATGGGGAGACGATGGTGAGAGAGGGAGAAACGCTGGAGACTATTATTTTGCCGTCCGTATTACAAAATGAGGATATTTATTCGGATTCACAGTATTCCGTGTACATCAATGGCCTTCGGCAGTATGAAAAAATCGAGAACCTGGATAACCCTGACGGCAAAAAGATATTTATGATTAGAGATTCCTATTTTTCGCCGGTCATTTCATTTCTTGCCCCACTTTGTGGAGAAATCGATGCGATGTGGTCTTTGGAAAATCAGAAAACGTTAGATATTGAGGAATATATCCGAAATAATGAGTTTGATTGTATCATTATGGAGATTTATCCATACAACATTAATGACGAAGCGTTTCGTTTTTTTTCAGTAGAGGAGTAAAATGATATGAAAAAGAAAGCAAAACTGTTTTTTCATGATTCGAAAAACAAAATCTGGTTCGTATTGAATATTTTTTGTACGATAATGTATTTGCTGTGGAGAATTTTCTTCACACTTCCGATCGGATACGGTGTTGTTTCCATCATTGCCGGTGTTGCGTTGCTGGTCGTGGAGGTGCTCGGTCTTGTTGAGGCGCTTGTCCATTACCTGAACATGTACAATGCAAGGGATTATGTGAAACCGGAGATTGCAGATGAATTGTTCCCGGATGTAGACATTTTTGTTGCCACATACAATGAAGAGCCGAATCTCCTTGAAAAGACGCTTCTGGCGTGCAAAAGAATGGATTATCCGGATAAGAAGAAGGTACATATCTACTTATGTGATGACGGACACAGGGAAAGTATGAAGGTATTGGCGGCAAAGCTTGGCGTTAACTATCTTGATAGGGAAGACCATAAAGGACAGAAGGCAGGAAACCTCAATAATGCTTTGGCGCATTCATCTTCACCGTATGTCGTAACCTTTGATGCTGATATGATTCCGCAGTCAGGCTTTTTGATGGAGACAATCCCATATTTCGTAGATTGTGAAATGCGAAACAAGGGCAGAGACGAAAAGGATCAGATTAAGCTCGGCTTTTTGCAGACGCCGCAGTCGTTCTATGATGTGGATTTGTTCCAGTTCAATCTTCATTCGGAGCGAAAGATTCCGAACGAACAAGATTATTTCTACCGTGACATAGAGGTTGCAAGAACGAGAAGCAACAGTTGTATTTATGGCGGCTCAAATACCGTGATTGCCAGAGAAGCGCTTGAAAAAATCGGCGGTTTTTACATGGACGCGATTACCGAAGATTTTGCCACAGGTATTCTGATTCAGAAAGCCGGATATGTGTCATTGAGTATTGCCAAGAGACTCGCGTCCGGTATTTCCGCAAAGAATCTTCAGGATTTGATTCAGCAGCGTGTCAGATGGGCCAGAGGCGTTATCTCGACAGGCAGAAAGATGCACATTTATACTTCGAAGACGCTCTCTTTTGCACAGAAAATGAATTATTGGGCATCCATCTGGTATTGGTATGCGCCGGTGAAACGTTTGTGTTACATCATGTCGCCGATCCTTTATGCGACATTCGGCTTTATGGTATTCCGGTGTGATTTATGGGAGGTTTTGCTTTTTTGGCTGCCGATGTATGTAACGAGTAATATCAGCTTGAAAATGCTCAGCGGTAATATCCGAAATACCAAGTGGACATCGATTTATGAGTATGCCCTGTTCCCTTATATGCTCATTCCGATCATTTTGGAAACGTTTGGTTTTTCGCTTAAGAAATTTAAAGTTACGACGAAGGATTCAGGCAAACAGGAAAAGAAAAGTTATTTTATTTACATGATACCGATTTTGATTGTGTTGTCTGTCATTGGTATCGTCCGTTGTATTCTTGTTATGTTTGATAGTGGATCCTTTGGACCGATTGTCGTATTGTTCTGGCTTGTTTACAATTTATACAATATGATAATGTGTTTGTTCTTTGTCAACGGAAGAACTATTTATCGAAACGCAGAGCGTGTGTATGCACATGTGGACGGTAAAGTGGAAATTGACGGAAAAGAATATTCCTGCATTACAAAGGATATGTCTGAGACAGGCGTAGCCATTTATCTAGACAATCCGATTTTGTTTGATCCTGAAAATAAGGTAAAAGCGTCCCTTACATTGGATTCCGGAAGATGGAAGTCAAAAATGTGGGTTGAAGTAAAGCACACGAAGGAAATTCCGGAGCGAGAGGAGAAAAAATGGCTGTATTCAATGGCAATTGCGGCCTTCGATTCGGATGAGGACTATGATACATACCTTGCAATACTTTATGACCGTATTCCGACCAATCCTTCGGAAATTGAGAGAAGCAATGGTATTTACGACGATTTGAAGACGAACATAGAAATGCGAGTGACCAGTGCACCTTATCTGAAACGCCACCTTCCGAGAATGATTGTGGATTGTGATTTGCCGGTGCTTGTCGATGGTAAAAATGAGACGGCACATGTAATGGATTTCAATTATCAGTATTTTTCAGTGACCGCTCCTTGCAGGGATGACGAAGAAGACGATACGGCGGTGGAGCCGGAAGCAAAAAGCGTTGTTTTTGTTGTAGGCAAATATCGTATCAGGGCAAGCTACGAGCGTAAGTTTTCTAATATTTATTTATATTGCGTGGATGATTTCGATGAGTTATACTTTGTGCAGCACAAACGGGATGAGATTATGTTTGCTGTACTCGAAATTATCAAAAAGAATGCAGAGAAAAAGAAAACTGATTCCGGTGAGCAGAACCAAAAGAATGGCGGAAATAAAAAGAAAGACAGCGAGTTTGATGAGATGAAGCTGTTATCATAACGGAAGCGTTGAATGAGAGCGCAGAAATAAGCTGCGCTCGATTTCATGAGGAACACTAATATGAAACAACAATATAAAATGGGAATCACTTTTATCACGATGTCGGCGTTCTTCTTTGCGCTGATGAATTTGTTTATCAGGTTATCAGGAGATGTGCCATCCTTACAAAAGGTATTTTTTCGCAATCTGTTTGCGATGCTCATTGCTGTCGGCACACTTTTAAAAAGCCATGTGCCGTTAAAGGTGGGCAAAGGAAATCTAAAGTATCTGCTCATCCGCTCTACGGCCGGGGCGCTTGGTATGGTCTGCAATTTCTATGCAATCGACCGCATGAATATTTCGGATGCATCCATGCTCAATAAGCTATCGCCTTTTTTTGCAATCATTTTTTCTATTTTTGTGTTAGGGGAGAAGACCAAGCTACATGAATGGTTTGCCGTGCTTGTGGCGTTTGGCGGGGCGCTGTTTGTCGTAAAGCCGACCTTTTCCTTTGATATTATTCCGGCACTTGCCGGCGTACTTGGAGGGCTTGGCGCCGGACTTGCGTACACGTATGTGAGAAAGCTCGGCATGCGCGGTGAAAACAGTATGATTGTCGTTGCCTTTTTCTCATCATTTACGACACTGCTGCTTTTGCCGAATTTGATTTTTAACTATACACCGATGAAGGCAAGTCAGTGGCTGTTTCTGTGCTTAACCGGTATCGCGGCAGCAGGCGGACAAATCTGTATCACAAAGGCGTATGCGTATGCACCTGCCAAAGAAATCTCGGTATATGATTTCTCTATTGTGATTTTTACCGCCATTCTCGGCATGCTGTTTCTTTCCCAGAAACCGGATTTGCTGAGCGTGATCGGATATGTTATCATCATAGGAGCGGCACTCGGAAAGTGGTATGTGAGTGTGAAAAAAGTAAGCGGAACACAATTATGAATTAGAATTAAGAAGAAGAGGTAGAAGTAGAAGGATGGAAGCGTTGTATCGGGCAATTGAAGATAAAATAAAACAGTCGGGATATCCGAGAGCGGTTTCGGGCGCAGATGTCTATGATGATATCTGTGATCAGATTGAAGGTAAGGAAAACGGAGCATATGTTTTGATGTCCAAATTTGAGGACGATGTGGTGTTTGAATATCATCTCACAATTATGGATGATGATTTCAATTTGGGCATATTGGAAATCCGCTGCCCGGAGGGGACATATCAAATGGATTTTGACGCGTGAGAACGCGTCAATTTTTTGTTATGGCAACGAGGAAAATGCCCATCGTGCTTGCACGAGAGGGCATTTGACGACTGCTAATCAGAGCGAGATTCGCAAAGCGTATCTCGACTCGGTTATGTTAGAATAAAAAAAGACGCAAAAGTCATACTAATCCTTGAGAATGCTTGCCAAATCGGACTAGTTTTTGCATACAAAAACCGTAAGGCGGCATTGGAAAGGAGCAGGTATGAAATATTTAAAGATTGAATGCGTAAGAGGACGTGAAATACTCGATTCGAGAGGAAATCCGACGGTGGAGGCGGAGGTGACGCTTTCTGACGGAACATTTGCACGTGCGGCAGCACCGTCCGGCGCATCCACAGGGGAATTTGAGGCACTTGAGCTTCGCGATCAGGACAAGAAACGATACAACGGAAAGGGTGTCCTAAAAGCAATTAAGCATGTCAATGAAGCGCTTGCGGATGCTATTTGCGGGATGGATGCATCGGATATCTATGCGGTAGACGCGGCAATGATTCATGCAGACGGGACGAAAGATAAGCATAAGCTTGGCGCCAACGCAATGCTTGCTGTTTCCATCGCGACGAGCAGGGCAGCAGCGCGATCATTTGATATTCCGCTTTATAGATATTGGGGCGGAATGGCAGGTACGACATTGCCGGTGCCGATGATGAATATTTTGAACGGAGGCGCACATGCGGTATCGAGCGGACTCGATGTGCAGGAGTTTATGATTATGCCGGTTGGGGCGTGCTGCTATCGGGAAGCGCTCAGATGGTCGGCAGAAGTATTCCATGCACTGCGCGGTATTTTGGAGGAAAGAGGTCTTGCGACAAGTGTCGGCGATGAAGGTGGTTTTGCCCCGGCGCTTAAGACAGATGAAGAGGCGCTTGAAACGATTTTGCAGGCGATTGAAAAGGCGGGATATCAGGCGGGCGCCGGCAAAGAGTTTATGCTTGCGATGGATGTGGCTGCTTCGGAATGGAAAAGTAAGGAAGGAAAAGGATTTTATACACTTCCAAAGGCAGGGATTACGTATACGACAGACCAGTTGATTGCGCATTTTAGCGATTTGGTATGCCAGTATCCGATTATTTCGATTGAAGATCCCCTTGATGAGGAGGATTGGGACGGCTTTCGAAAAATGACGCAGACACTTGGGAAAAAAGTGCAGATTGTCGGCGATGACTTGTTTGTGACAAATACGGAGAGGCTTGAGAAGGGGATTCGATGTGAATGCGGCAATTCTATTTTAATCAAGCTCAATCAGATCGGCACCGTGACAGAGACATTAAATGCAATCAAGCTTGCGCATAGTGCCGGATTTACTGCGATTGCTTCACACCGCTCGGGAGAGACGGAGGATACAACCATTGCCGACCTTTCTGTTGCCATGAACACATGTCAGATTAAGACCGGTGCACCGAGCAGGTCGGAGCGCGTGGCAAAATACAACAGACTTCTCCGCATTGAGGAACAGCTTGGCAGCGGCGCTTCTTATGCAGGATGGAATGCATTTTCACTTTCGATATAGAAAAATCTAAAAATGTAGAAAAAAGGGTTTTCTGTAACGGGGGTTATATTATATAATATACAAAAATCGTAACGATTCAGAACCTATTTGCAAAACAGCCTGTTTAAGGCTTTCTTTTTGCGCAGGGCTACTTCGCCGTGTAACGATTTATACAATCCTCCTTTCATGCAAGCATGATAAGTGGTTTTATGAATCGCTGCATGGCTCTGAATTGTTCCAAAACAGACAATAGGAGAAAGAACATGCCAAAATTAAAAGACATAAACAAAGTGTTAATTATCGGTTCGGGTCCAATCGTCATCGGTCAGGCCTGCGAATTCGACTATTCCGGAACACAGGCGTGTAAGGCGCTTAGAAAGCTGGGATATGAGATTGTACTTGTCAACTCTAACCCTGCAACGATTATGACAGACCCTGAGACGGCAGATGTTACATATATCGAGCCACTCAATGTAGATCGTCTTGAGCAGATTATCGCCAAAGAACGGCCGGATGCACTTCTGCCAAACCTCGGCGGACAGTCCGGACTGAATCTTTGTTCAGAACTTTATAAAGCAGGTGTTCTTGACAAATACGGTGTCAAAGTCATCGGCGTTCAGGTGGATGCGATTGAGCGCGGTGAGGACCGTATCGAGTTTAAGAAGACGATGGACGAGCTGGGAATCGGAATGGCGCGTTCGGATGTTGCATACTCTGTTGAGCAGGCACTTGAAATTGCAGATACGCTCGGCTATCCGGTTGTACTGCGTCCTGCCTACACGATGGGCGGCGCCGGCGGCGGACTTGTTTATAACAAAGAAGAGCTTAAAACCGTATGTGCCAGAGGGCTTCAGGCATCCCTCGTCGGACAGGTTTTGGTTGAGGAGTCCGTGCTTGGCTGGGAAGAACTTGAGCTTGAGGTTGTCCGCGACAGCGAAGGCAATATGATTACCGTTTGTTTCATCGAAAATATCGACCCAATCGGTGTTCATACAGGTGACTCGTTCTGCTCAGCACCGATGCTTACGATTGCTGAGGATGTTCAGAAGGAGCTGCAGAGACAGGCATACAGCATTGTAGATAAGGTACAGGTCATTGGTGGTACAAACGTACAGTTTGCGCGCAATCCAAAAGACGGCCGTATCATCGTAATTGAGATTAATCCGCGTACTTCCCGTTCTTCAGCGCTTGCTTCTAAGGCAACCGGTTTCCCGATTGCACTTGTTTCGGCAATGCTGGCAGCAGGGCTGACACTTAAGGACATCGAGTGCGGCAAATACGGTACACTGGATCAATATGTTCCGGACGGAGATTATGTTGTAATCAAATTTGCCCGCTGGGCATTTGAAAAATTCAAAGGTGTGGAAGACAAGCTCGGCACACAGATGCGTGCGGTCGGCGAGGTCATGAGCATCGGTAAGAATTACAAAGAGGCATTCCAGAAAGCAATCAGAAGTCTGGAAAATGGCCGCTATGGTCTTGGTCATGCCAAAGATTTTGACACACTTTCCAAAGAAGAGCTTCTCAGGAGACTTGCAACACCTTCAAGCGAGCGTCATTTCTTAATGTATGAGGCACTCCGTAAGGGCGCAAGTGTTGATGAGATTTTTGAACTGACCAAAGTAAAACACTATTTTATCGAGCAGATGAAGGAGCTTGTGGAGGAAGAGGAGGAGCTTCTCAAAGCAAAAGGCACTCTTCCTGCAGATGCGCTTTTAATCCGGGCTAAAAAAGACGGTTTCTCTGATAAATACTTAAGCCAGATTCTGGAGATTCCTGAGGATGACATCCGAGGTAAGAGATTGTCGCTTGGTGTAGAAGAGGCATGGGAAGGCGTACATGTTTCCGGTACAAAGGACAGCGCATACTATTACTCAACCTACAATGCGCAGGATAAAAATCCGGTTTCAGACAATAAAAAGATAATGATTTTGGGTGGTGGTCCAAACAGAATCGGTCAGGGTATCGAGTTTGACTACTGTTGCGTGCATGCATCGCTTGCCCTGAAGAAGCTCGGCTTTGAGACAATCATCGTCAACTGTAATCCGGAGACTGTTTCAACGGATTATGATACATCTGATAAACTTTACTTTGAACCACTCACACTCGAGGATGTTCTGAGTATTTACAACAAAGAAAAACCACTTGGCGTCATTGCACAGTTTGGTGGTCAGACACCACTCAATCTTGCGGCAGACCTTGAGAAAAACGGCGTTAAGATTCTCGGTACAGCACCTTCTGTCATTGACCTTGCTGAGGATAGAGATTTATTCAGGGCAATGATGGATAAGCTTGAGATTCCGATGCCGGAGTCAGGCATGGCGACGACTGTGGATGAGGCTACCAAAATTGCCAACGAAATCGGCTATCCTGTTATGGTACGCCCTTCTTATGTACTTGGCGGACGCGGTATGGAAGTCGTTTACGATGATGCAAGCATGGCTGACTATATGAAGGCAGCTGTCGGTGTGACACCGGACAGACCGATTTTGATTGACCGTTTCTTAAATAACGCACTCGAGTGCGAGTCCGATGCAATCAGTGATGGTACACATGCTTATGTTCCGGCGGTTATGGAGCACATCGAGCTTGCAGGAGTACATTCAGGAGATTCTGCTTGTATCATTCCGTCTGTTCATATTTCAGAGGAAAACATTGCGCTCATTAAAGAATACACGCGCAAGATTGCGGAAGAGATGCATGTCAAAGGTCTTATGAATATGCAATATGCAATCGAAAACGGAAAAGTGTACGTGCTTGAGGCAAACCCAAGAGCATCCCGCACGGTTCCGCTTGTATCAAAAGTATGTAACACAAGAATGGTGCCGATTGCAACAGATATTATCACAAGTGAGATTACGGGAAGACCATCGCCAATCCCGGCGCTTACCGATAAGACAATTTCTTATTACGGCGTAAAAGAGGCTGCATTCCCATTCAATATGTTCCAGGAGGTTGACCCTGTACTGGGACCTGAGATGCGCTCAACAGGAGAGGTTCTTGGTTTGTCAGAGTCTTACGGAGAAGCATTCTACAAAGCAGAGGAAGGTGTCGGTGCACCGCTTCCGCTTGAGGGAACTGTTCTTATTTCCGTAAACCGTAAGGACAAAGAGGAAATCGTAGAAGTTGCAAAGAAATTCCATGAGGTTGGATTTAACATCCTGGCAACAGGCGGAACATTTGATTTGATTCGCGAGGCAGGTATTCCGGCCACAAAGATTAAAAAATTATATGAGGGAAGACCGAATATCCTTGATGCAATTTCCAATGGAGAGATTGATTTGATTGTCAATTCTCCGGTCGGAAAAGACAGCGTAAACGATGATAGTTACTTGCGTAAAGCTGCCATCAAAGGTAAGATTCCGTACATGACAACAGTTGCAGCCGCAAAAGCAACTGCTGAGGGCATTGCAGTCCTCAAAAACCAGGGCGCAGGTGAAATCAAATCCCTGCAGGAATGGCACAAATCAATACAGTGAAACCGGTGGACCTAGGGGACGGGGTTTGTGGTCCATTTTTGGTGGCCCCAGGGGACGGGGCATCATCCATTTTGACTAGAGATATATCACAAAGGACGCTTCGATGGGAGCGTCCTTTTATCTGTTATGGCGGCGCGGTCCACCTTTACAAGGCATCCGTTTTTTCATATAATATAAATATGCGCAGGTTAATGGAAGATATCAAAACAGGACAATTTAATCATGTGTATCTGCTATGTGGTGAAGAGGACTATTTGAGAGGAGTTTACAAGGATAAGCTTGTAAAAGCAATGACCGTGCCTGACGACAATATGAACTTCACGGTTTTTGAAGGAAAAAACATTGAAGTCGGTAAAGTCATCGACCTTGCCCAGACACTTCCGTTTTTGGCACCGCGCCGCGTCATTTTGATTGAAAACAGCGGATTTTTCAAGTCGAGTCAGGAGCAGCTTGCCGAATACATGAAGGAGATTCCGGAGGATACATATTTTATCTTCTGTGAAAAGGAAGTCGATAAGCGCTCGAAGCTGTATAAGGCTGTCAAGAATGAGGGCTATATTTCAGAGTTCGGCATTCAGGACGAAGCGACACTTCAAAAGTGGATTTTGCAGCTTGTTGCCAAAGAAAAAAAACAGATTTCCAGACAGGCGATGGAACTTTTTCTTTCAAAGACCGGCACCGATATGGCGAATATCCAGAGTGAGTTTGAAAAGCTTGCATGTTATACGATGGACAAAGATGCCATTATGCCCGAGGATGTCGAGGCAATCTGTACGGAACGGCTGCAGAACCGTATTTTTGATATGGTGGAGGCCGTTGCGGGCAGGCGGCAGAAGCAGGCGCTTTCACTGTACTATGATTTGATTGCGCTAAAAGAGCCGCCGATGCGCATTTTGTTTATGATTGCAAGACATTTTAATCTCCTCATGCAGACAAAGAGCTATTTACTAAGGCGCATGGACGAGCGAATGATTGCGGAGAAGATGTCACTTGCACCGTTTATTGTGCGCAAATATAAGAATCAGGCATCTAAATTTGAATTATCCTTTTTGCGCAGGATGGTTGAAGAATGCGTGGATGCGGAAGAACGCGTCAAGAAAGGCAAAATGACAGATATCATTGCTGTTGAGATGCTGATTATCGAAGCAAGCAGATCAATTTGAGAACAAGCGATATCCAAAGAAGGAACAACAAAAACAGATTGACAGCTATCATTACGAAAAGGAAAAGCGTATGGAAGGCATTATTATTATCATTATTATCAGTGTCGTATTAAGTCAGTTAAAAAAACAGAGACTGGAGCAGGCAAAGCGCGGGAAAAGCGGGGAAACAGCACAGGATTTGCTAAAGCGTATTGAGAATAATCCGTCTACCGCAAAGGCTTCGCCAAACACATATAACAGACCAAACAGAAATGTGACGAACACATCTGCCAATATTCCGCCGGAAATGTCGCGCGTGAATAACCCATCAGCGCCGGCTTACGGGGAAACAAAGAAAACATCGTCAGTCAAACCATCGAATGCAAAGGCAGCAAATGTGCCAAAGGAAGAAATCGTGCAAAGAGAGGGCGAGTCGACGACCGAATTTTTGAATCGAAAAGCGGCAGCCGATCAGCTTGAGCACAAAAAAGAGCAGATGGCACAAAAGAAGGAAGCAGTCAGAGTGTACGGTGAGATGAACTATGCACAACGATGGATGGAGGGCGACCCGGTTCCAAATGGCATGTGGATCGTAAAATGCGGGTATTGCGGCGCCGAAAATCTTATCGGTATGCGCGGCAGAAAGTACAACTGCTATTTCTGCAGAGAAGAACTATAACAGAAACCGTTGCTTTCAAGCAAACTACATTGCGTAAGAGAGGAACTATCATGTTTTTAAAAAACAAACATACCCAGCCGCTATATGCGCGGATGGATCAGTTAAAATGCGCCTTTGAGAACAATTATAAGGACAATGCGCACGCGGCTTATAAGGATGTCAATGAGATGTTTGCCCAATTGCAGGCATCCGGCAAGCTTTCTAAAAAGGAAGAAGCCAAAATTCAAAAGATGATTGACGAATATTCCCAAAAATTAGAAGGCTATACCCATTACAATCATATCGGGTGGTAGTTGTATTTTTGATGCAGATGTGTTATAGTCCCAATTGAGCGGTATTCGAATGAAACTGCATCGGGATAGTGTATCACCTGATGGAGGTGGTAGCATGCAAATTGGAATCATTGGCGCCGGCCGGGTAGGTACTAGCGTTGGCAAGTACTTTGCACAGTCAGGCAAAACGGTTGTCGGTTTTTATGACAACGAACAGATGGCAGCAAAGGAGGCTGCAGAGTTTGCACAAACGGACTGCTTCTTGCGTCTTGAGGAGCTTGTGCGAAGGAGCGATACCCTGTTTATTACATCGCCGGATGGAATCATCCGCGAGGTTTGGGATTGTATTCGGGAAATGTCCATAGAATCAAAAATCATATGTCATTGTAGTGGTTCATTATCATCCGATGTTTTTTCAGGAATAGAGGACAAACATGCGTATGCGTGCTCTATTCATCCTATGCTCGCTTTCAGCGATAAATTTTCATCCTACAAACAATTGAATCAGGCTTTTTTTACAATCGAAGGTGACAAGTATGCCGTGCAGGAGATGAAAGCATTTATGGAGTCTTTGGGCAATCAGGTTTGTGAGATTGCAAAAGAGCAAAAGGGACTTTATCATGCAGCGGCAAGTGTGCTGAGTAACCATGTCGTGGCAGTGCTTGCGGCGGGTTATGAATTGCTTGTGGAAAGTGGTTTTTCGGAGCAGTTTGCAAGGTTAGCCAGTGCAAACCTCGTACTTGGCAATGTGCAAAGTGTGGTCGAAAATGGACCTGTCAAAGCGCTTACCGGACCGATAGAACGCGGCGATGCGCTCACGGTACAAAAGCACCTGGCATGTATACCGGATGAGATGAGAGAGATGTACTGTGTGCTTGGAAATCGTATTGTACAGCTTGCGGAGGAAAAAAATCCGACAAAAGATTATAGTGAAATGAAAAAAGTATTGTTAAGTAAGGGAGAACAATGATATGAAAAATACAGCGGTGACATTTAAACAGGCAAAGGAAAAGGGCGAAAAGCTGACCATGCTGACGGCTTACGATTATTCGACGGCAAAGCTTGTGGACAGTGCGGGCATCAATTCTATTCTGGTAGGGGATTCCCTCGGCATGGTCATGCTTGGCTATGACGATACGCTCTCTGTAACGATGGAGGATATGATTCACCATACTAAGGCAGTCTCAAGAGGAGCAAAAAATGCGCTCGTCATTGCAGATATGCCATTTATGTCGTATCAGACATCAGTGTATGATGCAGTTGTAAACGCCGGCCGTCTCATCAAAGAAGGCGGTGCGCAGGCCGTGAAGTTAGAAGGCGGAGCAGATGTATGTGAACAGATTGAAGCAATTGTAAAATGTCAGATTCCGGTGTGTGCACATCTTGGACTTACACCACAGTCAGTCAATGCCTTCGGCGGTTTTAAGGTGCAGGGAAAAGGGAAAGAAGCAGCTCAGAAAATTTTGGATGATGCAAGAAAAATCGAAGAGGCGGGCGCGTTTGCAGTCGTTCTCGAGTGTGTACCAAATAAGCTTGCCAAAAAGATTTCCGAGTCAATTTCGATTCCGACAATCGGAATCGGTGCAGGTCCTGATTGTGACGGACAGGTGCTTGTCTATCAGGATATGCTTGCTATGTATTCAGATATGAAGCCAAAATTTGTCAAACAGTATGCACAGATTGGCCAGCAGATGAAGACTGCGTTTGAAGCGTATGCAAAAGAAGTTAGCGAAGGCTTATTTCCAAGCGAGGAGCACTGCTTCAAAATCGATGACGAAGTGATAGAAAAACTCTACTAATGATATAAAAGGAGATAAAAATGAAAATTTGTGATACAGTTGAGGAAGTAAGAAGCCAGGTAAAACAGTGGAAAAAAGAAGGATTCAGTGTAGGATTTGTCCCGACGATGGGCTACCTTCACGAAGGACATAAAAGCCTGATGGAAAAAGCGCGTCAGACTTGTGACAAGGTTGTTGTCAGCATTTTTGTCAATCCGATGCAGTTTGGTCCGACAGAAGATCTTGAGAGCTATCCGAGAGACTTGGAAAAAGATGCAAAGCTTTGTGAGACCGTGCCGGTTGATCTCATTTTCCATCCGCAGCCGGAAGAAATGTACAAAGATGGGTTTTGCTCTTACGTGGATATGAACGGTCTTACGACAGAGCTGTGCGGCAAGACGAGACCAACGCATTTCCGCGGAGTACAGACAGTCGTACTCAAGCTGTTTCACATCGTGCAGCCGGATTATGCATTTTTCGGACAAAAGGATGCACAGCAGCTCGCTGTCATTAAGCGCATGGTTACGGATCTGAATGTGGATGTCAAAATCGTGGGATGCCCGATTATCCGCGAGGAAGATGGACTTGCCAAAAGCTCGCGCAACACATACCTGAACAAAGAAGAAAGACAGGCTGCACTCATTTTGTCAAAATCGTTAGCAGAAGGTAAAAAATTAATCGATGCAGGCGAGAAACAAAGTGCAGTTATCAAAAAGGCAATTGCCAATGTCATTGAGACGGAGCCGCTTGCACGAATTGATTATGTGGATGTGGTTGATTTTGATACAATCACACCGGTAGAGACGCTAAATGGAAGTACACTTGTTGCCATCGCGGTATACATCGGAAAAACGAGACTAATTGATAACATTATTGTCTGATCAGAGCCGAGCAAAAAGAAAGCATCGTAGATGCGGTTTTGCGAATGTGGTTTGGAATAGACAATTCATGATATTTTGAGCAGTAAAACGGAGAAAAAAGATGACAATCACAATGTTAAAAGGAAAAATTCACAGGGCGGTCGTGAAGCAGGCAGAGCTTCATTATGTCGGAAGCATCACGGTTGATCCGGTTTTGATGGAACAGGCCGGTATTTTAGAATATGAATATGTACAGATTGTCGATGTGGAAAACGGAAACCGGTTTGAAACATACACGATTGCAGGAGAGCCGAATAGTGGTATGATTTGTTTAAACGGCGCCGCAGCAAGACAGGTTGCGGTCGGAGACCACATCATTTTGATGAGCTATGCACAGATGACACCTGAGGAAGCAAAGTCGCATAAGCCGCGCGTTGTATTTGTGGATGAAAATAACAAAGCCATCAAGGTGTCAAACTACGAAAAGTATGGAAAATTGACAGACGAGATGATCTGCGAAGTGTAAAAAGCGATTGGAATACACTTAGGAGATGCCAAAGAAGGAGTATTTTTATGTTAAAGGGCAAAACCGTTGTTTTGGGCGTGACAGGAAGTATCGCCGCATACAAGATTGCAAACCTTGCAAGTATGCTTGTGAAGCTACATGCAGATGTGCAGGTCATTATGACACAAAATGCAACGAATTTTATCAATCCAATTACATTTGAGACACTGACCGGAAATAAATGTCTGGTCGATACGTTTGACCGCAATTTTCAATATAGCGTTGAGCACGTCAGTCTTGCCAAAAAAGCAAGCGTTTTTTTGGTGGCCCCTGCCAGTGCCAATGTCATTGGTAAAATGGCAAATGGCATCGCGGACGATATGCTCACGACGACAGCACTTGCCATGAAGTGTCCGATTCTGGTTGCGCCTGCGATGAATACCAATATGTATGAAAACCGCATCGTTAAGGACAATCTGGACAAACTCCGCGCATATGGCATGAAGGTCATCGCGCCGGATTGCGGCTATCTGGCATGTGGGGATGTCGGCGCCGGAAAGCTTCCAAAGGAAGAACTCCTTCTTGAATTTATCTTACAGGAGACTGCTTATGAGCAAAAGGATCTGGCAGGAAAAACGGTACTTGTCACGGCAGGACCGACGGTAGAAGCCATTGATCCGGTACGCTTTATCAGCAATCATTCCACCGGTAAAATGGGTTACGCCATTGCCAAATGTGCGGCAAGACGCGGTGCAAAGGTTATTCTTGTTTCGGGTCCTGTCAACCTTGAAAAACCGGTATTTGCAGATGTCATTTCTGTGCAAAGTGCAAAAGAGATGTACGAGGCAGTGATGGCACATAAGGATGAGGCAGACATCATTGTAAAAAGTGCGGCTGTGGCGGATTACACACCGGTAACGGTCGCAGCTGAAAAGATGAAGAAGAAAGACGGAGACCTTTCCATAGAGCTGGAGCGGACAAGAGATATTTTGAAAACGCTCGGAGAAACGAGAAGAGATGGTCAGTTTATCTGCGGCTTTGCGATGGAAACGCAAAATCTCATCGCAAATGCAACAAAGAAATTAGAGAGCAAGAATGTGGATATGATTGTGGCGAACAGCCTCCGTACACAAGGTGCAGGCTTTGGCACGGATACCAATATTGTGACGCTTCTGAAAAAGGACGGCATGCTGGAGCTTCCGATTATGTCAAAGGATGAGGTGGCGGCGCGCATTTTAGACGAGGCCGCAAAAGCATTTCGTTAATAGTATAAAAAAGATACGCTTCGTCAATACTCGTATGAAGGTTGACGAAGCGTATCTCGACTCTGTGGATCATGTTTAGCGTTTGAGCGGGACGAGTTAGGGATATGCAACAAGAGAAACAACGGGATTATCTGTTTGACAACTTCAAAGCGATATTGATTATTTTGGTAGTGCTTGGCCATTTTCTGGAGCCGAATTATCGGAATAATCCGATGCTGTTTGAACTGAAGTGGGCTATTTTTTCAGTGCATATGCCTGCTTTTATTTTTGTGTCCGGCTATTTTTCAAAGAAAAAAGCGTCATTTGAAAAACTGATTAAGGGAATCGCAATCCCATATGTCGTCTATGAATTGGCATATTATGTACTATATCATATGATTGGAAAAGAGACGACCTTCAGTCTTCATAGACCCAAATTTTCCCTCTGGTATCTGATGGGACTTTTTGTTTGGAAATTAGTAACGCCTTACTTTTCAAAAATACCGGGGAATATGGTGCTTGCAATGATTGCCGGTCTTTTGATCGGACTGACGGACTATGATAATTTTTTCTCGATTCCGAGAATCGTTTATTTCTTTCCCTTTTTCCTTGCGGGTATGCGGTTTGAAAAAAGTATGCTAAATCGTCTTAGGTGCAAGGCTTGCAAAGTGGTTGCGGCAATCGTAATGATTGCGGGCGTTATGTATCTGGCTTTGGATCAGATGCACAGAAGTATGCCCGTGCAAATTTTTTACGGAAGATATTCGTATGAGGTGATGGGACAGAGCGCGCTTTGCGGCATGTGCATCAGGCTTCTTTGTTATGTCATTTCCTTCGTTTTGACATATGCGATTATCATTTGGATTCCCCAAAAACAGACAATGCTTTCCTACATGGGACAGCGCACAATGGCAATCTATATTTTCCATGGACTGCTCTATTCGGCGGTTCATTTCAAGCTGTCGATGCTATCGGCTGTCGATACAAACGCGGAGGCTGCATTGCTCATTACCGGTTGCATCGCGTTGACGTTTGTATTGTCTGCCAAACCATTTACCATGATAACAGATTTGGTTGCTTCGGTTCCAATCGAAAAACTGACGAGGATAACACATGATTCGAAAAACAGAGAATGATGATTGTTGCAGGAAGGATTTATATCATGGGAAACACTGTATTCAGACGGGAAAATCCGGAATTGCGGCGAAATAAAGGACCGGAACTTTGCGGATAGTTCTAGGCGAAAATCTTTGAAAGTGTTATAATGAAATGTCTGAAGGAACATAAATGATGCGATTCGGGATTTGAATCACGTTTAGGAGATGCGAATGGTAAAAGAATTAGTTGGAATGAATTATGCAACACTTGTGACACTTGCATGCTTGCTTGTTTTTATTTTTACAAACGATTATTTTTCAAAGAAGGTGCGGTCTTTGTTTTTGACTGCCGGTATGATGGTGCTTTGTCTGGTTATCGTCGATTCGGTTGAGTACTATACGGCGTCGCTTTCTTATTTTACCCCGCTTCGTACCCTGATGTCTGCAATCGGATACAGTCTTCGACCGGCGATTATTTATGTCGTTATTCTGCTTTTGGGGAATGCAAGAGATAAGAAATATAAATGGATTGCCTGGCCGCTTTATTTCAATACGCTTATTGCTTTTTCCGCTTTTTTTACGGATATTGCGTATACCTTTACGACGGACAATCAGTTTCAGCGTGGACCAATCGGGTATTTTGCATTTGTGACCAGTGGCTTTTATGAGATTGTACTGATTGTATGTACGGTCAAGCTGTACAAGGCGGTACACAGCTATGAATCCATTATTTCTACGGTGGTTGTCTGTACCTTTCAGATTGCGACAATCATGGAGGCTGTATGGAAATATGCAGGTGTCATTAATGCCTCCGGTGCGATTGCACTGACGTTTTATTATTTGTATCTCAATACACAGCAGTTTAAGAGAGATCCTCTTACCAATGTGCTCAACAGACGCTGTTTTTATATGGATGCCGAAAAGCATACGGCTGATTTGCAGGCCCTTCTTTCCATCGATTTGAATGATTTGAAGAAATGGAATGATCAATACGGACATGATAAGGGAGATGAAGCATTATGCACGATGGTAGCATGTGTGGAGGAAGTGCTCGTCAAAAATTGCTACCTTTACCGCACCGGCGGAGATGAGTTTATGGTGCTTTGCTTTAACCGGCAGATAGGGAATGCAGAAGGGCTAAAGCAAAGCATTAAGGAGTGTATGGCGAAAACACCTTTTTCTTGTGCAATCGGTACAGCGTTTTGGGAAAAGGATGATAATTTTACCGCGCTTTGCGCGCGGGCTGACCAGTCGATGTATGAAGATAAGAAAAAGATGAAAAGCAGTTTGAACTGAGAAAAGGGAGATAAATGGGACAGTGCTTGCTGTATTGTTATGTGTAAGAAAACACACATGATTGATACGGAGGTACGATATGAAGCATTTTAAGAGAATCCTTTTGGTAACACTAATCAGTAGTCTGTTTGTCGTCATGAATGTACAGAGCCAGTCGCTTACGGACAGAGGCTTTGACAAAGCTTATTACGAGGAGTTAAAAGCTGTTTATTTAGAGCATGCACAGGAGGTTATGGAATCGCACTCCTGCATGAATAGCGGTATGACTTTCGATTACAAATATGATGACAATGGGCAGATGCATTATAGACTCAAGGTGCATCACAGACGTTTTGAAACCATGGATCACAGGGATCTTCAGGAGATTTACGCACAGCTGAAAGCGATTACATTTATAGATGGACAGGCAATGCCGGTTATCGAGTTCGTCTGACAATGATTTCTAATTACAGAATTTTACATGACTTTTGTGGTTTCAGGGAGTATAATACTCCTTATATAGGATGATTAGGAGCAGATATGAGAGAGAATCCAAAACCACACGAATTATTTACACATTTTAAAGGAAATAAATACCAGATTGTAACACTTGCCGAGAATTCAGAGGACGGTTCGACTTGTGTTGTCTATCAGGCAATGTATGGCGAATTCAAGACATATGTCAGACCGCTTGCGATGTTTATGAGCGAAGTGGACCATGACAAATATCCGGAGGTCAAACAGAAGTATCGCTTTGCAAGAGAAAGTGAGCTTGGCGAAGTTTGGGAGGATACATCCGACAGTCAGCAGGCGGCAGAACAAACAGATGCTGTCAGTGGCAGTTTCGCATCTGCAGACAGGCGTGATACAGATACCTCGTCAGAGGCATGGCAGATGGATCCGGAGGTGGAAGCATTTCTGGATGCGGGCAGTGCGATAGAACGCCTCCGCCTCTTGTCGAAGATGCATCTTCGACTGACAGATGACATGATTAATATGATGGCGATTGCAATCGATGTCGTGATTGATGAGGGACCGATTGAGAAGCGTTACGAGGAACTAAAAGTGTGTCTTGAGATGAAGGCAAAGTACGAAAAGATCCGGTATTAAATATTCGTTTTGTTAATTTAGAATTGATATCAATGAAAACAAAAGAACCAAATAAGGAGATGCTGCGTGATTTGTCAAAGTGCGTGACGCCGCTCATTTCCTGGTATGAGAACAATAAGAGAACACTCCCTTGGAGAGAAGAGGTCTCTGCGTATCGCGTCTGGGTGTCTGAGATTATGCTTCAGCAGACAAGAGTAGAGGCTGTCAAACCATATTTTCAGAGATTCATGGAAGCCTATCCGACGATTCAGTCGCTTGCCGGGGCTCAGGCAGAGGAGCTTCTGAAGATGTGGGAGGGACTTGGCTATTACAGCCGCGTCCGCAATATGCAAAAGGCTGCACAAGTGATATGTGAAAGGCACGGCGGACAGATGCCGGATACCTATGAGGAATTATTGGAGCTTCCGGGGATTGGCAGTTATACGGCAGGGGCAATCAGTTCGATTGCATTTAACAGGGCGGTGCCGGCAGTAGATGGCAATGTGCTTCGTGTGCTTGCGAGACTGACAATGGATGGAGCTGATATTGCAGATGCAAAAGTCAAAAAGCGCGTTTTTGAGGAGCTTTCGGCATGTATGCCTAAAGAGAGCGGCATATTTAATCAGGCTTTGATGGAGCTTGGTGCGACCGTTTGTCTGCCAAATGGTATGCCCAAATGTGAGATATGTCCATGGCGTGATTTGTGTGAGGCAAGAAAAGCCGGAAGGATGATGGAATTTCCATACAAATCTCCCAAGAAAGCCAGAAAGATTGAAGAGAAGACATTATTCATCATACGAGATGGCGAGAGGGTGCTATTGCATCAAAGAGCTGACAAGGGATTGCTGGCCGGTCTGTATGAGTTCCCGATGACAGAAGGGACGCTGTCGCCGCAACAAGCCATTGAAACAGTGAGAGAGATGGGCTTTGCACCGCTTATGATTCAGAAGTTACCGCAGGCAAAACACATTTTTACACACAAGGAATGGCATATGACCGGATATATGCTCAAGGTTGAGCCGTTTGATGAGATGGCGGACATGAGAGGGCAAGACCTTCATATCGTTTCGCCAAAGGATACAAAGGACGCTTATCCAATCCCGTCGGCTTTTTCGGCATTTACACCGTATGTAGGGATTGCGCTGACCGGAGAATACATCAAAACGGAACTGCCGCAGAATCAATGACATAGAAAAACCACCCCCTAAACTTTGACCGGTAATGGAGTGGTTTTTTTTAGTTGAAATAATGACAGATGATTATTTAGTGTACGATTCCAACAGGAAGAAAAGTTGACAGCAGGCCATCGCGCAGCGGTTTTGTTAACTTGAATTTTTGTAAGAGTAAGGAAGTAAATAGTATGAGTATATACAAGTCAGATAAAGGTAAAGAAGCAATTTTATCTCTATATGAAAGACAGTTGGAAAGGCTAGATAAAAAATTTGAAGATATATATATTGATACTACATTTGGAAAAACACATCTAATTGAAACTGGCAATTTTACAGGTGTTCCTTTGCTTGTTTTTCATGGTGGAAATGCTACTACAGCATACAATTTATTAGGATGTGATTTCTTGATGAAGGATTTTCATATTTATGCGGTTGATACTATCGGACATCCTGGAAAAAGTGCAGAAGTTTGTTTGTCTCCTAATAATTATGATTATGGGAAATGGGTAGCTGAGATAATTGAAACACTTGGTTATGATAAAATTTCTTGCTTTGGGGGTTCATTTGGTGCAGGAATAATTGCTAAAACAATGTGTGTTGTTCCTAATAAGATGGAAAAGGTTGTATTGTATGTTCCTTCTGGAATAAGTAATGCTCCTACAATTAATAGTATTAGTATGATGATTCCTATGATTATGTATTGGATTACGCACAAAGACAAATGGTTAAGAAAATGTATATTGCCTATGGCAATTGTAGAAGAGAATATTACTGATGATATTTATGAAACGGCAAAATTAAGTATTGATTTTTCAAAAGTAAAGACTGGAATGCCAAGCAATGTGAAGTCAGAGGATATGAAAAAATGTAAGGCTCCGACATTGGTTATGGCGGCTGAAATGGATTGTTTATTCCCAGCCAAGCAAGTGATACCTAGAGCAGAGAAAATAATAGATAATTGTACAACATACTTACTGAAAGCAAGAGGACATATGCATTTTTTGACAGAGGATGAAAAGAAAATGATAGTAGATTTTTTGGTATAAAAGAGAGACAAATTCTTTAGGCTACAATCAATAGCGGCGTAAACGAAAAAGCAGTCTTTAAATATAGAAAAACTGCCCTTTCGTTTGCGCCGCGTTTGATTTTGCCAAAGTGAACAAAGTAAGCGTCCGTGTAGCCGATATGTATGGACTTTCAATCCTTACTCTTTTATCATAATGAGAAGAAGTTCTGGTTATGATAGTTGTGTTACAAATTGATTTCGTAAAATCATGGCACGACAAATAGACCTCATTAAAGAGGTTTTTGCAAAAGTATAAAATCTATTTTTAAATTCGAAGAGGTATTCGTTGTTGTGGTTTCCCCAGATGACCACCACAGCATTTACAGACAGTAACCTTGATACCATAGAGTGTTTCCAGCATCTGTGGTGCTTCCATATCTTTTAGCCTTGACAGATACTGCTTACAGCCAAGGAGATTCCGACATAATGTCAGATGCTGAGTCTTACTTCGTGTACATAGTAATCCGTAGTGTCTGATTCTTACAAAGCGCTTTGGTGGCACATGCATAAGAAACCTGCGGATAAATTCAATTCCGGAAATGGTATATTCTTTCCATTTGCCTTCTTCACGATAATCCTTCACATAGTAAGTAACAGTATTTTCGTCCATGCGAATGATACGATGATTGCTGATGGCAATTCTATGTGTATACTTACCGAGATA
>JAGKTY010000010.1 GCA_021153185.1 Lachnospiraceae bacterium
CGAGATACGCTTCGCGAATCTCGCTCTGATTAGCAGTCGTCAAATGTCCATTCATGCAAGCAT
Source organism: Lachnospiraceae bacterium (assembly GCA_021153185.1). Classification (GTDB taxonomy): domain Bacteria; phylum Bacillota; class Clostridia; order Lachnospirales; family Lachnospiraceae; genus SIG333. Next base: position 64 of record JAGKTY010000010.1, read on the forward strand.
AATGGACATTTTCCTCGTTGCCATAACAAAAAGAGCCGGCGCAGCTGCGTCGGCTCTTTTGCTATGTACTGTTTGCAGTTTATTTGTCCGGTGTGCCACCTTTGCGACAGCCGAGGAAGACCTCCAGCATGAAGAAAAATGCACGCTGGTCTTCTGTGCTGAGGCTGTCATACATCGCCATGAACTCATGACGGCCGTAGCCGCAGACCGCAGAATCATCGGTGTGCTCCATAATGCTTCCGATATCACAGCCAAGGTACTCACACACATTGGCAAGTGAATCCATGGAAAGTTTCGTGATGCCCCGCTCCACCTGACTGATGTATCCGACAGAAAAATTCAGCGATTCTGCCATCTGCTCCTGTGTGACACCGAGTGATTTGCGCTTGCGCTGGATGCGCTGCCCGACAGTTGTATAATTGATCTCCATATTTCCCTCCTGCATTTATTTCAAAAATTGCATGAAAAATGCATTTCTATTGTACTCACAATAAGACTGACAAAAACAGATAGTAATACTGTTATAAAGTAGAGGGTGAATGGTGCTTGGCAATTTGCACATTTTGAGAATGCGGTGCAAAACCGTGATAAAATTTCAACTGCTATTTTGATATACCCCTTTAAAAACATAAGCAGTTATGCTACACTACATATATGTGAGTATTTTTAGGGGAGACACAAGTAGTGGGATTTTTTTCAAGAAAAAACGCAGTTATACTCGTTCTTACCGCTGTGCTCCTTGCCGGATGTGCAAGGAACGATGAGCACACACAGGCCGGTATGAATGCGCTTAATACACAATCATATGATGAAGCGTTAACCGAATTCCAAAAAGCGATAGCCACAGGAGAGGATTTTGAGCAGGCATACCGCGGATTGGGACTTGCTTATATGGGCAAAGCAATGTACACCGAAGCAATCGACAGCTTTGACAGTGCCCTTTCGCATGCCGGGATGTTTCCGGGCAGTCTTGAGACGGACATCAATTTTTATCTGGCAACCGCACAGTACAAAGGCGGTGAGGTGTCAAAGGCAGTGGAGACGCTTACCAATGTCATCGCAATCGATGAGAAGAATCTGGATGCCTATTTCCTGAGAGGCAGGGCATATCTTACACTTTCGCAGCATGATGAAGGTGTGGCGGATTTGGAGAAGGCGCTTGATTTGTCGGGCAATAATACACAGCTTTATATTGATGTGTATGAGGCACTTTCCGACGCCGGATTTGAGGCGGAAGGTGCGGCGTATTTGCAGACACTGCTCGCGGAGCATATGACAGATATGACAGCCTTTGAAAAGGGCAAGACCTATTTCTATCTGGAGGATTATGAGGCGGCGCGCAACAGCCTTGAGACGGTGCGCGGCGAGACCAAAAAGCCGGACGCAGAGCTCATTCTGATGCTCGGACATACATATGAGAAGCTTGGCGATACGGAGTATGCAGCCAATCTGTATCAGAATTATATCGATGGCAATGAGCCGGATGCGGAGATTTATAACAGACTCGGTCTGACGCGGATGGAGGCAGGAGATTATGATGCGGCGCTTGCGGCATTTGAAAGCGGACTGGCGGTTGAGGGCTGCCCGCTTGTGCAGACACTGAGCTTTAACAAAATCGTTGCACTTGAGCATAAAGGGGATTTTGCACAGGTCAAAAAACTAATCCGTAAATATATCCAAAAATACCCGGACGATCAGGCGGCAAGCCGCGAGGCGGCATTTTTGGAGAGCAGGTAGCAAAACTACAAATATACGCAGCAGTAAAAGGGAAAAGAACAAGGACAGAAGGAGTTAGACATGCTTGATATTATCAAGAGAGATGGCACAGTTACGCAGTTTCAGTTAAGCCGTATCAGTGATGCGATTGTAAAAGCATTTAATGCGACACAGATGCAGTTTACAAGTGAGATTATTGATATGATTTCACTTCGCGTTACGGCGGATTTTCAAAGTAAAGTACACGAAGGCAAAGTGCATATCGAGGATGTACAAGATAGCGTAGAGCGCGTTTTGGAACAGGCAGGTTACACAGAAGTAGCAAAGGCTTACATTTTATACCGCAAACAGCGTGAAAAAATGCGTAGCATGAAGTCTACTATTTTGGATTACAAGGATGTGGTCAACAGCTATGTCAAGATTGAGGACTGGCGTGTCAAAGAGAACAGTACAGTGACCTATTCCGTGGGTGGTCTGATTTTGAGTAACTCCGGTGCAGTCACAGCCAACTACTGGCTGACAGAGATTTATGACGACGAGATTGCACAGGCACACCGCAACGCAGATATCCACATCCATGATTTGTCCATGCTGACAGGATACTGTGCAGGCTGGAGTTTAAAACAGCTCATCAAGCAGGGACTCGGCGGTATCCCGGGTAAGATTACATCGGCGCCGGCAAAGCATTTGTCAGTGCTTTGCAGCCAGATGGTCAACTTCCTCGGCATCATGCAGAATGAATGGGCCGGCGCGCAGGCATTTTCGTCCTTCGACACATACCTCGCACCGTTTGTCAAAGCGGACAACTTAAGCTACGAGGAAGTCAAGAAGTGCATTGAGGCATTTGTTTATGGCGTCAACACACCTTCCAGATGGGGAAGCCAGGCACCGTTTACGAATATTACTTTAGATTACACGGTTCCGGATGACCTTGCCAATCTCCCGGCGATTGTCGGCGGCAAGGAGATGGACTTCTGTTATAAAGATTGCAAAAAAGAGATGGATATGGTCAACAAGGCATTCATCGAGACGATGATTGAGGGAGATGCCAACGGCAGAGGCTTCCAGTATCCGATTCCGACTTATTCCATCACCAAGGACTTTGATTGGTCCGATACAGAGAACAACCGGCTCCTGTTTGAGATGACGGCCAAGTATGGTACACCGTATTTTTCAAACTATATCAATTCGGACATGGAGCCGAGTGATGTGCGCTCGATGTGCTGCAGACTCAGACTGGATCTCAGAGAGCTTCGCAAAAAGACGGGAGGCTTCTTTGGAGCGGGAGAAAGTACAGGCTCTATCGGCGTTGTTACGATCAACATGCCGCGGATTGCTTATCTTAGTACAAGCCGTGAGGATTTCTTCAAACGGCTTGACCATCTGATGGACCTTGCGGCAAGATCACTCAGGATTAAGCGCGGCGTCATCAGCAAGCTCCTTGAGGAGGGCCTGTATCCATATACAAAGCACTATCTCGGAAGCTTCCAAAATCATTTTTCAACGATTGGTCTTGTGGGCATGAACGAGGTAGGACTCAATGCCAACTGGCTCCGCGCAGATATGACGGACAAGCGCACGCAGGACTTTACCAAAGAGGTACTCAATCATATGCGTAACCGCCTCTCTGATTATCAGCAGGAATACGGCGATTTGTACAACCTTGAGGCGACACCTGCCGAGAGTACAAGCTACCGTCTTGCAAAGCATGATAAGGAGAGATGGCCGGGCATCAAAACAGCGGGCGCAGAAGGGGAGACACCGTACTATACGAATTCATCCCATCTTCCTGTTGGTTTTACGGCAGATATTTTTGATGCGCTTGACATTCAGGACGAACTGCAGACACTGTATACATCCGGTACGGTATTCCATGCATTCCTTGGCGAGAAGCTTTCCGATTGGAGGGCAGCAGCAGACCTTGTCAAGACAATCGCAGAGAATTACAAATTGCCGTATTATACACTCAGTCCGACCTATTCCATCTGTGAGACACACGGCTACCTTGCAGGAGAACAAAAGGTTTGCCCGCACTGCGGCGGCAAAACAGAAGTGTACAGCCGTATCACAGGATATTACAGACCGGTACAGAACTGGAACGATGGAAAGCTTGCAGAGTATAAGGACCGCAAGGAATACGATATCGCTTCTTCCTCGCTCAAGCGTCCGACGAGCAGTGTGGTGCGCATCAGCAGTCAGGCGGAGGGCGGTGCGGTTTCCGTTTGTGCGCCAAAGAATGTGAAGTATCTGTTCACGACCAAAACGTGTCCAAACTGCGAAATGGCAAAACGATACTTAGAGGGCGAGCACTACATTCTGATTGATGCACAGGAGAATGCAGAGCTTGCGCGTAAATACAATGTGATGCAGGCACCGACGCTTGTCATTGTCAATGGCAATGAGGTGACCAAATACAAAAATGCATCCAATATCAAAAAGTATGTAGATGAGCAGACGCTTGCTACAGTGTAGGAGGAACTATGATTAACAAACTTGTTGCAAACATTCAGAAGACGAATGCACCGATTGTTGTCGGACTTGATCCGATGATGAAATTTATCCCAAAACACATCACGGACAAAGCCTTTGCCGAAAAAGGCGAGACACTCGAAGGTGCCGCAGAGGCCATCTGGCAGTATAACAAAGGCATTGTGGATGCGGTGTATGATTTGATTCCGGCAGTGAAACCACAGATTGCCATGTATGAGCAGTTTGGCATCCCGGGAATGGTTGCCTTCAAAAAAACGGTGGACTACTGCAAGGAGAAAGGGCTTGTTGTCATCGGAGATATCAAACGTGGTGATATCGGTTCGACGTCCGCAGCATATGCAGTCGGCCATCTTGGCAAAGTGCAGGTCGGCTCAAAGAGCTACTACGGATTTGATGAAGATTTTGCAACAGTGAATCCATATCTCGGAAGCGATGGCGTGAATCCGTTTATCGATGTGTGCAAAGAGGAGAAAAAAGGTATTTTTGTTCTTGTTAAGACATCCAATCCAAGCAGCGGTGAGTTCCAGGACAAAGTGACAGACGGCAGACCACTTTATGAAATCGTCGGCGAGCAGGTAAACAAATGGGCGGAAAGCTGTATGGGAGATTCCTACAGCTATGTCGGAGCAGTTGTCGGAGCGACATATCCTGAGATGGGAAAGGTACTTAGAGACATCATGCCAAAGAGCTATATCTTAGTGCCGGGATACGGTGCACAGGGCGGCAAGGGCAAAGATCTCGTTCACTTCTTCAACAAGGACGGTCTTGGTGCCATTGTCAATTCTTCAAGAGGAATCATTGCAGCATACCAGGCAGATGCGTACAAAGAGCGCTTTGCGCCGGAAAATTATGCAGATGCATCGCGTCAGGCTGTGATTGATATGCAGATGGACATTGCACAGGCACTCGGTAACTAAACAATCACGCGCAGCTTGCAGCAGTTGATTGCTGCCGGCAGTAGGAGGATACAAATGGAAGCGTACAAAGAGGAATTTATACAGTTTATGGTAGACAGTAACGTACTCAAATTCGGAGACTTTACATTGAAGAGCGGAAGGAAAAGTCCGTTTTTCATGAATGCAGGTGCTTATGTGACCGGAACGCAGCTTATGAAGCTCGGTGAGTACTACGCCAAAGCAATTCATGACAATTTCGGAGATGATTTTGATGTGTTGTTCGGACCTGCTTACAAGGGCATTCCACTCACTGTCATCACGACAATCGCATACGCCAAATTATACGGCAAGGAGATTCGCTACTGTTCCAACCGCAAAGAGGTAAAGGATCATGGCGATACCGGTATTTTACTCGGAAGCAAGCTTCAGGACGGCGACCGTGTCGTTATCGTTGAAGATGTGACAACGAGCGGCAAGTCCATCGAAGAGACCTTCCCGATTTTAAAAGCGCAGGCAAATGTCGAAATCAAAGGCCTCATGGTCAGCTTAAACCGCATGGAGGTTGGCCTTTCGGGAGAAAAGAGTGCGCTGGATGAAATCAAAGAGAAATACGGCTTTGAAGCAAAAGCAATTGTGACAATGGCTGAGGTGACAGAGGCACTTTACAACAAACCATACAACGGGGAAGTATACATTGACGATGACTGTAAAGCGAGAATCGATGCATACTATGAGCAGTACGGCGCAAAGTAAGTAAGGGCGTTAGAAAAGGAGCGGACAAAATGGAAGAGAGAACTTATAAAGCGATGCAGCGCGGCGGGGCACTGAACATTACACTCGGCATTATTGCACTTGTGACAGGCATTGCATCAGGTGTTTTATTAATCGTAAGCGGCGCAAGACTTCTTGCTGCCAAATCCAAAATCATTTTTTAGGAGCAGTATGGCCAGACGAAAGAGATACATGTTTACGAATAAAGAAAAGTCAAGGCGGGGGATGATATCTTCCGTCTTTGGCTGTTTTGCGCTTGCAAGCGTTTCTTTGGCAGTTTACCTGTGCTTTAAAAACGGCGGAGAAGGCAGCCCGAAATATGGGCTTGGTGCATTTTTGTCCTTTATTTTTGCATCCATCGGCTTTAGCTTTGGGGCCAGGGCATGCTCTGAGGAAGATGCATTTATGATATCACCGGTATTTGGTATCACAACAAATTTGATTGCGGTGCTCATTGCATTTGCAATTCTGTTTTTGGGAGTATATTAATATGATGAAAGAGAGATTTTTGTTAGCAAAAGAAAGAATTGTTACGATTAAAGAGGAAACGATGTTAGAGCCATTTGATTTGTATTTCAAACAGGTGGCTTTATTTCTTGTAAAGTTAGCAGATGCTTACGAATTGGTTGAACGGGAGGGCCTGATGCAGATGGATGCCGATACGTTAAAGCAGATGCATGATACGTTGTTTGAGGACCTGCTTTCTGAAAACTACAAAGCGTGTTATGCAAATCCGGCATACGCACAGGAGATGCTTTCAGAAGAATTTTCGCAGTATTTAAGCCTTGTGTGCGGGGAGATGTTTGCGGCCATTCCGGGCGTATACGAGGGCGACTTATTTGAACTTGTGATCCGTATGGAGCTTTTCCTGGAACTGTATGCGTGCTTTTTGTGCAGCTTTGAGGAGCTTGGAACTGTACCAAAAGTGCAGGAAGTAAAAGACATCATATATTACTATGCGGCAGATTATATGGAGGATGCACTTGCAAAGCGCGTTAAGGCAAAATGTGACCCGGATATGGATTTTGCATATCAGATCATTATGGGCTCTGACTTGAGCTCACCGGATTATTTGTACCGGTTTGGCGAGTATATTTCGGACAATGAAACAAAGACGGCAGCGTATATGGCTGCGGCGAGCGATGCACAGATTAAGCTGATGGCCGATACGTACACGGAAGGCTACCGCATCGGATTTGAAAAGACCGGAAAAGATTTGTCAAAGAAAAAGGTCGTGCAGATTATCTACCCGCTTGGCTTTGAGCGCATGATCAAAGTAGCGATTGCTAACTTTGAACAAATGGGACTGCGTCCGACCATCATGCGTACACCGCACAGCATTTTTGACAGAAGAGGGCTTGCGGTCGGCGGATTTTATTCCACCAATATCAACAAACAGTTTGCCTATGACCATAAGGATGATGAGGCACTGTATCTGGACAAGCAGTTTATGCAAAGAAAGCTCGATGACAGCAAAAATGCATACGAGCTTGTCAAGGAGCTTGCAAAGGTGCATGCAGGTCCGGCACTCGTTGAAGTGTTTGGTGAGGCACCGTTTTTGCCGGAGGAAAAGGAGCAGGCGCCAAAGATGGACGAGGTGCAGCAGGAGCTTGCGACCAAATACCAGGCCAAAAACGGACAGATCATCAACGAGTATATTCCGGGCAAGGAGCGAAGCTTTACGATTATCGCTTTTCCGCTTCCTTGCATCGGCGAGAAGTACGCGGAAATCATGGACGAGACGATTAAGCTCAATACGCTCGACTATGTGACATACGAAAAGATTCAGCAGACAATCATAGATACACTTGATGCCTGTGAATATGTCGTAGTCCGCGGCAAGGGTGAAAATCGCACGGATATGCGCATCTCACTTGTTTCGCTTGCTGATCCGAAGAAGCAGACCAAATTTGAAAACTGTGTGGCGGATGTCAATATTCCGGTCGGGGAAGTGTTCACTTCTCCTGTATTAAAGGGAACGAGCGGCGTTCTGCATGTGACGGAAGTATTTTTAAATGAGATTCAGTACAAGAACCTCTGGATTGCCTTTGAGGATGGCATGGTTCTTGATTACGGATGCGATAACTTTGCGTCGGAAGAAGAGTGCACGAAATTCATTAAGGACAACATTTTGTATCATCACGAAAGCCTTCCGATTGGAGAGTTTGCAATCGGTACAAACACGACGGCATACAAAATGGGGCAGACATACGGGATTGCGCATTTGCTTCCGATTCTCATTGCCGAAAAAACCGGCCCGCACTTTGCACTCGGTGATACGTGTTATTCCCATGCAGAGGATGTGGCGGTATACAACGCAGACGGCAAAGAGATTATCGCCAGAGACAATGAGATCAGCATTCTTCGAAAGAGCGATGTATCCAAGGCGTATTTCCAGTGTCATACCGATATCACGATTCCGTATGATGAACTTGGTGAGATTTATGGTGTGACCAAAGAAAATGGGAAACGTTCTATTATAGAAGATGGCCGGTTTGTGCTCGAAGGATGTGAAAAACTCAACGAAGCACTTGACGCATAGCGCAAATATAGATAAACTAAGTCTAGATATGTCCAAAAATAGGACACATAGATATTGTGGTTAACACGGAGGAGAGAAAATGGCAAAAGTCGGTATTGTCATGGGCAGCGATTCAGATATGCCTATCATGAGCAAAGCAGCAGATATTTTAGAAGAATTGGGCATCTCTTATGAGATGACGATTATCTCGGCACACAGAGAGCCGGATGTATTTTTTGAGTATGCCAAAACAGCAGAAGAAAAAGGCTTTAAAGTGATTATCGCAGGAGCAGGAATGGCAGCGCACCTTCCGGGAATGTGTGCAGCGATTTTCCCGATGCCGGTCATTGGTATTCCGATGCATACGACATCGCTTGGCGGAAGAGATTCTCTTTACTCGATCGTACAGATGCCGTCAGGTATTCCTGTTGCAACCGTTGCAATCAATGGTGGTATGAATGCGGGACTTCTTGCAGCAAAGATTCTTGCAACATCGGATGCAGAGCTTCTTGGCAGATTAAAAGCATATTCTGAAAAGATGAAGGAATCTGTTCAGGCAAAAGACCAAAAGCTTCAGGAAGTTGGATATAAAAATTACAAATAATAAAGGAGAAGAGCTATGGATTACAAGAAAGCCGGAGTCGATATCGAGGCAGGTTACAAATCAGTTGAACTGATGAAAGAGTACGTAAAAGGAACAATGCGGGACGAAGTGCTTGGTGGTCTCGGTGGGTTCTCGGGAGCATTCTCTTTAAGCAAGATCAAAGAGATGGAAGACCCTGTTCTGTTATCAGGTACAGACGGATGCGGTACCAAAGTGAAGCTTGCATTCCTTATGGACAAGCATGATACAATCGGTATCGATGCAGTTGCAATGTGTGTCAACGATGTTGCATGTGCAGGTGGAGAGCCGCTTTTCTTCCTTGACTATATTGCATGTGGTAAAAACTATCCGGAAAAAATTGCGACAATCGTAAAAGGTGTGGCAGAGGGCTGTAAGCAGTCGGGCTGCGCATTAATCGGTGGTGAGACAGCGGAGCATCCGGGACTTATGCCGGAGGATGAGTACGATCTTGCCGGATTCAGCGTTGGCGTTGTGGACCGCAAAGATTTGATCACGGGCGAAAACTTAAAGGCCGGCGATGTCTTAATCGGAATGGCCAGTACCGGTGTGCACAGCAACGGTTTTTCCCTTGTCCGCAAAGTGTTTGAGATGACAAAGGAGAGCCTTGATACGTATTATGATGAACTCGGATGCACGCTTGGAGAGGCACTGATCGCACCAACGAGAATCTATGTTAAGGCATTAAAAGAAATCAAAAATGCGGGCGTAACAGTAAAGGCCTGCAGTCATATTACAGGCGGCGGATTTTATGAGAATATTCCGCGTATGTTAAAGGACGGCACACACGCTGTCATCCGCAAAGACAGCTATGATATCCCGCCTATTTTCAAACTTCTCCAGAAGGAAGGTCATATCGCAGAGCAGATGATGTACAACACATACAACATGGGACTTGGTATGATTGTAGCGGTGGATCCGGCTGATGTGGACAAAACAATTCAGGCAATCAAGGCAGCAGGTGATACGCCATACGTTGTAGGAGAAATCACAGAAGGTGAAAAGGGAGTTACATTATGCTAAACATCGTTGTTTGTGTATCCGGTGGCGGCACCAATTTACAGGCAATTATTGATGGAGTAAATAACGGACTGATTCACAATACTAGGATTCAGGCTGTCATTTCCAACAATCCGGGTGCGTATGCACTTGAGAGAGCAAAGAATGCAGGCATTGAGGCAATCTGTATGTCACCAAAGACATTTGAAAGCCGCGATGCGTTTAACGATGCGTTCACGGAGCGGATGATTGCATTAAACCCGGATCTCATTGTGCTTGCGGGCTTTTTGGTGCAGATTCCAACACGGATGATTGCAGCATTTCCAAATCGGATTATCAATATTCACCCATCGCTCATTCCGAGCTTTTGCGGTGTCGGCTATTATGGACTTAAGGTGCATGAAGCTGCGCTTGACCGCGGTGTGAAGCTGACCGGTGCGACCGTTCATTTTGTGGATGACGGCACGGATACCGGTCCGATCATTTTACAAAAAGCAGTGGAAGTGATGGAGAACGATACGCCACAGGTGCTTCAGAAAAGAGTGATGGAGCAGGCTGAGTGGATTATTTTGCCTAAGGCAATTGATCTGATTGCAGCGGGTAATGTTTGCGTAAAAGAAGGCAAGGTTGTTATTTCGAAGTAAGGAGCAAATCATGAAAGTATTAATCGTAGGAAGCGGCGGAAGAGAGCACGCAATTGCGACAAGTGTTGCAAAGAGCAGTAGGGTTTCAAAGATTTTTTGTGCACCGGGCAATGCCGGAATCGGTCAGATCGCAGAGTGCGTTCCGATCGGTGCAATGGAATTTGACAAAATTGTAGCGTTTGCAAAAGAAAAGGCAGTTGACCTTGTCATTGTCGGTATGGATGATCCGCTTGTCGGCGGACTCGTCGATGAACTTGAGGCAGCAGGCATCCGTACATTTGGCCCGCGCAAAAATGCGGCCATTTTGGAAGGAAGCAAAGCGTTTTCAAAGGATCTCATGAAGAAATACAACATTCCGACGGCGGCTTACGAGAATTTTGACAATGCAGAGGATGCACTCAGATACCTTGAGACAGCCAAGATGCCAATCGTACTGAAGGCTGACGGACTTGCACTCGGAAAAGGCGTTCTCATTTGCAATACACTTGAGGAAGCAAAAGCGGGCGTCAATGAGATTATGCTCGATAAGAAATTCGGAACGGCAGGCAACCGCATGGTTGTGGAAGAGTTTATGACAGGCCGTGAGGTTTCCGTATTGTCATTTGTTGATGGAAATACGATTCAGATCATGTCTTCCGCACAGGATCACAAGCGTGCCAAAGACGGAGATGAAGGACTCAATACAGGCGGAATGGGCACATTTTCACCAAGCCCGTTCTATACAGAGGAAGTGGATGCGTTCTGCCAAAAATACATCTATCAGGCAACGGTTGATGCGATGAAAGCAGAAGGAAGAGAGTTTAAGGGTGTTATCTTCTTTGGACTGATGCTCACAGAGGATGGTCCAAAGGTGCTTGAATACAATGCGCGATTTGGCGACCCGGAGGCACAGGTTGTCCTTCCTCGTATGAAAAATGATATTATTGATGTCGTTGAGGCTTGTATCGATGGTACACTTGACCGGATTAAAGTTGAGTTTGAAGATAACGCAGCAGTCTGCGTCGTACTTGCTTCAGACGGATATCCTGTTTCTTATGAAAAGGGCTTTGAGATTACCGGCCTTGAGGCGTTTGAAGGGAAAAATGACTATTTTGCGTTCCATGCAGGAACCAAATCAGAAGGCGGTAAATTCGTGACAAACGGCGGACGTGTTCTTGGCATTACAGCCAAAGGAGACGATTTAAAACAGGCGAGAGCAAAAGCATATGAAGCAACAGAGTGGGTTTCATTTGCCAATAAATACATGCGCTCAGATATCGGTCGCGCGATTGACGAGGCATAAGTAGCAAGGAATAACAAAGAGGTACAGTATGAAAAAAAGTTTAAGAGTACTAATGCTGACGGCAGTGCTTGCCATTGCTTGTACAATGCCGGTTATGGCACAGCGCACAGGAAAGGTAAAAGCAGATGCAGCAGTAATCCGTTCTGATGCAGATACGAAGAGCAATGCCATTGCATCGACAACACAGGGCACCTCGCTGGAAATTAAGGGCGAGAAAAAGGATGCGAATGGTACAGTCTGGTATGAAATCAGCGTCAATGGCGGAACAGGCTATATCCGAAGCGATTTGGTAGATGCACAGCCTGCAGAGGGCGGTTCCCAGAACCAGACATCTGACAATACGCAAAATACGCAGAGTTCGCAGAATACACAGTCAGCGGTGACACCGGCAAGCGGTACAGCTTATATGATTCCGGGCAGCTCCAACATCCGTAATGCGGCAGTGACCGGAGATGTCCTTGTGACGCTTCAGAAGGATGATGCCGTTACAATTACCGGAGAATTAACCGGTTCTGATGGTAAGAAATGGTACCAGGTTTCTTTTGTAAAGAATTCCAAAAGCTATACAGGCTATGTCCGTTCCGATTTGATTACGACGACTGCACCGGCTGGCGCGCAGCAATCACAGCAGACGCAGGACAATACGGCTACGCAGACACAGCAGCCTGCAGCAGAACAAGAACAGCCTGCAGCAGAGCAGCCGGCGCAGAGTGCAGCGGCAACGCTCAAATCCGTGACATTATCTGTTGGTGATCTGACACCGGAGTTCACACCGGATTGCGTAAGCTACACAATCAATGCACCACAGGATACGGTTGAGATTGCAGTGAGTGCAGTGGCCGGCGAAGAAGGAACACAGATTACAGCAGTTGACGGCTTTTCAGATTTGAAGCCGGGACTCAATGCAGGTGCGATCACTGTCACAGGTGCGGATGGCGGCATCAATATTTACAGCTTTTCGATTATTTGTGGCGAGGTCGGTATGACAGGCGAAGAGGAAACTGAGCCGGAGGTAGACCCACAGGAGATACAGCAGGCGCTCGATGAAGTGGAAGAGACTGTTCCGGTTGAAGAATACGAGAAATACAAACAGCTCGCAAACAGACGTCTCATTTATATGTGCGTTCTTGGATTTGCGTTGGCGCTCTGTGTTGTGATCTTAATCAACCTCCTGCTCAAGGTGAAAGATTTGAATGACGAGCTTGAAATGGGTATGGATGAGGAAGATGACGATGATGACGATGAGGAACAGCTGCGTCGTCCGGTTGCGACAGCAAACGGTGCGAGGACAGCAGCCAAATCGCTCAAAAAGGTAGATGCAGCAGCGAAAAAGAAAATCGATGAGACGAGTACACTTCCGACGGCAGATGAATTGGAAGCTGAGAAGCCAAAAAAGAAATCAATTTTTGAAAAACCGCAGTATACAACACTGGAACCGACAGCCGGTACGGATACCGGAAATATGTTAAGCGGTGCACCGATTCGTGAGGTCGTAGAGCCACAGCAGTCTTACACAGAAGATGAGAGTGCGCAGGCAGCAACCCCGCTCTATGAAGGCGAGGATGATGATGACAACGGCGTGGATGACGACTTCGAATTCGAGTTTATCAATTTAAAATAATAGTGTAACAAAATGGCGGGCTATATGCCCGTCATTTTACAATGTAGACATAGAAAACGGAAATCAAAAGGAGGACATAGCGATGGATAAAAAACAATTTCAAAATCATTTGGAGAATCAGCTCATTCCGTTCTGGAACCGTATGGTAGATTTTGAACATGGCGGCTTTTACGGATATGCCGATGCAGACGGAATACCGGATAAAGAAAGCACGAAAAGCTGTATTTTAAACAGCCGTATTTTGTGGTTTTATTCCGCTGCTTACAATTTATTAAAACAGTCGGAACTGTTAAAAAATGCAGAGCATGCCTTCCTGTTTTTACAAAATCATTTTTATGACAGCAGATACCGGGGGGTATTTTGGTCAGTGACAGCAGATGGCAGCCCACTTGATACAACGAAGCATACGTACAATCAGGCATTTGCAATCTATGCACTTTCCGAGTATTATAAAGCTAGTCAGGACAAACAGGCACTGCATCTTGCTTACGGCTTGTATCATACAATCGAAGAGAAATGCCTTGATGAGGAAGGTTATTTTGAGGCATTCAGCAGGGAATTCATTCCTGTTTCAAATGACAAATTATCAGAAAACGGCGTAATCGCAGAGCGCACGATGAATACCTTACTTCATGTTTTAGAGGCATATACAGAGCTTTACAGGGCAGATGCATTTTTTCAAGTCGGCGATTCGCTTCGGGAGATTCTTCGCATTTTTAAGACAAGGGTATATAATGCAGAGAAGGAAATCTGTGAAGTTTTTTTTGACAAAGAATACCATTCACTCATTGCGCTTGAGTCTTACGGGCATGACATTGAAGCTTCATGGCTGATTAGCAGAGCGTGTGAGGCACTTGATGATAAAGCGTATTTTGAGGAAATGCTTCCTGTCATCAAAGGACTCGCAAAAGGTGCATACGAAAATGGTATCGATATGAAAAATCATGCGATGAACAATGAATGTGAAAACGGAACGGTCAGTGCCAAAAAGGTATGGTGGGTTCAGGCAGAAGCCGTCACCGGATTTTATAATGCTTACCAGCTGCAACCGGAACAAACCATGTATGAGCAATTGTCGGAACAGGTTTGGGAGTATATCCAAAATTATGTGATCGATCAAAAAACGGGAGAGTGGTTTGAAGACGTGGAGCCGGATAATCAGGTGAAGGCCGGACAGGCGTTGGTTCATCCTTGGAAATGCCCATATCACAACGGAAGAATGTGTATCGAAATGATTCAAAGATTATCATAGAGTTAGCGAGGAATAAATTATGCAAAAGACCGTCAATCCAAATGCGACAGAAGCAGCAAAGAAATTATTGAATGATTTATCAGAACTTGCAGGAAAAGCAATTATCACAGGACAGCATACGCAGACAATCCCGATGGAGGAAATTGATTATATCAAACAGCTGACGGGAAAGGAGCCGAAGCTGCGCGGATTTGAGCTGCTTTCCTATTCGCCGAATATCAATTATGAGGATGCGGATGAAGCCTGCCTTACGGAGGTTTATGAAAATCGCGGAACCGTTGATACGGCAATTGACTGGGCGAAGCATTCAGATGGAATTGTAACACTTTCTTTTCATTGGTTTTCCCCGATTGGCGGACGCGACAAAAGCTTTTATGCCAAAAACACGACATTTGATGCCGAAAAAATCCTGCTGCCTGACACGCCTGAGCGGGAGGCATTTTATCACGATATGGATGTCATAGCAAAAGAGCTTAAAAAGTTTCAGGATGCCGATATTCCGGTATTGTGGCGCCCGTTTCACGAAGCGGACGGTGACTGGTTCTGGTGGGGCGCGAAAGGGCCTGTTGTCGCTTCAAAACTATACCGTATGATGTATGCGTACTATACACAGGAATTGCATCTCGACAATCTCCTCTGGGTATGGAACTGTCCGGTCAAGGAAGCGTATCCGGGAGATGATGTGGTTGATGTTGTTTCGGTGGACATTTATCTGGAACGCTATGAAGAAACCGACTATCAGAAACAGTATGAGCAGCTAATAAAAGCCACTTCCTCAAATAAAGTGGCTGCTTTGGCAGAGGTCGGATATATGCCGTCTATTTCACTTTTGGAACAGTCCCATACGCCGTGGGCTTACTACATGACATGGTCAAAGGAATTTTGTATAGGAGAACAATACAATCGTAAAGAATGCGTGCGTGCGATGTATACAAGTGACTATGCAGTGACGATGCAGCCATAGGCATAACCCGGCAAATGCTTATGCACAATATTTATGAAAAGCGAAATAAACCGTAAAAAACGATAGTTTTTTGCGGTTTTTTGTGTTATACTTTCCGAAGAAATGGAACGATAAATTGATGATTACCTTGATAAGTCGCCTATGATAGATTCGCAACGAAAAAGGAACCTGTTTTGGACAACGAATAAATAGGAGGATACCATGTATCATATTTTGATAGTGGACGATGATAAATTAAATCTTGCCGCTGCCAAACATGCGCTGACCGGATATTACAAAATCACAGCAGTAACAGCCGGCGCACAGGCACTCAGGTTTTTGCAGAACAGTACGTGCGATCTCATTCTTTTGGATATCAACATGCCTGAGATGGATGGCTTTGAAGTGATGGAAAAAATACGGGAAAATCCTGATTCGGCGGATATCCCGATCATTTTCCTGACGGCGGACAGTGACCCTAAAATAGAAAGCCGCTGTCTGCAGGCAGGAGCGATGGATTTTATCACGAAGCCGTTTGTACAAAATGTCATGCTCTCGCGAATCGGACATGCGCTGGAGCTTGAGGAACTCAGAAAAGATCTTGCAGGACAATTGGAAGCGCGTACGATGCATATCAAGAATATCCAGGAGATGATGGTGCTCGGTATGGCAAGTATGGTGGAAAGCCGTGATCTTTCTACCGGCGGACATATCAAGCGGACGAGCATGGTTGTTAAAGTGTTTGCAAAGAAGCTTGCATCGCAGCAGGATGGGCTGACACCGGCGTTTCTTGATATGGTTGTCAGGGCGGCACCGATGCACGATCTCGGCAAGATTGCGGTCGACGATCAGATTCTTCGCAAACAGGCCAAGTTTACGGATGAAGAATATGAGCAGATGAAAAAGCATTCTGCGGAAGGTGCGAAAATTGTGCGTCAGATTCTGGAAGGAATCGAGGAACCGGAGTTTGTCCAAATTGCGGAAAATGTGGCGCATTATCATCATGAGAAATGGAATGGCGCAGGCTATCCGAATGGGATTGCGGGAGAAGAAATACCGATTGAGGCCAGAATCATGGCACTTGCCGACGTGTTTGATGCGCTTGTCAGTCAAAGGTGCTATAAGGAGCCGTTCAGCTACGACAGGGCGTTTACGATTATCCGCGAGTCAATCGGGTCGCACTTTGATCCGGAGCTTGGAGAAGTCTTTCTTTCGTGCAGACCTGAGCTTGAGGAGATGTACGATACATTTGCCGGCCGGCGGCAAACCGGAGATAATTAGTTGGGATACAAAAGGGGGGAATCATGGATGGATTTTCCTCTTTTTATTTTTTGTTAAGATTTGTATTGCCCTTGTTTCATTGACACACAGCATGCTCTGTTATATACTTTGTATAACAAAAATGGTATCGTTTTCGTACGAGGCATGGTGAATTATGATGCACACGAATCAGGTGCCGGGCATTGCTTTTCAAAAGATATGGGGTGTGAGAGCATGTTATTACAAATTGATTTTAACAGCGATGAAGCGATTTATATGCAGCTTCACAATCAAGTGATATATGGAATTGCAACGAATGCTTTCCGGGAGGGGGATGCGCTTCCAAGTGTGCGTTCTCTGGCAGAAGTGCTCGGGGTAAACATGCATACGGTCAATAAAGCATATACTGTATTAAAGCAGGAGGGCTATGTAAAGATTGACAGACGCCGCGGTGTGGTCATTGCGGTAGACCTGGATCATCTTAAGGACAGACAAGAGATAAAGCAGGAGCTGTTGCTTGTTCTTGCAAAAGCAAGCTGCAAAGGAATTTCGCGAAGCGAGATTCACGAATTAATTGACGAGATTTATGAAGACTACGGAGGTCAGTAATTAATGGAATATACGAGTAAGGCACAGGCTGCGCTGCTACTTGCCAAAAAGGCAGCCAAATCACTCCGCCAAAGCTATATCGGCACAGAGCATATTTTGCTGGGACTCATGCGCGAGCAGACCGGCGTGGCTGCAAGGGTGCTTGCGGCAGCAGAGATTGACGAGGAGCAGATGCTCGAGATCATCCGGGACATGATTGTGCCGGATTCACAGGTGGCACTTAAGGAGCGCGACGGGTTTACGCCGAGAGCACAGGAAATCTTAGAGCTTTCGGAGAGACAAGCGGAGCGCTTTGGCGCTGCGGAGATTGGCACGGAGCACATGCTGCTTGCAATTTTGAAGCATGGTGACAATATCGCCGTGCGCCTGATTAACACACTTGGCATCAATATACCGAAGCTCTATGTGGATACACTTGTTGCAATGGGACAAGATGGTCAGAATATTGCCAAAAAGGATTTGTCCGGCGCAAGGAAAAAGAGTGAAACAGAGACGCTCGATCAGTATAGCCGCGATATGACGAAGCTTGCGCGCGAAGGAAAACTCGATCCGGTCATCGGACGCGATGACGAGATTAAGCGTGTCATTCAGATTTTGTCGCGCAGAACCAAAAATAATCCATGCCTTGTCGGTGAGCCCGGCGTCGGTAAGACTGCGATTGTAGAGGGCTTAGCCCTTCGCATCGTGCAGGAGGATGTTCCTGAGATTCTGCTCGCAAAACGCGTCGTGACGCTTGATTTATCCGGCATGGTGGCAGGAAGCAAATACCGCGGTGAGTTTGAGGAGCGTATCAAAAAAGTCATTGCGGAAGTGATTTCTGACGGCAATATCATCCTGTTTTTAGACGAGCTCCATACACTGATTGGCGCAGGCGGTGCAGAGGGCGCGATTGATGCGTCCAATATTTTAAAACCGTCCCTTGCCAGAGGGGAGCTTCAGTTAATCGGTGCGACGACAATCGAGGAGTATCGCAAATACGTCGAAAAAGATGCGGCACTTGAGCGGCGCTTCCAGACAGTTGATGTCAAAGAGCCTACAATGAACGAGGCCATCGATATTTTGAAGGGCATCAAACACAAATACGAAGAGCACCATAAGGTGACCATCACGCAGGAGGCTGTAGAGGCTGCGGTGAAACTTTCCAAACGGTATATCAACGACCGCAATCTCCCGGATAAGGCGATTGACTTAATGGACGAGGCGGCAGCAGCACTGAAGCTCCAGGGCATGCGCATTCCGGAGAATATCCGCCAGATGGAAGCGGAGATTGCAGAGCTTGATTTGCAGATTGAACGCTCGTTTAAATTTGAAGCGTTTTCGCAGGCACATGAGTTAAAACAAAAACAGGAACAACTGATCGCGAAATATCAAAAGGCAAAAGAGAGATTCCGTCAGAAAAACAGTGCGGCGCATCTGATCGTGACTGAGGAAGATATTGCAGCCGTTGTATCGGCATGGACGAAGGTGCCGCTGAAAAAACTGAGTGAAAAAGAAAGCGACAGGCTATTAAAGCTTGAGAGCCTTTTGCACAAGCGTGTCATCGGACAGAGCGAAGCGGTCGTCGCTGTCAGCAAAGCGATGAGAAGAGGGCGTGTCGGCCTTTCCGACCCAAACAGACCGCTTGGATCGTTTCTGTTTTTAGGACCGACCGGTGTCGGCAAGACAGAGCTCAGTAAAGCCCTTGCGGAAGCGATGTTTGGGGATGAAAATGCACTGATCCGCGTTGATATGAGTGAGTACATGGAGCCGCATTCCGTTGCCAAAATGATTGGGTCACCGCCGGGCTATGTGGGACATGATGACGGCGGGCAGCTCAGCGAGAAGGTGCGCAAGAATCCATACAGCGTCGTGTTGTTTGATGAAATCGAAAAAGCGCATCCGGATGTGTTCAACATTTTGCTGCAGGTGCTTGATGATGGACGCATTACAGATTCCAAGGGGCGCACGGTCAGCTTTAAAAATACGATTCTCATTATGACAAGTAATGCGGGTGCCAATCGGATTGTTGAGCCGAAAAATCTCGGATTTATGACGCAGTCGAGTAAAGAGCAGGATTATAAAAAGATGAAGGATGGCGTCATGGAAGAGGTGAAGCGACTCTTTAAGCCGGAGTTTATTAACCGTATTGACGATATCATCGTCTTTGAACAGCTCGGTAATGAGGAAATGATGCAGATTGTCACATTGCTTTCGTCCAATTTGCAGAAGCGTTGTAAGAAACAGATGGATATTGAATTGCAGATTTCACCGGCGCTTAAGAAGTATATTGTGAAGAAGTATTCCAATCTCAAAATGGGTGCCAGACCACTGAAAAGAGCGATTCAAAGTACCATCGAGGATAACCTTGCAAATGAGATT
Source organism: Lachnospiraceae bacterium (assembly GCA_021153185.1). GTDB lineage: Bacteria > Bacillota > Clostridia > Lachnospirales > Lachnospiraceae > SIG333. The sequence goes on from JAGKTY010000010.1 coordinate 20,048, forward strand.
CTGATGGGAAATGTCACGCGTGGCGATAAGGTCATTGCGGGTATTCATAATGATACAATAAATTTCAAAGTAAAATAACGTTTGTGTAGCATTTTGTATCCTTGTTATGCTATAATAACAGTACCAAAAAAATTTGCTTATCAAATTAGGGCAGATTGCACAAAACACACTTGGCGGGTGTTATCCCGGCCAAATAAGGAGGAAAAAATGGCAGTTGTCAGCGAGTTACTTAGATCAGAGGCAGATGGTTCCATCAGTTTTGGAAATCATACATTAAATACAAAGGCCAAATTAGAAGATTTTGAGCATGGCGGAGATTTGTACAAAGTCAAAACGTTCTCAACCATGACAAAGCTTGAGAAAAACGGATTGTTTTTGTATGAGTCCGTACCGGGGACAAGCGTTGGCCATTTGAGTGAGTCTCAGGATGGCATAGAGTTTGTGGCAGAGGGTGCAAGCGATGCACAGATTATTTTGGGACTCAAGGATGATACTTCCTATGAAGTATTTGTCGGAGGTAACAGCGTAGGTACGATGAGCACAGGCCTTGGCGGTAAGTTAAATCTTAGCGTAGAGTTAGAAGGCATGGGCGAAGTAAGTGTAAAGGTGGTAGAAGCATAGTGGCAAAAGGCAAAAGTACATCCGTTTTCTTTTGTCAGGAGTGTGGCTTTGAATCTTCCAAATGGATGGGACAGTGTCCGGGCTGCAAAGCTTGGAATACACTTATCGAGGAACGTGTGCAGGCGGGCAGCAGCGCAGTCAAAATGCGCAAGCATATTGACAATACGCCCAAAACACTTTCTGAAATTTCCTTGGAAGAAGGCAGCCGTATGTACACGCATATTGAGGAATTTGACCGGGTATTAGGCGGAGGCATAGTACCCGGTTCTCTTACTTTAGTAGGCGGAGATCCCGGCATTGGAAAGTCGACATTGCTTCTGCAGGTATGCAGACAGCTTTCAAATGATAAACGCAATGTGTTATATATTTCGGGAGAGGAATCGCTTGCGCAAATCAAGATGCGTGCGATGCGTATCGGAGCGTTTTCAGAGCAGATGATGCTTCTGTGTGAGACGGATCTGGACGTGATTGAGGAGGTCATCAGACGCAGCAAGCCACAGGTTGTTGTAATTGACTCGATTCAGACCATGTACCGGGAAAGTGTATCTTCTGCGCCGGGTAGCGTGTCACAGGTCAGGGAGAGTACGGCGCTGTTTTTGCAGCTTGCCAAAGGACTTGAAATCTCGATTTTTATCGTCGGTCACGTCACAAAGGAGGGAACGGTTGCCGGCCCGAGAGTGCTTGAGCATATGGTCGATACGGTGTTGTATTTTGAAGGAGACAGACATGCATCCTACCGTATTTTACGCGGTGTCAAAAACCGTTTTGGTTCCACCAATGAAATCGGCGTGTTTGAGATGCGCCAGCAAGGGCTTGTGGAAGTGGCAGACCCGTCGCAGTTTATGTTAGGAGGCCGGCCAAAGGACGCAAGCGGCTCGGTTGTTGCCTGTTCCATGGAAGGCACCAGACCGATTCTGATTGAGATTCAGGCGCTTCTTTGTGATACAAGCTTTAACATGCCAAAGCGTCAGGCGCAGGGAACGGATTACAACCGCGTGAATCTGTTGATGGCAGTCCTGGAAAAGCGTGCGGGGCTTCATTTGGGGCAGAGTGATGCGTATGTCAACATTGCAGGCGGCATCCGGATTTTGGAACCGGCAATTGACTTAGGGATTGTGATGGCGATTGTATCGAGCTTTAAAAACAGACCGGTAGACAGTGGTATCGTCGCATTTGGCGAGGTCGGACTTTCCGGGGAGGTACGAAGCGTATCCATGACAGAGCAGCGTATTTTGGAGGCGAAGAAATTGGGCTTTCATACGTGCGTGCTTCCAAAGGTATCGATGGACGGTCTTGACAAAGTAAAGGGAATTAAGCTTGTGCCTGTAGAGAATGTAGAGCAGGTGCTTGAACTGATATAGAATCAACCGGGGGCACGCGTTTTCATGGAACTGAAATGTGTGCCCTTCAAAAAATGAGAAGGCCTTTTTATTCCTTGTGCTTTATGCTTGAGATTTTCAATCTGCAATTTTTGATTTGGACTTGACAGCATTTGACAAACCCATTATAATATCATTTGTTGAGCGTCAACACATAGGGGAATAGTACAGTGGCAGTGCGGCGGTCTCCAAAACCGTTAACGGGGGTTCGAGTCCCTCTTCCCCTGCTACATGAAAAGGTGATAAAACGTTGATTTTACCGCGTTTTATCACCTTTCTTTTTTGAAATGATGGAATTTTTGTAACCATTCTTGCAAGAATATTTATTTGTGTTATTATGGTTTGTTGAGAGAAGGTGACATACAAAATGAAAGAAACATTTCATGTGAAAAAGCATATGTCCTCGTTTCAGGTGATTATTCTTGGATTTGCTTTGGTGATTTTGATTGGTGCTTTTCTGTTAATGCTGCCTATCGCGACAAAGCAGCGGATTGTGACACCATTTTTGGATGCGCTTTTTACATCGACCTCGGCAGTTTGTGTGACGGGTCTTGTTGTGAAGGATACGGCGTGCTACTGGTCGTTGTTTGGACAGTTTATTATATTGGTATTGATTCAAATCGGTGGTATGGGCGTCATATCGATCGGAGCTGCCATAGCAGTGATTTCCGGTAAAAAAATCTCGCTGATGCAAAGGAGTACGATGCAGGAGGCGATCGCAGCGCCAAAGGTCGGCGGAATCGTCAGACTGACAAGCTTTATTGTCAAAGCCATTTTGGTGTTTGAGTTAATCGGCGCAGTGATCATGATGCCTGTTTTTTATAAAGAATTCGGATTAGACGGAATATGGATGGCGGTATTTCACTCAGTCTCTGCTTTTTGTAATGCGGGATTTGATCTGATGGGCTCACCGGATGCGCAGTTTGTCTCCATCACGGCTTTTGCGGATAATCCGTTGATTTGTATCACGATTATGCTGCTCATTATCATCGGCGGAATCGGATTTTTGACATGGGAGGATGTTTATACGAACCGGCATCATGTGAAACGCTATCGGATGCAGACGAAGGTGATTTTGCTGTTTACCCTCGTACTCATTGTCGTTCCGACGCTCTATTTTTATCTGTTTGAATATCAGGGCGTGCAGACAGGAAAACGGATACTGTATGCGCTGTTTCAGGCTGTGACGCCAAGGACGGCAGGCTTTAACACGACCGATTTGACGCAATTTAGCGGGGCAGGACTTGCGATGATTATCATTCTGATGTTAATCGGCGGGTCTCCGGGCTCTACAGCGGGTGGTATGAAGACAACGACGATCGTTGTATTGTTTGCCAATGCAATTTCCGTTTTCCGCAGAAGAGAGGATGTTAACTGTTTTGACAGAAGGATCGAGGGCAACGTCGTACAGCATGCGGCAACGGTCCTTGTGATGTATCTGACATTGTTTCTGACGGGTGCGTTTATCATAAGTGGTGTGGAGGAGCTTGCGTTTCAGACGTGTCTTTTTGAGACGGCATCTGCGGTAGGAACGGTCGGATTGACGCTTGGGATTACGCCGGGGCTTGGACTTGTTTCAAAGCTTGTACTCATTGTGCTAATGTATCTGGGGCGCGTAGGAGGACTTACACTGATTTACGCGACCATTGCGCTCAAATATCATGCGGCGGCAAAAATGCCGGTAGAAAAAATTACAGTCGGTTAACATAACACCGAACGGAGGAGATACAAATGAAGTCATTTTTAGTAATTGGTGCAGGACGTTACGGAAAACAGATTGCACTTCAGTTAAATCAGCAAAATCAAGAGGTTATGGTTGTTGATTTGGTGGAAGATCGAATCAGCGAAATCCTGCCATATGTCACGAGTGCACAGATTGGAGACAGTACCAATATCGAGTTTTTGCGCTCGCTCGGCGTTCGGAATTTTGATGTCTGTATAGTGACAATCGGAACCAATTTTGAGAGTTCCCTGGAGACGACGTCCAATCTGAAGGAGCTTGGCGCAGCTTATGTTGTGGCGATTGCAGAGCGCGATGTCAGCGAAAAGTTTTTGCTTCGTAACGGTGCAGATGAGGTTTTATATCCGCAAAAGCAAATTGCGAAATGGGCAGCAATCCGTTATGCTTCAAACCACATTTTGGATTTTATAAAGGTAGATGACCAAAATGCTATTTTTGAGGTACCGGTTCCGAAAGATTGGCTTGGAAGAACAATCGGACAGATTGACATCCGCAAAAAATACAACATCAACATTATGGCAATCAAAAAAGACGGCAAACTGAAGATGTCCATTTCTTCGGATACGGTTTTGACGGAAGATTTGACAATGCTTGTATTTGGGGAATACAAAGCGCTGCAGAAATGTTTTCATTTGTAATAGCGAAAAGCTCGTTGGGGGAAATGAAGTGAAACTTGTATTTTTTGATTTTGATGGCACGCTGTGTGCACCGAACTATCTGGTCGATGGCGTATATACCGTCGGCATGCCACAGGCAAGATGGGAAGCTTTTATTGAGGAAAAAAAGGAAGCAATTTTTGAAGATTGCAGGCCTGTTACGCCTGTTTTTGCGTATGCAGCCAAATGCAAAGAGCGCGGCGGGCGCATTATCATCCTGACGAGAACGGGAAGCAGGACGGAGGATCTTGCAAAGCAAAGGTTTGTAGAGAAGTGGTATCCGGGTTTGTTTGATGAGTACATCAGTGTGAGAGAAGACCGCGAAAAAGTGGAGGTTATCAAAGACAAGGCTGCGGCGAATGCTGTGGCACTTTCTGAGTGCGAGCTGGTGGAAGATACGTATGCCATTCTTTTGGAAGCTGTTTCGGAAGGCATTGCCGGAAAGCATGTGACCAATCTGATAGGATGAACCGGGTGGACCTGGGGGACGGGGTTTGTGGCCCAATGGACCACAAACCCCGTCCCCTTGTTTCTATTCCAGCAAATCCAGTTCATAGTCAGCAGGCATCGCCAAATACCCTTTGGCAGATAGTGCCTGTTCAATTTCGTCCAGAATTTCTGTATTTTCCGCTTCGATTGTATGAAAATGATACCCGTTTGTAATATTGCAAAGCGGCGTGGAACGGCCGCTTTTTAAGTCATCCAGAAAGTGCCGGACGTCCCTACGGCTTTTGATGTGAAGCGGAGCGTGCAGCTTGCCGTATATTTTGTGATTGATAAATACGTCAACGCATTCACCGCCCAGATCCACAATCGTCTGAAGCTCATCAGGCAGAGCATCTGCCGTGTGGCACACCTTTAATACACGGATGCTCCGTAAGGCACCTGCAATCGTGTATCCGCGCGCTGTGGAAATGATGTCATGTCCCTGCGTGCGAAGCAGTGCTATGTCCTGCACGACAATCTGCCGGCTGACATGAAGCTGCCGGCCAAGCTCTGTTCCGGAGAGAGGAGAGTCTGCCGATTTTAATAGATATACAATTTTTTGGCGTCTCTCTTCACCTGTCATAGACGAGCTCCTTTCCGCGCAAAGATTGGTGCAATACCATATTGCCGTACCATTTTTATGAAAAAAGTATATCATACAAAAAAATAGGTGACAAGACACCTGCAAACATTATGCTTGGTGTCTTGTCACCTATGATTTAATGCAAGGCTGAAAATTTCTTTACAACCGGTGTTTTTGAAAGTGCGGCTGCAAGCAGATAGAAGCCGATCATACCAAAAATACCTTCTGTGGTAAGTCCCGGAATCTGTGAGAGACCTTCGTAAACATTTCCGTAAAGGATACATCCTGCGATTGTATAGCCTGCAATCATGATGCCGATGCCGGCAAGCGAACCAAGAAATGTAAGCGGAGATTTCAAGGACGCGGTTTTATCCTTTTTGTGTACAATGACAGAAATGGCAAAGCCCATGAAGGATTTGATAATGAGTGTTGGAATAATCCATTGCGGATACCCGGTTAACAGATCTGCAAGCGCAGAGCCGACACCGGCAGCAAACAGTGCCATATTAGGCGGGAAAAGGTATGCAAATAATAAAATGCAGACATTTCCGAAATGCATATATCCGAGTGGAATCGGAATCTGAATAATACTCGTCGCAACACAGATGAAAGCTGTTGCGAGAGCACCAAATGTTAACTTTTGCAAATTTTTGTTTTTCATATATAGTGCCTCCTTGATATCGCGCATGTAAGAGCGCGCGTCTTTTGTGCAATAAGCCATCATGCAGAAATTGTGCTTGCACAAATTTCTATTTGATGGCCAATGTTCATCGAGCCGATAGGCGAGATGTCATTGATTGCGCATCGAGTAGGAGTCATCCTACTCGATTAAGATAATAGCATCAAGGTGGACTATACAAAACAACCAGTTTTACATTTTTTAACCATGCCAGTTGATGCGTTCAGAAAAAGTTGATTGGATGTTCAGAATTGTATATAATTGAAAGGGATTGATAAATCATAGTAAAAGAGAGTACAGCATGAAACATGATAGAACGAAAAAAAAATATATAGTGTGCACCTTAATGGCAGCTCTTCTTTTGAATCTGACCGGCTGCGGACAAAAGGATGCGCAAAAAGAAGTGGATACCAAAATTGTCTTGATGACCGGGTTTGCTGACGAGGAGGTGTTCCGCATCAGCAGCCTTTCCTGTACCAAACCGGAAATCATGGTGTATATGACCAACATGCAGAACGAGTACGAAGCGGTATTTGGCAGTCAGATATGGGAAGCGGCAGATGGTGCGCTGGAACCCAAAATCAAAGAAACTGTAATTGCAAGAATGGCGCAGGTTAAGACGATGGTGCTTTTGGCTGAAAGCTACAATGTGACGCTGGATAAAGAGGAACATGAAAAAGTCAAAAAGGCAGCCGGGGCATATTATGAATCACTGGGTAAAAAAGAAAAAGCAGAGCTTTCGGTTGAAAAGAGCACGATTGAAATGATGTATAAGGAGCTTGCGCTTGCCGGAAAAGTATATGACCGCATTATTGCGGATGTGAATCCGGAAATCAGTGACGATGAGGCGCGCACGATTACCGTCCAGCAGATTCTCGTTTCGGATGCACAGGCAGCTATTGAGATTGCAAAGCGCGCGAAGGAAGGGGAGGATTTCGAGGTGCTCGCAGAAAAGTACAGCGAGGACCCGGTTGTGACGACTTCGTTCGGAATCGGACAAAAAGAAGAGGCCTATGAAAAGGTTGCATTTGACTTGGATACAGGGGAGATCAGCAATGCGGTGCAGACAAAGAACGGCTATTACATCCTAAGATGTATGTCTTCATTTGACATCAAGCAGACCGATGCAAACAAAGAGAAAATCATTTCCCAGCGTAAAACAGAGGCATTTAACGAAGTGTACAACGGCTTTGTCAGCGGCCTGACGAAGAATATCAACCAGGAATTGTGGGACAGCATTCATCTGCTTCACGATGACGAGATTCAGACGGCTACGTTCTTTACGGTGTTTGAAGAGTATTTTGACCATTAATCCGGATGCGCGGGATAGTTTCCCGACTGTTTATAGAAAATTAATAATTGCGAAAAGCCCGTAATTTCAATGGTTTCAGCATTTTGTTAGCACTCAATTCTGTTGAGTGCTAATTTTTTCTTGACTTATGCCGGCGGCGGGATTAAACTTCTATTTAAGTGAGAAGTCACAGGAAATTTTCAGATGGAAAGGAAGTTGATTTTTTTATGTCACAAAGACACGGTAGTTTATCAATCAATAGCGAGAATATTTTTCCGATTATTAAGAAATGGTTGTATTCGGACCATGATATTTTTTACAGGGAGCTGATTTCCAATGGATGTGATGCCATCACAAAGCTCAAAAAGCTTGACATGATGGGAGAGTATCAGCTGCCTGACGGCTTCAAACCACAGATTCAGGTGATTGTCAGCCCGGAAGATAAGACAATCAAGATTATTGACAATGGTATCGGTATGACAGCAGAGGAGGTTGAGGAGTACATCAACCAGATCGCTTTTTCCGGTGCAACGGATTTCATTGAAAAATACAAAGATAAAACAGAAGGCGACCAGATTATCGGCCATTTCGGTCTCGGTTTCTATTCGGCATTTATGGTTGCAGACGAAGTACACATTGATTCCCTCTCTTATAAAGAGGGCGCAAAGGCTGTTCACTGGGAATGTGACGGCGGAACAGAGTACGATATGCAGGAAGGCAGCAAGGACAGTGTCGGAACGGAAATCACCTTGTTTGTCAACGAAGATTGCCTGAAATTCTGTAACCTGTATGAGGCAAGAGAGGTTGTAAAGAAATATTGCAGCTTCATGCCGACAGAGATTTATCTTTCAAAGAAGGATAGCGATGAGACGCAGGTTATTTTGCCTGAGGAAAAACTGGATACGGATATCGTAAAAGAAGAATTTGACGATAAGACAGGCGAAGGCGAAAATGAGAAGACCGTTCATAAGCTTCGCATCGTGAAGAGACCTGAGCTTTTAAATGAGACACAGCCGCTTTGGACGAAGCATCCAAACGAGTGCACCAAGGAAGAGTACCTTGACTTCTACCGTAAAGTATTTATGGATTACAAAGAGCCCCTTTTCTGGATTCATTTAAATATGGATTATCCGTTTAATTTGAAAGGTATTTTATACTTCCCGAAAATCAATATGGAGTATGAGTCCATTGAAGGAACGATTAAGCTTTACAATAACCAGGTATTTATCGCAGACAATATCAAGGAAGTCATTCCGGAGTTCCTTATGCTCTTAAAAGGTGTAATCGATTGTCCGGATCTGCCGCTTAATGTATCGCGTAGCGCACTGCAGAATGATGGCTTTGTTAAGAAAATTTCTGAGTACATCAGCAAAAAGGTTGCAGATAAGCTTGCCGGTATGTGCAAAACAGAAAAAGAGGAATACGAGAAATATTGGGACGACATCAGCCCATTCATCAAATTCGGCTGCTTAAAGGATGATAAGTTCTGTGAGAAGATGACAGATTATATCCTGTTCAAAAACCTGGATGATACGTACATGACGCTTCCGGAATGTCTTGAGGTGAAGCCGATTGATACGGATGAGACGGCTGTTGATGAGAACGGTGAAAAGATAGAAGCTGAGGTTGTGACAGAACAAGAGGCTGCCACAGATGAAGAAGAGGAAGCACAGGAGAAGAACAAAACAATCTATTATGTCACGGACAGACTCCAGCAGAGCCAGTACATTGCGATGTTTAAAAATGCAAAGATGTCTGCTGTCTACTTAGAGGAAAAAATTGATTCTCCGTTTGTGACACAGCTTGAAAACAAAAATCCGGGCATCAAGTTTGTCAGAATCGATGCAGACCTCGAGGACAGCTTCAAGTCAAAAACATCAAAGAAAGCGCAGGAAGAGTTTGACAATCTGGCTAAGGACATCGAGGAGATGATGAAGAAGGCGCTTAAGAAGGAATCGCTTTCTGTGAAGATTGAGAAGCTCAAAAACAAAAAGATTGCAAGTATGCTGACTGTCTCAGAAGAGACAAGACGTATGCAGGATATGATGAAAATGTATTCTATGCCGGGTATGGACATGGGTGATATGTTTGGAAACGGAGAAGGACAGACACTTGTCCTGAATGCAAACCACGCACTTGTGAAATACGTGACAGACAATATGGGCGCAGACGATACAAAGATGATTTGCGAACAGCTCTACGATTTGGCACGCATCCAGAATGCACCGCTTTCATCAGACGACATGGCAAACTTCATCGCACGTTCAAACGACATCATGATGAAATTTGCAAATGTGGAGAAATAATGACACAAACGCTTCAGATTTACTCTGAAGCGTTTTTTCAAATATTTTATCGACTTTTGGCAAGGGGTGCAAAGATTGTTTTGCGCCCGATAAAACTGATGATACGCGTGATATAAATTCCGACAAGGCTGCCGCACGTGTCAATCATGACATCGCGTTTGGAAGGCGTTCTGCCCGCGACAAAGCTTTGGTGGTATTCATCAAGGCATGCAAAGCCAAAGCAAAACAGTCCCGCCAGAAATACCAAGGCAAATCCCCTGACACCGTAGACATACAGTGGAAGCGCAACCGTGCAGGCAAGCACAAGATATTCGGAAAAATGTGCGAGCTTTCTGACATAAAAATGATATTTTGAAACAGCCGCTTCGATGTCCTCATCGGATAAATTTTTGTCAAGGAGCTTATCGGCAACGATGACGATTTCCTTGGTCACCTTGTAGCTGAGCTGTGCACTCTGCGCGCCCTCCTGGGCACTGAAGGAAAAAATGAAATACATCATAAGCAGTGCAGGTATAAAAGAGAGCGGTTTGAGTACAATCCGCAACAGTGTTTTGATAAATAACCATATATAATGAATCAGTTTGCGCATGAAGCTCTCCAATCGTTATCATAACATATCAAAAATTATGTGGTTTATACTAGCACCCAAATGGGGATGTGTCAATATTTGGATTGGCAGTTATACAAATCGGATTGTTGCGAATTTGTGCGTTTCGTGCTATATTGTTTAGGTGTATGTGACAGGGAACCTGCCACGTCAAAACAAAAGAAAGACAGAGGGGTTAGCAAATGAACAATTTTAATTCACCGGTCGAGGTCGTAAAGGCCAATATCGGCGCCGGTAAAACAAAGGGTGATCTGCCGCTTATCAAAATGATACTGCTCGGTATTCTGGCAGGCGCATTCATTGCAATCGGAGGAGAAGCAAGCAATCTGGCGGTGCATGGAATCAGCGATGTTGGACTCGCGCGCACGCTCGCAGGTGCGATTTTCCCGGTCGGACTCATGATGATTGTGTTAATCGGTGGCGAATTATTTACAGGAAACTGTATGATTATTATGGCGGTTCTTGCCAAAGAGACGACATGGCTCAAATACATAAGAAACCTTGTGGTTGTATTTTTTTCAAACCTTGTCGGTGCGCTGATTGTGGACATCCTTGTTTTTTATTCGGGACAATGGAATTATTCAGCCGGCGGACTTGGTGCGTACACGATTAAGGTCGCTTACGGAAAAGTGAACCTTGGCTTTGGTCAGTGTATTGCCAGCGGCATTATGTGTAATATCCTCGTCTGTGTTGCAGTACTGATGGCGATTGCAGCAAAAGATATTGCCGGTAAAATCCTGGCGATTTTCTTCCCGATCTGGGCGTTTGTTATTTCAGGCTTTGAGCACTGCGTTGCCAATATGTTTTATATTCCGGCAGGTATCCTTGCTGCAAGTAATGAATCTTATGTGGCAAAGGCAGGCGAACTCTACGGCTTGACGGAGCAGCAGTGTGCGAGCGTCAATGCCTCGTCAATGGTTGGAAACATGATTCCGGTTACCATCGGAAACATCATTGGCGGCGCCATTTTTGTCGGAGCATTCCTGTACCTTATCCATATCAGGAACTGGAACAAAGAGAAATAAGATGAGAAAAGCCGGAGGCATCCCTCCGGCTAATTTTATAGCATGATAGTGCGAACTGCATATATCTCTGTAGCAAACCCTAGCGAGCCGTCAGCACTTAATGAGCCGTAGGCGAATTTAGTACTGCTACGGCGAGGTCGGAGCGAGAGCGTGTTTGCAATCAGAGATATATGACATGTGAGCACGAAAGGCAAAAAAGAGGCGTCGCCTTAATTTTATCATTAAAACGACAGCCTCTTTTTTATCTCTCCATAAACTCCCTAAGTGCCGTGATCTCCTCAGGCACTTCGCCGTCACGCTGCAATTTAAAGATGAGCTGATCAAGGCGTTTGATCTCCTTGGCGTGACGCATGTTGCGTTTGATTACGATTGGTTCATACATTGGGTTCTGCAGCAGCTTGTCACGGATCGGTTTGGAAAAGGTACAATACTGGAACATAATGCTTCTTGCAAATTTATTGAGCCTCGGAGAACCTTTGGCCTCAAATAATATCCATGCGGCATAATCCATTAGGAAACATTCTTTGTAATTGCTCTTGTACTTGCGAAGCTGCGTCGCAAGCTTTTCTTTTGCCTCCGGCGTCAGCTCGTTGTTCTTTTTGTAGAACTGACAGTAATCAAAATAATCGCTTGTAAGCGAATGGTCTGTCACATCATTCCAGGTGGAGCCTTGTATGCGCTTACACATTTCCCAACGGAATTCCCCGACAAGACGCGTCAGGACCGTCTCGAAGTTTTCCTGCAAAAAGACAGGAAGCAAAAAGGTGGAAGGCGTCTGCTTGTCGCGACCTTCAATCTCCTGCCACATGCTTCCGCGGATGCCCACATTCGGCATGAGGATAAAATCCGGACGGATCTCAATTTGCAAATATTCGCGATGAATACCGAGTTCTGTGTTGGAATAAATCACCGGCCTGCAAAATGCACCAAAGTCGACATCGATAATTTTGTTCAGCTCCTCAGTCAGACGTTTGGGCGTACAAAGACAATCCGGAAGTGGCTTAGAGATGTTGTGGTCCGAAAAAACAGGACAAAACGTCGTAACACGCCCGTAGGTCACGCGGTTTCCGAGGCGGAACAGATTGTTGATTTCAAATAAAACCATATCCCGCCGGCTGCCCTGAAGGCGCTCGGCCTCTTCCTGGGAAATCAAGCCGCTTCTGGCCTGGTCTGTGATATAAGCCGGGTAGTCGAGGTCGAATTCGTTTCGTCTTGGATTCTTGTCACCCTGATAAATCAGTGTCAGCCAGTCAGCAGCTGTATAAACCTTGTTGGTATGGTCGCCGCCGAGATTTTCTGCAAGAGAATAAAGATACAGCGCATTCTCGGCACCTGCAATCGTTTCGTCCATATAACCGAAGTTCAAAAACATTTTGACGATGGTAGGAACGTTCATATCTGCGACAGCCTTAAAAAAGACTGTGCTGTACAGCTTGTAAAATACGTCGGTAATCGCTTTGCGGATTTTGGATGTCGCATCATCTGTTCCCCCACGGTCAGTGAGAGAGGCGTATGTCGAAAACAAGCGCTGAATCGGAAGACGTTCACTGTCCTCGTACTCAGCATAGTCAAGCAATTTGGAAAGCGAGTCCTGGATATCCTCGTTGGCTGCAATGAGCTCAGAGGAGTCCTCAATCTGACTTGCAAGTGTCTTGAGATGCGCAAGTTCTTCATTCAAATCGGAAATACGCTTTGTTATGACATCCTTTTCGAGATTTCCGATCTTCTTTACCTGTTTATGTATCGTATCAAGTGCGGAAAGTGCGGAAGTATTGTCCTTTTTGTTTTTGGCGATGATCGGAAGAAGAGAACAGTACAGTCCGAATAAATCGTTGCCTGCATCATTCATTAATACATTGGCTGTCTCTTGCATGTAATCGTCAATGTCACTGCAGTTGGTCAGCAAAGCTTCAAAATCATCGCATCCATTATAGATAAGTCCCATATAAAAAGAGGAATATTTCTCAAAATCAGCGCCAAAACCGGCTTCTATTTTTTGACATAAATCCTTGTAATACTGATGCTTCCAGCTTGAAATCATATGGTCGAGCAAAAGCTTCTCAAGAGATGAAATACCGGCTAACTCTTTTGGAAGTGTGCCGTTTTCTTTGCACAAAAGCGTATAGTCCTCGTAAAGCTTGAAGATGGACGTATAGAGTGTCTGTGCATTATAGCAGCGCAGCACATAGGTATTCATCAGGGCAAGGAGCTGTTTGCTAAAGCCCGATAACATCATTTGTGCGATGCCAGAATCTGCAAGAAGCTTTCCGAATTCGGCAGTGTTTTTGCAAGCGAATGTCTCAACGACCGTATCTTCAAGCGTGATATAGCTACAGGAATGCACCTGATGTGTGATATCGGAAATACCGATGACATCCCCGTCTGTCAAAATGACTTCGCAGCCCGGCAATGCCATGCGGACTTTTCCCTGCTCGATGTAGGCAAGTGAGGACACCATCGACCCTGCCTCAAATATGATTTTCCCCTTTTTGATTTGAAATTCAGGCATAACTCCCCCTCCGGAAATGCTGTAATTATAAAATGGCCACTTCACAACCGATGATACCGGAAGGAAACAACTACCTACATTTTAGCATTTTGAAATAGTAAAAACAACAAAAAATATGAGAAATGCTATGAATAAATTAGTAAAATGTGCTACAATAAAGATACATGTAAATTTGAAACGGAGTGTGATTTATGGAAGAGACAAAACGTTCGACGAAAGAACTGGTTGACCTCTATAAAGAGGATGTCATCAAGTTAGTCCAGTATTTACCATATTTTGAGGGGAAACGCGCATCTGACGTATCCCATTCCTTTGACACAGAGGAAATCGGGAACACGACGCTTACATTCCCTGTGTATGATTCGACGCTGCTTGCCTTTGTGAAGCTCGCAGAGCAAACGGTCTTTATGGACCGCAATTACCGGTATGTCTATACAAGGAACAACATCCGTTCGCACGAGGATGAACGGCGCGCGATTGAAAAGGCGACCATTCAGGAGATGGATATCCTTGGCGGTATTTTGTCAAAGTATGTGCTCGGCGGCAAAACACGGGGCGCTGTATGGACCGAAGGCGTGGAAGCGGGTATTTTTTTCCTTGTCATTCAAAAAATGAGAGAGTTGATTGTATTTTGGGATAAACCAATCTATTAGGTGAAGAGATATGAGTGATCGTTCAGCAGAGAAAAAACAGCATATCATCAAATGCGCACGTGAGGTGTTTGCGCAAAAAGGGTTTCTTGCGGTCACGATGAAGGATATCGTGGAAGCGTGTGAAATCAGCCGCGGCGGATTGTATTTATACTATGACAACACAGCGTCGCTCTTTTTGGATGTGCTCAAATATGATGAAGAGGACGCAGAAAAAGACAGTGAGGATATCTCCGGGGATATGACGAGCGCAGAGCTTTTGGCGGTCTTTTTCAAGGAACAAAAAAAGCTGATTCTCAGGAAAAAGAACCGGCTTTGGAGAGCAATTTATGAGTATTGTTTTGACCAAAAGGATGCACCGGGAGAGAATTTCATCCAAAAGCAGTTTGACGGCGGCGTCCGCATTATCGAAACGCTCATCGCCGGTGGTGTGGCAGACGGGGATTTCGTGTGTGAAGACCCTGCCGCCAAGGCGCGCGGGATGATGTATGTGCTCGAGGGCATGCGCCTGCTTTCGACTGCAAGCGCCATTTCACCCAAGGAAGTCGACCGGGAGATTCTCTCCATGATGCAGGAAATTGTCGTTGACTAATTTTTCATACTGTTTCGCTTGAGCTGTTTGCAGGCCTTATTTGTTTGTTTCACAAATAGGTCTGCTTTTTCTTTGGAAGTAAACGCTTTGCCATAGAGGGCACGCTCAAGAATATCATACGCCTGCACAAGTTCCTCCTGCATAGACGGCAGAAGGCTTGAAAGCACCTCAAACACATCGGAAGGAAGTGTCTGTTTGGAAACAGGCACTTTTTTGCGGATGAGCGCTTTGAGGGTGCGGGCGTACTGGTAGGAAACAAGCGGGCTGTAGTTTCCGGTGCGGCAAGCCTTTTTCATCGCCATGTAGCATTTATAGCGGCGTGCAAATTGAACAGCCAGAACAATAGCGAGCATAAGTAGCAGCACAAACGCAGTCGGGATCAGCAAAAACAGATTGCTCTCATTTATCGCACCTGCGGCATCCCCTGTATTTTTGGAAATGCCGTCGTCCGGCTGACCGCCGTCAAACATGCCGGAAAATAAGGAGGCAAAGATGCTCTCGTTTTCTTCTGCTTCGTCAGCATTTAGGGAAGGCGGCGTGAAGTCGACAGGATACCATCCGAAGCCCTCGAGATAAACCTCTGTCCATGCATGTGCATTTGCGTCAGGCAGCTCGACCGTTACGACACCGCTGTTTTGCATCCTTGGCGTGCCGGAGAGCCAATCCGTCACGTCTTCGGTATCAAGCAAGGTAGCATCGGCTAAGTTTGAAAGCTTAATGACATAGCCTTCACAGTACCGCGCAGGAATGCCGTATGCGCGAAGCAGCATCGTGCCTGCTGAGGCAAAGTGGACACAAAAGCCCTCGCCCTGCTCCTCCAAAAAGTAGGAGACAAAATCCTGGTCGGGCGGCGTTGCACCCGGCGATAAGCTGTAGTGATAATTCGATGAAAAATATGTCTGGATTTTCTCGACGAGCTCCGGAATGCTTTCGGCACTGCCGATGGAATCGGTAGCGGTTTTCAGCGCTTTTTTGCATGACTGCGGCACGGTTTTATAGTAGACCTTTTGGTACATGTCAAAATAGTTTTCATAATCATATTCTTCCGCGTTTGCCGCTTTGATTGCAACAATCTGTTTGTAATACGGCGAGGTCATACCGAGATAGTCTTTGACAAGCGGAAAATAGGAAAGGGAATAGGTTGTCGTCAAATCCGACTGCTTATTTCTGACAGAGTGATCGATTGCAACCGGCAGCTGCTCGCTGTTTTGCGTAAAATACGGCACATAGATGTGGTTGTCGCGTATATCCTTTTTTTCAATCATCATCTTACCCTGCAGGGCAATGTCGGGCCGGATTGACCGAAACTGTGCAACACGGTTTGCCTCAATCTGACTGGAAAACATTGTATAGCGGTAAAACGCTTCGCCCCCTAACTGTTCACGGAGTTCTGTTTCATCGTAATCCGGCGCTAGCCAGGCATCCTGTGTATAGCGCTCACCGGTAAAGCCCTTTAGGTAAACCGTATCGGTGCTTGTCGGAACAAACGTGACGGTCAAATCCGTCTCCTGGTCGCTGCTGACGGAGCTGATACCGCCGAGACGGCCGTCACTCATACCGCCGGTTGCCTGATAACGGTTAAAAAACGAATAGAACCCGTTTTGTACAAGAAGCTTGATGTAGTGGTCTGTCACTTCTTTGGGCTTACTCACCTCGTCCGTTTCCAGAAAATGGCTCTGCATAATAGGGTAGGTAAGACCGGTAAGAAATAGACAGATTGCAAAGCAGACGCCGCAAAGCTGAAGCATTAACAGGCCGTTCCCTTTATAGGAATGGACGCTTTTTTTTAGGGTGTATGGCTTGTCCTTTCGCCTGTTTTCACTGAGCATAAAGTGTCCGCTGCGTTTAAGCAGCGCGGCTGCAACATAGGAAAACAGAAGCAAAAACAGATAGAGCGGTCCCGGAAGGGCATCGATGTACAGACCAAATTGGAGAAATGGGAACGTCATCACAATGGTGAAAAATGTGCTCATATAGTTTGAGATGGCGATGTTGATCATCAGCGCCAAAAAGAAGCCGAGAAAAACAAAGGCAATCGTCATTGTCAAATAGCGGTTGGAAATGGCTTCGGATGTCTGACGCGAATAAGAAAGCACGAAATAGTCACGGTATTTTTCGCGGATTACGTTCATAATGCCCTGAAAACCACTGTTCACGTAAACACGATACTTCAGAATTGCGTAAGAAAACACAAAGAAAATGACCGGGTAGACGAGATTAAAAAAAGTGTGGTTATAGTGCAAAAAGGCAAGCAGCATAGAAAACAAAAAAAGGCAAATGGCAATGAGCGGCATATTGATCTCGAGGGAAAATGCGGAAACAATACAGCCGACCGTTCCGAGGCTTGCGCAAAATACAAGGAGGGCTTTGGCAAGGCAGACCTGCAGACGCATCGTATGATACTGCGCAAGCGGCAGAGCCATCTTGTAGCCCGTATGAAGTTCGGTGTCTGCTTTGTTAGCAGATTTGCTGTGAAAAATCATCAAAAACTCCTTTTTCGCATGCATGTAACAGCGAGCCTTTTTTGAGGTCACTGCCGATGTATGTGTCAAATCCGAGAGACGGTGTGTCGTAGGCCGGAGCATAATATGCGTTGATGAGTGCCTCTGTCAGCTGGTCCTCATGCGTGATTGGGTAAAAACAAAAATCGGAAAGCGCATCATTGTAAAAGCCGAATAAGAACAATTCATTCATCATAATCAGCGTCATGCTGATCTGATACGCATTCGTAATGGCAGCATCCAGTGAAAGCGGATTGTCCGGATTTTTGTATAGCTCAAGCAGTACGACGAACTGATGCGAGCTTGTCGATTCAAATTCTTTGACCATAAGCTTGTCTGTCTTGGCCGTCAGCTTCCAGTGAATGGCCTGCAATCTGTCGCCCGGGATGTATTCGCGGATATCGGTCACATCACTTGATGCATTGCCGCGCTTTTCACTTGTCTCGTATTCGTCAAAGCCTTCTGCATAGAGCGCCTCATGCACGGTCATGCGCTCACACTTTGGCGGAAAGACAGCGACCTCACACGACTGCTTTGCAGCAATGTCAAACCGGAAAAAGTGTAAATAGTCCCACGTATAAAAATCATAGGCAGATGCCGCAAAAAGACCAAGGTGTTCGTAGGTGACCGGAACGGACAGGGCATGCGAGCCAAACATGCCGGTGCCGATTACGATAGAGAGCGGCTTTGCACTATGATAGTAAGCAGAGGCTAACTGAAATGTAAAATGAATATCCAAAAGCGGAAAGAGTGAGCGGCTTTCAAGCACAATCGAAAGCGGAAGCGTTTCCCCTTTCCGGGTTTGGGTGCAAGGTGTGGCCATCCGAATTGTCAGTTGCCCGAGTGCGTGCTTTGTCATGTGGTAGGATGCAAACGGAAGCACCATCATGATGACGAGCAGCATGACGACAAAGGACTGTCGGAAGAACAGTGCAAACAGCACGAGAAGCAGCATGACAAAGCCATACGTTGCAAAACTAAGAAAACGTCTCATAAAATGCTCCTATGCGTTTGTTGGAAGAGGGACTGTGGCAAGGATCTGTTCGCAGACATCAAATGCGGTAATGCCTTGTGCGCGCGCCTTGGTTGACAAAATGAGTCTGTGGCAGCAAACACTGTAAAATACCGCATGAATATCATCCGGTATGCAGTAATCGTTTCCTCTCAAATAGGCATGGGCACGCGCCATCTTATGAAGGGCGATGAGTCCGCGCGGGCTGACACCCTGCGCAACGTTGTCGGTTGTGCGCGTTGCTTCTACGAGAGAGACCATGTAATCGAGAAGGGAATCCTTCAAATATACTTCTGTCACCTGCTTTTGCATGGCGATGAACTCCTCACAGGTGCACACCGGCTGAACCGTGTCCACATAATCCATATTGTGGCCGCGCAAAATATCCGTTGCATCCGCATGACTTGGGTAACCGAGAGAAAGCTTTACAAAGAAACGGTCCAGCTGTGAGTCAGGGAGCTTTTGCGTTCCCGAAGCACCGACAGGATTTTGCGTGGCAATGACAAAAAACGGCTCAGAAAGCCGGCGCGTTTGTCCGTCTACCGTCACCTTGTGCTCCTCCATGACCTCAAGGAGCGCAGACTGCGTCTTTGGGGAAGTACGGTTTAACTCATCGGCAAGGAACAGATTCGTAAAAATTGCTCCCGGCCTATATGTAAATTCACCTTTTCCCTGGTCGTAAATGCTAAAGCCCAGAATATCGCCCGGAAGAACATCCGGCGTAAACTGCATACGTTTGTAATCCATGGAAAGCGCACGGGAAAGTGCGACCGCGAGGGTTGTCTTTCCGACGCCCGGAATATCCTCCAATAAAATGTGCCCGCCGGCAAGCATACTTGTCAGTACCATATCAATGACATTTGCTTTACCGCGCAGCACCTTCTCAATTTCCGTTCGAATGTTGAATAGTGTTTGATTCATCTCGTGTATCCCCTTATAAAACTTATGAAAGCTACAGCTCTATTATAAAATAAGAATACGAATATGTGAATAATCGACGCACGATTTATTTTACCTATTATAAATAAGAAAAGCAGCTTGGTTTGCCGGGGAGCGCTTTGGCTTGCCTAAAAACACACAATATGTAGATTATCAACATTTTTTGGAGCAACATATTGATTCTGAAAAAATAGTATGTTACAATAAGTCGATTATGGAAAGGACGGGTGAAAATATGAAAGCCTTTTTGATTCTTGAAGATGGCACCGTGTTTGAAGGAATTCATATTGGTGCAGACAAACAAGTAATAAGTGAAATTGTGTTTAACACGTCAATGGCCGGATACCTTGAGGTGCTGACGGATCCCTCTTATGCAGGGCAGGCTGTCTGCATGACGTATCCGTTAATTGGTAATTATGGCGTTTGCAAAGAGGATATGGAGTCGCGCCGTATATGGCCTGATGCATTCATTGTCAGAGAGCTGTCGCGCACGGCCAGTAATTTCCGGTCAGATATGACCATACAAGAGCTTCTGATTCAGTATGATGTTCCGGGTATCGCTGGTATCGATACTAGAGCACTCACCAAAATTCTTCGTCAAAAGGGTACGATGAACGGCTGTATCACAACAGATGAATCGTACAATCTAAATGAGTTATTACCAAAGCTAAAAGCATATACAACCGGTAAGGTAGTCGAAAAAGTTACCTGCAGGGAAAAATATATTGTCAAAGGTTCAAAATCGCTTTCTGAAAACGGACCGATTTCCGGAAGTGCAAGATATACAGGAGAGAAGGAAATGAGACCGTCTCTTGTGAAGCAGTTAAACGGCCTTGGTAAAAAAGTGGCACTCCTTGATTTTGGTGCAAAAGACAACATTGCCCGTTCACTTGCCCAAAGAGGATGCGATGTGACCGTTTACCCGGCAATCACGCCTGCAAGTGAGATCATTGCAGATGCGCCGGACGGTATTATGCTCAGCAACGGCCCGGGCGATCCAAAAGAGTGCACTTCCATCATTGCAGAGATTCGCAAATTATACGAGTCGGATATCCCGATTTTTGGAATTTGCCTCGGACATCAGCTCATGGCGCTGGCAACCGGTGCAGATACATTTAAAATGAAATACGGCCACAGAGGCGGAAACCATCCTGTAAAAGATCTTGCGACCGGAAAAGTATATATTTCTTCACAAAATCACGGTTACGTAGTTGATATGGATAAGCTTGACCGGGACGTGGCGACGCCTGCATTTGTGAATGTCAACGATGGCACCTGCGAGGGACTTGCCTATACCGGCAAAAACATTTTTACGGTACAGTACCATCCGGAGGCTTGCGCAGGTCCACAGGACTCAGGATATTTGTTTGACAGATTTATTCAGATGATGGAGGAAAAATAGATGCCGAAGAATCCGAACGTAAAACGAGTTATGGTTATTGGTTCCGGTCCGATCGTCATCGGACAGGCAGCAGAGTTTGACTACGCGGGAACGCAGGCTTGTCGTTCCCTGAAGGAGGAAGGCTGTGAGGTAATCCTTGTCAACTCAAACCCTGCAACCATTATGACAGATAAAGAGATTGCAGATAAGGTTTACATTGAGCCGCTTACGGTAGATGTGCTCAAACAGATCATTATCAAGGAAAAACCGGACAGTCTTCTGCCAAACATGGGTGGACAGGCAGGCCTGAACCTTGGCATGGAGCTTGATGAGTCAGGCTTTTTAAAAGAGCACGGCGTAACATTGCTTGGAACGACGGCAGAGACGATCAGAAATGCAGAGGGACGTCAGGAATTTAAAGATTTGATGGAGCGCATCGGTGAGCCTTGTGCACCATCTCTTCTTGTAGAAAATATTGAAGACGGTGTCAATTTTGCAAAAGAAATCGGCTACCCGGTTGTACTTCGCCCGGCTTATACACTTGGCGGCAGCGGCGGCGGTATCGCACACAATCAGGCAGAAATCGAAGACATTCTGGAAAAGGGACTCAGACTTTCCCGCGTCGGACAGGTACTCGTTGAGCGCTGTATCTCAGGCTGGAAAGAAATCGAGTACGAGGTTATGCGCGACAGCGCAGGTAACTGTATCACCGTCTGTAACATGGAAAACCTTGATCCGGTCGGCGTGCATACAGGTGACAGTATCGTTGTGGCACCGTCACAGACCCTTTCTGACAAAGAATATCAGATGCTCCGTACATCAGCGCTCAACATCATCGATGAGCTTGGTATTACGGGTGGATGTAACGTGCAGTTCGCGCTGCATCCGACAAGCTTTGAGTATTGCGTCATTGAGGTAAATCCGCGTGTGAGCCGTTCTTCGGCACTTGCATCCAAGGCGACGGGATATCCGATTGCAAAGGTTGCGGCCAAGATTGCGCTCGGCTATACACTTGATGAGATTCCAAATGCCATTACCGGAAAGACCTTTGCAAGCTTTGAGCCGACACTGGATTACTGCGTGGTGAAGGTTCCGAGGCTACCGTTTGATAAATTCATCACGGCAAAACGTACGCTCACGACACAGATGAAGGCGACCGGTGAGGTTATGAGTATTTGTAACAGTTTTGAGGGAGGCCTCATGAAAGCGCTCCGCTCGCTCGAACAGCATGTCGATTGCCTGCGAAGCTATGATTTTTCAGACCTTACAAAGGATGAGCTGCGCAAGAGACTGACTGTTGTCGATGATCAGAGAATTTTTGTGATTGCAGAAGCAATCCGCAAGGGCATTTCATATGATGAAATCCATGAAATCACGATGGTAGATCATTGGTTTATTGATAAAATCGCAATTTTGACTGAGATGGAGCAGGCACTCATCGACGGACCGCTTACAGCAGAATTGTTAAGAGAGGCAAAGCGTCTCGAGTTTACAGATGATATCATCAGCCGCTTTACAGGAAAGCCTGCATCCGAAATCAAAGCGATGCGTATGGAAAACGGCATTACGGCTGCCTACAAGATGGTAGATACATGTGCGGCAGAGTTTGAGGCGGCAACGCCTTATTACTATAGTGTTTACGGCGGCGAAAACGAAGCCAAAGAGACACATGACCGCAAGAAGGTGCTTGTCCTTGGCTCCGGCCCGATCCGGATCGGACAGGGTATTGAGTTTGACTTCTGTTCCGTCCATGCAACCTGGGCATTTTCAAAGGCGGGCTTTGAGACGATTATTGTCAACAATAACCCGGAGACGGTTAGTACAGACTTTGACATCGCAGATAAGCTTTATTTTGAGCCGCTGACACCGGAGGATGTGGAAAATATCGTCAACATTGAAAAACCGGACGGCGCCGTGGTACAGTTTGGCGGACAGACGGCCATCAAGCTGACAGAAGCACTCATGGAAATGGGCGTTCCGATTCTCGGCACGAAGGCTGAGGATGTTGACGCGGCAGAAGACAGGGAATTGTTCGACCGCATTTTGCAGGAAACAGAAATTCCGCGTGCGGCGGGCGGTACAGTCTTTACAGCCGAGGAAGCCAAAGAGGTAGCCAACAGACTTGGCTATCCGGTACTTGTGCGTCCAAGCTACGTGCTTGGCGGACAGGGCATGCAGATTGCAATCTGTGATGAGGAAATCGAAGAGTTCATGGCGGTCATTAACCGCTATGCACAAGATCACCCGATTCTTGTTGATAAATATTTACAGGGAAAAGAGCTTGAGGTTGACGCTGTCTGTGACGGAACCGACATCCTGATTCCGGGCATCATGGAGCATATTGAGCGTACGGGTGTCCATTCGGGAGACAGTATCTCTGTGTATCCGGCACCAACCGTGAGCGAGCACATCAAAGAAACGATTGCCGAGTATACAAGAAGACTGGCAAAAGCACTTCATGTAAAGGGCCTGATTAACATTCAGTTTATCGCAGTCGGTGAAGAGATTTATGTCATTGAGGTCAATCCGCGCTCTTCCCGTACGGTTCCGTATATCAGCAAGGTGACGGGCATTCCGATTGTAGACCTTGCAACAGAAGTCATTTTGGGCAAAAAAATCAGAGACCTTGGCTACGAGCCGGGCTTGCAGCCTGAGGCAGGATACTATGCGATTAAGATGCCGGTATTCTCCTTTGAAAAAATCAGGGGTGCGGAAATCAGCCTCGGCCCTGAAATGAAATCAACCGGCGAGTGTCTTGGTATATCAAAGAGCTTTAACGAAGCACTTTATAAGGCATTTATCGGTGCCGGTATCGACCTGCCGAAGCACAAACAGGTCATCATCACGGTAAAGGATGCCGACAAAGGGGAGGCAATCGAGATTGGCCGCCGTTTTGAAAAGCTCGGTTACACAATTTACGCGACGCGTTCCACAGCAAATACGCTCAAGGAAGCGGGCGTCAAAGTGCGTAAGGTCAATAAGATTTCACAGGAATCACCAACCGTTATGGACTTGCTGCTCGGACACAAAATTGATCTTGTCATCGATACGCCTACGCAGGGACGTGACAAATCGAGAGATGGTTTCTTGATCAGACGTACAGCGATTGAGACCGGTGTTCACTGCCTGACAAGTCTGGATACGGCAAATGCGCTGCTTACAAGCTTAGAGCATGCCAAAGACGAGGCATTAACACTTGTTGATATTGCTTCGCTGTAAAACAGGATAGGATAAGAGGCGAACATTGAACGCTAGGAATTATCAAAAAGAATTAGATCAAATCTTGCAAATGCCTGCTACAAAAGGGAAAAAACTTTTTTTGCACAGTTGTTGTGCACCTTGCAGCAGTTATGTGTTAGAATATTTAAAGCAATATTTTGAAATCACGGTATTTTATTACAATCCGAACATCACGATGCCGGATGAGTACGCGCATCGCGTCGCGGAACAAAAGCGCCTGATTGCCGAGTTTAACGAAATGGGAGACGGATATCGTATTTCCTTTGTGGAGGGAGCGTACGAACCGGATACGTTTTTTGAAGTGACAAAGGGTCATGAACATGACAAAGAGGGCGGCGCCAGGTGTTATCTGTGCTATGAGATGCGCATGCGAAAGGCGGCCCAAATGGCAGCGGAGGGCGGTTTTGACTATTTCACGACAACGCTTTCCATCAGTCCGATGAAAAATGCGGCTTGGATAAATGAGATTGGCGAGAGGCTTTCTGCGCAGTACGGTGTGCTTCATCTGCCGAGTGATTTCAAAAAGAAAAATGGATATAAACGTTCCATAGAGTTGTCAAAAGAATACGATTTGTACAGACAGGACTTTTGTGGATGTGTCTATTCGAAAAGAGAGATAGGAGAAGAACATGGAGAAATTTCTTGATCTCATCTCTGCTGAGATGAAACAGGCATTTGAACGTGCCGGATACGATAAAGAGCTTGGGAAAATGACAGTTTCCAACAGACCGGACCTTTGTGAGTATCAGTGTAACGGCGCGATGGCGGGCGCCAAGCTTTACAAGAAAGCGCCGCTTGTGATTGCGCAGGATGTGGCAAAGGCATTAGAAGGCAGCAGCGTATTTGCAAAGGTAGAAGCTGCACCGCCGGGATTTTTGAACTGTTCCCTTTCGGATGCATTTGTGACAAGCTATATCGCCGGGATGAGTGAGGCCGATAAGTTCGGTCTCTCTGCGCCAAAGAAGAAAGAAAAAATCATAATCGATTACGGCGGACCAAACGTAGCCAAGCCACTTCATGTCGGACACCTCCGTTCGGCAGTCATCGGAGAAAGTGTGAAGCGCATTGCCAGATATGCAGGCCATGAGGTCATCGGCGATATCCATATGGGTGACTGGGGACTTCAGATGGGTCTGATCATCACGGAACTCAAAGAGAGAAAACCGGAGCTTCCTTATTTTGACGAAAGCTTCACAGGGGAATATCCGAAGGAAGCACCGTTTACCATATCCGAGCTTGAGGAGATTTATCCGACAGCCAGCGGCAAATCAAAAGAGGATGCGGACTATAAGGCCAAGGCGATGGAGGCAACACACCTTCTGCAGATTGGAAACCGTGGTTACCGCGCGCTTTGGGACCATATCATTGCCGTGTCGGTTGCAGACCTTAAGAAGAATTATAACAACTTAAATGTGGAATTCGACCTTTGGAATGGCGAGAGCAGTGTACAGGATATCATTCCGGGTATGGTTTCTTACATGAAATCAGAGGGCTATGCACATGAGTCGGAAGGTGCGCTCGTTGTAGATGTCAAGGAAGAGACAGACACCAAAGAAATACCGCCATGTATGATTTTGAAATCAGACGGTGCGTCACTTTACAATACAACAGACCTTGCCACGATTATGGAGCGCAGGGATAAGTATGCGCCGGACCGCATTATTTATGTCGTAGACAAGCGTCAGGATTTGTATTTTGAGCAGGTGTTCCGCTGTGCGAGAAAGACCAAGATTGTGTCAGATCAGACAGAGCTTTTGTTCCTCGGATTTGGTACCGTAAACGGAACGGACGGCAAACCGTATAAGACACGTGAGGGCGGCGTGATGCGTCTTGAGCGTCTGATTTCGGAGATCAATGACAAAATGCTTGCCAAAATCACCGAAAATGATCCGGATAGCGATATGGCACAAAAGGAGCAGACGGCAAAACAGGTTGCGCTTGCGGCAATCAAATACGGCGACCTTTCCAACCAGGCTTCCAAGGATTATATTTTTGATGTGGACAGATTTACATCGTTTGAGGGAGATACAGGCCCATATATTCTTTATACCATCGTGCGCATCAAATCCATTTTGAACAAATACGCACAGGCAGGCGGCAACATCGCTGACGCTGCCTTTTGCAGCGAGACGAATGCATCTGAAAAAGCACTGATGTTAGAGCTTGCCAAATTTAATGCGATGATGGAAGCAGCTTATGCAGAGAGTGCACCACATAAGGTATGTGCATTCATTTACGATTTGTCCAATGCATTCAATCATTTTTATCATGAGACCAAGATTCTGACGGAGGAAAATGAGACGCGCAAACGCGGTTATATCGCACTGCTTTCTTTGACCAAAGAAGTGCTTGAGACATGTATTGATGTCCTCGGTTTTTCCGCTCCTGAAAAAATGTAAAAAAAACAAAAAAAGTTGTTGACAAACAGATGGGTATCATTGTATACTAGCAAAGCGGGTTGCGGTTGCGACCCGCATGAAATGGGATCTTAGCTCAGCTGGGAGAGCATCTGCCTTACAAGCAGAGGGTCATAGGTTCGAGCCCTATAGGTCCCATTTATATGGCGAGATAGCTCAGTTGGCTAGAGCATACGGTTCATACCCGTAGTGTCGAGGGTTCAAATCCCCCTCTCGCTATGAAAAAAGGAATCACACAACGTGTGGTTCCTTTTTTAATACAGATATGTGAATAGAACCCGAGACACTACGGAGTAGTGGAGAGGGCGCACGAGGTCCGGTGGACCTCGGCTTTGCGCGGACCGGAGCGAAGCGGAGACCAAATCCCCCTCTCGCTATGAAAAAAGGAATCACACAACGTGTGGTTCCTTTTTTAATACTTTTCGGTTCCTTTTTTAATGCTTTTTGGTTCCTTTTTTGATTGTTTTTACCACAAATATTTGTTAAAATTATTGTATGGGAAATAGTAAAAAAACAATCAATGTTCTGATCGGTGGGGTGAATACGTTTTTGCCGAAAGAACTAATCAAGGGAATAGAGGCAGGATGTAAGCAGCACGATGCGAATGTACTGTTTTTTCTTGGTACGCAGACCAGGGATTTTTATGAGGCCGTCCTGAATGTTAAGGGCAAACAATCATACGATTATCAGTTCAATACGATATATGATTACAGCACGCTCAGCGGTGCGGACGGTGTGATTTTGAACCATGGTACGATTGGCATTTACCTTAAGAACAGTAATGTGATCCAGTTTGCCGCCAAATACGATGACAGACCACTTGTGCTGTTGACAGATTATGCGGAGGGCAGCAAGTATACGTCCATCATTGCAAACAATTACCAGGGTATATACGATTTGGTTTCACATCTGGTTGAGAAGCATCATTGCCAAAAAATCGGACACGTGGCAGGGCCACAGTGCAATCAGGATGCAGTAGAGCGTCTGAACGGCTATTTGGACGCGTGCAAGGCGTATGGGCTTGTTGTGACACCGGATATGATTGTAGAAGGCGATTATTCTGAGTTTGTCACGGCGGAAGTGGAAAAGCTTCTGGATATGCATCCGGATATGGATGCCATTGTGTTTGCAAACGATGAGATGTCTTTTGCGGGATATCGCGTATGCAAGGAGCGCGGGCTTACCGTTGGGAAGGATTTGTTCCTGACAGGGTTTGATGACTGTGCGATGGCAAAGGAGATGGACCCACCTTTGACAACCGTGTTTCAGGATGGACAGAAGATGGGCAAAATCGCTGTTGAGACATTGATGAAGGAAATAGACGGCGAGACCGGAGAAGGCAAGAATATCCGTGTGCCGGTTTTGCCAAGATGGCGGCAGTCGTGCGGCTGCGAGTTTTCCGATTATCTTGAATTCAAAGAAACCATGACGACGGTCGATGTGGAGAAACAGCTTCAGGATGCCTATCATATGATTAGTCAGATGCGGCAGAAGAGCATGCAGGAAATGCGTAAATCATGGTTTATTCCATTCTTTATGCGAGAGCTTGATGAAGCTGCGGGAAATGACCGTGATTTTTGTTATAAAGTCATGGAGTGCATGAAACTCAGCAGTGCAAGAGGTGCGTATATGTTCCTCTTTGATACGCCACAGGTATGCTACGATGATGCAGAGTTTGAGATGCCGGATAATTTAAGGCTTGCATCTTATTTGAGAGAAGGCGAATGCTTTTCATACGAGATGTTTGACAGACCGCTGATTGGCAAGGACACAATGATGGACTTTATGGATGACGGAAAGAGACATACATTCCTCATTTTCCTGTTGTTCTCAGGTCCGGTACAGTACGGTGTCATTGCCTGCGATGTGGAGCTTGATGAGCTGGCTTATTATTATATGCTGAGTCTTCAGCTCGGCAATTCCTTAAGCTACCATGAGGGGCGCAAGGTTGAGCTTGCTTACCGCAACCAGCTGATGAGTCACATGGAAGTCATCGAGGAAGAAAAGCGCAAGCTTGTCATCGTATCGGAGTACGACAGCCTGACAGGTGCATTAAACCGCAGAGGCTTGTTCCAACAGGCACAGAAGCTGTTTGAACAGCGAGGGACGCAGGCGCCTGATAAGAACGATGAGATATGTATGGTATTTGCGGATCTGGATCACTTAAAGCAGATCAACGATACGTTCGGACATGCGGTAGGTGATTATGCGATCAAGAGCTGTTCGGACATGCTGCGCACGATTTTACCGGAGGGAAGTCTGATTTCGAGACTTGGCGGAGATGAGTTTGTATGCGTTGTGCCAAATGGCAGTGCGGATTTTGAGCGCATGTTTACGAAACGCAGATCAGAGGCGCTTGAGAGGCGGAATGCAGAATCAGGTAAGCCGTATTTCGTGGAGTTTTCCTACGGAATTTACAGTGGTAAAATCACAGATATGAACGATTTGGAACATGCAATCGGAAAAGCGGATCATTGTCTGTACGAATCCAAAAAGAAACGCAGGCAAAATGTGATTCGTCAGGAGCGTGTATGATAGGATTGCCATACGGTTTCGTGTGGCAATCTTTTTGGGTAAAGAAGCAGGGAGAAAAAGATGATTTTAGATGTCAGAAATTTAAGTCACGGATTTGGCGACAGAGCGATTTTTACAGATGTCTCGTTTCGGCTGCTAAAGGGAGAACACATCGGTTTGATCGGTGCAAACGGAGAAGGAAAATCTACCTTTATGAATATCGTAACAGGCGCGCTCCAGCCTGATGAGGGCACGGTAGAGTGGGCCAAAAATGTCCGTGTCGGTTATCTTGATCAGCATACGGTGCTGCAAAAAGGGATGACGATGCGTGAGGTCTTAAAGAGTGCCTTTTCGTTTTTGTTTGAGATGGAAGTGCGCATTAATGAAATCTGTGACCAACTCGCCGAAGCGGATGAAGATACGATGGAAGCGCTACTTGAAGAGATGGGAACGCTTCAGGATCTTTTGACGAGTCATGATTTTTATGTCATTGATTCCAAAATTGAGGAGGTTGCAAGAGCATTTGACCTGTTGCAGCTTGACTTAGACCGCGATGTGACAGATTTGTCGGGCGGACAGAGAACGAAGCTACTGCTTGCAAAACTTCTGCTTGAAAAGCCTGATATTTTGTTGCTTGATGAGCCGACGAACTATTTGGATGAACATCATATCGCATGGCTGAAACGCTATTTGCAGGAGTACGAAAACGCGTTTATTCTGATTTCACATGACATTCCGTTTTTGAATGAAGTGGTAAACATCATTTACCATATGGAAAACCGGGAACTCAACCGCTATGTCGGAGATTATGACAAGTTCCGCGAAGTCTACGAAATGAAAAAAATGCAGTTAGAGGCTGCTTACAAAAAGCAGCAAAAAGAGATTGCACAGCTCAAGGATTTTGTGGCGAGAAACAAAGCGAACGTCGCAACGAGAAATATGGCGATGTCGCGGCAGAAAAAACTCGACAAGATGGACGTCATTGCGCTTGCAAAAGAGAAGCCGAAGCCGGAATTTTATTTCAAAGAGGCAAGAACGCCGGGAAAGGTGCTGTTTGAGACGACGGATCTTGTCATCGGATATGACAAGGACTTGCCGCTTTCGAATCCGATCAATCTGCGCATGGAACGCGGCGAGAAAATTGCGATTGTCGGAACGAACGGTATTGGTAAGACAACCTTTTTAAAGAGTGTGCTCGGTATGATTCCGGCGCTTTCCGGGAAAGTAGCGTTAGGTGATTATTTGCACAAAGGGTATTTTGAACAGGAGATTACGCCGGGAAACCAATCGTGTATGGAGGAAATATGGGAAGCATTTCCGGGCTTTTCCCAGTATGAGGTGCGCAATGCGCTTGCCAAATGCGGACTTACGACAGAGCACATCGAGAGCAAGGTGAAGGTTTTATCGGGCGGTGAACAGGCAAAAGTCAGATTATGTAAACTTATCAACGAAGAGACCAATGTTCTTCTCCTCGACGAGCCGACCAATCATCTGGATGTAGACGCCAAAGAAGAACTAAAGCGTGCGCTTAAGGAATACAAAGGTGCCGTTTTGATTGTGTGTCATGAACCTGAGTTTTATGAAGGGCTTGTTGACAAGGTCTGGAATTTGGAAGAGTATAGCAGATTGGCACTTTAGTTTTCGCCGGATTGCGAATGAAAATCAAGAGTATATGGAGATGGAAACCCCAAGTGACCGCAATTATGTTTATGATTGACGATTACTTGGGTTTTTTGCGTCATTTGACTTGCCCAAACATGTGTTTTTTACTATAATAGAAATTGAATAAGTGTCGAAATTTGGAACATGGCGATGTTTGTTTTTTTGAGGGAGAAAATGGGATGAGCGAACTGAAAAACAGCGTGATTAAGAAAAAGCATATTTGGCCGTCGCTGTTATTGTTTTTGATTGTGATGTGTATTTGTGCCGGATTGATTTTGGCAAGCGCGGGCGTGTTCTGTATGTATATGATGCAGAGTAAGCTCCAGCAGATGAATGATACGAACAAGATGATCGGGCAATTGGTACAAAGCAATGTCAATGGCGCGTCACAAGATGAGGACGGCGCATATTTGCAGGGCGTATATGAGACATTCGGACGCAGCATGTGTGTTATGGATGATTGCGGAAACATCCTGTATCAGACGAGCAGGTCATTGCCGAATCTGCAAAACAATCTGACGGTCGATCTCGGCAATCAGTATACCTTTTATGAGGATGTCGAAAAGCCTGTTTCCAAGGATGACGCATTTATCCTGCCGATGGATCTGATCGTTTCGGAGTTGTTCAAACCAAAGGCCAAGGGATGGAGCTATGACGCATGGTGGAGTCAGCCGCTTTATTCATTGACGGTCTGGTCGAAGTATTCGCTCTCAATTCACTACAAGCTGTACATACAAAACAAGCTCAGTATTTGCCGGCAGGATTTGTATTATGTCTGTATTTTTTCCGTGCTTGCTGCAATCGTCATGAGCGTCGTGCTGCTCATCATGTTTGTCAACACGGTTTCTGTGATTGTCAATCAGCGCAAGCTGCGCAACATGCTTTATTTGGATCCGGTGACCGGCGGAAAAAACTGGTTTCACTTTCAGGGACATGCCGGCAGAAATGCAGTGCAGGCAGTCCGCAAGAACAAGCAGTTTGCAATCGTCGACATCCGCATGGACAAATTCGAGAGCTACAGTGCCTGTTATGGTGCCAAATCAGCAGATGAGCTGCTAAAGCGTTTTAGCGGACTGCTTCAGGTGCGCACAACGCGCAAGGAATGTTTTGCCAGAATCGCAGGGGCACAATTTGCAATGTTTTTACTTGTCGACAGCCGGGAGCAGTGTCAAATGAGACTGCGCTCGCTCTTAGCAGAGCTGTCCGGCATTATGCAAAATCAAAAAATCACGCTTGCAACCGGTGTCATTATGTATGAGGCGCCGGAAACGAAGCAAAGACGCGTGGAAATAGACATTGATTTGCTTCATAACTATGCAATCACCGCAAGGAAAAATGCAGTGGCAGACGGCAATTTCCCGATTACCTTCTTCACGCAGGATATGTTAAGCGATCAGCTTTGGGAGAGAAAAGTGGAAGACCGTATGGAAGATGCGCTTAGTAACAAAGAGTTCCAAGTATATCTTCAGCCGAAATATGATCCGAATACAAGGCGCATTATCGGGGCGGAGGCACTTGTGCGCTGGATCAGTCCGGAGGACGGCATCATTTCTCCGGGAAAATTTATCCCACTTTTTGAGGAAAACGGTTTTATTACAAAACTCGATGATTATATGCTTTCCGAGATTGCCAGACTGCAGACACAGTGGAGTCTTGAAGGCAAAAAAACAGTCCCAATCAGTGTCAATATCAGTCGTATCCATTTTGCGAAGGACAACCTGGCGCAGCATATTTGTAATCTCGTAGATGATTACGGTGCGAAGCATGACCTGATTGAGTTAGAAGTGACGGAGAGTGCATTCTTTGATGACAAAGAGACGTTAATCGGCACGCTCAATATGCTGAAATCACAGGGCTTTGAGATTTCCATGGATGATTTTGGGGCGGGGTATTCTTCCCTCAATTCCCTCAAAGACCTGCCGCTTGACGTGCTGAAGTTAGATGGAGAATTCTTCCGCGGTGATTTTGAGAAGGAGCGCGGCAAAATCGTCGTAAGACAGGCGATTTCCCTGGCCAGAAGCCTCGAAATGCGCGTCGTGGCGGAGGGCGTTGAAAAAGAGGAGCAGGTTGCATTCCTTGCCAAGCTGAATTGTGATATGATTCAGGGCTTCTATTTTGCAAAGCCGATGCCGGTAGCGGAATTTGAACAGAAATTGGCGCTTGAAGCGTAAATGAAGGAGTAAACATGTACCATTTATTGTTGGGAGTACAATACATCGGAATCATTCTGCTTGTGTTGTTGATTTTGTATGTTGCAAATCAAAAACCGTCAAGCAGGCAGCAGCTGGTTCTTGGCATTACAGTTGCATTATTGATCAATTTTATCGGATATTTGTTTGAAATGCGCGCCACAAACAAGGAAATGGCACTGCAGGCAGTGAAGTTTATTTATTTTGGAAAACCGTATGTCATTCTCTTTATGTTTGCGTTTCAGATGGAAATATGCAAAATGCCGATTCGCAAGTGGAGATTCAATGTGCTGCTGCTCATCCATATATTTGTCACAGCGCTTGTATTGACGTGCGAACACAATACACTGTTTTATTCGTCCATCGAATTTGTTGACAACGGATTTTTCCCGCATTTAAAGCTTGGTCATGGCTCGATTTATTGGCTGTATCACGCCTTTATTATCTCGTATATCCTGGTTGTTATGGTTGTGGCAATCCGCCGCTATCTGAATGTGCGCACGAAGGACGAGCGGCAGCAGATCCGGCATATTTTGCTGATTGATATCATTATGCTCATAGGCTTTGCCGCTTTTTCACTCGGACTTACCAATGGCTATGACGCCACACTTGTCGCATACCTGATCAGCTTGTTTGTGCTTTGTGATGTCCTGTTCCGCTATAAGTTACTTGATGCGGTTATGGTTGCAAAGGATGTGGCAATCGACGAGCTTTCGGACGGACTTATGGTACTTGACAATGAAAGAAGACCGGTTTTCACGAATTATAAGGCAGATCAGATTTTATCGGGCTCCGATGTATACACGATGCAGGAGCTGATCGCTGTCGTTGATGACCATATTTTGGACGGCACGAACTATGTGGCGCACAACAGGGAATATCAGGTTTCGAGCCGCATTTTGTCCCAGAATAATGAAATCTGCGGCAAAATGTATCTGCTTCGGGATGTGACCGAAATTGAGCGGCGTACCAAAGAAATCATTTCACAGTCGAGAATGATGTCCTCCCTTCGAAATGAGGCGCAAAAAATCGCGGAGACGAGGTCCGTTCTTTCAAAGACTGCATCGAGCGAAATCAGAAGGGTACTTAAAGATATTTTTGGATTTATGGATGTCTTTTTTGGAGCAGACGACAATGCCGGGCAGCCTCAAATCGTTGAGGAATTTTATGATAGTGTGAAGTCTATTGAGCGTATTTTGGACGATGTCTATGAGCTCAACAAATCACAGACCAGTGTTACAAAGCTGATGGAAGAGCAGGGCGGATATATCTCCGATTATGTGTCGAAGGATATTGAGACGTTAGCGCAGACAATGGAAACGGAGGATGGCGTCGTTTGGAATATCTGTGCATCCGAAAGCCGGGCAGGGCAGCAGGAGGAGGTGCCTTTTGAGGAGGAGACGTTGACGCTTTCTATGGAGCAGTCCAAAGAAGAGAAGGCTGCAGCAGACCAGCCTTTGGTGACGATAGAGACGGCAGGAGAAAAGGATATCTATGCGTTAAAGGGTATTGACACCGAGAAAGGTCTTGTGTACTGCGGCGGCAAGGAGATGCTCGAGATGATCATCGGGGAGTTTTACCGCAGCATTGATGAAAATATCCAAAAGATCGAGACGTATGTTGCACAAAAGAATTTGAATGATTATACGATTCGTGTTCACGGAATTAAATCGAACAGCCGTATGATTGGTGCGATGAATCTGGCGGCATGGTTTGAAAAAATGGAGAAATGCGGTCACGCGGGCGATTTTGCGACCATTCAGGCAGAAACGCCGATGCTGCTTGATTTGTATCGCACATACAAAACCATTCTGGCACCGTTTGCAGAGGTAGGCTTCGATGAATAAACAAATACAAAACACGCAGAGCGCAATGCCTGATGAGAAAATCGTTATCCGCGCGTATGAAGACGAGGCGGATGACCAAAGCGAAGAGACCAAAGAGCGCGTTCAAAGCCCTGAGGGAGAGAATGCATCGGAAGATACGAAGCCGGAACGCAATCGCAGACGTGTGCTGCATATCGTCTATGCGATACTCATTGTGCTGGCAGTTTGCATTGTCGGATACATTTTGAGTGTGATTGCATATCATATGATAATGGATCGACCAAAGGATACGCAGCCTGCTTCGTCTTATGAGGCGGAGGTTTCGGAAAATCAAATAAGCGATCCGGCAACGCTTTCACGTGCGGCTGAAAATGAACTGTATTATGCGGACTTTCTTTTGCCGGAAAGCAGTGACAGTTATCTGGCGGCATCGGATTTGGAGGGATTTTCCAAATCACAGCTCGCCATTGCCAAAAATGAAATTTATGCAAGACATGGACTCATTTTTACCGATGAAGAATATGCTGCATATTTTGAAAGCTGCAAATGGTATAAAGGCACGATTACAAGTGTGACAGACGATATGCTAAATGCCTATGAACGGGCCAATATAGCTCTGATCACCAAGCTGGAGAATGAATAAAACATGAAAAAGATTAGTAAACTGTTTAAGTCTTTTGCCGGAATGCTACTCATTCCGGTCATAGGACTGGTTGCACTCATGACCTATGCAGAGCTCACAGGACAATTCTTTACAAAGCCACAGGGCAAAGCGTGGGAGTTTGTGACGGACATGATGGCATCTGACGATACGGTGTCGGGAGATTCGGTGAGTGCAAATGCTGTGTCGGAAAATGATGTGAGCGGCGAGGCGGCAAATACAACGCAGACAGTAACGAGACAAGAGATTACGGCTGCGACCACCACCTGGAAGTCGAACCTGCCAAATGTGGCGGCGTCCCAAAGCAGTATGACGGGTGATGAGACCAATCAGCTGGAGGTACACTTTCTGGATGTCGGACAGGGCGATTGTATTTTGATCAAATGCGGCAATGAAAGCATGCTGATTGATGCGGGAAACAACAGTCAGGGCACAAACGTACAGAGCTATTTAACGAAGCACGGCGCAGGGGAACTGAAATATGCGATTGCGACGCATCCGGACGCGGACCATATCGGCGGATTGGATGTTGTATTATATAAAATAAAATGCGAGACACTCATTATGCCGGACAAAGCAAATCATACAAAGACGTATGAGGAGCTTATGGAGGTGTTATCACAAAAGAGCATCGTACCGGTAAGACCGGTGGTCGGTGCCACTTACAAGCTTGGTGATGCAAGCTTTCAGATATTGGCACCGGGAGGAGATTACGGGGATCCGAATAACTGCTCTGTCGCTATTTTGCTCACACATGGAAACAACCGGTTTTTGTTTTCCGGAGATGCCGGGTATGAAAGCGAGCAGGCAATGCTAAAAACCGGGATCAACCTGGATGTCGATGTGTATAAGGTCTCACACCACGGCAGTAAGTCGGGAAGCTCAGAGGCGTTTGTGAATGCACTTTCGCCGAAATACGCGATCATCAGTGTGGGGACAGACAATGATTATGGGCATCCGCATGCGGAGGTATTAAACAGGCTGCGCAGTTATGGATGTAACGTCCTTAGGACAGATGAGCAGGGAACCATCGTTGCACTCAGTGACGGGCAGTCACTTCAGTGGAATGCAGCACCGACAGAGAGCTGGAAGGCGGGTGAGCCAAAGGCGGCTGATGAATCGGGCGATGTTTCTGTAACTGATTTTGAACCGGTGCTTGATGGAACGACGTTTGTTTGTAACACAAACACAATGAAGTTCCATAAAGTAGATTGTGACAGCGTTTCACAAATATATATGTCAAACCGTCTGGATGTGACGGATGCCAGAGAAAAAGTGATTGCACAGGGATATGAGCCTTGCGGGAAATGTAATCCATAAAATGGCGGAATATTGATCGAGGTGGAAGAATGAACAAATATTTGAAGTGGAGTAACATTTGGATTTTGATTATTGTTGGACTGTCAGTGATCATTATGGCAGGTCTGCTCCTGTCGGATGCAAATGCGGTTCAGGCAAAGAGAACAGAGGATGGATATCGCATACTGGAATACTTTGAAGAAAAAGAAATCAAGGATAAAACGGCTCCGATCGGAAAGCGATATGAATATACGAAGCAGATCGAAAAAATGCCGCCGCAGAGCAGCGGAATTGTATTTTGTGCAGTTCATCAGAATGTGAGCGTTTATTTGGACAAAGAGCTTGTGTACGAAGTTACCCCGCCTAAACGGAGTGTATTTGGCAAATCTCCGGGGACAAACTGGGTCATTGTTCCGCTTTACCAAAGTGATAAAGGCAAAACACTCAAGATTGTCATGACGCCGATATATGAACATTTTGCCGGTGTTCTCCCGACAATCTACTATGGCTCACCGACAAAGATTTTGATTGATTTTGTTAGACAGAAAATGATTCCGGTTGTACTCTGTGCAATCATATTTGCAGTCGGAACTGTATTTTTTGGTCTTGGATTGTGGAATTATAAGAATTCCAAAAAGGGCATTGATATTGTTATGATTGGCTTATTTGCAATGATTCTTGCCCTGTGGAGGAGCAGTGATTACAGTCTGACAAAGCTGTTTGTGCAAAACGTCAGGGCTGTTTCGGCATTTACGCTTGTCTTGGTGATGTTTTTGGCTCCGACGTTCCTTGTATATACAAGATGTCTGTTTAGTGATAAGAGCCATAAACTGTGGAGTATTGTGCAGTATGTGACGTTTGGAGCGATTTCTGTATCACTCGTTTTTCAGTTGCTTGGCATTGCTGATTTACGGCAGACCCGTTGGCTTCACCATATGACATTGATTATGACAGCGCTTCTTGTCGCCTATATGATTTTCCGCGAGGTGAAGCTGTATGGTATGAATCAAAATATGAAAGTAATCATTGTGGGAATCGGCATTTGTATTTTCAGCTTTGTTAGTGATTTGATAGCGTTTTATAGGTCTCCTGATGGCACTATGACAAGTTGGGCTTTGATTGCTTTTATCGTTTATATCGGTATTCTTGGCTTTGAATCGCTTCGAAATACGGCAAGCCTGATGCATATCGCCAGTCAGGCGCAGCATTACGAAAAAATGGCATATCATGATGAACTGACCGGATTTTACAATCGCAGTGCGTATGCAGATCATACGGGAATGGGCTTTTCGCCGGAAGGTCATATCATTGTCATGTGCGATTTGAACAATTTAAAGAAGTGCAATGATACGCATGGGCATGAGCAAGGAGATTTATATATCAAGAGCAGTGCTGAATTGCTGGAAAAGATTTTTGGTAAATACGGAAAATGTTATCGAATGGGTGGCGATGAATTTACGATTGTTTTGAAAAATCTCTCGCTGGAATCTGTTCGTATCAAGGAGGATATCATTGCAGATCGTTGTCAGGCATACAATGAAGAACATCCTGACCGCTTCCCAATGAACATTGCCTGTGGTTATGCGATGTTTGATCCGGATGAGGACACGGATATAGCGGATACTGCAAGGCGGGCAGACAAAATGATGTATATTCACAAATTCATGATGAAAGGCGAACTAGGAAGATAATATGGCCGGGAAAAAGCCGGATAGAGCGATGGCCTTTGGAAAAGCTTTAGGCCGAGAAGTCTTTTTGTGGAAAAAGAACAATATTATTAGAGAAGGCCCACGTGTAATGCGTGGGCTTTCAAGATAGGTGGATACAATGTCAAATTATATTTCTCTGTCAGAAAACATACAAAAACAGATTGAAAGCGATCAGAAGAATCATGTGCTAAATCCGTATGCATTTCAGGATAAGGATGTTGTGAGAAGATATGAGGGACATGATCAGGCATCGGTTTGGCGACCGGCATTTGTAAGGGATTGTGAGAAAATCATGCACAATCCGTATTACAATCGTTATGCTGACAAAACGCAGGTCTTTTCCCTATATCGAAACGACGATATTTCAAGACGTGGCTCTCATGTGCAGCTTGTATCAAGAATCGCGCGAAATCTCGGGCAGGTGCTTGGACTGAACCTGAATTTGATCGAAGCAATTAGCATCGGGCATGATATCGGGCATACGCCATTTGGACATGCGGGAGAGTACAAATTGGATGAACTCTATTTTTCGCGTTTTGGCAAGCATTTCCATCACAATATCCAGAGTGCGCGCGTGCTTGATACGATTTTTCCTGTGAATGTGAGCCTGCAGACGTTAGATGGAATCATTTGTCATAATGGGGAAATCGAGCAGCAGGAATACCGGCCGGTTGAGGAGATGTCGTTTGATGTGTTTGATGCGCGGATGAAGCAAAGCTACACGGACTTTGGGAGCGTGGCAAAGCTTGTGCCGTCAACACTTGAGGCATGCGTCATGCGCGTGTCGGATATGATTGCGTATCTCGGAAAAGACAGGCAGGATGCGATTAAGCTCGGTGTGTTACAGGATGAAGGGGTATTTGCAGATTTGGGAATCGGACGCATCAACGCGGAGATTATCCACAATATGACTGTGAGCATCATCGAGCACAGCTACGGCAAACCGTATTTGTCGATGTCTCCGGAGGCTTTTGCGGCTTTTTCAATTGGAAAAAAGGAAAACTATCAGCTGATTTATCAGAATGAGTCGGATACAAAGCTGTTTAAGGAGCAGATTTATCCGATGTTTGAAGCTGTGTTTGACAAGCTGTATCAGGATATCTCCGAAGGGAAAAAGGATTCTGTGATTTACACGCATCATATCAATTATGTGAAAGAGCATACGAAATATTATGGCAATCGTGTAGAATACGAAGCACTTCCAAAGGAAGATATCGTGGTAGATTACATGGCGAGCATGACCGACGATTATTTTATTGATTTATATCGGTATCTGTTTCCGAACGGTCCGTATCATGTCGAGTATGTAGGGTATTTCTAAGTATATCTTCTTCGAATGCGCGCTCGTGTTCTTTAGACGCCTTTTTCGTTTTGATGGCGGCTTTGGTGAGCACAAAGAGGACGATGATTATGGGTGACATAACTAATATTATGTTACCTAGTGTGTATAATGTAACTGCCATATGGGTACCTCGCTTCGCGTATGATATGATTAGTATAGCGTGAAGTGTTACCGGCTGTCAAACAGAGTGCTATTATCGCTTAATTAGGGTGCTTCTGTGCATACAGCATCACATGTCGAAGGCGCTCCTGTGCATATGTCATCATCTTGCAAACGCGCTCTCGCTCCGGGTACGGCGTAGCGGCACTAAATTCGCAACAAGTTGCTCATTAAGTGCCGACGCCTCACAGGGTTTGCCATCTGATGCATATGCAAGTCGCGCATATACGTTTATCGAGGTGCTGGTTTTGTGAAAATTACATGTGAAAATAGAAAAAGCGCAAAATCCCATGTAGAAACAGATAGAATTTTACAGTGGAAAACAGAGAAAGTGAAAAACCCCATGTAGAAACAGATAAAAAATTACATGGGAAAATAGAGAAAATGCAAAATCCCATGTAGAAACAGATAGGAATTTACATGGGAAAACTCATGGGCGCTCCTATGCATATGTCATCATCTTGCAAACGCGCTCTCGCTCCGGCTACGGCGTAGCGGTACTAAACTCATTGCTGCGCAATTCGTTAAGTACCGACGCCTCACAGGGTTTGCCATCTGATGCATATGCAAGTCGCGCATATACGTTTATCGAGGTGCTGATTTTTTGAAATTTACAAGGGAAAATAGAGAAAATGCAAAACCCCATGTAGAAACAGATAGGAATTTACATGGGAAAAACGAGAAAGCGCAAAACCCCATGTAGAAACAGATAGGAATTTACATGGGAAAAACGAGAAAATGCAAAATCCCATGTAGAAACAGGTAGAATTTTACATGGGAAAATAGAGAAAGTGCAAATCCCCATGTAGAAACAGATAGGAATTTACATGGGAAAATAGAGAAAATGCAAAATCCCATGTAGAAACAGATAGGAATTTACATGGGAAAAACGAGAAAGTGCAAAATCCCATGTAGAAACAGATAGAAAATTACAAGGGAAAAACGAGAAAATGCAAAATCCCATGTAGAAACAGGT
Organism: Lachnospiraceae bacterium; assembly: GCA_021153185.1. GTDB lineage: Bacteria > Bacillota > Clostridia > Lachnospirales > Lachnospiraceae > SIG333. The sequence goes on from JAGKTY010000010.1 coordinate 61,000, forward strand.
AGAATTTTACATGAGAAAATAGAGAAAGTGCAAAACCCCATGTAGAAACAGATAGGAATTTACATGGGAAAAACGAGAAAATGCAAAATCCCATGTAGAAGCAGATAGAAATTTACATGTGAAAAACGAGAAAATGCAAAACCCCATGTAGAAACAGATAAAAAATTACATGGGAAAATAGAAATAATCGAAAAATCCATGTAGAAAAGTCCAAATAGCGATTTGTGATAATGAAAATATAGCTGAAATCAGATGCTTATACGAAAAGAGTAAAATATAGAAAGCGTATAATATAGAAGATGAGGTAGTAAGATGGAAGATAGAAAGTGGATGGAGCGTGCGATTGAACTGGCGAAAAAGGGATATGGGCACGTGAACCCGAATCCGCTTGTGGGCGCGGTGATTGTGAAAGATGGAAGAATCATTGGAGAGGGGTATCATACGCAATATGGAAAGCTTCATGCGGAGCGTGAGGCACTCGCACATGTGACAGAGGACCCGAAGGGGGCAACAATTTATGTGACATTAGAGCCTTGTTGTCATCATGGGAAGCAGCCGCCGTGTACGCAGGCGCTCATTGATGCGGGGATTGCAAAGGTTGTGATTGGTTCAAGGGATCCCAATCCGGTCGTATCCGGAGGCGGCGTGAAAGTACTAAAAGCGCATGGGATTGAAGTCGTAAATGACTTTATGAGGCATGAGTGTGACGCCATCAATGATATCTTTTTTCATTACATCACGACCAAACGGCCGTATGTGACGATGAAGTATGCAATGACTGCCGATGGGAAAATTGCGACAAAGACGGGCGATTCAAAATGGATTACGGGAGAGGCGTCTCGAAATAAAGTGCAGATGGAGCGCAAGGGACATATGGCAATCATGGTCGGAATCGGCACAGTGCTGGCGGACGATCCGATGTTAACAGTGCGGATTCCGGATAGCAGAGAAATCATCCGTGTGATTGTAGATAGTAAACTTCGTATCCCGCTAGATAGTCAGATTGTGAGAACAGCCAAGGAGCATCCAACCATCGTGGCGTGTGCGCTTTCAGATAAAACAACATGGAAAGATGAAAATGATGAAGAATATAAAGGATGCACGGAAAATGAATTATGTAAACCTACTATAGAATGTCGCGAATTAAATTTATGTAAACCGCATAAAAACAATTGTTCAGCGGATTCAGTAAAAGATGAATACATCAACAAATTATGTAAACTAAAAGAGGCAGGCGTATCCGTCATTTGCTGCCCGGATCAGAATGGTCAGGTTGATTTGGACAAACTGATGGAATATCTGGGGAATGAAAACATCGACAGCGTTTATGTGGAGGGCGGCGGTACACTGAATGAAAGTATGCTCTCAAAAGGGCTTGTCAATGAACTTCATGTCTATATCGGTCCAAAGATTTTTGGCGGGCATGATGCCAAAGGTCCGGTCGCAGGGATTGGAATTGAACAAGTAAAAGACGCAGTTATGTTAACCGCTAAAGAGATTTCTGTAATCGGAAACGAAGTCTGCATCAAATATAAGACGGGGCTGTGAAATACGTATCATTGTTTGTAACTTTGTTATCTTTGCAAAGTAGCTAAAACAAAGGCTTTTTTGTGCCAAAGAAATAGGACAGTAGAGAGAAATGAAATGAATAAACCTTTATTTAGCGTAATAATTCCGGTTTACAATGTTGAAAAATATCTTTCTTTTTGTTTGGATTCCGTTTTGGGTCAGACATTTTCTGATTATGAGGTTATTCTCATTGATGACGGATCGACGGATAGCAGTGGGCGGATTTGCGATGATTATGCGAATCGCTTCCCAGATAGGTTTCGGGTTCAGCATAAGCCGAATCAGGGTTTAATATCCGCCAGAAGGGCAGGATTGAAGCTTGTGAAAGGGCAATTTGTTTGCTTCCTGGATAGCGATGACTGTTGGGGGGACAATACCCTAAGCCGGTTACATGAAATAATTAAGACAACAGATTCTGATGTAGTACTGTTTTTGTTTAGCCGAATTGATGAAAATGGGGGTGCAATAGGAAAGGCTGAGCCCGGATGGTTTGAACATTCCGGAAGCGTAGAAAAAAAAGAAATAATTGAAGAATTGTTGCTTGGTCACTTGAATTCGTTGTGCTTTAAATGCTGCAGATACGAGTTGTTTGATATTGACACGGATTACAGCAATTTCTATAACATTCAATTGGAAGAGGATTTGCTCCAGTGTTTACCTGTGATGTATACAGCAAACCGTTTCTACTATTTGGACGAACCACTCTATCAGTATCGAATAAACCCGACGAGTATTTCGCAAAATTACCAGAAGGAGTAGTATCGAAGATTTAATATTGTTCGCCCGTTACTATATCAGTTTATCGAGAAGATGGGCTTGGATACCGAGCAGAACAAGAAAAATTTTTTTCATACATATCTTGCTAACCTATGGAGTGATGTGGAAGCAATGTATACCTGTATTTCTTCTAAAGAGAGGCGAAATGCCGCATTGGATGAAGTTCGCTCCTATGAGTTTGTAAAAAAAGGCAGAGCGTATCTGGGGTGGAAGACTCTTTCCAAGCGGGCTTATCTGGGACTTTCTATCTTCTATAAAAATAATAACAAAATAATGAACACATACATGAGATTATATTTACCGGCGGTGAAAGTCTATAGAGGAGCAAAATCCGCTTTGCGTAAATGCTTCAAACAGCCACATGTGAGAGGGTAACTTATGAAACTTTCAATCATTGTTCCGGTCTTCAATCTAGAGAACTATATTGCAACTACATTGGATTCGTTATTATCCATCCGTTTTTCTTCTGACTATGAGATTATTGTGATAAATGATGGCTCAACGGATGGAAGTGAGTCAGTTATACGGAGATATCAACAGGTACATAGTCAAATAGAGATGTATTCCATAGAGAATCAGGGTGTATCCAACGCTCGGAATGTTGGAATTCGCAAGGCGACAGGGGAGTACATCACCTTTGTAGATGGTGATGATACAGTCGAACCGGATTTCTATGAAAAGGCTGTCTGGGAATTGGACAGTGGTGGATATGATTTCGTTCAGGGAAACTACAAAATAATTGATGGTGACAATACAAGGTATTCGCAATTCGTTTCAGAAGACGTTGTTATAACTGAAAAAGATGTGATGCTCGATAAACTGTTCGGGGTAGAGAAACTCATCCATAACGCCGTTTGGGAAAAGGTGTATCGAGCGGAGATTATTAAGGATATTTTATTTGATCGAACAATTAGAATCGCAGAAGATCAGAAATTTGTTTTCGATGTCATAGAGAAATCAAAAAAGATAAAGCTGTTAAGCCATGTTGGATACAACTATTTCCAGAGAAGCACATCGGCGATGCACGATGCAACTATAAATAAGGAACTTGATAATTTAAAGGTTCTCTCGTATTGCAAAAAAAGAGTACAAAGCAACAGTATATTGCGAAATATCGAAAGGCATGAATTACTAAAACTGCTGGATATGTATTCTGCAATATACATGAATGGTGGAGATTATAGAGCGTGCTATGAGAGAATATGTGCATTGGATATCAAGCCAATCCGCGATGATTTGAGCAAAGAGGTCAGGTTAAAAATATATTTGATGAAGCATGCACGATTTATCTATGATTTGTTTTTGCGAAAGAGGCACAAGAATTCTGATGAATAATAGGACAGTTGCGATTGTGACAATAGATGACTATATAAATTATGGCAATAGGCTTCAAAACTATGCGTTGACGAAGCTTTTGCAGAATGAGGGATTTAAGGTTTTCAATGGGATAAGAGTTTTTACAAAAGAAGACTGGGTTATCAGAACCAATGGCACAATTCAAAAAATAAGGAACTGGCTCACTCCTTATCGTGTTGTTAGAGGATCGCTGTATTCGCCACAAGAAAAAAGTGGATTGAAAAAGGAAAGGGAACAGAGGTTTCTGGATTTTGTACATTCCTACACAACGATTTTAGAGCCGATTGTTTGTGTCAATCATTTCAATGCGAATAAAGTCCTGAAAAAATATGCAATTGATTATTTCATTGTTGGAAGCGATCAGGTTTGGAATCCGTATTATGAAGCGATGGAGTATGAGTTTCTGACTTTCACAACCAAAGAAAAAAGACTGTCATTTGCTGCAAGTATAGGGGCAGACAGCATTCCGGAAGGGGCGAAGCGGTACTTCAAAAAGAACCTCTCAAAGATGAAGTATATATCTGTTCGAGAAGAAAGAGCAGCTGAAATAGTGAAAGAACTAACCGGAAGAGATGCTGACGTCACATTGGATCCAACACTTTTACTTGATAAAGCTGATTGGGAACATATCACAAAGAAGCCGGAATTAGATATTGAAGGCAGATACATCTGTACTTATTTCTTGGGAGAAGTGCCTGAATCTGTCAATGCTTTTGCAAAAGAGAAAGGCCTGTGTATATATGCGCTTAACTCGCTGGATTGCCCTAAGTTATATACATTAGACCCGGCTGAATTTTTGTACATGATCCAAAATGCATCATATGTGCTAACAGATTCCTTCCATGCCGTTGCTTTTTCTATTGCGTTTCATAAAGAGTTTTATGTCTTTGAAAGAAAGCAAGAAGGAGTGAGCAGCATGTTCTCAAGAATTGAGACAATTACGAAACGGTTTGGATTGGGAAATAGAATTCAGAGTAGAGATAGAATTATTGAGCAAGAACCAATCAGCAATTGGAGTAAAATTGAAGACGAATTGGTAGCCGAAAAAAAGAGAAGTATGGGAAAACTATTGGAAGCGATGGTGTCCGGTATTAGGGGTAAATAGTCTAGTCTCCTCAATTCTCCAAGCCCTTCATCTGTTAAACAATATGACGAAGGGCAAGATGAATACGGTACTGGTAAGACTCGGAATGGATAAATATCTGAAGCGCTTTCATTTGTGAGGCGCTAAGTGTGCTGACGTCTTAGTGCAAAAAAATAACATATCCAATAAACACTTAATTCTATTGTAAATAGATAAGAGCTGATTATTGTGATAATTTTGACTTACATTAAATTAATAAATGTGATACAATGATAAAAACAAAATAACAGACATAAACGACACATGTGGTGTGCAACACGTAAATCTGATCACGGTAAATATGTAATCTATTAAGATGAATATATCCGTCAGATATATAATTGCCCATATGTGTTTTTTGTTTGAAAAGAAGGAGAAATTAATATGCCGAGAAATCAATTTCAGAGGATGGTATTTGCATTCCTCACAGTATTAGTAACCGTACATGGATACGTATTTTACGTAACCGCACAATAACATAGTGCCTTCTAAAAAATAAGAGGATGGCTTATAATACCATCCTCAACGTTAACAGTTGCTACTTACATTGCTCTTGTACATCTGGATCCCAAGGCATCAAGTAATCCAAATCTTCTGGATACTGTTGCCACTGTGTATCAGGCATATACATAAGCAAATGTTGAAGATACGCATATACGTTAAGACCATTTGCTTTAGCGGTCTCAACTAAGCTATATACTGCAGCAGATGCTTTTGCTCCTTTTGGAGTATCTGCAAAGAGCCAGTTTTTTCGTCCAACTGTAAATGGACGAATTGCATTCTCTGCTGCGTTGTTTGAAAGAGAACATCTTCCATCAAGGAGATAGTTCTCCATATATGGTTTTTGATTCTGTGCATAGGTTACAGCCTTTCCAAGGGCAGAACCTTTTAATGCATTAAGAGAATCAAGCCAACACCAAAAAGCCTCAAGAACTGGTTTTTCCAATTCAAGACGCTTACAAAATCTTTCTTCAGGTGATAGGTCTTTTAATGTATCTTCAATAGCGAAGAGTTTATCACAGTACTGACGACCTGTTTCAGCACTGGTTGGTGGTCCATCCGATTTCTTTGTAGGGATGGCTTCTACAAACTTTCGTCTAAGATGTGCCCAACATCCGACTCTGGTGATGTCTGTCAGCTTGTTATAGCCGGCATATCCATCGGAATGGACATATCCCTTGAAGTCCTTTAGAAATGTGACCGCATGGTCTCCATTTCTGGAAGGTTGATAATCGTAGAGGACGATTGGATGTTTTCCATCATTGCCACTACGATACAGCCACATATAAGATTTGGTCTGTGGCTTTTTGCCTTCTTCCTTAAGAACCTGGACAGGAGTTTCATCACAATGGATGATGTCACGTTCCAAGAGTTTTTTACGAAGATGTTCAACTACTGGCATCAGATGGTCTTCACTACTACGAATAATCCAGTTTGCCATAGTGGCACGGCTAAGACCGATTCCTATCTGTTCCCAGTCTTTTTCCTGTCTGTAAAGAGGAATACTGTTTACGTACTTCTGATACATGACGCGGGCAACGGAACTTGGTGAAGCCAACGAATGATTTAAGACAGAAGTAGGCGTATCCGCCTTTCTGATAAATGGACGATTTTTGTGCTTGCATGCAGGGCATTCACATACCTGTTGCATATATCTAACAATGCGTACCTTGGCTGGCACATATTCAAGCTCGTCACGAACTTTGTTAAATGCGATTTGCTTCATATCGCCACCGCACTGTTTACAGATCAATTCGTCATCGCTTAAGACACATGGTATTTCCACAATAGGAAGATCTTTTAACAGTTCTTCTCGATTGGTCTTTTTATTGCGATTATAAACACAGCCTTTACGAATAATGAGTGGCTCTGATGTTTTATCATCTGCCTCCACCTCAGCTTCGTTAAACAAAGAGAGCTGTCCTTCAATCTGTGTCGTTGTCTTCTCGCTGGATGGTCCAAACTTTTCTTTGCGTAGCAAAAGAACCATTTCAGTAAGATTACTCACCTGGTTTTGTAAGTCCTTTATGGTGTTTTCAAGGTGCTCAATATAGGCATCTTTTTCAGTCATCACTGGTATAATTCCTTTGCTTTTTGATAAGATAATTATACCACAAAAAGTGCCAAAAAGCCAGTAAAATCAAGGGCTTGCGCTGTTTTTCGTTAGCAAAAATCTCCCCTTTTCGCCGGCATTATTGATTGTTTTTGTTCGACCTGTAGGCCCTCCATTAGCCAGCGAAATTGCTGCCATGTAATGGGTTTGACCTCGGTTTCATTACGAGGCCATTTAAAGGATCCGTTCTCTAATCGTTTGTAGAGAAGTACGAATCCGTCGCCCTCCCACAAGAGAGCTTTCATTCGATCTCTGTTTCTTCCACAGAATAGAAAGAGAGAATTCGAGAAAGGATCCAACTGGAATTGTTCCTGAACAACAGTTGCCAAACCATCTATTGATTTACGCATATCGGTATAGCCGCATGCAATGTAGATGTTTTCTACAACTGTGATATCGCCTAGCATACGTTTTGCAATGCCAAGAGCACTGCCTGTACGGTTTGCTGTGAAGTACCTTCATTGACTTCAATAGTAGCGTTCCCAAGACGAATGATAACCGCAGCTTTTGTATCTGGTATAGGCGATTGGACTTCTAGTTTTTTGAAGATAGCTGGTTTTTCGCAGATATCTGTTGTGATTGGAGCTGGTAAATTTTCTATCATCTCCTCGCGCAACTTTTTGAGATTTTTATAGTATGTCTGTTCAACGATACCATTTGCCTTACACCAGGCCTTGACAGTCATACCACTGGCACGACACTCACTTATAATAGATTTCCATTCCTCGTGTTTGAAGTGCTGACGAACTTTAGTAACTTGATCCATGACTAACCTCCTCGCATTACTACGCATTACTATAACTCGCGTAACTATATGGAGTTCATTATCTCATGGATTACAACCGTGCCAAAAGGCACTATCTTATTGTGCGCTTACTATTTTACAGCCTTTATGTTGTTAATGGAAGCACTTTGATGCAGATAAACGATGCAGATAGTGTGCTTCATGCAATCAATGCTCAAGGCGGTGTGTATATGTTTGGTAATATGCTTCCTATATGGGCAGTGATAGTTATTGAGTTTTGCTGTGCGTATATTTTTGAATGTGTAATCGGTAGTCCACTCTCGTTTAAAATGGCTTGTAAGATGTTTGATCCAAGGAAAAATCATCCTATGATATTCGAAACGGTTATCATCAGTTGTACAGTACTCATTATGTGTCCGTTAATGAGTTTTTTAGCTGCATGGATGTATTATCCATACTATACCGGATTCAATATTTTCACGCTTTTTGCAAATGTAATAAAGTTAATATGTTTAAATTTCCCATTTGCTTTCTTCTCACAAATATTTTTCATCCAACCTATTGTGAGATGGGTATTTGGAAAACTTTTTGCAAAGGACATTGCTGCCAGAAACTCGCAGGAATTTCCGGAACGTCCGCAGAATGAGCAGGAAGCAATTGCAGACATTTATAGAAGAATGGATGAAATTCAAGAAAATCTTGCTCATGAAAGAAGACAGAGAAAGAAGCTTGCTGAACAAATGTCAAGTAAGGACTCTATATAATAAGAACTTAGGAAGAGCTCGCTTAATTGATTCAAAGCTTTCCTCACTCAAATCGTGTTCGACTTTACAGGCACCAATGGTATGGTAAATTGAAAAAGCGCCTCTCCCAATCGCATGAGCGGGAGAGGCGTTGTACGTATTGGGAATTTATGTTTTTGCTTTGAAGAGCCTAGCCCAGTAATCAATTCCATAGGTTTATCTTTTCGCCAGCTCTGCTTTTAGTCTGGCAATTTCAGCATCCTTATCAGCAATTTCAGCCTTGGCATCGGCGAGTTTGGCATCCTTATCAGCGATTTCAGCCTTGGCATCGGAGAGCTTGGCATCTTTATCAGCAAGAGCAGCATTTGCCTCAGCAAGTTCGCGCTTTATACGATTTTCATGCCGGATGGCATCCTCCCTGGCACGGCACATGTCGCGGATTGTCTGATCACAGTTTAGCGCATATAACGTTTCGGTTGCCTGCTTAAGGGCTGCATTCTGTTTTGCAATCATTTTAAGGTCCTCCCATGTTTT
>JAGKTY010000058.1 GCA_021153185.1 Lachnospiraceae bacterium
GTATTATTGTATTTGAATAAATGCTCAAATGATAAATAACCAGCAGGTGAGCAAAGATGTGTGCACGTATTGTTGAAGTTTTAGTTCTCAAGGTAAGTTAAAACCTAAAGGTCTGTGTTGATGGATAACGAATGTCCAAAAATTAGTGAAACCCAAACGGCAGATTTGGTTGTGCTAGATTCCGTGATGGAGGCTGGAGCCTTGGCGGATTTTTTTAAGGCGGTGGGCGATCAAACGCGCATTAGAATTCTTTTTTTGTTGTTAGCGGGAACAGAAAAGTGCGTATGTGATATTGCTCGGGCGCTCGAAATGACTGTTTCTGCAGTGTCGCATCAATTAGCAATTTTAAAAAGATGTAAGCTCGTGGTCGGGCGTCGCGATGGGATGCATATATTGTATCGGTTAAGCGACGATCATGTGTCGATGGTGCTTAAGGTTGCTGTTGAGCACATTAGAGAGAAGGAATAGGGTTATGCAGTACGTTTTTGCAGTTACCGGACTTGATTGCCCGATGTGTGCGATGACTTTAGAAAAAAAGATCAAAGCAGATATAGAAGCTGTGGAATACGCCAAGGTTAGTCACAGACAGCGCTTAATTGAGCTTGAGCTAATAACCCCGATGGCAACCGATGAGTTGTTAAAACTAATTGAGGCTTGTGCTCAAGTCTGTGATGGGCATGTGGTGATAACGGTGGTAAAGTAACCTTGGGTCTTTGGATTTAGTCGGTTTAAAAATTTAAGTTTGGCAGACAGTGGGTTTGCTCTTAGGTTTGCAGAATTTTTAGATATTGTTAATACATGGAAACTGACATGGATACAACAAAAGAAAATTTGGATCATTTAGACGAGTGTTTTACTCTCCATAACGCCAAAGCTGATTGCTTAGAAAAATTAAAAGCAGCAGGGGTCAGAATGTCTAAACAAAGACTGTTGATTGTGGATAATCTTTTCACTGGTCGCTTTAGCTGTACAAAAGAATTGTACTATGAAGTGTTAGCCGCAAACCCTGGAATTGGCATTTCAACAGTCTATCGCTTTTTGAAAGTATTGATGAGTTTAGGCGTGTTATCAAACAACAAAAAACTCGACGTCTCTTGTAATGAATGCATGTTTCGCTTAGGTTCGGTGCGAGACGCAGGGGGGCAAGTGGTGGTGCCTGATGGGATGGATTTACAAGAACTGTTACGTCTAGGATTGGTGGTCAAAGGGGTGATAAAGTCAGACGAAAAAATTGCCGTGACCATGGTAGATGATTCTGTGCATATCGAAGTTAAACGTTAAAGCTAAACTTGGTCTTTTGAGATTTAGTTGGTCTAATTTGGAGGCGAGTTTGCTTGGTTTTAGGTTCTAGTTTGCATTTAAGTTAGGTTATGCAAACTTGGGGTCAAGCTTGGGCTTGAATTTAGGATCTTTATGAGCTCTTTATTATTAAAAACACCTCCTTTGGGGTTATATATTCATTTACCTTGGTGTGTGCGCAAATGTCCTTATTGTGATTTTAACTCTCAAGCGCGCCCCACAGATCCTAAAGCTTTTACAGCTTATGTTGAGGCCTTAATTAAGGAGCTTGATTTAACGTGCGAGCTTTTAGAAGCCCAAGAGCTTAAACTTTTAACCAATCGTCCTATTAGGAGCGTATATTTTGGTGGGGGCACACCGAGTTTATTTCCACCACAAGAACTTGAACGCTTGTTTGAAGCTTTAAACCTAAAACTAAACTTAGCTACGGATTGCGAAATCAGCATGGAAGCTAATCCCGGTACAGTCGATCTTACGAGTCTTAAAGGCTATAAAGCGCTTGGGGTGAACCGCATCAGTTTAGGCATTCAAAGCTTAAATGATGGAGAATTAAAACGCTTAAAGCGGATCCATGATCGCGCCACCGCACTTACGGCCATAAATGATGTGGCGTCTATCTTTAATAATTTCAATTTAGAAGGGTTTAAAATGCTCGAAGAATCTTCTTATAAGCATTATGAGGTAAGTGCGTTTGCCCAGCCTAACCACGAATGTCGGCACAATGTGAATTATTGGCGTTTTGGGGATTATTTAGCCTTAGGCGCTGGGGCTCACAGCAAATTTACTTTACCAGATGGGATTGTGCGCACGTCGCGGGTGGCAAGTCCTAAAGCTTATATGGATGGAATTTTAAAAGATTCAGCACCAGGTGTGGAACGAGGCTCTCTACAAAAATCTTCACTTGATTTAGTTAATACTTCGGCTTTTAATTTAGCTTCGGCATGGGCGGGCACAAGTCGTGTGAGAACTTGGGTTGATGACTGCCATGTAGTGCCAAAGGAAGATTTGAGTTTTGAATATTTTTTGAATTTTTTTAATATTTTTATGATTTTGTATGTTATTACTGAAATCCCTATATTTTTTCGGCACTTTGCATACCACGCTTTTTCGCGTACATACGAAATCAAATCAGGAATCGAATTCCGGATTAAACGCGTAGAAATTTTTCTCATCCAGTTTTTCCGCCGCAAGTCTGAGCGCCTCACCAAATCGCTGATAATGCACGATTTCGCGCGCGCGGAGGAATCTGATTGCATCGCAAACGTCCGGATCATCAACAAGTCTCAAAATATTGTCATACGTTGTTCTCGCCTTTTGCTCTGCTGCAAGGTCCTCGTTCAAATCCGTAATCACATCACCCTTACTTTGGAACTCGCAAGCATTAAACGGAATACCACCTGCGGCCTGCGGCCAAAGTGCCAGGGTATGATCCACATAATACGGTGCAAAACCACTGTTTTTTATTTCTTCCGGTGTCAAATCCTTCGTCAGCTGATACACAATCGCACCGATCATCTCAAAGTGCGCCAGCTCCTCGGTACCAATATCGGTAAGCAACCCCGCAATTTCAGGATACGGCATCGTATAACGCTGTGACAAATAGCGCATGCTGGCACCAAGCTCCCCATCCGGTCCGCCATATTGGCTAATAATAATCTGTGCAATCTTCGGATTACATTGCTTTATCTTTAGTGGATACTGAAGTCTTTTTTCATAATTCCACATCTCTTTCTACCTCCATGGCAAATCTTCTAATGCCCAGTTCCACGCCGTCATACCGTTTACCTGATCAATCTGATCGATTGTAAGCGGACCAAATGCCTCATAATACGCTTTTTTTGCTTTGTTATACTCCCGATTGAGACGGACAAAATAGTCAATGGCATCTTTTTCATACGGATGCGTGTCAAGGTATTCATTCATCTCAACAACCGCAAACGACAGTTCGTTCACCCTGTCGAGCATTTTCTTTTTTGCTGCACTGTTCATCTCTTTATTTGCGACCATTTTTACACCTCTCTTTCACAAAAGGCTTCTCCAGTTCAGGAAATAATGTCCCTATTTGCATCGCTTCTGATAAACTTTCAAACACCTGCTCCATTTTTTGCCATTTCACATAAGCAAACGCAAGTGATTTCTCTGTGTTTCCGCGCTCATAATACGAATTCATACAAATCTCTTTTCTTTTTGTATACTTTATGTAAGAAACACGAAAACGGAACAAAAAGAATCTTGCCCTGACTATTTCGCAAAAATATAAAAATAAAAAATAGGCCTAACTAAATAGACCTATCTCTTATTTCCTCTAAAAAACAATCCAATTGTTCCCGGTCCCGTATGGGCTCCGATTGCGGGCTCCATCATCTGAATCATAATCCGCTCAAATCCAAATCTTCTTCGGATTTCCTCAGCGACAAACTCTGCGTCCGCCTCGCAATCACAATGCGAAATACCGATTATCTCATTATCTTCCCTGCTGTATTTCATATGCGCTTCCAAAAAATCGACCAAATAAAGGAGTGAACTCTTTCGTCCGCGAATTAAGTCAAATCTCGCATACGCACCTTCCGCATCAATGTGTAAAATAGGCCTTAGTCCCGTCAGCGTACACATAATCAGGCTTGATTTCTTAATGCGATTGCCGCGGTATAAATACCCCGGTGAATCTACTGTCATAATCTGTGAAAAGCTCTGCAAATTCTGCTCGATATATTTGGCAACCTCATCAATCGTGGCACCTTCTTTCCGCATTCTTGCCGCCTGATATACAATCAGCCCCTGACCAAGAGATGCCGCCTTTGTATCAATCACAATAATTTTGGCCCCATCCACACCACGGTTGAGTTCTCTCGCCGCACGCTGCACATTTTCAAACGTTTGGCTCATTTTGGATGAAAAACTAATGTATAATATCTCCGGTTGTGTTTTGAGCACCTGCCCAAACGCTGTTCTCGCCTCTTCAAACGTGACCGGAAACGTCTCCGGAACAAACCCTTCCCGCATTTTATTGTAAAAAGCGACAGGGTCCATCTGATAATTCCTGTTAAATATGCGCCCTTCAATTTTGTAAGGCACAAACAATACGTCTATATTTTCTTGTCTGATAAAGCCGGATGGTAAATCCGACATGCTGTCTGTCATAATTTTAAACATATTTCTTAACCTCGACTTTATTTTAACACTGTTAAAATAAAGTCGCAAGAATAAAGAAACAGGTTTGCGTCGATTGCACGAAAAACGCTATCCCTCCCTTGTGTTTGCCCCATCTGTATTCGCAAAATAGATTCGTTTTCGTATCAAACGATGAAACAGCTTTTTCGGACGAAACGGAATCAGTGGCTCCGTAAACGACGTGCCTGCAATGGTTTTGTTGAACACAAGGCAGCAAATTGTAAAGATAATTCCAAGCACATAGCCATATACATTGAACAGCGCTGTCAGTACGAGCTGGATAATCCGTAAAAATTTGATGGCATACCCCAGTTCATAGCTTGCCTGCGTATAGTTTGCAACCGCAACAAAAGCCATATAAAGCATGACCTCCCCATTAAACCAGCCACTCGACACAGAAAGCTCTCCAAGTACAATCGCCGCAAGCACACTCAGCGGTGTCGAAAGCATACCCGGTGTGTTAATTGCAGCAAGCTTTAACCCATCTACTGCCAATTCCAAAATCAGGAACTGCCAAATAAGCGGCAAATTGGACGTTTCCTTTAGCATAACAAACTGAAACATCTCAGGAATCCACTGCGGATTTTGCATAAAAAGCAAAAATGTAGGTGTCAGGAAATACGTGATGAGTGCGATTAAAAACCGCGAAATCTTCAAATAGGTTCCCGTCACCGGCGGAAAATAAAAATCATCTGCCTCCTCAAGCAAATCAAGGAGCGAAACCGGCAGCATCATCGCCTGCGGCGAGTTATCAACAAGAATAATCAGATTGCCTTCCAAAATTTGTGCCGTTGCCGTATCCGGTCTTTCTGTATACCGGAACTTCGGAAACGGATTGAACCATTTTCCGGGATATAAGCATTCCGCAAGACTTTCCTGGTTCATCGTCAGTGCATCCACCATCGTTGTCTGTATTTTATGCCGGATCATTTGCAGGAGGTTTTGATTAACACGTCCCTCCATGTAGCATAGAACAATGTCCGTATGGGATGTCTCACCGAGCTGAATCATTTCCATACGAAGCTCCTCACTGCGGATCCTTCTGCGGATAAGAGCCGTATTTGCAACAATTGTCTCAACAAACCCATCCTTTGACCCCCGCATCACTTTGTCTTTATCAGGCTCCGTCACAGTTCTTGCCGGATAGGTTCTTGCATCAATGATAATGATTTGCTCATATCCGTCAATGACAAGCAAAAACTCACCACTAAGGCAGCTTTGTACAGCCTTTTCAACCGCATCGGTTGTTTGCGCCTCCACATGAGGCATTTGAAGCAGCAAAAATGAGTCTGCCGAATCAGGCATCTGTTTGTCAGTAATCCCGATAAAAAACTGCAGCATTTTTTGCATCATGTCATCTTTACAAAATCCATCAATTTGATAAAACCGGCTGCGCCTGCCTCCAATCACCAACTCTCTGGATAACATATCAAAATTTTCGTTTACCTTAAGCCTTTGATCTAAATAAGCCACATTTCCTGCAAACGATTTTTCTTCAAACACCATAAAAAACTCCTTTCCCCAGACACAAAAAGTATGTCCAAAAAAAGGAGTCTTATCCATTATTTTGTCGTACTGCCGAATCCACCGTTTCGAACGCCATCCGCATCATCATCTATGGTAATCCCATATTCAATAAAAATACCCTGCACAAAACCGGTACCGGCAGGAATTTCAACGGTTTTGCCTTCATTTGAGTCATTTGTAATCTTACAAAAAATATGACCTTCATTATCCGAATGAAAATAATCACTGTCAATGATTCCGACAGAGTTATTGAGCTGAAGACGATATTTAAAGCCAAGTCCGCTTCTCGGATAAAGCTTCAGCACGTACTCATCTTCCATCCACGCACGGATACCTGTTGGAATCTTAATCGTCTCACCAGGTTTTAATACGATATCTACCGGTGTGTAAAAGTCATATCCGGCACTGCCCGACGTCGCTCTCTTTGGCAGCTTTAATGACGCATAACACTGCCTGATCTCATCATCTGTCATCGCCGGGAAACAATCCTTCATGCCTTCCGTAAACTGACCTTCACTCACCGTATGAAATTTTGCTATTCTTTTCATCTTACCCTTCCTTACGAATAATCGCCACAATGCAATACCGGTTTTTCCGGTGTATCTGACGCAAGTGTTGCTTTTACATCAATGACTCTCTGGTTCGAGCTTCCCTTCCAAAGGAGTTTTTGATCCTTCAAATCAATCTTGAATTCTCCGTCGACAACAACATCAATATATTGCATCATCCGAAGCTTGTAGATATTCTCCCAATCAGAGCCCGTATACATCCAAATCGTCTTGTTTGGAAATTTTTCTTTGATTTCACACATCAAATTCTTGACATCAAGTCTGTTGGCATCATGGAGTGGATCCCCGCCGGAAAAGGTTATGCCCGAAATATATGATTTGGATAACTGGTCAAAAATTTCTGCCTTTGCGGAATCGTCGAAAAGAAGTCCGCCATCCGGATCCCATGTAACGGGATTTTGACATTCCCTGCAACAATGATCACAGCCTGCAACCCACAATACAACGCGCAGTCCGTCCCCATTGAGCATATCATCATGCGTAATGTTGTGATATCTCATTACATGCTCTTCCTTTCTGCAATTTCTGCCATTTTGGCATCACTTAATCTCGTGTCGCCATGAACACGGGAATACGCAAGATATCCGTTCATACGATCAATCTTCGTTAAGTTTCTGCTTCCGCATTTTGGACAAACATCCATCTCAAGCTCCTGGTGTCCGCACTCATCGCAGTAAGCAAGCGACATATTTACGCCCTCATAAAATCCCATATCCATCGCTCTTCGAATGAGTGTTTTGATTGCCTCTGTATTGTAATCAATCGGATATTTGACATACTGAATCTTTCCACCGTTTGACATCTCCCAGAAACGGTACTCTAAATCCTGTTTCTCGATTGGTGTAATGTCTTCTGTCACGTGGCAATGGAAGCTGTTTGACACATACTCGCGGTCTGATACACCCTCTACAATACCGTAAAGCGCTCTAAACTGTTTTACCTGCAGACCGCATAAATTCTCAGCCGGTGTGCCATAAATCGCATACAGGTTTCCGTCTTCTTCTTTAAATTCGTTGACTTTTTTGTTGATATGCTCTAAAACTTCCAAAGCAAACTTGCCGTCCTCTGCAAGCGATTTGCCATTGTAAAGCTCTTGTAATTCGTTAAACGCCGTAATACCAAATGACGCAGTTGCTGTCTTCAAAATCGGTTTAATTTTGTCATGAAGCTGCAGATGACCGCCCAAGAAACCACCTTCACAGTAAGCAAGCGGATTGGTTGAGGCTCTCATCTCTCCAAGATAAGCATACGTACGGATATGAAGCTGACGGATCAAATTCAAATAATAATCAAGTGTCTCATAAAAATCGACGTTTTCCTGACGTGATTTAGCGAGAATCATCGGCAGATGGAGCGATACCGCACCAATATTGAAACGGCCGACAAAAATAGGCGTATCATTTTCATCTGCAGGATGCATACCGCCTCTCTCATACCACGGTGATAAGAATGCACGGCATCCCATCGGTGAGATGACTTTTCCGTACTGTTTGTACATGCTG
>JAGKTY010000031.1 GCA_021153185.1 Lachnospiraceae bacterium
GGCAATAATCGGAATGTTAGCCCTGATACGGTTTGGCAGTTTGCGTATCTTTTGTGTCGTTTCGTAGCCATCCTGCTCAGGCATCTCAATGTCCATCAGAATAAACTGATAATACCCGGGTGCATTCTCCTTCACCATCGAAATGGCCTTGCCACCGTTATCCGTTTCTTCTACCACAAGTCCATGTCCCAAAAGCACTTCCTTTAAAATCTTACGGTTCAGTTCATTGTCTTCCACCAAAAGAACCCTTTGTCCCTCTAATGCTTCTGTCTGTTCCAAATCCACTTCAGTCATCTCTTCTTCAAACGCTTCCCCGAGTGAATACGAGATGGTTCTTTCCATACTTGTGTGAACCGCCTGCAGCTTTTTCAGATATTCCTCTGCACGTGCTTCATTCTGTCCGCTTAATTCCACATATCCGACCGCACTGTTTAGTTCTGTCCGGAGTTCTTTTAATGTTTTCTTATGAAAGTCCGCAACCTTTCCTGCGGTTTCCAGCTCCCGTTCCAAGATGTTCATTCGCTCATAAAGCTGTTCATAATTGGTCTGCGCATTGAACACATCGCCGTCCGGAAATGCGAACTCCAGCTCCATCACAACACCAACCTTATCAAGACACCTCTGTAATTCTTCAAGTGTCATGCTCTCCGTGGAAAGCTTTCTGTAAAAAGAAGAAGGATACAATCCCATTTGTTTTGCCATTTCTGCTTTGGTAATTCCCAAATGAGCGCATACGCCTCTTTACGAGGTGACACGGTATCTTTACCTTTAGCGGCGTGTCAATGCTCAAATTAGAAGTTACATAGATCAAATTCGCACCGTGCTGTCCCATATCATACGCCGGCGCATGGACCGTCGTAAGTGCCGGGGATGTATACGCACTCATTTCTGTATCATTAAAGCCGATGATGGAAATATCCCCCGGTATTGACAAGCCCTTCTCTTTGATTGCCCGCATGGCGCCAAAAGCCAATGCATCACTTGCAGCAAATACTGCGGTCGGCCTCTCACTCCTTGTCAAAAGCTCCTTCATCATTTCATAACCGGAAGCGGAAGTAAAACTACCCTCCACCAAAAATTCCTTATATTGCAGCTTCTTTTTTTTCATATAAGAAATATATGCCTTCTTTCGTTCGTCCTCCACAAGCTCCTGCTGCCCGGCATATTCTCTGCCTCCGAGAAATGCAATCTTTGTGTGCCCAAGTTCCATAAGATAATCCATAGCCAAAGACACTGCATGCCCAAAATCCATTGTCAAAGTAGTAATTCCGTAGTCTTCCACCTGCATATCCAAAAAAACAATATTTCTGCAAATCCGGATAAACCTGTCAACTTCCTCTTTGCTGAATTTCCCAATACAGATGATTCCATCCACATCTTTTAATATTTCCATATAATCCGTGTCCGAGCGGAATGCTCTTGTAATCGGAATGGAGTTCTTCAGACAGAAATCTTCAATTCCCTGTCGAACCATCAAATAATAGCTGTCCTGCATCTCCTGTTCGGCAGAAAACCACTGTACAATTCCAAGCTGAAAGTTTGCCTTCTTGCGATTGCTCACCTTATGATACTTTAATTCTTCTGCCACTTCGAGTACCCTCTGTTTTGTTTCTACAGAAACAGAAAGGGTTGCATCATTATTCAATATTCTAGAGACAGCAGCCGGAGACACCCCAGCCTTTTCTGCTATATCTTTGATTGTTGCCATAGCTCCTCCTTAACTAAATGTTTATCTGAATCGTTGGTAAATTTTTAATAAAACTTCTTTATTCTATTGTATTCTGTCATTTTTAACAACAGAATACATTCATGCATTTATTTTACCACATCCTTCTTATTTGTCCATATTGTTTTATTCCTCTGTTTGTTTTTCTCTTCAACGATTTACTATATATATAGGATACTGCTATTTTTTTTGAAGTAAATTTTTACTATTATTTTAGTAAATTATTATTGACATTTTACTAAAAGTAAACTATATTATAATTACAATATGTGTTGCTAAACTAAGATGCAACAAAACAAAAAATCAATCGGAGGAAATACGTATGAAGACCATTCAGATGTTACAGGAAGATTTTCAAAATGAGCTTTACCAAGACTTGCTATTCGATATCTATATCGATCCGGAGCGGATTCCTTATCAGACCGGCAGATACATTCATGCACTGAAGGAATATGAATCGAAATTCGGTAATGATGAAGTAGAAATCTACAGCGCTCCGGGCAGAAGCGAAATCGGCGGTAACCACACCGACCACCAGCACGGTGAAGTTTTGGCAGCTTCTATTAACAATGACGCCATTGCCATTGTCAAAAAACTGGATGAACCTGTTGTAAAGGTCATTTCAGACGGTTATGACTTGATTACGATTTCTCTGGATGATTTAGAGAAACGAGACGCCGAAGAAGAAACGACCATTTCATTAATCAAAGGTGTCCTGGCCGGTGTACAAGACCACGGATATCAGATCGGTGGTTTTCAGGCATATATTACGAGCGACGTGTTAATCGGTGCAGGCCTTTCTTCTTCTGCAGCCTTTGAGACCATCATCGGCACGATTCTTTCCGGGTTATATAATGAAATGCGCATCCCGGCAATTGAGATTGCTATCATCGGACAGTACGCTGAAAACGTTTACTTCGGAAAACCATGCGGACTCATGGACCAGATGGCTTGCTCTGTCGGCAATCTGGTACACATTGATTTTGCAGACCCTTCAAACCCGATTGTTGAGCGCGTTGATTTTGATATGGACGCACACGGATATAGTCTTTGCATCACAGACACCAAGGGGTCTCATGCAGATTTAACAGCCGACTATGCAGCCATTCCGGCAGAAATGAAAAAAGTGGCTGCCCTCTTTGGAAAAGAGGTACTGCATGATGTTTCCAAAGAAACACTTTTTGCCAACCTGAGCAATGTCAGAAAACAGGCAGGTGACCGCGCAGCCCTACGTGCAATTCATTTTGTGGAGGAAAACGAACGCGTAAAAGCCGAAGTAGCTGCGCTTGGGTCAGACAACATCCCGACATTTTTGGAGACAGTGAAAGCTTCCGGCGATTCCTCATTCAAATATTTGCAAAATGTGTACACAAACCATGATATCGAGCACCAGAACATGTCTATTGCACTTGCAGTGAGCGATAGCATTTTAAAAGAAAATGGTGTTAGTCGTGTCCATGGTGGCGGATTTGCAGGAACAATCCAGGCATTTGTCAAAAATGCGGCTGTGTCGGAATACAAAACTGCCATGGACAATGTGTTCGGCGAAGGTGCCTGCAGCGTATTGAAGATTCGTAAATACGGCGGCATGAAGGTATTATAAAAACAAAAAGGAGAATGAGCAATGATTCAAAATCTTATTTATGAATTAGTGAATTACGGAATCAAGCAAGGCCTGGTCAACTTAGCGGACCAAGTATATGTTACAAACAGTCTGTTAGAGTTATTCGGGCTTTCAGACTACCAGGAACCTGCGGATACAGAAACAAAACCGCGCGCGCTCCATGAAATTCTGGAAGATATGATAGAATATGCCCACAAAAACGGTATCCTGGAAGAAGATACAACGACCATGAAGGATTTATTTGATACCAAAATCATGGGCCTTCTGACACCGCTTCCATCCCAGGTAAGAAAAACATTCGCCGACAAATATGCGGTTTCTCCAAAGGAAGCGACAGATTATTACTATCAGTTTAGTCAGGCAACCAATTATATCCGCAAAGACCGTATTGCAAAAGACGAAAAATGGGTAACTGATACAGAATTTGGTCCGATTGATATCACAATCAATCTATCCAAACCGGAAAAAGATCCAAGAGACATTGCCAAGGCCGGACAGGCCAAAAAATCCGGCTACCCAAGCTGTTTATTGTGCAAGGAAAATGAGGGCTATGCCGGACATTTTTCTCATCCTGCCAGACAAAACCACAGGATTATTCCAATCACCTTAGGCGGCGAGCGCTACAATCTGCAGTACTCTCCTTATGTATATTACAATGAGCACTGCATCATTTTTAACGACGAACATATTCCGATGAAAATTGACAAAGCTACCTTCCGTAAATTACTGGAATTTGTAGAACAGTTTCCGCACTATACTGCCGGCTCCAATGCCGATTTGCCAATTGTCGGTGGCTCTATTTTAAGCCATGACCACTTTCAGGGTGGCAATTATGTATTTGCCATGGCCAAGGCGCCTTACGAAACAGAATTCTCTTTGAAAGATTATCCTGCGATCCGTGCCGGAATCGTGAAATGGCCAATGTCCGTGATTCGTCTGCAAAGCAAAGATACGGATGCGCTTACAAATGCCGCTGACCACATTTTATCTGCTTGGAGAAGCTACACGGACGAAGAAGCATTTATCTTTTGTGAGACGGACGGCACACCACACAATACCATCACACCGATTGCGCGCATGCATGATGATGTATTTGAGTTAGACCTTGTTTTGCGAAACAACATCACTACAGAGGAATGCCCGATGGGCTTGTATCATCCGCACGCACAGTATCATCACATCAAAAAGGAAAACATCGGCCTGATTGAGGTGATGGGACTGGCAGTGCTTCCTGCCAGACTCAAAAACGAAATGCTGCAATTGGAAGATGCCATTTTAAAGCATAAAAATATCAGAGACTTGGCCGAAATTGAAAAACACGCCGACTGGGTCGAAGAATGGATTGGCAATTACGATATCACCGCCGAAAACATCCACAAAATCTTGCAAAAGGAAATCGGCGTTGTCTTTGCCAAAGTATTGGAGTGTGCCGGTGTATACAAATGCACCAAAGAAGGAAAAGCTGCATTTCAGAGATTTATTGACACATTGTAAATACGTATAAAATTAGCCGGAAGTAATTTTGACATATGCCCTCTCTACTGGTTTGCAGGAAAGAGGGCATTTTTTACTCCCGGCCACTCATCATTCCATCTATCATGAATGGTTTTCTCTTCTAAACAATCTCTATTTTTGCGGTATTTTTTTATCGGTATGCAGGATATGGTTAATGAGCCATCCAAGCAAAAATTCCATCAGGCTTTCCAGATATTCACGCGGATTCCGGTCAATATCTTCCTCTCGCACGTTCTCTATTTTGTCAATAAAAGCCTCATGTGCCCTTTTCTGCGCCTCAAGTCCGTCATAATGAATGCTCTCCATATATTCTTCTTCATCCGCAAAATGAAAGGCGGTATACTCCTTGAGTTCCTGCAAAATCTCCATGATGGAATCATACGCATCTCCGGCTGTAAAATTGCGGATCAACCGGTTCGCCCGCTCCATAATTTCAAATAAGATTTGATGCTCCTTATCAATCAGCGGAATTCCTGTCATGTACTCCTCTGTAAATTCGCACGGATTTTCCCGAATCATCCATTCCTCAAGCGGCGGCAGTTTTCCAATCATCGTATCGCTGCCCACAATATGATGGTACAGCCACTTTGCCAAAAACTGTAACAGCTCCGTCAACAGTTCTCTCTGGTCTTCCTCTTCATCAATATTACAGAAAGACCACTCCCTGATTTTTTCTGAAAAAAACATATGCTGCGATCTTTGCAAAATCAGCTCCGGATCGCGTATTTCTTCCATATAAGCTTCTTCATGGGCAAAATGTTCGTCCGCATAATGCTCAAGTTCATCAAGCAGCTGTTTAATCTCTGTATAGCGCTCCCTGACATAATCATTCTGCAGCATTTCAATCCCATTATTAATTAGTTCAAACAAATGCTGATGCTCTGCGTCTAACTGTTCAATTCCAAGCATACAGTCTTTCGTAAATTGAAACATATCCGTTCCCCCTTTGATGGTCTAATGATTTTTCGTTTATTCTTATCCGGTAATATCCGTTTCATGTGAAAGGTTCGCCTCGTTTTGTATGGTAAGTCGCCTTTATGACTGCGGATTTACAAATGTTGTATTGCCGCCTCTGATTTTCAGCAGTGTGCCGCAATAAGGGCAAACCTCCTGCTGCTCTGCATTCGATGCGCCACAGCCCGGGCAATTACTGTAAAGTGTCATAGGTGCATGTGACAATTTATCCGGATTTTCTTTAAAATATTGATACGCCACGTTTTTCTTTCTGACTCCAAATAATATGGCAATATAAAATATCGAATAGAATGCCAGGAGCGCTGCGTACACAAGGATTCCTGACGGATCAAAACTCGTCTTTGCCAAATCACCCATCACGCTATTCCATGCATAATCCAAAGCCTCGGCAAAATTCTGACCGGACATTCCCTTTTGGAAATTCTCCAGTAGTTTATCAAATGCTGCATCTGACAGACATTTGGTCGTATCGTCGCCACAATACATGTCATATTCCCAATTATAAAAATCATCCGAATCATCTACCGTAAACAAAATCAGCATTGCATCTTCATCATATCCAATCTGATAATACAGTTCTTCCGAATACACCTCTAAATCATCGTAATGCTCTTTCCATGTAAAATCGTCCGTATAAATCGTTACAGGCATTCCGGATGCCTCGTAAACCCTTTGCATAAGCTGCAAAACTTCCTCTTCATCCGAATCCGTTAACACATCGGCATTATCTTTAATAGAAATCCTGTCCGGATCTCCCCAAACCTTGCCGCCAACATGAATAACGAGTGAACTAAGCGAAGCAAACATCACCAGCATATGACAAGTTATAAAAACAAGTGCAATGATAATCCCTGCATTCCATCCGCTTTTGGTTCCGAAACCGCTATCGCTTGTATAACACGTATGTAATCTGCCGACCCTGTCATAATAGGAACGGTTATAACATCCCGCAAACGGTTTGTTCGCCGTCCTGACTGAAGCACCGCCGCTACGCGAACCGCCTGAATGCCTTGAACGACTGCTTCTATGACTTCCTCCGCTTCTGGAGCCTCCACCGTGTCTCGCCATTTAAATCCTCCTTGTACCTTGTCACGCACAGATAATTGATATGAATTCAAAGAAATGCTCCGGAATTTCAGCTTCATCAATCATCAGTGTTACTGTATGCTTCTTATTTATTCCGTGAATTAAAATCGGAGTCAACTCCAATTTGTCGCCCCAATCTTCATCAAACGTACCATCAAGCACAATTCCTGTTTGCTGACCGTCTAACATAACTGCCGCTCTTTGTGAAACCGCATCATGAAACCTTCTATACTGAATTGCAATCTCACTTCCACAGACTTCAAATTCAATCGAAGCTGTTTGCGCCGTTGCGCGCCAGCCCATTTTAAAGCAATCCGTTATGCCTTCCTGCTTTTCATCCATCATCACAAAATGACGCATATCCGCTTTTATATTGTAATTTTGATATCTGACAGAGGTTTCATAATGATTTTCTGTTAATGGTAGTATTTCTTCTTCCCCATTGTTTTCTTCCAGACATGCTTCGGCTTTTTTAAGCGCATATATAATGGCATCCGCAATCAAAGCATGTCCCCTATCATTCGGATGAACTCCATCACCCGTCAGTTCCTCCATTTGGATCGCACCTGACAAAAGAGAAGGATAGATAATGCTTTGAAGACTGACTGCCGGCAGATGATAATGTCTCGCAATTTGGGAGTGTACCCGTTCTGCACTTTTTCCGTCCAGATAAAGCATATTATAAAAAATCAGAATTGCCGGCTTGCTTTTATCATAATACAGTTGCCTAATGAGTCCTTCAAACGTTTCTTTAAAAAACGCATTGCTCTCATCATTTACGGAAAACTCTACAATGATAAGATCAGGTGACTTGGACAACAAATCACTTGCCGCTCTTGCGCAGGCAAAATGCGATGTGGTTCCTCCGATGCCGGCATTGATATATTGCATATATGCACCCGGAAATCTATTTTGAACGTATTGAAAAACGCGATAAGCATAGCATTTTTCTTCTGTAGATGCCCCTACGCCCTGCGTAATAGATCCCCCAATAAAACCAACACCGAACGGTTGTCCCTGCTCAGCCTTTTTCATGGCTCTTTTGATTCTTTGCGTATTCCCATTTCTATAGCCATTTGCAAATTCAGGCATTTCTGCCCAAGCTTCATCAAACATATCTTTTTCCCTATATCATGTACAAGCATTATATATACATTGTAAAGCATGGTGGCGTACTTATCAAGGAAGAAAACAAACAATAGGCTAAAGGTGGATTTATAAAATGGCAACGATTTGAAGATTTACGAATTGAATATGTTTTAACGCAGCAAGATGTTGCTTTTTTCTTCTCTTGGGCGGAGTTTCTTCTTATTTCTGCTCTGTTTTTGCGACCAAGCTATCGCATAACCGCCTTCTTGGGTGCAATTATCTTCTTGTTTCTTCTTTCTTTTACGCCCAAACTGTTGCATTTCGCTTCTTTTGGGCGCAATTTCTTCTTTTTTCTACCCTGTTTTTGCGCCCATACTATCGCTTCTCTCTTCTCTTGGGCGCAATTTCTTCTTATTTCTACTCTGTTTTTGCGACCAAACTATCGCATAACCACCTTCTTGGGCGCAAGACAAAAGGACGCCCCTTTAGGATATCTCAATTTAAAGTGGACCACGAACCCCGTCCCCTAGTGCCATTACTTGTTTGATAGCCACTGGATTGCACTTTCCTCTTCTCAGTTGGTAGGTTTTTCTTTTTTCGTGCTTTCGTTGCAAAAAACATTGCCACAACAGCAGATTCGATGTAAAATTATGCCATGCAATAATTTCAAAACTGCGCGATAAACGCATCTGAATTCTTATTCAAATCTTATTTCTGAAATTCTTGCAACTATCCCAATTAACCTGCAGGAGTTTTGGAAAAGAGGATACCGGCAAGACTCCTGCCATTCAAAAGGAGGTCTCATGCCAGAAAACAGAGAATTCAAAAGCAGCACCTTTAGTATGCTTATGGACATACCAAAGGAGGCACTCAAAGTGTACAATGCACTGAACCATTCCAATTACACAGACGAAACAGCACTCATTATGAAAAAGCTTGAGGGCGGCATTTCCCTCAGCATGCGCAACGATGCTTCATTTGTGCTCTATTCAGACCTGAATATTTATGAGCACCAGTCGACATACAATCCGAACATGCCACTTAGAGGACTGTTTTATTATGCCGAGCTCATTAAGCCGGATGTTGTTTCAAGAGATCTGTACAGCAGACGAAAGATAAAAATACCGCTACCGCATTTCGTGGTATTTTACAACGGTACCGAAAACAGACCTGCTGTTGAAGTGCAGCGGTTGTCCGACTTATTTGAAAAACACGTCGACAATCCCGAACTTGAACTGGTGGTCACGATCTATAACATTAACCCCGGTAAAAATGATGCACTGCTATCTGCATGCAGCACACTCAAGGAATACACACTCTTTGTTGAAAAGGTGCGTTCCAATGTAACAGAAGGGATTGCGCTTGGGGACGCAATTCACAAAGCCGTAGATGAATGCATCCGGGAGCACATCTTGGAAGATTTTCTGAGAGAGAACAGAAATGAGGTAGAAAAGTCAATGGCAATCGATATGACATGGGAAGTCCGCGAAGGTCTGATACGTAAGGAAGAACGTGAAGAGGGACGCTTGGAGGGGCTTATGGAAGGAAAGTCTACCGAAAGAATTCATGCAATTAAAAATTTAATACAAAAAGGCCAAACAAAAGAATTCATTCTAGAACTTGCTTATTCCGAAGAAGAATATGAAACAGCGAAAAAACGCTTTGACAATACGTCACATATATCATAAGTGTGCTATAGAGCGCGAGACGTTGCTAGGCTCCGGTGGAGCCTGCTTAGCAACGACCGGAGCGGAGCCCTCGAACAACGAGGCACGGATGTGCCTCGATTACATGAAAAAAGGACATCCTTTCGGATGTCCTTTTTTCATGTAACTGAGAGCGCGAGACGGGACTCGAACCCGCGACCCCGACCTTGGCAAGGTCGTGCTCCACCAACTGAGCCACTCGCGCATTTCTGTCCGATTTGTTCACCGGACAAGTAATAATATACTACAGCGAATTTGATTTGTCAACAACTTTTTTATATTTTTTTGTGTCTATTTTTGATGCCCTATTTGTTACATCCAATAACCAACTTCTTCCGAAGATTTTGCGTAAACTGCACATGAAAGAGCGGGCATCCATCACATCTGATAAACACCCGCTCTCAATTCGTTTCTTGATCCATTGGACCTTCCTCCATATTCTGTTGTAATCTCTACATCTAACACGTGACACTGATTGTATCTGTAATCGGCGCTAATGATATGCACTCTCTTTTCATTCATAGCTTTAAATAACCGTCTTACTATTCTTCATGTACTAGATCACATCTTATCATTTCCGTTCGTTGCTTCTAAGCTGCTAGCTCCCCATTGGACTTTACCTCCTGTTTGGATTCCGATAGTCATTCTGAAATAAAATTACTTACTCTGGTGGTCCGTCCTCCTATCTTTAGAATATCTATCTTCTCAACACTGATACTTCGTTCGGTGTGTATCTGTGTTGTTTTTTGTTTGTAACTAAATAATATAACATGTCCTTTTAATTGTCAATACATTTTTTAAAATATTTTTAATTATTTTTAGAATTGTTTCTATCTCGTATTATTTTCTGACAATTCAAGTTTCATTTTTCTATTATCTGTTGTTTCAAGCCTCTATTTTGCGATAGAATACACAAGACAATGCAGGCACTTTTACTTCGCAGAAAAACGTTTCTATCAAATGAAAAACCTGCCACGGTTTCCCATGGCAGGTTTTTTTAACACCCTCGTAAATCTATCCAAAACCAATTATAGCTGAACCTCAACGAAGATTGCATAAATCGCTTTGATAGCCGCTTCAAAATCTTCATTCTTTACACCGATGATGATATTTAACTCGCTTGAGCCCTGATCGATCATCTTTACGTTGATATTTGCATGTGCAAGTGCAGAGAAAATTCTTCCTGCAGTACCGCGCGTCGCTTTCATACCACGGCCAACGACTGCAATGAGCGCAAGGTCTGACTCAAGCTCAATCATGTCAGGCTGCAACTCCTTGTGGAGTCCTGCGAGCACTTCCTGCTCTTTTTGTTCAAACTCTGACTGGTGTACAAACACTGTCATTGTATCGATGCCGGATGGCATGTGCTCGATGGAAATATTGTAGTCTTCAAATACCTGAAGTGCTTTCCGGCAGAATCCGATTTCCGAATTCATCATATCTTTGTCGATGCCAACCGCACAGAATCCCTTTTTACCCGCAATACCCGTGATGACATATTTTGATTTCTGGCATGTATTTTCTACAATCCATGTACCGCTGTCTTCCGGTGCATTTGTATTTTTGATATTAATCGGAATTCCCTCTTTACGAACAGGGAAAATGGCATCCTCATGCAAGACAGAAGCGCCCATGTATGAAAGCTCACGAAGCTCTTTGTACGTGATGATGTCAATTGCCTGTGGATCGTCTACAATACGCGGATCACATACCATAAAGCCTGATACATCTGTCCAGTTCTCATAGACATCAACTTTGGCTGCTCTTGCCACAATCGAACCGGTCACGTCAGAACCACCTCTTGAAAATGTCTTGACTGTTCCGTCCGGGAGTGCACCGTAAAATCCCGGGATAACGGCTTTCTCAATCTTTTTCAGTTTTTCAGATAAAACGTCATTCGTTTTTTCTGCCATAAAATTACCGTCTTCATCAAAGAAAATAACGGTGGCTGCATCGATGAATTCATATCCCAAATA
Organism: Lachnospiraceae bacterium; assembly: GCA_021153185.1. GTDB lineage: Bacteria > Bacillota > Clostridia > Lachnospirales > Lachnospiraceae > SIG333. The sequence goes on from JAGKTY010000031.1 coordinate 11,698, forward strand.
GTTTGCCATGATAATACCGTTTAAGTACTCACCACGGCTGGCCGCATAATTCTCGCCTGCTTTCTTTTTGAAATTCACTGCGATTTCATCAAACTCTTTTTCTAAGGAAAGGTCTAATTTAAGTCCATTGATAATCTCCTGGTATCTCGCTTTGATAAACGCCATATCCTTCGAGAAATCTTTGCCGTCTTTCGCGAGCGCATATGTTGCATAAAGCATATCTGTCACTTTGGTATCTGCGCTGTTTCGTTTGCCCGGTGCAGAAGGAACAACGTAACGTCTCGCCTCATCTGCCTGAATGATTTTACCAACCTTCATAAACTGCTCTGCACTTGCAAGAGAGCTTCCACCGAATTTAACTACTTTTTTCATCTTAAATCTCCTAACATGAACCGGTTTAGGGAGCTATCCCCGGAACCATCTTTCTATCATATATTATATTATGTTGATGCCAAAACGTATTTTGGCAATCTTTTTAATTCTCAAAACGGATTCTGCTTACAACACTTCCAAGTGCCTCTGCTTTGCTTGCAAATTCCTTTTCGCTCATAACCTCTGTCACAAAGCCCATCTCTCCGTCGATGCCTGCATCAACAGCCTCGACTTTGCCGAATACGCTTTCAATCTGCGACAGTTCACTCTTTGCACGGACAAAGAAGTGTCTCTTATCATTTTCCATCTGACCAAGAGATAAATCTCCTTCATTCCATGTACATGGAATAAGCTGGCCCTGCTTCATCGCACATTCAATCACATCGGCAACAACTGCGCTGGCAGTCGGAAGCTTTCCTGCTCCGGCGCCGTAGTACATTGTATCGCCAAGTGTGTTTCCTGTTACAAGGATGGCATTCATGACATCATTTACGCTGTATAAAGGACTATCATTTTTCAACATAAACGGAGAAACCATTGCATAATAGTTGCCATCAACCTCCTGGCTCATACCGAGAAGTTTAATTGTAGCACCAAGCTTCTTGGCATATGCAAAATCTTCTACTGTAATCTTGGTAATTCCTTCTGTGTATACATCCTTGTAATTGACTGTGTTGCCATACGCAAGGGAAGAAAGGATGGCAATCTTACGGCATGCATCATGTCCTTCCACGTCAGCCTCCGGATTTGCTTCTGCATATCCGAGCGCCTGTGCATCCTTCAGCACTGCGTCAAAGTCTGCGCCTTCCTTTTCCATTCTTGTCAAGATATAGTTTGTTGTACCGTTTAAGATACCTTTGATGGCAACAATCTTCTCCTGAAGAAGCGCTGTCTGAAGCGGACGGATGATTGGAATACCACCGCCGCAGCTTGCCTCAAACAGGTAATTACAGCCATTATCTCTGGCAAGCTTCATAAGCTTTGGACCGTACTCTGCCACCATTGCTTTGTTTGGTGTACAGACATTTTTACCCTTTTCAAGTGCCATCTTTGTAAACTGGTATGCAGCACCGATACCACCCATCGCCTCACATACAATGGATACCTCCGGATCATTCATAATCACATCCACATCATGAACGATCAAATCCTCATACGGATCTCCCGGGAACTCTCTTAAATCCAACACATATTTGACATCAATTTTCTCACCGACACGTTTCTCGATGAGCTCCTGATTTGTTTTTAACACCTCTACGATACCACTTCCTACTGTACCGTATCCTAACACTGCTACTTTTACCATGTCTTTACTCCTTAGCTAATATTTTTACACTGTGAACACCCATCCTGTGTTCGATTCCCTCTATCATCTCAGAAATGTTACCGGTCGATGCAAGAATCTGCACGCTGAGACTTAGAGATGCCACTCCATTGATTGGGATACTCTGATGAATGGTAAGAATGTTGGCATGATACTCAGCAACACATTTCAGCACCTCAGATAAAAGTCCGGGCTCATCATCCATCTGGACGGCAAACGTAAGTGTCGTCCCTTCCGTCGTATCATGAAATGGAAAAATATCTTCTTTATATTTGTAGAAAGAACTTCGACTGATGCCTACCCGGTCAACTGCCTCCTGTACAGAAATCACTTTGTCGGATTCGATTAACCGCTTGGCTTCCACAACCTTCAAAAGCACCTCTGGCAAAGCTCTTTGCTTCACAACGAAATAACCGCCTTCTGCTTTCATGCATCTCTCCTGTTTTTCTATCGCGGACATTGTCTTTTCAGTCCGCATAAGACGGACACTTGTGTGTCGACGAAAGATAGTTTAGCATAATAAACAATTTAATGCAAGGGAAATTGTCTAAAAACACAATATTTTTTTATTTCCTGTGATTATGTGCAAAATAATACAACATGACCTATTTCTTTGTGCCCGTTTTGCACCGGATATGGCGGCATTTTCCGGATTATGAAAAAAGCCCTCTCTACACATCCAGGTAGAAAGGGCCTATATTCGTTATCGCTCTGAATCGTTCATTAGATAAGCGGATACTTATCTGTCAGTGTCTTAACGATTGCTGCTGCATCAGCAACCTTCTCCTCGCCACCTTTGATGACAAGTGCAATTGCTTCTGCAATCTGATCCATATCGTCTGTATTCATGCCACGGCTTGTGACAGCTGCTGTACCAAGTCTGATACCACTTGTGACAAATGGTGATTTTGGATCGTTTGGAATCGTATTCTTATTGGCAGTAATATGTGCTGCATCAAGTAACTTCTCTACTGCTTTACCAGTTAAATCGTATGGTGTCAGATCAACAAGCATTAAATGGTTGTCTGTTCCGCCTGAAACAATCTTGATATCGCGTTTCTGAAGTCCTTTGCACAGTGCCTGTGCGTTGTCAATGATTCCCTGCTGATATACTTTGTAATCATCAGAAAGTGCCTCTTTAAAGCAAACTGCTTTGGCTGCAATGACGTGCATAAGCGGACCGCCCTGGATACCCGGGAAGATTGCTTTGTTGAAGTTGTATTTCTCTGCTGCCTCATTGCTGCACAAAATCATACCGCCTCGTGGTCCGCGAAGTGTTTTGTGTGTAGTGGTCGTCGTAACGTCTGCATATGGAATCGGGCTTGGATGAAGACCTGCTGCAACAAGACCTGCGATATGTGCCATATCGACCATCAGTACTGCGCCAACTTCATCACAGATTTCTCTGAATTTCTTAAAGTCAATCGTACGGGCATAAGCAGATGCACCGGCGATAATCATTTTTGGTTTGCACTCTTTGGCGATGCGGAGTACTTCGTCATAATCGATGAAGCCTTCATCATTGACACCGTAAGGAACACAGTTAAAGTATTTACCTGACATATTAACCGGTGAACCGTGAGAAAGATGTCCGCCGTGATCAAGGTTCATACCCATATATGTATCACCAGGCTCAAGCACTGCAAAGAATACTGCCATATTGGCCTGCGCGCCTGAATGAGGCTGCACATTGGCATATTCGCATCCGAATAATTCCTTTGCACGGTCTCTCGCCAAATCTTCTACAACATCCACACAATCGCATCCGCCATAATAACGTTTTCCGGGATAGCCTTCTGCGTATTTGTTTGTCAGCGGGCTTCCCATTGCTGCCATCACTGCCTTGCTTACCCAGTTCTCCGAAGCAATCAGCTCGATGTGGCTATTTTGTCTGTTCTGTTCATCAACGATTGCCTGTGCGATTTCAGGATCAACGTTTCTTACTTCATCAAGTGAATACATATCTTACCTCCAATAGATGTTTATTTTCACGTCGTGCCATGTGGCACCTATTCATTATACTAAACTAATCACTCCAAAAAAGCAACAAACATCTTTTGTGTAACTGCCCAACATTTACGGTTGTCATTCACTCAAAATATGGTAGACTAAAACTATGTTGCAAGCTATGTCGAATATTGTTGATGCCTGCCGATACCTTTGGCATGCATCAATACCACGCGACATGGAAACGATTCTAACAATTGGAGCAAATCATGTATCATATTATTGTCAATCCTACTTCCAAATCCGGATTAGGACGTAAAAAATGGGAAGAACTTAAATCGCTTTTGTTAAAGGAAAAAGTAACCTATAACGTACAGTTCACAAGAGTACCCATGTCAGCCTACAAATGTACACGCCGGATTACCAACGTGGACAACGGCACGGAAAATAAAATCGTCGTGCTCGGCGGTGACGGCACATTAAACGAGGTCGTAAACGGCATCATGGATTATGGGCATACGTATGTGACCTATCTTCCGACCGGTTCGAGCAATGATCTGGCGCGGGATATGGGTATTTCAAGTGATACCTCTATGCTAATCCCAAAGTTTAAACAACTGGGAGAATCATTACCCGCCATGGATTTGGGTGAAGTGAAATTCAAGGGCGGCAGACGCAAATTTATCGTGAGCAGCGGAATCGGCTTTGATGCGGCCGTTTGCGAACAGTCTCAGGATTCCGCAATCAAATCAATCCTGAACCTTTTAAAACTCGGAAAGCTCACCTATCTATGTACGGCGCTCAAACTGTTAATGAAGCGTTCCTACATCCAGGCAGAGCTCTACGTCGATGGAAGCGATGAGCCACTTCACATCAAAAATATGCTGTTTCTTTCAGTGATGAACCACCGCTATGAAGGGGGCGGTTTCATGTTTGCGCCCGATGCCGATGCCTATGACGGATATCTTGATATCTGTTATGCCGCAGATGTATCCCTGCCGCGTATCCTGTTTCTGTTGCCACTGGCGCTTCGTGGCAAACATATCGGGAAAAAGGGAATCTACACGCTTCGCTGTAAGTCGATTGAAATCCGCACGGATTCCAAACAGCCCGTCCATACAGATGGTGAAATCTGCGGACATTTCGACTCTATCACATATCGATGCTGTGAAAAGCTGTTGAAATTTGTTTAATCAGCTGCAGTCTGAAATTTGCGCGCAACAATGAGCCATGCGCAGATGAACCGAATTGGCTGACGGGAGCTTGCTCACAGGCAGACATATTCGAGTTCAGATGCATACGGCGAACGCCGCGACAACGAACAAGCGCAAGCTTGTGAGTCTGTCGGCATGGCGAACAAACCTGCTAACTGAAAGTTTCGTGTGTACTCAATGCTTAAATTTATTCTTCTTTCAAAGCCTTCTTAATTCTGCTAAGTGATTCCGGTGCAATCCCCAAATATGTAGCCACATAATGTTGTTTTACCGTTTCACATATCATAGGATACAATTTTTTAAAATGAATATATCGCTCTGTGGCATTCTCTACAAGAAATCCATTTTCCCTATATATTTTATAGCGTAATGCATTTTCCAAAAGCATTATATAAACATCTTTAAGCTGATTATTTTCATAAATAATCTTTTTCATTTTCTGAATATCAAAGATCATTAAAGTTGTTTCTTCTAAGGTTTCCCAAGTAACAATGCTCTCTCTGAAACCAAACAATCCTTCATCCATACAAAGAGTTCCCGGAATCGAAAAACCACGAGTGATATCATTACCATCACCATCTACATAATAAGCTCTACAAATTCCATTTAGTACCAAAGCTGCAGTTTTAGTTTCTTCACCCACATTTTGCAAAATGCCACCTTTGGCAACTACACGAAAAACGGACTTATTTACAATCATTCCAAGAACTTCTGCATCTATCTCCACACCATTTTGTTGCGCTATTTCCATTAATTGATTAACTAAATATTCTCTATCCATGATTCTCCTATAAAGTAATTATATAAAACACAACCGAAATCATATTCATTCCACCATGTGCAATCATGGGAACAATAAGATGTTTGCTCTTTTTATATCCCCATATCCATAACAAACCTACAACAAAGGAATGTCCCATATTGAACCAGTCAAGTAACCCAAACATCATATTAAACAGTAAGAGCGCCGTAGTTTCTCCCAAAACACCTGCGCAAAAGTTCTTTGCAAATCCTCGAAAGAAAATTTCCTTACAAGTGTCCTGAGAAGCTGGCAGGCATTATCACAACAGCTACAGCGAAACTTGCACTTCTGATTTCTAAGGTACTGACCGCCGCAAGGGAACTGAAAAACAAGCTGTTCCATGAGGCTATTGAAAAAGAGTATGCGAGCAAGGCTGTTATAAAAGCTGAGGACACCGCAGATGTTGTTACAACTCCAGCTAAAGAAGTAATAGTTGAGCCTGAGCCACCAAGCGTTACACTCTCTGCAACTGTTCCGGAAACAGAGATTGCTGAACAGCCCAAACCACAGATACCTCCAAGACCGGTTATGCCACCGGAAGCAGCCGCTTTCCCAAGACTTCAAAAAATCAAGGTTACTCTTGATAAGCAAAATCATCTTATCTTTGAAGCAGAGCGTGAACGGAATAAACTGGAGATTGAATTAAGCGATTTAAAGGGACTTGCAAGGCTTACCAAGAAGAAGGAGCTTGAAAACAGGATTGCCACCAAAACTGAGGAAATCCGAACCTTCAAAGCCGGACTATCCGGTATCGTCAGACAGCATGGATTTGCAACGGTGCAGGATTTCTACACAGCATTCTATACCGCACAGCGTGCCAACGACGCATATGAGAAAGAATGTGCCAAGCGGGAGGAAGTCTATGGAAAGAAAGCCACTCCCAAAGCCGAATCAATGCACGAAAAGTTACAGCGGTATCAGGAAAAGGCTGACAGACAGAATGCCAACCAACCTCACCGAAGCAGAGATAAAGGGGCGAGATAATCGCCCCATGCCACAAAAATAGCCGTATCCATACACATAATGGATGCGGCTATTTGAAGTACATAGTATGCGTAAAGCTGAAATTTATCTCTCAACCTCAACAATCAGCTCGGAGAATATGCCTGATATGTTGATTGTATTTTCGGCAGTTTCGTTTTCTTCAAGCTCAACAATTTCTCCGTTTTTGCGGGTGATGAGCTTGCATTTTCTGCCGTTATTTGAGAGTTTGTAGTTATCTGCATTTTCAAGGTGAACAATCGCTTTCGCTTTGAACTGGTTTATATCAAGTTTTGTGCAGTTACCTGAAATAAAAATTTCGTAGTCAGTCTTTGCGGTAAACTCCAGACTTCCCTCTGTGTCCCGGATAAAAACCTTTTCTGCGTCGCCGTCGTACTCAAGTCGGCTGAGGCGTAAATCCTCAATAAGAAGTTCCTTAACGCTTGCTGAAACCTCTGTATGCTCGGTAAACTTTTCAGGGAGTAAAAGAGTAATATCCACGCTTTCCTGTGCTTCAAAACGGCTGACGCCCTTTTTATTTACAAGTTCAACATCCAACTTATTACGCTTTTCGTCAAGTTTCACCTTGAAAAGAGAGCCAATTTCAGCAAGTATTTCGGAAGAAAGCACAATGTGGATTTTTTCATCCACACCTGTTTTGATAGTAATTTTCCTTGCACCGCCCAAGTTTATATCAAAATGCTTGCCGGTGTCGATGTCATAAACTGTTTCGCTTTCGAAAACCACCGGCTTTTCTTCCTGTTTTTTGACCTCATCAAGCACAAGCTCATCGAGAGTGAGCTTGAAAAGCTCTGCGAGGATAATCATATTTTCAACATCAGGGAGACCTCGCTTGGTCTCCCATTTTGTTATAGCTTGACGGCTTACTCCTATTTTCTCAGCAAGCTGTTCCTGAGAAAGTCCCTCTTTTAATCTGTACTGCTTTAATTTATCACCAAAATCCATTTTTGTCTCTCCCTTATTCCTTAATGAGTACATATGCTGAAATCTTTCTTATCGGCATACACAAAATAATACTTATCATAATGTTTACTAAAATCTGAGCTACTGCAAATAGCATTAAAAAGCCAAATGAAATCTCAATGTTATTTTTCATGACACCCAAAGTCTCAAAAATAAATTGATAGATAGCCGGCATATAATAAATTGCCAAAAAGCTTGAAAGCACAATTGCCACCATCGACACAGGCATAAATGAACCTGTTGTCTGTAAAATAAGCTGTGAACTTGTGTAGCCCATTGCTTTGTAAATACCTAACTCCTGTCTTCTTTTTACAAGCAGAGACTTGATAACAATGTATAGAATAAATAATACAATGAGAATTGTTACCGCAAAAATAGCCACTACAAGCACCACGGTGATGCCCATATACATATCTTGTGCTTCCGTTTGAAGTTTGTAAGAATTCACTGTGTCTGTTACCAATGCAGTGTAATCGGATTTATATTCCTTTGTAATCTTTTCGGCATTATCAGCATTTTCAAGATACACATAAAGGGCCGGTGTCTGATTTTGATCAAAGAAACTATTGTATCCTTCTAGGCTCAGTTCACAAAGCTCACCCTGTAAATTTACGCTTTGCACAAAGCCTGTAACCTGAAAGCTTTTGGTGATACCATCCACCGTCACTCTAACTGTGTCGCCGATTTTCATATTTTCTTCAAAAGCACTGCCCAAAGCGATTTCATCTGCATCTTTCGGATTTTCACCCATATAACATACATCATTTCTCACCTTTGAGAAGTCCTCGCAGGCAAAAGCAGTCACCGTTTTCTCTTCAATTTTAACAATTGCAGACATATATTTCAATGAATTTTGCACACGGTTATCGTTACCAAGTTTTAACTCAAGTTCACTCACACTGTCGCTTTTAGGATATATAATCACATCTGCTACTTCGTCTGACAAAGCAGACATAAAATTATCCGGCTCAACTACTACATTGTAGAACAGTGTACCTGAAAATGCTATGAGAACCGTCAGCACGAAAGACACCAAAAAGAGCATTACATTCTGTTTTGTAGAAGCTATTATCTGCTTTAAGACAAGCAGGAATTTTGTGTTGCCCCTTGTTTCTTCAAGCGGAAAATAATTTTTCTTTGTGTGCTTTGAACTTATATTACCTCTTAAGCCGTCAATAGGCTGAGTTTTCTTGATTTTTCGTGCGGATATATATGTGAAGAACGAAACAACACCGCAAAGAATACAAGCCACACATACAAAGCTCAGCAAATCAAAGCTAACAGCAAACGAAAAACCTGACTGAACAGTAAGCACTGAGCAAAGCACAGGAAGTAAAGTGTAAGACAGACCAATGCCGAGAACTGCAAACAATAGCGAAACAATAGCATAAGGCAGTGTGATACTCGCTACAATCTGAGCACTTGTGTAACCCAGAGCTTTGAGCACGCTCATATTTGTAATTTCGGACTCAATGGCATTTTTTACTTTGAAGTTACTGAGGAATACGCTGACTGCAAGGATGATTAGTGCAAAAGCGGCTAAAATAAGTACAAGCAGATCCGTAACCATTGTTCGTGTACCCTTTACGCTTTCGCTGTCAAGAATTGATAAAGCCATAACACCTTTGTTCTCAATTGCTTTGCTGACATCATCTTTCACTTCATCAAGGCTTGCATCGCTCTTTACGCTCATTGAATATTCAACCACAGCCTTGTCACTATAAGAATCCGCAAGCTCTGCAAACTCTTCTTTTGGCAAATATACACACAGCAAACCCAAACCGTAGTTGCCGTACTGCATTTCTTCAATTACACCTGCTACTGTGAAACTATGGTATTTACCGTCAATTACATAAATGATTTCGTCATTCAAAGCAAATCCGCCAAAGTTGGAAACATAAAGCGGGATGTAGATTGGATTGTCAACATCATTTTCGCTTTCATTCACAATCTCAAAATTGTTAAGAGTACGCTTGTCATCAATGTTATAAAACACTGTGTTCATTGTAAAATCCGCACCGTTGAAATCTTTGACTGTAGCTTCTGTCATAATAGCGGTATGGCTTTCGATTTTCTCTACCTTTTCAGTTTCATCAATTGCTTTTTCAAGTTCACTGCTATTCTGAACCTCGGGAACAATTGCGTTGAGTGTTGCGGTGCTTAACTTTTCAAACTTTGTATCATAAGCACTATCTACCTGACACAGCAAAACCGCCGCACAATTTAATATCAGAGCAGTTATCAGAATGATAACGCCGAATGATATAAAGGAGGATTTCTCTTTTTTTAAGTTGTATAAAATCTGATTTGCTATTTTTTTCATATTACCATCCCATTTCTGTTAAAAAGTTGTTTAGCTTTGCTTCACGGTATTTACTGTCACTTGTGTAAACCCCAAGGTCACACTCACCGTAGATTTTGCCGTCCTTAACATACAACACACGGTTGCCCCTTAATGCTGTTTTCTTGTCATGAGTTACCAATATAATGCTCTGACCATCATTATGAAGCTTTGTAAAAACATCAAGAACCGCAGTTGAGTTATTTGAGTTCAGTGCACCTGTGGGCTCATCGGCAAAGAGAATTTCGGGTTTATTTATAACTGCCCTTACAATGCCTGCTCGCTGAGCCTCACCGCCCGACACCTGAGATGGGAACTTTTTGCGTGTTATCTCAGGAATATTAACAAGCTCGAAAAGCTCTTTGGCATATTTCACCGACTCCTTCTTGTTTGCTCCTGACAATGCACTCGCCGTAAGTACATTATCCATAAGGCTCATCTTATCAAGAAGATAGATTTGCTGAAAAACAAAACCACAGTTCTTTCGTCTGAAAATTGCCAGCCTATCATCACTTAAAGATGTAATTGTTTTGTCGTTCCAAACAACCTCGCCCGAGCTGGGTCTGTCCATTCCCGAAAGGGAGTACATCAGTGTGGACTTGCCTGCACCTGAACTACCCATAATCACAGTGAAGTCACCCCTATATATATTAAGGTCTAGATTTTCAAAAATTGTCTGTTCTGTGTCACCTGTGATAAAACTCTTTTTAAGTTTAGTTGCCTTGATAATGATTTCTTTTTTGTTGCTCATAGCAATACCTCCATCAGCATTTTGATTTACACTCGCATCTTACACAAAATGAAAAAGTAGCACCACCAACACCTGTTTACAAATCAAAAAACGGACGCTACTTTCCGTAGCATCCGCTTAAAATCAAGTTTTTCAACTTATAATCCCTGAATAAATCTCCTCTCCAAGAATAGCCTTGTCACGCACATAGTAGGCAAAGCTATTAAATTGCCAAATATCTCCTACTCGATAATTCTCTAGTAAGTTAATTTCTTTTATTTTATCACACCAAGCCTAGATATTCTGCCAACATTTTATCAAAAAACATTTATAGAAATCACCAGACTGCCAAACTATCAATCGCATCCACCCATGCCTGCATTTCACCGTCCAAAGCAAGGCGAGCATATTCCAATGGCTCATCTATCGCCAAAGCATTAAGTGAATTTTGTGAGCAAAGAGTAGTTCTTAATCCATCCTCTGCCTTATTACAATCAATTCGCAATATGTAATTCTCAAATGTAGTTACATCAATACTATTTGTAAGAGGGTTATAATCTGCATATACCAATCTCATCTTATCCTTCCTTTCATAGAAATGTATTATAAGCATTTCATCCAGTTCCAACTGCCATTTTTATAATTTGTTATAAGTTGTTACCAGATTTTCTTTCCCTTGTTTTTTCCCTTATCAGAGTTCATAACCAAGGGTAAAACGATATAACACGATACAAGATGTGACGGAGAGGACACCCACAAAAACTTTAGTATTTTCAAG
>JAGKTY010000095.1 GCA_021153185.1 Lachnospiraceae bacterium
TTTTGCTCCCATTTCTGAGTCATTTCCAGCATTTTTCCTGCATTGTAAATGGTTCCTGTAATCATTGTCTGCCTCCTATCCCTTGAAATCAATCGTTGTTCCAAGATACTTTTCAGCATCCGTCTTTACAGTATCTGCCATCTGTAAATAGTTATAGTCATCTATCTTTTTCTTCAATTCCTCAATAGAATTTGCTGTAATTACTACTTCCTGTGATTCCTTCTTCTTAAGCCTTTTCTCTTCAAGCTGTTCTTCCCGTTCCTTTTTCTCAGCTTTTTTCTGAGCCGCTTTCTTTTCTTCTTTTTTCTCGGCTCTTTGCTTTTCCAATCTATTCGCCTGATCTTTAAAAGACTTATCCATAACTGCAAAGAATGAAGATGCACCGTTATCGTTTACCTGCATACCAAATCCTTTGATATTTGCAGAATTGCCCAATGACTGCTTTAACTCCGGCAATTTATTCTGTGCAGAAGCAATCACGCCTTCGTACTGTTTACGATATTGCTCATCCGTTGCCATACGCTCAATCTTTTCTTCATCAATCAAAACAACCATTTTGTGAGGGTTAGCAAAACTTCCGGCATTCGCTTTTGCCATTTCCTTCATGTCATTGCTTACCAGAATAAAATCCATATTTTGATATTTAGACTTTAATTCCTCATAATACTTCTTTGCATTTTCACTAAGTTTCGGCTGACCAATCGTCTTTCCGGTCACACCATACTTTTTGACTTCATCAGCCTGTTTCGTTTCCTTTGTAGCATAAGTGTTAGCTACTGCATTTGTACTGTTAGTAATTGCTCCTAAATCCATATTAATACCTCCTTGTATTCTGTGTGGTAAATCCGTTTACCTATACTCTATCATTTTGTATATCGACAAAATATTCAAAAATGTTAATATAAAAAATGTAACAGGATACAGCATTAGCCATATCCTGTCATAAAACTCGCTATATTAAACAATTCCACCGTGCTTATATTGCTGTTCCCGAAGCTTATCCAACGATTTTGCTCCATCCTGGCTATACAAATCCAATAACTCCAAAAAATTGCCAGACTCCTTACACCCATGCAATAACATACGCATACTATCCGCATCTTTACCAAATAACATCCCCAACAGACTCATATCATACTGATTTTGACTATCACTTAATATTCCCTGCTGATGTAAATCCTCCATAAAACCATAAGTACGAACCTCGGAACCTATTCGCATCGCCACATTATATAAATCCGGATCAACAGTATGAAGATAATTTAGGTAGCGTGTCTCAATATTTCTATTGGGTGTGCCGCTCATCATCCAATTTGCTATATCTTCCAAAGATGCACCTACGGCAGCATCATCAATCAAATGCATCTGCCATCTACCGCTTTCAGTCTTTGTAAAGGTATATTTTCCATCTTCCGAATACAATGTATTTGACCATGAGTTTTTGGGAGCCGCCTGATCTCTGACAAGCACTTCAAATGCATCCATTGCAACTCTGTCCGGGATACACTTTTTCTCATCTGTTGGTAATTCCATTTTCCCCAATGCTACTGCTGTTTGCACCAGTTCATAATCCGATATGTTTTCTCCATGATAAAAATAAGATTTTTGTTCTTTCAATTTTTCAAATGAAGCCGGTAGTTTTACTTCTGCCAACTGTTCTTTGGAAACCTCAGTCCAATCTTCTTTTTTCTTACTACCTGCTGTCTGCATCTGTACTCTCGGACCATTTGTAATCTTTGTACCATATTTTGCATTTACCATATGTTCCGTTATTGTCACATGTGCAAACTGAAATAAACTCCTTTGGTTTCTTGTCTTTCCGTATCCCTTGAAAACAGACGCCATCCTTAGCTATTAAATATATCGGCAAATATTCAATTATCTTTACCTATCGGAATGAAAACCTGTCTGAATGGAACGAAACCTTTTTCAAATACCAAAACAATTTCCTAAAATAAGGCGTATATCTCTCTACCTAATTCCTGCTCCAGTTCTGTACGCTTTCTTTCAATCCAATCTGTATCACCATTTCCCAAGCTATAATCCTGATGTAAGTCATGCAACCCTGTAGAAGTGTATGCAATTTCTAAGGTTTGTGTATCACCCGTATCGTATGAATAAGGTTGTAGTAAATCCAGATAATGATGTTTTAAACTGTTTGTATCTACAGCATACATTCCGCTTCCGTGAATGCTGGCTGTATTCCTAGCTCCTATCATATCCCGAACACTCCGACCATCCGGCGTTATAAAATCATCCCCTTGTTTTTCACACTCACAAAGTTTAATTCCATAAAATTCATAAAAAAGGTCATTCATATGTCTTTTCAACTGACCTTCTTGGGTGATTTGGGTACTGTTCATTTCATCTTTGGCGGAAAAATATATGTGTGTATATAAATTCCAACCGTTCTCTCCCTGATTTAAGGCATCCTCTATCTGTTTTCTCTTTTCTTCCTCAACATTTCCTGTTACAGAAATCTCATAACTATATGGATCAACGGAAAAAGTTAGGTTTTCTTCCTCACTAATACAAATACCTGCATCGGATAATATATTCTCAATCTGGCGATTTATCATCTGACGATTAAAAGCATCTTCCTCTGGATCACTGACTTTGCAATTAAATGCAAAGTCATCATTTACCCACTCTACCTCCAACATTCTGCCTAGTTCATGGCAACCCGCAAATCCATTATCAAACTTAATCTGATTTCCTGCATTTGATAATTTATCATGATTACTTTGACGTAACTGTTCACATACCCTTTTCACATCTTCCACACTTGCATACTTAGATGTCTTTGCAATATTTTCATTTTGAATGCAATTACTTTTTTCAAGCACCTCCTCGATGGTATTTTGTTTTTGTATCCCATTTCTTCTATTTTTCAACGAATAAGTGTATCCATTATTAATAATCCAATCATCATTTCCAAATATCGAACCCTTTATCGATGTTGACAAACGACTCATTTCCAAACCAGCAGATGAAAACATCGCAATGTCCATTCCTCTTGTTGCTCTTTTAGATGAAGATTGCAATAATCTTAATACTCCTTTTTGCATACTCTCCTGATGTCTTAATGTCATCATGTTTAAATATTCCGTAGACACTCTCATGTAATTCACCTCTTCGATATCCTGCTTTATTTCTAAATATTTTGAAAAATGGCAGATGATTCCCATGTTTTCAATCCATTGAACTCATCTGCCATCCATTGCTATAGCATATATCGGCACTTTATATCTGAAAGTTAATAATGCGTAAAATTCAAATTTGTCTATCTGTTTCTTTATCACTTTAACTATTTTACAATTATTTATTTGTAGTACACAGAGTCATTTACTCTGTGTACTATTTTTTTATGTGGTATACAGAAGTACTTCCTCTGTGTATAAACCGTATCATATCCTAAAGAATTTTTCCATATATTAAGCAAATTAAAAGAAACTAAAAGAAACTTATCATAACTGCTCTGCCGACTATTGACTTGACAAGTGCCTAATAATAATTAAAAGGATGGTAAAATTACCATCCTTTCCATACTTTTCAACAACCCTTATTTGGGCTATTCCCTAT
>JAGKTY010000096.1 GCA_021153185.1 Lachnospiraceae bacterium
CAATGGACATATACCTGCCGCAACAGCAGCAGCCACAGCAGCACAAGCACCTGTTCCGCATGCCATTGTTATTCCACTGCCTCTTTCCCATACTCTCATTCGCAGAACATTTCTTTCTATCTGTTCTACAAACTCCACATTTACACCCTCTGGGAAAAAAACATGCTTTTCCAACTTCGCTCCAATACTAGTAAGTGGTGCATTTTCCGCATCCTTAACAAAGATGACTGCATGTGGATTACCCATGGAAACCGGTGTACAGGTTATTTTATCCTCTCCTAACGAAAGTGTAACCGGCTCACGTACATCCGACTTGCCCATATCTACCATCACAGCATTTACCTTCGTACCTAAAGTGATTAATCGTAAGGAGCGAATACCTGACAATGTTTCAATCTTAAGATTTTCCTTTTCTGTATAACCTTTCTCATATACATATTTCCCGACACAGCGAATACCATTTCCACACATCTTGGCTTCACTTCCATCTGCATTAAATATACGCATCTTAAAATCTGCAATACTTGATGGACTAATCGTAATGATTCCATCTGAACCTATCCCGAAATGTCTGTCGGATAATCTTATAGACAATTCTTCCGGATGTTCAAGTTCACCATAATAATACAAGTAATCATTACCTAATCCGTGCATCTTGGTAAAATGCATCTCTACTCCCTCCTATTCCGTTATCGTGGATACCCCTATGGTTATCTCTTCCAAAACATCAAGCAATACCCTGACTGTATCCAGTGAAGTGAACATGGTTACATTATTCTCTATCGCTGTTCTTCTGATAGCCAGACCATCTTCATAATGAATGCCCGATAAAATCGCACGAGTGTTAATGACATAGCTTTCCTCTTTATCCTCATCGGCCAGTGTGACTACTACTGTTCCGTAGTTCTGCATCTTAACACCGGAAGCAATCAACGCTTTATACATGGCACGCGGAAGCTTATCATCATAGCCGATGGCTTCACCGGTGGATTTCATTTCGGGGGACAGATATGCATCCATTCCGTTTAGCTTTGCAAATGAAAAAGCAGGAGCTTTTACATACCATCTCTTTTTCTCTTCCGGATAAATCATATCAATTCCCTGTTCTTTCAAATTTTTACCAAGAATTACTTTCGTTGCAATATCCGCAAGAGGATATCCTGTCGCTTTCGATAAAAATGGCACAGTTCTGGAAGAACGTGGATTTACCTCGATAATATATACATTCTCTTCTTTATCCACAATAAACTGGATATTAAACAATCCAATAATTCCAATTCCGATACCCAGTTCTTTCGCATACTTTAATATGGTGCTTTTCACTTTATCCGAAATACTAAAGGTTGGATATACACTGATAGAATCTCCTGAATGTACTCCAGTTCTTTCCACAAGCTCCATAATGCCCGGAACAAACACATCCTTTCCGTCACATATAGCATCAATTTCAACTTCCTTGCCACAGATATATTTATCTACCAGCACTGGCTTATCTTCATCAATCTCCACCGCCGTTTTTAAATAATGACGTAAATGTTCTTCTTTTGCTACAATCTGCATAGCTCGTCCACCCAGAACAAAGCTCGGACGTACAAGCACCGGATATCCGATTTCGTTTGCTGCTTTTACACCTTCTTCAATATTAGTAACGGCTCGTCCTTTTGGCTGCGGAATGGCAAGCTCCGACAATAGTTTCTCAAATGCATCTCTGTTTTCTGCTTTTTCTATAGCTGCGCAGTCAGTACCTATAATTTTCACTCCGCAATCCTCTAAGGGCTTCGCAAGATTGACAGCAGTCTGTCCACCCAACGATGCAATGATTCCATCCGGCTTTTCTAACTCAATCACATTTAGACAATCCTCCACACAAAGAGGCTCAAAGTAGAGTTTGTCAGATGTTGTATAATCTGTAGATACTGTTTCCGGATTGTTATTGATAATAATTGCCTCGAATCCAGCTTCCTTTATGGTTTTAACAGCATGAACTGTAGAATAGTCAAACTCTACTCCCTGTCCGATTCGGATGGGACCGGAACCCAACACAATAATTTTCTTTCTGTCTTCTATCACGGACTCATTTTCAATCTCATAAGTGGAATAAAAGTAGGGAACATAGCTCTCAAACTCTGATGCACAGGTATCAATCATTTTATAAACCGGAAAAATATGGGCATCCTTACGCATCTTGAATATATCCGTTTCTTTTTTATCCCAAAGCCACGCAATTGCTTTATCAGAAAAACCCATTTTCTTCGCCTGATACAAAACTGCTTTGTCACCTAGGCACTGCTTCAATTCCTTTTCCATATCAACAATCTTTTGCATTTTATCTAAGAAAAAGCGGTCAATTCTGGTTTCAGCGGCAATGACCGATACCTCGCAGCCACGACGCAATAACTCCGCTATGGCATAGATGCGATCATCCGTACCTATCTTGATATAATCCATAAGGCTATCTGTTTCTTCTGTTTTAAATTTATGCATATACAGATGGTTTACACCGGTTTCCAAAGAACGAATGGCTTTTAGCAAACTCTCTTCAAAGGTTCTTCCAACACTCATTACCTCACC
>JAGKTY010000059.1 GCA_021153185.1 Lachnospiraceae bacterium
TTCTAAGACCTGAATAACAAATGAGAGTTGCAATGGCGAGATCACGGACACCATTCCCGAAGATCACACGTTATCTGAATTCATCCACATCTTTTTCTGTTGCTGTACTCGGACTTGCAAACTGAGTCTGGACAGATAGATAGTCATGCTTGTCCACCACACGGTCCCGCTCAGGATCAACAGAAGAGAGGAACGAATTATATATTACCAGAGCAGCAATTTTAACATTGATAGATTCATACTTCAAATTACGGATATTCTTCAGGTATGAAATGAACTCCAGCACGTTCTGCCGATAGAGTTTTGTAAATTCCTCACCGAAAGACTCAAGATACCATTTATGATATTGCCGGTCTGCAATCAAATATGTATCTCCTGTGTTCGGTGAAACATTTTCATATTTCAGATATTTTTCAAACTCGTTCATAAAAAAGACCTCCTAAAATTATGTAACACTCTCATATTATATTACACGATTTAGAAGGTCAAAGTACAACATAACTTACATTATATAACACGTATTTTTTACTCGGAAAATACAGTTAGATCTTATATCAAAACAATCTAAAATTTCTGTATTCCTTTTCTTTTATGTTCACTCACTTTATGCAATCTATCAATAATCTCTGCTTTGTCTTTGTCAACAGCATTTCCTGCGATATAAGCATCCAATTCCGCATAGGTTACGCCCATCTCACTCTCGTCTGTCTGACCGTCAAACAAAGCAGCAGACGGGGTTTTTTCAATGATACGCTTTGGAGCATCAAGATAACGCAGAAATTCATAAATTTCGGTTACGGTCAAATCTGCAATAGGATTAAAGTCATGTGCTCCGTCACCCCACTTGGTAAAATAACCAACATAAGCCTCACTACGGTTTCCTGTACCTGCAACAAGTCGGTTTTCACTTGCAGCGATAGCATATAATGTAAGCATGCGAATACGAGGTGCCATATTGCTTAGAGCTGAATTATTCAATTCCGTTATGCCTGCAAGTGCATTAATCTCTGCTTCTTTTACAAATCTCGCATTCATATCACTTCTTTCCAAGCAAACTTACCAAACGATTTGCAGCTTCTACCGTATCTTCCGGACTCCCGAAAGTGGAAAATCTGAAATATCCCTCGCCGCAAGCGCCAAATCCTTCTCCCGGAGTTCCGACAACCTGAATCTCATTTAAGAGATAATCGAAAAACTCCCAGCTTCCCATACCATCCGGACATTTCATCCAGATATAAGGAGCATTTTTACCACCGCAGTACCATATTCCAAGTTTGTCAAGTGCCTTCATCAGCACCTTTGCATTATTCTTATAAACCTTTATATTATCGTGAATTTGTTTCTGCCCTTCGGGTGTAAATACTGCAGCACCGCCTTTTTGAATTATGTATGATACACCATTGGTTTTTGTTGTACGGTTCCTTACCCACATTTCATTAAAATTCATGCCCTGTCTTATAAGCTTTTTGGGAATAACAGTATAACCAAGTCGTGTTCCTGTAAATCCTGCTGTTTTTGACAGTGAACAAATTTCAATTGCACAGGTTTCTGCTCCATCTAATTCAAAAATGCTGTGAGGCAAACTTTCATCTTCTATAAACGCCTCATAAGCCGCATCAAAAAGAATTACAGATCCATTTTCATTTGCAAAATCCACCCAAGCCTGAAGCTGATTACGGCTGAACACTGCACCTGTCGGATTGTTCGGAGAACAAATATATAAAATATCCGCCTTAACCTCTTCGGATGGTGATGGCAAAAATCCATTATCTTTTCCCGAGGCAAGATGTACTATTTTTCTGCCTGCCATAACATTTGCATCAACATATGCAGGATATGCAGGCTCGATTACAAGTGCAGAGCTGCCTCGGTCAAAAAGATCGAGAATATCACCAAGTTCGTCACTTGCACCGCTGGACACAAACACTTCATCGGTTGATACTGTTACTCCTCTGTCGGCATAGTATTTTGCGATGGTTTCACGAAGAAACGGTGCTCCGCATTCGGGCATATAGCCGTGAAAATTTTCTTTCTTCGCCTGATCGTCAACTGCTTCATGCAGTGCACGAATTACAGCATCGCAAAGCGGAAGTGATACATCGCCGATGCCCATACGATAAAGATGCTTATCGGGATTTGCTGCCAAATATGCCTTTGTCTTCTGTGCAATGTTGTAAAAAAGGTATGAATCCTTTAAGTCTGCGTAATGTGTGTTTGGTGTAATCATTCTATTACATCTCCTTCGTATATCATTTCTGCCGGTCCCGTCATGGTAACAGAATAGTCCGGCGCTATTTTTATTTTCAGAGTACCACCGTCTAACACAACAGATATTTCATCATCAAACGAGCAGTAACCTTGTTTTATTGCTGCCGCAGTCGATGCGCAGGCACCCGTTCCGCAGGCCATTGTCACTCCACTGCCACGCTCCCATACACGCATTCTAAGAGTGTGCCTGTCTATGACTTCCACAAACTCAACATTTACTCCATCCGGAAAAGCACGATGATGCTCCATTTTAGGCCCTAACGTCAAAAGCGGTGCTTTTTCAATGTCCGCAACAAAACTGACTGCATGAGGATTGCCCACAGAAACAGGAGTACAGGTGACCTTTTCACCATCTACATCAAGCTGTAGATTTTCTGACACCTCGGCTTTTCCCATTCCTACAGATACCGTTTTTACTTTGCCGTTTGAAACATTCAAATCAAGTGTTTTAATGCCCGAAAGAGTTTCTATTCTGAGGTGCTTTTTGTCTGTATAGCCTTTGTCATATACATACTTTCCGACACAGCGGATGCCATTACCGCACATTTTTGCTTCACTTCCATCTGCATTGAATATTCGCATTTTGAAATCTGAAATTTCTGACGGAGAAATATATATCATTCCGTCCGAACCTGCTCCAAAATGGCGTTCAGATAACTTTATTGACAAATCCTCAATATTTGCAGGCACTTCGCCGTAAACATACAAATAATCATTTCCAAGGCCGTGCATTTTCGTAAAGTGCATTATCCGTTCCTCCTTGCTCTGTTGATAAATTTTACTACTGCACAACAAATCAGTCCAAGAAAAGTCCCACCTAAAACAGAACCCACTGTAATTACCGTCTTTTTATTTTTCATTGTGCATACCTCCTTTAAGCGTCTATTGTAGATATTCCTATTGTCATTTCCTCAAGAACATCCAGTAAAACCTTTACTGTATCTAATGATGTAAACATTGTGATATTATTTTCTGTTGCTGTTCTTCTTATTGCAACGCCATCTTCGTAGTGCACACCCGATAGAATGGCACGGGTACATATAACATAGCTGACATATCCTGCACGAATTGCTTCAAGTATCTCCGTGCTTCCTTCTGAGAGCTTTCTGAGTATTCTTGTTTTAATGCCATGCTTTTTCAAAAACTCTGCCGTTCCGATTGTTGCCTCGATATTGAATCCCATATCGTAGAAGCGCTTAACAAGCGGCAGGGCCTCTTCTTTATCCTCATCGGCAAGCGTTACAACAACAGTACCATAATTTTGAAGCTTCATTCCCGAAGCCGTAAGTGCTTTATACATCGCCCTTGGAAATTTATCATCATATCCGATTGCTTCGCCTGTTGACTTCATTTCCGGTGAAAGATACGAATCCATTCCGTTAAGCTTTGAAAATGAGAATGCAGGTGCTTTTACATAATGACGCATTTTTTCGTCAGGATAAACCTCTGTTATACCTTGCTCTTTAAGGCTTTTTCCAAGGATAACCAAAGTTGCAATATCTGCAAGGCTGTAGCCTGTAGATTTTGAGAGAAATGGCACCGTTCTTGAAGAACGCGGATTTACTTCGATGATATAAACATTTTCTTTTTCATCCACAATGAACTGAATATTGAAAAGTCCGATAATACCAATGCCAAGTCCTAATTTTTCGGTATAATCAAGAATTGTTTCCTTGACCTTTTTGGATACGCTGTATGTGGGATAAACACTTATTGAGTCGCCGCTGTGAACTCCAGTTCTTTCAACAAGCTCCATAATACCCGGAACAAATACTGACTTGCCATCGCATATAGCATCCACTTCAAGCTCCTTGCCCCTGATATATTTATCAACCAAAACCGGCTTATCTTCGTCAATTTCTACGGCAGTTTTAAGATAGTGGCGAAGAGCTTCTTCTTTTGCAACAATCTGCATAGCACGTCCGCCTAATACAAAGCTTGGTCTTACAAGTACGGGATAGCCAATTTCTTCCGCCGCCTTTATCCCATCTTCTATGTTCGTAACTGCACGTCCGGGCGGTTGTGGGATACCAAGCTCTTTTAACAGTTTTTCAAAAGCATCTCTGTTCTCAGCTTTATCTATTGCTGCACAGTCTGTACCGATAATTTTTACACCGCGGTCTACCAATGGCTGTGCAAGATTTACCGCAGTTTGCCCTCCAAGGGTTACAATTACACCCTCTGCATTTTCTAATTCAATAATATTCATTACATCTTCAGGTGTCAGCGGTTCAAAATAGAGCTTATCACTCGTTGTATAATCAGTTGAAACTGTTTCGGGATTGTTATTTATAATAATTGCCTCGAAACCGGCTGCCTTAATTGTTTTAACGGCATGTACTGTTGAATAGTCAAATTCCACACCCTGACCGATTCTGATAGGACCCGAGCCAAGAACGATTACCTTTTTCTTATCCGATACCTTTGATTCATTTTCGCCCTCGTAGGTTGAATAGAAGTATGGAATATAGCTGTCAAATTCTGATGCACAGGTGTCAATCATTTTATATACAGGCATAATGCATGCTTCTTTTCTTGTTTTAAATACTTCATTTTCAGGTTTGTTCCACAACAGTGCAATTTCCTTATCTGAAAATCCCATTTTCTTTGCTTTTATAAGTTCATCTGTATTCCCAACAGAATATTTTAATGCTCCTTCTTCATCTATGATGTTTTTTAGCTTTCTAATGAAGAATCTGTCAATCTGTGTGTTTTTGCAAATCGTATCAATTTCTATACCTTTGCGAAGTAATTCTGCTATAGCATAAATTCTGTCATCAGTTCCAATTTTGATGTAATCGAGCAGGTCTGCAACCGATATTTCATCAAACTTTTTGTGATGCAAATGCCATACACCGATTTCCAATGAGCGAATCGCTTTTAAAAGACTTTCTTCAAATGTTCTGCCAATTGACATCACCTCGCCTGTTGCCTTCATCTGTGTGCCAAGCTTGTTGTTTGCATCGGTAAATTTATCGAAAGGAAATCTCGGCATTTTTGTTACCACATAGTCAAGAGTGGGTTCAAAGGATGCAGGTGTGTTCGCTATTCTGATTTCGTCAAGTGTCATACCCACACCGATTTTTGCCGATACCCTTGCAATCGGATATCCGCTTGCCTTTGAAGCGAGTGCCGATGAACGGGATACTCTCGGATTTACCTCTATCAAATAATACTGAAATGATTTTGGATCAAGTGCAAACTGAACATTGCAGCCGCCTTCGATTTTAAGAGCACGGATAATTTTAATTGCGCTATCACGAAGCATATGATATTCCTTATTTGTTAGTGTCTGCGAAGGACACACAACAATAGAATCACCCGTATGAATACCGACAGGATCAAGATTTTCCATATTACAGATAGTAATTGCTGTATCGTTGGAATCTCTTATTACCTCGTATTCGATTTCCTTAAAGCCTTTAATACTCTTTTCGATTAAAACCTGATGGACAGGTGAAAGACTAAGCGCATTTTTCATTATCTGCAAAAACTCTTCCTCATTGTCTGCAAAGCCGCCGCCTGTTCCACCGAGAGTGAATGCAGGCCGAAGCACAACGGGATAACCTATTTCTTTTGCAACCTTCAATCCTTCTTCCATAGAATTTGCAATATCCGAAGGAAGCACAGGCTCTCCAAGGCTTTCACAAAGCTCCTTGAACAATTCTCTGTCCTCGGCTCTTTCAATACTTTCACTCTTTGTTCCTAAAAGCTCGGTACGGCACTCTTTCAATATACCTTTCTTTTCGAGCTGCATAGCAAGATTAAGACCCGTCTGACCGCCTATTCCCGGCAAGATTGCATCCGGTCTTTCATGTCTGATAATTTTTGCGATGTATTCAAGATTAAGAGGCTCCATATAAACCTTATCTGCAACTGTAGTGTCTGTCATAATTGTTGCAGGATTTGAATTGCAAAGTATAACCTCATAACCCTCTTCACGAAGTGCAAGACAGGCTTGTGTGCCTGCATAGTCAAATTCTGCAGCCTGACCGATTACAATAGGACCGGAACCGATAACGAGAACTTTTTTTATATCTTGTCTTTTAGGCATTTTCTTTTTCTCCCTTCATCAGTTCAATAAATTCATCAAATAAATATGTGCTGTCCTGCGGTCCGGGTGCACTTTCGGGATGATATTGCACAGAAAAAACCTTATCTTTTCTGCATTCAACCCCTTCAACCGTATTGTCAAGTAAATTTATATGTGTAATCTCTAAATCGGTATCCAGAATGCTGTCTTTTTCTACAGCATAGGAATGATTTTGAGAAGTGATTTCAATTTTATTTGTTTTTAAATTTCGTACCGGATGATTGCCGCCACGGTGTCCGAATTTAAGTTTATATGTTTTTGCTCCGTAGGAAAGTGCAATAATCTGATGTCCAAGACAGATTCCGAATATAGGATATCTGCCTTTCAGTTTTTTAATGGTTTCAACTGTTTCAGGAACATCCGTAGGATCTCCGGGACCGTTTGAAATAAACACACCGTCAGGAC
>JAGKTY010000032.1 GCA_021153185.1 Lachnospiraceae bacterium
AAACGAGCCAATTCAAAAATTAAAAGAGGAATTTGAGCCTCGCGGCATCAAAGTATTCCCGATTAGCGCGGTGAGCGGAAAGGGACTGAAGGAACTGTTATATGAAGTGCAGCATATGCTTTCCGAGCTGCCTGATGAGACGATTGTGTTTGAACCGGAATACAATCCGGATGAGGTACTTGCGTTTAAAGATGAGCCATATAGCGTATCTTATGACGCCGAGGAAGATGAATATGTTGTGGAAGGTCCAAAGATTGAAAAAATGCTTGGATATACCAATTTGGAATCGGAAAAAGGATTTGCTTTTTTCCAGAGATTTTTGAAAGATACAGGCATTTTGAACGAATTAGAAGAACTTGGCATTCAGGAAGGCGATACAGTTCGTATGTATGGACTATGCTTTGATTATTATAAATAAGGAGAACAAAATGACGAGTAAACAGCGTTCTTATTTAAAAGGATTAGCAATGAAAATTGACCCGATTTTCCAGATTGGAAAACAGAGTCTGACACCTGAAGTATGTGAGGCAGTTTCTGAGGCGTTTAATACGAGGGAACTCTTAAAGGTTGCTGTTCTCAAAAACTGTGAGGACGATCCAAGAGCGATTGCAGAAGCACTCGCCGGACGGACAAAGTCACAGGTTGTGCAGGTTATTGGAAAGAAAATTGTGTTGTATAAAGAAAATAAGGATAATCCAAAGATTGTGTTACCAAGATAATTATGAAAAAAATAGCGGTATTAGGTGGGACATTTAACCCAATTCATAGAGGACATTTGTTGATGGCTGAGGCAGCACTTGCATACGGAATGGATGAAATCTTGTTCATGCCGAGCGGTATTTCCTATTTGAAGGAAGGCACGGGTGTGCTTGATGCGCAAAAGCGTCTTGAAATGGTCAGACTTGCAACAAAAGATAATAAACAATATCAGGTTTCAACGATAGAAATCGACCGCGGCGGCAATACGTATACGTATGAAACGATGGAAGAACTGAAAGAAAAATATCCCAACGAGCAGTTCTATTTCTTGCTCGGGGCAGATTCTGTTTTTGCGCTTTCTTCTTGGAAATGTCCGGAGCGGTTATTTAAGGCTTGTGAATTTCTGGCTGTCATCAGGGATGATATGGGACAGTGGGCGCTTCTTGAAAAGATTACGGAATTAAAAGCGAGGTTTTCAGCAGTGATTCATATCGTGCCGATGCCAAGTGTTGATGTTGCATCAACAGAGATTCGCAGCTTTTACCAAAACGGTGGAAAGCATCATCGTGATGTTTTGCCGCAGGTGGATGAATATATTTTGTCAAACCATTTGTATGTGGAATAGACAAAGTTTTATGCTTACAGATTAATAAGTACTTGAAAGAAGGATACCGGTTTGGAACCATCATTTTTAGCAAAAGAGGAATTTAGGCAGTATCATGAAAAGCTTCAAAAGAAGCTTGACCACAAGAGATATGAGCATACCTTAGGGGTTGCCTACACGGCTGCCTGTATGGCGATGGCGCATGGAGAAAGTGTAGAAAAAGCGTATCTTGCGGGCCTTTTGCACGACAATGCCAAGTGCCTTAGTGAGGAGAAAAAGAAAGTACTTTGCAAAAAGTATGAGCTGATACCCTCGGCTGCGGAGGCAGCAAATCATGATTTGTTGCATGCAAAGCTTGGTGCATATCAGGCAAGAGATAAATATGGTGTGCAGGATGCAGAAATCATTTCCGCGATTATGTGGCATACAACCGGAAGGCCTGATATGACAACGCTTGAAAAAATCATATATATTGCGGATTTTATTGAACCGGGCCGCAAAAAGTATTATCGGATGGATGAGGTTAGAAGGCATGCGTTTACCGATTTGGATATGGCAATGTATTTGATTCTGGAAAATACGATTATGTATCTGGAGCAGAAGGGCGCAGTGATTGATGAAATAACAAAAGAGACATTTGCGTTTTATAAAAGCTGTATAAAAGATACATTTTAATCTCATATGAGATGGTTTTATCAAACGGATTTTTATTGGTGATACGAATAGAACAGGGAGGAATAAAATGACTTCAAAAGAGATGGCAAAAATGGCAGTTGCAGCAATGGAAGATAAGAAGGCAGCCGATATCAAGGTGATTGATATCAGTGAGGTTTCTGTTATTGCAGATTATTTTCTGATTGCGAGCGGCTCAAACAGAAACCAGATTCAGGCAATGTGTGATGAGGTTGAGGAAAAACTCGGAAGAGCCGGCGCGCATGTCAAACAGATTGAGGGTTACGATGGAGCAGGATGGATTCTGATGGATTTTGGCGATATTATCGTGCATATTTTTGATGAGGAAAACAGACTCTTTTATGATCTGGAGAGAATTTGGAGAGATGGAAAGAGTGTGGAGGTTTCTACGCTGTAGCATATTATATTATATTATATTATATTATATGAGTATGCGCCTTATTTATATATCTGCGTGCAAACACGCTTGTGCTCTGACCTCGGCGTAGCAGTACTAAGCTCGCAACAAGTTGCTCGCTAAGTGCTGACGCCTCGCTAAGGTTTGCTACAGATATATAAAAGGCGCATTTGTTATGTAATGAAATATGAATGTACGCAAAATTAATATATCTGTGTGTAAACATGCTTGCTCTGACCTCGGCGTAGCAGTACTAAGCTCGCAACAAGTTGCTCACTAAGTGCTGACGCCTCGCTAAGGTTTGCTACAGATATATAATTAGGCGCATTTGTTATGTAAAAAAATAATATGCGCCATTTTAATAGGCGCATATTTTGTATGTAGCATATTAATGGTAATAGCGGAACACCGCGTATACCTTGCCGAGGATTTGGCAGTCGTCCACGATAATTGGTTCCATCGTGTCATTCTCCGGCTGAAGTCTGATATGACCATTTTCTTTATAAAAAGTCTTAACGGTTGCGGAATCATCAATGAGCGCTACAACAGTATCCCCGTTTCTCGCTGTATTGCAGCATTCTACAAAAATCTGATCTCCATCAAAAATACCGGCATTAATCATGCTTTCCCCTTTGACGTGAAGAACGAAGCTCTCCTTATTTGGCGCGAGCTCAGTCGGAATCGGGAAGTATCCTTCGATATTTTCCTGTGCAAGAATCGGTTCACCGGCAGCAACCTGGCCTACGATAGGAATGCTCGCCATCTCCTGGCGGATCATTTGAAAGCTGTCGTCACAAATCTCGATGGCACGTGGTTTGGTCGGGTCGCGTCTGATAAATCCGTTCTTCTCGAGAGTCTCTAAATGGGAGTGCACAGAAGAAGTAGACTTTAGACCAACGGCTTCGCAAATCTCGCGGACAGCCGGCGGATATCCTTTGGCAAGAATCTGTTCTTTGATATATTCTAAAATTTCACGCTGCTTTGCACTGATTTTTCTGTTTGGCATAAATTATTCTCCTAACTTGAAACTGAAACGTATGTTCTAAATATACTATAGCATATTATAGACAAATAATCAAACATATATTCAGAAAATTTGTTCGAAAAACAGAAAATATGTTCGAAAAAAGTATTGACATTCGAATAAATGTTCGATATACTACAAACAGAACGTGAGTCGAACGTATATTCGGAGGTGCGATATGGAGAATCAGAGAGCAGGCAGAATGCAGAAGAGAAGAAAGCGCAGATTACAGCGTTTATATCGGAAGATTGCGATTGCAGTGATGACTGCCACATTGATGCTTTGTTTGTTTGGAACTGTTTTTTCGAGAGAAGTTAAGGCAGTTGAGCAGACAGCAGGCATGAAGTATTACACGAGTATTCAGATTGATCATGGCGATTCCTTGTGGAGTATTGCAGATGAGTATTGTGACAACCATTATTCAAGCCGGGTTGCTTATGTCAAAGAGGTTGCTTCCATTAATGGAATCGGCATGTATGATAAGCTGCTCTGTGGCGAGTATTTGGTCGTTCCGTATTATAAATAGACCATAGTTTGGTTTCTTTGATTATAGAATGATGCATAAAGGGCGGTTCTTTTATCTTACATTTAGGGTAAGACAAAGGAACTGCCTCTTGTGCATTTGAAGAAATTGTTATGGCCAATCCAAAGACCTTATTTGACGAGATTTAAAAAAGCTGTGAAATTGGGAGATATCTCAATTTCACAGCTTTTGCTTTGTATGATGCCGCTTAGCGTTTGTCTAGCGGTTTATATTCCATATCATCATGAATCGGTTTGTACGCAGGTCTGATAATCTTGCCATTGTTTGCAAGCTCCTCCATACGATGCGCGCTCCATCCGACGATACGCGCCATTGCAAAGATTGGAGTGTAAAGCTCCTCCGGCAAATCGAGCATTTTGTATACAAAACCGGAATAGAAATCGACATTGATGCTGACACCCTTGTAAATCTGACGCTCCTTTGCGATAACCTCAGGCGCAAGTCTCTCTACGAGAGAGTACAGTGCGAATTCTTTTTCAAGACCTTTTTCCACAGCAAGCTTTTCAACAAAGGATTTAAACACCTGTGCACGTGGGTCTGACTTTGAATACACGGCATGTCCGACACCGTAAATGAGTCCGGCGTGATCAAACGCATCCTTGTGAAGAAGTCTGGCAAGGTAATCCGATACTTCTTCCTCATCTGCCCAATCAACCACTTCACGCTTCATATCTTCAAACATACGGACAACCTTGATGTTGGCACCACCGTGACGCGGTCCTTTCAGGGAACCGATTGATGCCGCAATTACGGAGTATGTATCCGAAAGCGAAGACGAAACAACATGTGTTGTAAAGGTTGAGTTGTTACCACCGCCGTGTTCCATGTGAAGCACGAGCGCAACGTCCAAAATACGTGCTTCCAGTGGTGTGTACTGACTGTCCGGCCTTAAAATCTTTAAGATGTTTTCCGCAGTGGACAAGGTTGGATCAGGCTGATGGATGAATAAACTCTTGCCATCGTGATAGTGGCTGTATGCCTGATATCCGTAAATGGACAGCAGTGGAAATAAACTGATTAACTGCAGACACTGGCGAAGTACATTCGGAAGCGAAACGTCGTCTGCCCTGTCGTCATAAGAGTAGAGCGTCAGGACGCTTCTTGCAAGCGTGTTCATCATGTCTTTGCTCGGTGCCTTCATGATGATGTCGCGCACAAAGCTTGTCGGAAGACTTCTGTAATGTGCAAGCATTGTGTTAAACAGCTTCAGTTCGCGGTCATCCGGAAGGTCATCAAACAAAAGAAGATAAGCAACCTCCTCAAAACCGAAACGATCTTCATCGGTAAATCCTTTGACGAGATCTTTGACATTATAACCTCTATAATATAATTCTCCATGAATTGGCACAGATTCGCCTTTTACCATTTTTGATGCACGCACATCCGAGATGTTTGTAAGACCTGCCAAGACACCTTTTCCGTTTAAATCGCGAAGGCCGCGTTTGACTTCGTACTTTGTAAATAATTCCTGTTCGATAACGCCGGCTTCTTTACTTAAATTGGCCAACCTTACAATATCGGGTGTAACATCTGAAAAACTATTATGATCCATAAATATTCCCCTTTCATAAATTATGAGTCAAAATATACCAGATTGTAAAAAAATGATTACGTTCTGAAACTCGATATGAATTTAAATATATCATATTGAGGTGACATTCCGCAATAAAAACGGGGTCGATTTCATAAAGAATTCATAATTGAAATGTGAAGGTTAATACTTGACTTTTGGGTGTCTGTTTGCGATAATCTATATGATGCACTTAGAAGGTGCTGCGAACGTTATTAAAGCCACCTTCAGTGGCAAAAATACATATTTCAAGGAGGACATTAAAAAAATGGCAGCAATTGATTTAACAAAGTACGGCATCACAGGAACAACTGAGATTGTTTACAATCCATCCTATGAGCAGTTATTTGAGGAAGAGACAAAAGCAGGTCTTGAGGGTTACGAAGTAGGACAGAACACAGAGCTTGATACTGTTAACGTTATGACAGGTATCTACACAGGACGTTCACCAAAAGACAAATACATCGTTATGGATGAAAACTCAAAAGACACTGTATGGTGGACTTCTGATGAATACAAAAACGATAACCACCCAATGTCAGAAGATGTTTGGGCTACAGTAAAAGACATCGCGAAAAAAGAGCTTTCTAACAAGAGATTATTCGTAGTAGATGCTTTCTGTGGAGCAAACGCTGATACAAGAATGGCAGTTCGTTTCATCGTTGAGGTTGCTTGGCAGGCTCACTTTGTAAAAAACATGTTCATCGTTCCAACAGACGAAGAGTTAGCTTCATTCGAGCCTGACTTCGTTGTTTACAACGCTTCAAAAGCAAAAGTAGAAAACTACGCTGAGCTTGGTCTTAACTCAGAGACATGTGTTGCTTTCAACATTACAAGCAAAGAGCAGGTTATTATCAATACATGGTACGGCGGAGAGATGAAGAAAGGTATGTTCTCTATGATGAACTACTACTTACCACTCAAAGGCATCGCTTCAATGCACTGCTCAGCTAACTGTGATATGGACGGAAAACATACAGCTGTATTCTTCGGTCTTTCAGGAACAGGTAAAACAACACTTTCAACAGATCCAAAGAGACGTCTGATCGGTGATGATGAGCACGGCTGGGATGACAACGGCGTATTCAACTTTGAAGGTGGATGCTACGCAAAAGTTATCGGTCTTGACAAAGAGTCTGAGCCGGATATCTACAATGCAATCAAGAGAAATGCACTTCTTGAGAACGTAACAGTAGATGCTGCCGGAAAGATTGATTTTGATGATAAGAGCGTGACAGAGAATACACGTGTATCTTACCCAATTTCACATATCAACAACATTGCAGCAGAAGTAAACGGTGTTTCAGCAGGTCCTGCAGCTGATAACGTAATCTTCTTATCAGCAGATGCGTTCGGCGTACTTCCTCCTGTATCTATCCTTACACCGGAGCAGACACAGTACTACTTCCTGTCAGGATTTACAGCAAAACTTGCCGGTACAGAGCGTGGAATCACAGAGCCAACACCTACATTCTCAGCATGTTTCGGACAGGCATTCTTAGAGTTACACCCAACAAAATACGGTGAAGAGCTTGTTAAGAAAATGAACGCTAACGGTGCGAAAGCATACCTTGTAAATACAGGATGGAACGGAACAGGCAAACGTATCACAATCAAAGATACACGTGGAATCATCGACGCTATCTTAAATGGTGATATCAAGACAGCTCCAACAAAGACAATCCCAATGTTCAACTTCGAAGTTCCAACAGAGCTTCCGGGTGTAGATCCGGCAATCTTAGACCCACGTGACACATACGCTGATGCTTCAGAGTGGGAGACAAAAGCAAAAGACCTTGCTGAGAGATTCCAGAAGAACTTCGTGAAATACACAACAAACGATGCCGGTAAAGCACTTGTTGCAGCTGGCCCACAGTTATAATTTGACTATCTGACCATTCCGGTTCATATTATTCCGGATTGTTCGTAGGATGCTATGTGATAATCGTAGCATATCATTATAATACGTGAATGAATCCGCAGAGAGTTTTCTCTGCGGATTTTTTATGAGTAAATTTCATACAGAAACTGTAATTGCATAAACGGCTTTTGGCACAAATCAAATCAGCAAAATAGCATGCTTTCTGTGAATATCCTTTGATGTTTTGCTTATGCTAACAATAAATGACCTATATATATGAGACTGATTTGGAGGTATTATGTGTGATTTGCTGACATATATGGCATGGAGAGGAGATTTGACATTTAAGCAGGCACCATTAAATGAAGTGGATTGCTTGATTTTCAGTGTGCTTTCATATCTGACTTTTGATGGAATCCTGGTCACGAATGAACAAACAGATCACGTGACGTATTGCACGATGTATGAAGCATTAAAAGCCTTTTTTGACATGCACCAGTCACCGGATGAAACGCTTGGAAAACTGCTTCCAAAGGAAACAATTACCCTGGCGAAAATGGTGATGCATTCCAATCGTTTTGGGAACATCACACTTTCTGATTATGTTTGCCGCAATGACATGGATACGCATAAACAGTTTTGCGCACTTACCTTTCATCTGAATAAGAGATTGCATTATATCGTGTATCGCGGAACAGATGATACGCTCAATGGATGGATGGAAGATTTTTATATGAGTATTTATGCAAATGTCGCCTCGCAAGTCGATGCGAAGGTATATTTGGAGCATATTGCGGCGAAATATCATGGACAGCTCCTGCTCGGCGGGCATTCCAAAGGGGGAAATCTTGCGGTATATGCATCTGTTTGCGCGCCTAAAAAGATTCAAAAAAGAATTATTCTTGTAAGCAATCATGACGGACCGGGACTGAAAAAGGAAATGCTGCAAGAAGGCAGCTATGCAGAGGTGGCAGAGAAAATCAGGTCGTATGTGCCGCAGTCCTCAATTTTCGGAATGATGTTCGAACATGAAAAGCCTTATAAAATTGTGAAAAGCAATGAGAAAGGAATCATGCAGCACAATCCCTTTTCCTGGGAAATATGCGGAAAACAGTTTGTGACACAAAAGGAACTTTCCAAGCAAAGCATATGTTTTGATGCGACGTTTAAGGAACTGATTGTTGAGATGAACACGGAACAAAAAAGACGTTTTGTCGAGGGACTGTTTCAGGTGATATCGCAGGGAGAGTATATGAAATTATCGCAAATCAACTTAAAGTCATTGTTTGGGATGATACGCTCATATAATGAGATGGATGAACAAACGAAAACGGCTTTT
This sequence comes from Lachnospiraceae bacterium, assembly GCA_021153185.1. GTDB lineage: Bacteria > Bacillota > Clostridia > Lachnospirales > Lachnospiraceae > SIG333. The sequence continues at coordinate 8,732 of JAGKTY010000032.1, forward strand.
TACAAAACAATCCGATCGTTTGTTCAAATATATAGGCGGCAATTTCAAAAACGGTTTGATAAGTGTAAGAGAAAACAAAAAAATGATTTTGGTAGACATAAAATTGCAAGAAATGGTTGTAAAATTGGGAGAACGATAGTATAATAAAGGTACCTGAAGTGTTCGGAATTTCTTGCTATTTTGAACCTACATTTACTTTGAACGGGATTCCTATATTGTTGCATGGCTGTCAGGCCCTCATTGTCAAGGGAAGGCAAAAGTGTAATTGCGGTTGCCCACCTAGCCTTGTCTAGGAGTCAAAGTGCAGGACCCGGCATTTTGGGCATTATGACAAAGGTACCCTTATCATTTCCGTATGATAAGGGTTTTTTACTTCCAATGGTTGTGAAGTGAATCTGTATGAAAATAGGGAGAGAAATTTGAAAAAAAAGCTTCTTCTGTTTTGTAGTGTCATAGCAATGGCAATCTGCATATTGCTTCTTTTGTCAAATATAAGAGACAACATCTCTTATCATACATATGTTTATGAACCGGATACACCGGATGCAAAGTCAATTGTGATTGAGAATTGTAAGCTGCTTTGCGTCGGCTCTGATTTTTTGGATTTGCAAAAAAAAGATGGCAGTGTGATGCGCTATAAGCGTGCGCAGGATATGGTAATTTTTACCGATGAATCGGAGAAACAGTACGCGGACTTGTCAGATTTACAAATTGGCAATAATCAGGCAACGTTTGTCATGGATCGCGGGCATATCATCACGAAGGCATACTGCGGCGAAAAACAGATATTAGATACAGTCCGTGTCCTGATTCAAAGTTCAGACTATGGCGGAAGATATCATGACGAGATTGTGTTTACACCGGCCTGCGATATGCGTATCATTAGTGGAAGGAAACATACCATTTGTAAGTCCGGAAAACCGATTCGGATTACACCCGGCAGTTCTTTTTTTATGACGGACCATATTGTGTTGACGCCACAGAATCCTGACGCGGTAACGGCGTTTCCCAATATAAGGCGTGCAATCGGAGCGGCTTATTATAGCGGAAGCTTTGAGGTCATCAGGTCGGAGGAAGGGCTTATTTTGGTAAACGAGGTTTTGCTCGAACAATATCTGTACCGTGTTGTGCCGAGTGAAATGCCGGCAAGCAGCCCGATTGAGGCGTTAAAGGCACAGGCAATCTGTGCAAGAACGTATGCAGGCATGCATATTCTTGCAAGCTCTCTTCGGGCGTACGGGGCACATATGGACGACAGTACATCGTTTCAGGTATATGGTAATATCCAGCAGACAGATGCGACAAACCGGGCGGTTTTAGAAACAAAAGGGAATATGCTGTTTGCAGGGGATGCGCTTTGCGAGACGTATTTTTATTCGACTTCCTGCGGATATTCAAGCGGTATCGATGTATGGCATGTTGATCATCCGCAAAACTATACATATCTGAAAGCGGGCAGTATTTCGCGTACTGTTTTATGCACGCCACAGGCACTTTCTGACGAAACTGTGTTCCGCGATTATCTGTCTACGCCGCATGTGCAGGATTACGAAGTAGACGATCCGTTTTACAGATGGAGTTATACGACGAAAGTGGAGCATTCGCTACTACTTACAAAAGTAAACAAGCGCAAAGAAGCTGACGAAGAAATGATTATTATTGCAGCAAAAGATGGCAAAGCGCTGCAGAGTATTTCGGCGCTTGAAGTTGGTGCGTTTGAAGGAATTACAGTCACAAAACGGCTTTCGGGCGGCGCGATGGATGAAATAGAGATTTCCTATGAAAATGCCACAATCACTGTCATTGGTGAACGCAATATCAGGGAAGTACTTGTCGGAACAGATCCGGATATCAGACTCAATCATGATGTAAAAAGCAGTGTTGCTTCGATGCTGCCAAGCGCGTATGCCTATATTGATATGATTTATCGGGAAGATCAGATATCAGGGTATCGCGTCGTTGGCGGCGGTTATGGGCACGGAATTGGTATGAGTCAGAATGCGGCAAAGCATATGGCCGAAGATGGAATGAATTGTGAGCAGATATTAATGAGCTTTTATGAGGGAAAGCTTCGGGAGATAACGAGTGAAAAAGGCAATCCATAAGATTTATCGAATTATCAAACAATTTATGAAACATATGGACAATTGTCATGTGGGAGCATATGCTTCAAGCTGTGCGTTCTTTTTGTTCTTATCCCTGATTCCGATTATTGTCGTTGTATGCTCTGTGATTCCATATACACCGCTTACAAGGGAATCGCTTATCTTGTTTATTGCAGATGTGTTTCCCGAGGCGGTTGTACCGATTATGAAAAATATTGTCTATGAAGTATATGCCAATCATGTGGCACTCCTTTCCATCGGTGCACTCGCTGCCATCTGGTCTGCGGGAAAAGGAGTTATGGCTTTTACAAAGGGGCTTGATTGTATTTACGAGGTCGAACGCAAACGCAATTATTTTATTCTCAGGGTGCGCGGAAGCTTTTATACACTTGTTATTCTGTTGTCCATTATTGTAACACTGAGTGTGATTACGTTTGGAAAGGTTGTTTCCGATATTGTTGTGTCATATTTCCCGGCGCTTCAGTATTTGTTTGAATTTCTCTTGTCAATTCGCTCTATATTGCTGATTGTGGTGATGGAGGTTGTGTTTGTCATCATGTATGCATTTGTTCCGGGACAAAAACAAAACTGGAGACATCAGCTGCCGGGAGCACTGTTTGCAAGTGTTGGATGGGCAGGTCTGGCACATGCACTTTCCATTTACGTCAATGAATTTGCTGGCCTTACCACATACGGAAGTCTGTCTACAGTTGTGCTTGTTATGCTTTGGATGTATTTTGCGATGTATATTGTTTTAATCGGCGCAACGATGAATGCTTTTTTGGATCCGGCTACAGCAAGCCTGATTGCACGCAGAGAGAAGCGTGCAAAAGCGTATGAAAATGAGATTAGTGGTTGACAGATGCGGGCAAAATGCTTAAAATATGACTAGTTAAAGGCTGAGAAGGTGTCAGTAGCGTTACATTTTCCACAAGAGAGGGGAAGCCATCGGCTGAAAGCTTCCTTTGGTTCAGATGTAGCTTGAATTTCCCACCGGAGCTTCGTGATTGAACTGGTAGTAGGTTGCGACGTGTCACGCTCGTTACGCGTTTTGAGAGTCCCGGTTTGTCCGGGGAACATGGGTGGTACCGCGGAATTTTCGTCCCTTGTAGAGTAATCTACAAGGGTTTTTTGTTCTGTGCAATAAAATGACTGAAGGAGAAAAAGAATGAAAGAGAAATTGCAGCAAATCAGAGAAAAAGCAATCGCAGAAATTGAACGTTCTGAGGGACTTGAGCGTTTAAATGAAGTGTATGGTCTTATTCTCGGTAAAAAGGGCGAGCTTACAGCAGTCCTCAAAGGAATGAAGGATGTCGCACCACAAGACAGACCAAAAGTAGGTCAGTGGGTGAATGAGACACGTCAGGCAATCGAAGAGCTGATGGATGAGAAAAAAGCCAAATTTGAGGCTGAGGCTTTACAACGCAAATATGAAAGCGAAAAACTGGATGTGACAATGCCTGCCAAGATGCGCGCAAAAGGAAATTTGCATCCTGTTACACAGGTGCGCAACCAGCTTTCTGAGATTTTCACTTCAATGGGCTTTGAAGTATTTGAAGGAACAGAAATTGAGAATGATTACTATAACTTTACCGCATTAAATACGCCGCAGGATCATCCGGCAAGAGATATGCAGGACACATTTTATTTGTCTCCTGAATTTTTGCTCCGTACACAGACATCTGCCGGTCAGATTCATGTCATGGAGGCAAAGAAACCACCGATTAAAATCATCTCACCGGGAAAAGTATTCCGTTCTGATGATGACGCAACCCATTCACCGATGTTTACACAGATGGAAGGACTTGTTGTCGACAAAGGTATTACACTTTGTGATTTGAAGGGAATGCTCGATGAGTTTGTGAAACGTATTTTTGGCGAGGATACAACGACGAGACTCCGTCCGTCTTACTTCCCGTTTACTGAGCCGTCTGTTGAGGTGGATGTGAGCTGTTTCCAGTGCGGCGGGAAAGGCTGCAAGCTCTGCAAGGGTACCGGATGGATTGAGGTACTTGGTGCCGGTGTTGTAAACAATAAGGTTCTTGAAGGCTGTAACATTGATACAAACGAGTACAGCGGTTTTGCGTTTGGTATTGGCGTAGAACGTATTGCAATGCTCAAGTATGGTATCAATAACATCAAATTGTTGTTTGAGTCAGATATGCGTGTTCTTTCGCAGATTGATGACTAATTTCGGATAGAGAAAAAGGAGGCTTATTATGTTAGCACCGCTTAGTTGGTTAAAAGAATATGTAGACATAGATTGTTCGCCAAAGGAATTGGAAGAAAAACTGTTTTCCTGCGGCTTTGAAGTAGAGGAATTAAAAGAGCTTGGCGCAGATATTCAGGACGTTGTCGTTGGTCTTGTTGAGTCCTTAGAGCCAATCCCGGAGACACATCTGAGTCTTTGTCAGGTAAATGCCGGTGCGCATGGCACGTTCCAGGTTTGCTGCGGCGCAGACAATGTGAAAGCAGGCGGGAAATACCCACTTGCGCTCGTCGGTGCATCTGTGTATGCAACAGCAAAAGACCACGTTACCATCGAAGGCGTGATGAAAATTAAAAAGGGAAAACTGCGCGGCTATGAATCGCACGGTATGCTCTGTAGCGGTGTCGAGCTCGGACTTACGGAGGACCTTTATGAAGGCGCCGGATACTGCGGACTTTTGGTGCTTCCTGAAGATGCAGAGGTAGGAAGCGACGTGAAACCAATTGTCGGTCTGGATGACTGGATTTTTGATATTGCAATTACAGCAAACAGACCGGATTGTCAGAGTATTTACGGTATTGCAAGGGAAGTTGCAGCTGTCCTTGGCAAACCTTGCAGGGAGCCTGCACTTGATTATGTAACAACTGACGTGAAGAGGGATGCGTTTAAAGTTACGGTGGAAGCACCGGACCTTTGTCCTAGATATATTGGTCATTATGTGTATGATGTCAAAATGGGCCAATCACCGGCATGGATGAGAAGACGGCTTGCGCTTGTCGGAATCGGCTCGATTTCCAATATCGTTGATATCACAAACTATGTTCTTCGGGAACTTGGTCAGCCAATGCATGCATTTGACTATTCGTTCTTAGAAGGTGAGCAGATTGTTGTTCGCCGCGCTGCTGATGGCGAGAAGATTGTGACACTCGATGAGAAGGAATTTGCACTGACAAACAACAATCTTGTCATTTGTGATGGCAACAAACCGGTTGCACTTGCAGGTATTATGGGTGGTCTGAATTCGGAGATTAAAGACGATACCAAAGAGGTATTGTTTGAGTCAGCCAAATTCATGCGTGACAACATCCGTAAAAGCTCGAGAGCACTTGGACAGGCATCTGATTCGAGTGCAATCTATGCAAAGGGTGTTTATGAATACACAACAGTGATGGCAATGAAGAGAGCGCTTCATTTGATTGATGAGCTTGGATGCGGAAAAGTTTCTGCTACACACGTAGAAGCGAGTGTCGGAAACAGTGTTGCGCCGACAGAGATGAAGGTGAGCGTGAAACGTGTCAACGGCGTTCTTGGAATTACTGTACCAAACGATGAAATTGTAAGAATCTTAACAAACTTGAATTTCAATCCGGTCATTAACGGAGATGAGCTTACAATTCAGGTTCCGGCATACCGTGAAGATATGGATTCTTATCCGGATGTTGCAGAAGAAGTGATTCGTATGTATGGATATGACCATGTTGTATCAACCTTTATGCCGACAGCGCAGGTGACACTTGGCGGATTAAACCTTCGCCAGAAGTCAGAACTCAAATTGAAAGAGACATTGTGTGCAGCCGGCGCATATGAGGGAATCCATTATTCGTTCTTCTCACCGTCTGATTTGGATTTGCTCAGACTTCCTGCGGATGCAAAGGAGAGAACGGCAATTGAACTTTTGAATCCGATTAATATTGATTTGTCACTCATGCGTACAACGCTTGTGCCGCAGATGATACATGCAATTGCAAGAAATCAGAAACGTGGTATTTTAGAAGGACGTATTTTTGAACTTGGCAATATCTTTGTTCCAAAGTCATTGCCGCTTGATGATTATCCGGATGAGAGAGAAACGCTTTGCGTCGGATTATTTGGCGCAGAGGAAGATTTCTTTACCTTAAAAGGCATGGCAGAAACGGTTGCACATGCACTGAATGTCACATTTACGTACGAAGCAGCCGAGAAACCGTATTTCCATCCATATCAGTGTGCAAGCATTACCTGCGAGGGTGAAGTGGTTGGTTATCTTGGTAAAGTCATTTATGAGATTATGGACGATCTCGATATGAGAGTTCCGGCTTATATCATGGAAATTGATATGAGACTTCTTTCAAAATGGTATGGAAAAGCGCAGATTTTTACGCCACTTCCAAAATATGCAGAGGAAAAACGTGACTTTGCATTTGTTGTGGACAAAGAAATGACATGTGGTGCGATTGAAGAGGCCATGAAGGAAGCGTGCCAGTACATCACAGAGATTAAACTGTTTGATGTATATGAAGGTGTTCAGGTCGGACCTGGTAAGAAGAGTATGGCATTTAATGTTGTGTTCACACCAAAGGACGAAGAGTTTAACACAGAGATGGTGGAAGGCTTTGTTAAGAAGATTCTCAAAAATCTTGACAAGAAGCTTGGCATCACGCTCAGAGCGTAGTGGAATAGGATTTTATGGAATTAAAGGATTTTGATTTTGAGCTGCCGCAGGAATTGATTGCGCAAGATCCGCTTGCGGATCGTTCCTCGTCAAGGCTCATGGTTTTGGATAAAAAAACGGGTAGCGTAGAGCACCGCGTTTTTACCGATGTATTAGAATATTTGCGTAAAGGAGACTGTCTGGTGCTGAACAATACAAAAGTCATACCGGCCAGACTCCTTGGCAGTAAGATGGATACAGGAGCAGCGATTGAGGTGCTCCTTTTAAAGCGCCATGAAAAGGATGTCTGGGAGGCACTTGTAAAGCCGGGCAGGAAAATGCGTGTCGGTGCTACGGTTTCCTTTGGAGAAGGTATCTTGACCGGCGAAGTCATAGAAGTTTTGGAGGATGGCAACAGACTGATTCGTTTTGACTATGAAGGAATCTGGGAAGAGGTGCTCGACCGGCTTGGGGAGATGCCGCTTCCGCCATACATTACACATAAGCTTCAGGACAAAAACAGGTATCAGACGGTCTATGCCAAATATGAGGGAAGTGCGGCAGCTCCAACGGCCGGCCTTCATTTTACAAAAGAGCTTCTTTATGAAATTGAACAAAGAGGGATTCAAATTGCATATGTGACCTTGCATGTCGGCCTTGGTACGTTTCGGCCTGTGAAGACTGAAAACATCTTAGAGCACCACATGCATTCGGAATATTATGAGGTCGATCAGAAGGCGTGCGATATCATCAATGAGACGAAGCGGCGTGGCGGCAGGGTTATCTGTGTTGGTACGACAAGTACGCGTACGGTAGAAAGCTGTGCAAACGAACATGGATTCATGCGTCCAAAATGCGAAAATACAGAGATTTTTATTTATCCCGGGTATCAGTTTAAGGTACTTGACGGTCTGATTACCAATTTTCATCTGCCGCAGTCTACCCTGATTATGCTCGTCTCAGCACTTGCCGGAAGAGAGCATGTGCTTGCAGCGTATGAAACTGCGGTAAAAGAGCGCTACCGTTTCTTTTCATTTGGAGATGCAATGCTTATTGTATAATTTCAATATATGGTGTATAATTTGTAATAAGTAGGCGATTTATGCACTAGTATTTGGGGCTTGTAAACAGATGCAGGTTGGAGGGCAAAATGGAAAATAAAAGAAAAAATGTCAGAACAGATTTAAACGCGAAGCTTATGCTCAAAAAATTGAGTGGAAATGTAGGTGATGCAGATTCGGAAGTGATTATTGATGTAACGGATCTGTCCAAAACGGGCATTGGTTTTTTGTGTGACAAACTGCTTGTGGAAGGCGAAGTCTATGAGGCGTACCTGACAATCTGGACCAAAGAGGTTATTCACGTTTTTATTGAAATTGTCCGCAAGATGAACGTATCTGACCATTATACATACGGCGGCATTTTTGTTGGGATGTCTGAGATGGATGCATGCCGTATATCTGTTTACCAAACAGTAGAATCAGAGACAAAATAAGGAGTTTTTATGAAAATTGCAATTGCCGGAACCGGCTATGTAGGATTGTCAAATGCCGTTTTACTTTCACAAAACAATGAAGTATACGCAGTTGATATTATTCAGGAAAAGGTTGATTTGATTAACAGTGGCAAATCACCGATTGTTGATAAAGAAATCGAAGAATATCTTGCAAAGGGTGATTTGAACCTGAAAGCGACAACTGACCCGGTTGAAGCATATAAAGGTGCGGATTTTGTTATTATTTCTACACCGACGAACTATGATGAGGATAAGAATTTCTTTGATACTTCTTCGGTAGAAGCTGTCATCAAACTTGTTATGGAAATTGAGCCAAATGCCATTATGGTTATCAAATCAACCATTCCGGTCGGCTTTACTTATAGTGTCCGCGAGAAATACGGATGTGATAACATTATTTTCTCACCGGAGTTTTTGCGTGAGGGACGAGCTCTGTACGATAATCTCTATCCATCCAGAATCGTTGTCAGTTATCCAAAGGGTGATGAGAGACTCAAAGCAAAAGCCAAAGAATTTGCGAAGCTTCTGCGCATGGGCGCAATCAAGCAGGATGTGCCGGTGCTTTATCCGGATTTGACGGAGGCAGAGGCGATTAAGCTGTTTGCCAATACGTATCTGGCCATGCGTGTGTCGTTCTTTAATGAGCTTGACACATATGCGATGCTCAATGGCCTTGATACGAAGAATTTGATTGATGGAGTAGGTCTTGATCCGCGTATCGGAAGTCATTACAATAATCCGTCGTTTGGATATGGCGGTTACTGTCTTCCAAAAGATACCAAACAGTTAAAAGCCAATTTTGCCAATGTACCAAATAGCATTATCGATGCGATTGTCGATGCGAATGTTGTCCGTAAACAATTCATTGCAGATGATATCATGAAAAAACAGCCTATGGTTGTCGGAATCTACAGACTGACGATGAAGTCAGGCTCAGATAACTTTAGACAATCAGCTATCCAGGATGTTATGACCAGGATCAAAGCGGCCGGCGCTAAGGTTGTGATTTATGAGCCGACGTTAAAGGATACAGCATTTGAGGGCTATGAGGTGATTCCGGAGCTTGCAGCGTTTAAACAGATGAGTGATGTCATCGTAGCCAATCGTAACAATGATGAGCTTTCCGATGTGGAGGCAAAGGTTTATACAAGGGATTTATACGCAAGAGATTAATTTGAGGGGTGTAGTACAAATGAAAAAGGGAGTTAAGCTTTTGGCAAGAATTCTTGTTTTTACAATGATTCTTGGTTGCTTTATGCCGACAGAAGGGTTTGCGGCATCATACAAAAAGAACTTTCCAAAGGGAGTTGATTTGATCGTTTTTTCCGGTCAGTCTAATATGATGGGACACGGAAATGCGGCAGAGGCACCAAAGCTTACAAAGGGAGCTGCATACGAATACAAAGTCGTGACAGCCAAAAACAAGATTTCTACATTGACAGAGCCGTTTGGATACAGACAGGATTCGGGACACCTGGTTAACGGAGCGTATGCGACAGGTTCGATGGTAACCGCATTTTGTAATGCGTATTACAAACAGACACGCGTGCCGGTTGTTGCAGTGAATGCGACTGTGATCGGAAGCGGAAGTGTCGGATGGAGTACTGTTTTATACAAGGATGTCATCAAGCGTGTGAAGCAGTCCTATAAAGCAATGCAGAAGATGAAGATTCCGGTGAATCATGTGTATCTTGTCTGGATGCAGGGTGAGAATGACGTTTGTGCAGGCACGCCGGCCAAGGATTACGAAGAGCGCATTGGCGGTATGCTTCAGACAATCGTAAAGAAATCGCCGGTCGAGAAATGTATGCTGATACAGACCGGTTCCATTGTCTATAACATCGGTGCCGGTGCAGATGCAGATCCAAAGGAGATTTTGCTTGCGCAGCAGAATATTTGTAATAATTACGATAGTGTTGTGATGATTTCAAAAATAGCACCAAAACTCGGTGCACAATATTATCAAAACGACCGGATTCATTTCACGCAGCAGGGACTCAATAAGATTGGAACGGATGCAGGCAAAAAAGCGGGTGCATACCGAAAGAAACAAAATAAATAGGATGAATAAAAAAGCGGTTCACATTGTGTGAGCCGCTTTTTGTACGTCGAGAAGGAGTCTATCTGCTCGTTTTTATAGAAAATTGGTTTATTGTTTTAACCTATTTAAATCCTCATAAAAAGTTGGATACGAAATGTTGACACATTCTTCTCCTTGAATCGTCGTCGTGCCTTCACTTGCAAGAGAGGCAATGGCAAAGCTCATGGCAATACGGTGGTCAAGGTGTGAATCAATGACAGCACCATGCAGTGGTTTTCCGCCCGTTATGATCATACCATCGTCTGTCGCAGTGATATCACAGCCCATTCGGGAGAGGTTGTCTGTCATTACAGCAATCCGGTCGGATTCTTTGACCTTTAATTCGGCCGCATCCTTGATGATGGTTGTGCCGTCTGCAAATGCCGCCATGATAGCAATAATTGGCAATTCATCAATGAGCGTTGGAATGATTTCCCCGCCTATTGTAATGCCGTGAAGCGTAGAGGAGCGAACGAGCAAGTCTGCAGTCGGTTCGCCGCGGTCTGTCACAGCATTTAAAAATGTAATATCAGCCCCCATTTCTTTGGCAACCCTGATGATACCGTCACGTGTCGGATTAATACCGACATTTTGGATGAGTAGTTCGCTGTTTGGAACAATACATGCAGCAGCGATAAAATAAGCCGCAGAAGAGATATCACCCGGCACGCACACTTTTTGTCCGGTTAACTTTGGCTGTGGCAGGATGGTTGCAGTCGTGCCCTCACTTTTGACTGTGGCGCCAAAGTAGTTGAGCATCAGTTCGGAATGATTGCGGCTTAGGACCGGCTCTGTCACACTTGTTTGTCCATCGGCATATAAGCCGGCAAGAAGGATTGCGCTTTTGACCTGCGCAGAAGCAACCTTACTTGTGTAATGGATGCCGTGAAGCTTTGCAGGCTGAATGGAAAGGGGCGCACAGTCATTTCCTTTTACGGATGTAATATCAGCTCCCATCATCTGAAGCGGCTCCATAATGCGGCGCATCGGGCGTTTCTGGATGGAAGCATCTCCGTTTAGTGTGACCGGGAATGATTGTCCGGCCAAAATTCCGCTGATGAGCCTTGTTGTTGTGCCGCTGTTTCCGGTATCGAGCGTGCATGTAGGCGCAGAGAGTCCGTGAAGACCCTTTCCGTGAATTAAAATGCGTTCTTTTGTGTTCTCAATGTCAATTCCCATAGCGCGAAAACATGCGATTGTCGATAGACAATCAGCGCCCTGTAAAAAGTTTGTCACCTCTGTGGTGCCCTCTGATAGTGCACCAAACATGACAGCGCGATGGGAGATGGATTTATCTCCCGGAATGGTAATTTCTCCGTGTAAGCCTTTACATGCTGTGAATTCCATAGTTACCTCTTTCTGATTTCTATTTTTCTGTATTGTAAATCTTATAATGATTGTGTGCCAATAACGTTTGGGCTTTTCTTAAGGAAGGCTCGTCATAAAACTCAATGCGAAGCGCACCTTCTTCGAATTCCCTGTTATGCATAATTCCGATATTTTGAATGTTAATACATTCGTTTGCCAAAAGCGTTGCAACATTTGCGATGACACCGGTTTCATCCGGAACTGCAAGATGCAGACAGTGCAATTTTTTGATTGGTCCGCGGCTTGCATTGGTAAAACCATCGCGATAATCTTTGGCGTTTGCAAACATTTTGTGAATGTCTGTGGCGTCTCTTGTGGTAAGAAGCGTTTTGGCGTTTTGTAACGAATCGATATAGCGCTGCAGCAGGGTAATGATATTGTCTGTATTGGTCATACAGATTGCTTCCCACATATTGGGACTGGAGGAAGCGATGCGCGTGATATCTTTAAACCCGCCGGCTGCAATTAATTTCATTAGCCCCTCCGCATCGTCGCTGTCGTGGATGAGATTGACGAGCTGTGCCGCAATGATATGCGGTAAATGGCTGATTGCTGCTGTGATGTAATCGTGTTTTGACTCATTTAAAATGAGCGGAATCGCACCAAGATTTGATACAAATGCCTCATAACGGATGAGCTTGTCATGGGATACCGTATCAGTAGGTGTCAAAATGTAGTAGGCATTTTGCAGTAGCAGTGCATCGCTGTTTTCGTAGCCGATTTTTTCGCTGCCTGCCATCGGATGACCACCGATAAAATAGGAATCAAGGCCAAGTGCTTTGATAGCCCGGTGTGTTGTTGCCTTGACGCTTCCGACATCCGTCAAAATGCAATCAGAGCGTAGTACATCCTTTAAACCGCTGAGGTTTTTGTCATTTTCGGAAACCGGCGCACATAAAAATAAATAATCACAATCGTGAAATGACGTATCACACACGCCGGTGCATTGCTTATCCACCACGTGTTCGGCTAGCGCCTGCTTTAAGCATGCCGGATTGATATCGTACGCATAAATTGTAATTTCTTTGTTAAATTGTTTCATTGCTTTGGCAATGGAACCGCCGATGAGTCCGAGACCTATTATACCTACTTTT
>JAGKTY010000060.1 GCA_021153185.1 Lachnospiraceae bacterium
GGTTCAGCCTGACGAGAGTGGCGCGGGAGGCGTACGAAGCGCACCTGAAAGAGCAGCGCGACAGATGGGCGCGGGAAGATTATGTAAAAGAGCAAGGCCTACAGCAAGGACTACAACAAGGTCTACAGCAAGGCAAGCTCGAAGAACAGCAGCGCCTGATAGCAAATATGCGCGCCAATAACATCAGTGAATCGCAGATTCAAGCGATTATCAATCAGACACAATCCAATCAATCACAGGAATAGATCACAGAGATATAAACCGAAACAGCCAGAGGCCCGGGCGCGTAAGTGCCCGGGCTATTAAAAAAGACATAACATGCACTACTATGCTTCCATTGATAAACAAAAGATGACGTTTGAGACGGTAAGATTCCTTGGAGTTATTATGGAATCGAAGGATAAAGAAAGTAAATCATACACCTTTTATTAAGGGCGCGGATTGTGAAATCCGTGCTATTTTTTGCTGGTTCGAAGTCACTTTTGGTATAAAATCGCCGCACTTGACGTATGTAACGTAGCGTGTTATCCTACGGGTAAGCAAATGTCGTCTATGCAAGTAGCAAGTCGCGAACGCAGTCTTTATTCTTAAATTCAAAGTCGATTCTTGCTTAAAAATCAAAACCTTACAAACGCAGGAGCGACCGGATTTAAGACAGCCACAGGCACTCCTGTCATAACGAAAGGAGGCAGTATGGCCGAAAAAGACGTATCCGAAAAGCAGCTTGCAGATTACAGTGATGTTTTCGCAGACATCACAAACGGTCTGATCTTTCAGGGATTAAGATGTGTGAGAGAAGATGAACTGCTTACTACAAAAGACAAAAGCCAATACAAGGCAGACGGAAAGCTTCACGAACAGGAACGGGATGTATCCAAAATCTGGCGGAAAAAGCGGATAAACATCGCTTTTCTCGGAATGGAACACCAGACAGACATTGATGAATATATGGTGCTTCGTGTCATCGGATATGACGGGGCAGTATATCGTTCCCAGTACAAAAAGAATAAAACAAAAGCATATCCTGTCATAACTTTAGTCCTTAATTTTAGTGAAAAACGATGGGATAAAGCAAAGAAGCTGTCAGATATCATGGAAGTGCCGGAGGAACTCAAACCGTTTTTTAATGATTATGAGATTCATGTGTTTGATATTGCCTATCTGAGCGATGAAGAAGTAGAGCGGTTTCAGAGTGATTTCAGGATTGTAGCGGATTATTTCGTACAGATGCGGAAAGACCCTGAAAACTACATGCCATCACAGCAGGAGATAAAGCATGTCGATGAAGTATTGAAGCTGATGAAAGCCTTAACCGGAGATGATAGTATCGAAGAAATATTTAACCAGATGGAGGAAGGAGCGGGACGAAAAAGTATGGTAAGTGCATTTAAATTGGAGAGAGAGCGTGGCAGGGCCGAGGGACATACAGAAGGTCTTACAAAGGGTCACATTGAAACGCTATTTGCTGCTGTAAAGAATCTGATGGAATCTTTAAAATGTTCAAGAGAACAGGCAATGGATGCATTAAAGGTAAGTGAGGAAGACCGAGCGATTCTGGCAGAAAAGTTTGAAGAGACCAGATCTTAGTATTGCATGCAAAAACACATTACAGGCTCAAAAAGATTGGTTAACCTTGTAGAAAAGAAGAAGGAAGAAGAGCATAAGGAGGACAACGACGTGTGTTTAGCAATTGAAGAGATGTGTACACAGCAGTACGAAAAAGGATGTAGTGAAGGAATAACATTGGGCCGCACGCAATCATAGAAATGAAGATATCGAGAAAGTGGCGATGGATGAGACGTATCGACATCAGCTGTTTCACGAATTTGGAATCGAAGGATAAAGAAAGTAAATCATACATATTAAAAAGGGCGCGGATTGTGAAATCCGTGCCCTTTTTACTATACCGAAGTTCGTTTTACAATTGAGACTTTTTTTAATTTGAACCAAATACTTAAAACTTACAATAAAAACTACTATAAAATTTTCCTCCTTAATTGAATAAACTACTATAAACTTATATAAACTATCGCGAACAAGGCACCATATGTTTGCAACAATTGCCCTAAAGGACAGCCAATTACACATATCATGCAAAGCCATGCAGAGGAGATCCCATGTAGCGAACGGACTTTATATCATTATATAGATGCAGGATATCTGACAGCGCGAAACATTGATATGCACAGAACCGTGCGCTATAGAAAGAGAAAGCATTACAAAAACCAGCCTAAAATACAGGTGCTATTGTTGACTAATCACATCAATAATACAACAAGGCCTAAGCTTCATGGAATGACTCCAATGAAGAAGGCCCTGCAGTCATTTGATAAAAAAGCAATGGAAAAGCTTGGGCTAAAAACCATCCGTCCGGATGATATATGCCTCAAGCCTGATCTATTGAAATAAATAAAAACAGGCAGGAGAATACGAAAAAAAGATGCCCGAAGCTATTTTTGAAATCAACATTTAAAATTTTATAAAATTTTTTTTGAAATCGCTGCAATAAAATGAAAAGTGGTAGCATTATCTCTATATGATAAAACAACACAAAACAAAATACAAATACATAGCAATACTATGAAATAAAGAAATAATTACCAATATTAGTATTGATTTTGCATTTGTGTTATGTTAATATGTGTGTGTTATCAAAGAATTTATCTTACGATATACGCGAAAGGAGAAAGAAATTATGAAAAAGCGTTATGCTAGAATACTCGCTGCAACACTCTCTGCAGCAATGGTATTCACAAGTGCACCAACAGCTGTATTCGCTACAGAGTTATCTGTATCAGAAGATGCTGTTGAGGCAGAGGGAGCAAATGCATCCGAAGAGGATGTTGCTGCAGAATTCCCTACAAAACTTGAGGTAAAGTATGGAACGAATGTTATTATTGCAGATGGCGGATCGTTTAGTGGAAAAGCGGTGCAGACGACAACGCCAGATTTGTCACAGTTAAAAGTTGGTGAATCTGTAAAAGTTACATACACATTGTCAGTGTCTGATGATAATACCAAATCATATGCTACTATCGCAGGATACGATGCTGAAAAGCATGTGGTTGTAAGAACATTCGATGTAGTATGTGTTAAAGGCGAAAAAACAAACATTGTTCTTGCTGCATTACCTAAAACAGTTAAACTTGTTTATGGTACTGGTAATATTCAGTTATTAGATAGTGCTGGTAAAGCTGATACAAATTACACAGTTTCAAAAGTTACAAAAGGAGATGTTGCAACTGCAAAAGTGGGTGATAGTGTCCAGGTGACTCTTGCTTCAACTAAATCATATAAAGATGAAGCAAGCAAGTATGACATGGCAGCTTTTGTTGAGGATCAATTTGACAGTCATGACGTTGAGTATGATGAAAAGAGTGGAAGCATCTTAGTTAAAGAGGTGGATGTTACAGTAGAAGAAGCTGAACTTGATGCAGAATCTATTGTTTGGCCAACAGCGTTGACAAAGAATTATGCGGTAGGCGACGCTACGACAGGCGCAAAATTAGTTGAGACAGCAAGTTCAAAATATGGCGAATTTACATTTACTGGTTTAAATACAACTACGGCTGGCGAAAAGGAATTAGTTGTTACATTCACACTTACAGATACTAATTATAAATTCGATACAGCTAAAGTTGATAGCAGAAAATTCAGCAATATTACAACAACAACTCTTACAAATAAAGCAAATATAAAGGTTAACGTTGCAAAGGCAGTTATTGCAACAGACAAGATTAAAGCAAACCTTGCTACAAAAGAGTTTGAGTATGGTGTAACTTATGCTGATATTTGCCCTGCAAAATCTAATGGTGTTGAATATTCAGTTAAAGATGTTACAGCTTCAGATGTAATTCCGGTTGGAACACAGAATGTAACAATCAGAGCTACTGTAGAAGATGCCAAAAAAGATGATTATTGCTTGGAAAATGGCGATGAAAGAATGGATTTCACAGCTTCAATTACTATTAAAAAACCAACAGTTGAGGCAAAAATGAAAGATGATGTATACGCAGCAAATGTTGGTGATGAACTGGAAGCTGAAGTAAAGACAACTGATTATGTTGAGGGTAATGGAGCAACAACTTATCAGTGGTATAAAGCTGATGGCACAAAGATAGCAGGTGCAACAGCTGCAACATATACAACAACTGCTGCTGGAACAGTTTATTGTGAAGTGACTTATAAGACAACTGATGCAGCTTTGAAAGCTGTTCTTGGCGGAGATGTTGTTGTAAAAACACCAGTTGTTAATGTACTCTCAGGTGCGGCTAAGTTTAATGGTAGTGCATTTACTACTATTCCGTCAGCACATGATTTGGTTTATGGTAGCTACTCAAATAAGAGCATTAGTGCAACACTTACAGCTGTAACACTAGGATATACTTATGGTAAATACGATGCATATCTTTTGAGCGCAAGTGGTGAAAAAACTGCTCTTACAAAAGTTGTGGTTAGTGATGTGATTACAGCAGCTATTCCAGACACTTTGACAGCTGGAAATTATACAGTAGTATTTAGCGTAACAGAAAGCAAAACAGGAGCGGAAGATATTGTTAGTTCACTTGTAGGAAGCTTTACTGTAGATAAATGTGAAATCACAGCAGCAAGCATCACAAAAGATGGTAAAGTTGTATTAACAGATAAAGCATCATATCCATATGGAACAAAGGCATCTGATATTAAGTTTACTCCAGCTAAAGAGGGACTTGGAACATTTGTATTAAATACAGATAATGTTGAGTACTTGCAAGCTGGTACGCCAAATGTAAAACTTGATTATGTAATCAGTGATGAACTAGCTAAAAATTATACAGTAGCTGATGCTCTTAAGACAGCAATATATCAAGTTAACATTGATAAAGCGGTTATTAAAGTTACAGCTAATGATGTTAAAATTAATTTGGGAGATAAATTACCTGAACTTTCTCAGAAGGCATACACAGTAACAGGTCTCGTTGGTAAAGACGAGTTTGTTGATACGAAAATCAAAGTCGAATTAGCATATGCACCTAATGCAACAAGTTTATCAACAACAGTAGGAACAAAAGCAGAAGCAATTCGTGTTAAATTAACAGGTGCTTTAACAGGTAATTTTGCTACTAACTATACGATAGCAGGTGTTGATGGAAATCTTGTAGTGGTTGATGCAACAGCTCCAACAACACCTCCAACAGTTGCTCCAACTCCAGCTCCTGTAAAACAGGCAGTTGCTGCAGCTCCAAAGGCAGCAAAAGCAAAAGTTTCTGTAAAAGCTGGTAAATCTTACACACTCAAGCTCAAATATGCAGCTGGTAAGAAATCAACAGTTAAGAAAGTAACATGGAAATCATCTAAGAAGAAAGTTGCTACTGTATCTTCGAAAGGTAAAGTAAAAGCAGTGAAAGCTGGTAAAGCTACAATCGCAGCAACTATCACATTCAAAGATGGATCTAAGAAGAAAGTGAAATTTACAGTAACTGTAAAATAATTTCACGCATAACAGTAAGGAAGATTGATTCACCTTACGCAAGTAATTTATATAATGAGAGTGAGAAGAACCCGGGCATAGTCCCGGGTTTCTTTTCGTCCAAACCAAAGGATATTGTCGATATTTTGCGATGACTTTTTCTTCCATTTTTCGCATAATGATATATAATATTCTCAAAGGGGATGATGCGTATGACATATGTAGAATATTGTGATATGTCTCAGAAGGGGTACGATGACGTGAGAAGGTGATTCCGTTTTCTCTAACGCCGTTGGAGCATTTTCTCACACAAAAAAGGGGCACGTTAAGGGACGGTTTTTATCTCGCATTTTGCAGGATAAAGATGCGTCCCTTACGTGTCCCTCGTTTGTTTAATGTTTATTCGAACCGTTTCATTAAGATTTCGCGGTCGGAATCGGATACTTTGAGCACATCCATTGCTTTGGAAAGTGATGTGCCTAATTCTTCTATCATATTTTTGAGATTTTCATACAAGGTATCAATGCGGGTTTTCTCTGTTGCCTGTGCAGCAGCCTGTTCCGCCATTTTCTTGCCATATGCAAGCTTTTGTTCTTCGTAAATTCTTCCGATTTTTGTCATAGTGAGCCTCCTTATGATATCTTCTGCTACTTCCTGCTCCATCACTTTGTCCGTAAAACCAAATATGGCGCCAAGTGTGAAGCGCTGTGTCTCCTCGTCCTTGATTCCTTTTGCCATTTCGACGAGTTCCCTGATGGCTCTCTGCTGGTCCGCTGGTTGCTCATAGGAAAGCGCCATCACGCAGATGAGCATGATGTCTTCCTCTGACAACCTCTCGCCAGCCTTTATCGTCTGTTCAATTCGTTCTTTCTCTTTGGTAGCTTCGATTTCTGTTAGAAATGCCTCATGTGTATACATCCGCATCGCACCTAAATCCAGCATAGAAATAATATAACACAAAAATGTCATCTATGCGCAATTCATTTACTTCTATTCCCGGCAAATTCGCTGAAATCACCGTCTTTATCTTAGGTAGCTGCAAGCCATATACGTTGAATGATTTGCCTTGCATTGCGTCTGCAAACGCTTTGGATATGATGTCCTTGTTTTGATATGCAATCTTTGTTGCATGTTCCATTTGGCCTCCTATTCCGCAGGAGCCATCAAGGAACCTTCCATCGTTTCTTCAACCTCCTGCTTTTGTTTGTTTTTGGGTAACGAAAAGCATGAAGTCCGATTCATAGAAAAGATGAAATTAGAATGCTTTCGCGGATTGCTACTTGCATAAGAACTATGCTTTGAGGATAGGATAGCACTTGGAGATGCGGGCGTCAAGAAAGAATAGCAGATTACAGTAAAATGTTGACGACGGCGCTAATAATACACAACAATATGTCAAGATTTAACGATGACTTATGATTTTATTTTCGCGCGCATGCTTATATAATTTACCTAAGGGGCAGATGCTTATGACGTACGAAGAATATTGTGAAATGTGTGAAAAGGGATATGATGATGTGAGAAGGTGATTCCGTTTTCTCTAACGCCGTTGGAGCATTTTCTCACACAAAAAAGGGGCACGTTAAGGGACGGTTTTTATCTCGCGTTTTGCAGGATAAAGATGCGTCCCTTACGTGTCCCCATGTTTTCGCTTTGAAGAGCCTAGCCCAGTAATCAATCCCGAAGCCCTATTTGTTTTCTTGATTTGCTTTTAATCTGGCAATTTCTGCCATTGCATCAGCAAGAGCAGCATTTGCCTCAGCGAGCTTGGCATCCTTATCAGCAATTTCAGCGTCCTTATCAGCGAGTTTTGCATCTTTATCAGCGATAGCAGCATCTTTTTCGGCGATAGCAGCATTTGCTTCAGCAAGCTCGCGCTTCATACGGTTTTCATGCCGGATGGCGTCCTCCCTGGCGCGGCACATATCGCGGATTGTCTGATCGCAGTTTAGCGCATATAACGTTTCGGTTGCCTGCTTAAGGGCAGCATTCTGTTTTGCAATCATTTTAAGGTCCTCCCATGTT
>JAGKTY010000061.1 GCA_021153185.1 Lachnospiraceae bacterium
ACTTATTATCTAATATCTCCTTTTTAGTTGCCAATGCAACTAAGTTAAGTGTATTCGCAATAAATGCAACAGCAACTACCAATACCATTACAATAACATCCTTAACTGTTTTCAATGGCAAGAATATAAGAATAATAATTGTTAACACGGTTGTAACTGCCAAAATGCACATCATTTTCTTTTCAAAAGTTTGGCAGTCTTTTTCTAACTCTTTTAATGTAACTGTAATATTCTGCTCTGCCATCTTTGTAAAATCATCTCCAGAAGCTCGTTCTCCACCCAACATCTCATTAATACTTATGTGATAAATATCACTAAGCATATTAAGGCAATCAACAGGTGGCATATAATTGCCAGTTTCCCACCGAGAAATTGTTTTATTACTAACACCAATTTTTTCGCCTAATTGTTCCTGTGTCATTCCATTTTCATTTCTCAATTCTTTTAAAAACATACCTATCTTTTTTGTGTCCATTTCCAAGACCTCCTCTGTTTTGATGTACCTATCATATTAAACAAGGCATGCATATGTCTTTACCATAAACAGCGAATGCCCATAAATAGCGACTAATATTTTGAACAAATCTCTTAAGCAAATTCAAAGTTTCGCTCTCGTCGAACACATCAATTATATCATGATATATACAATTTCTCCACCGATTTTTTATGCTCAATTATAATACAAAAGCGGAGCAGTTTCCTACTCCACTTCTGATACTACCTTGCCCCTCTGTCATTTTTATGTTGGTGGCTCTGTCTGCTATTTTCTCGTTCCTGCACTTCCTGTTGTTTCCTCTGTAATCTTGCCTTCATGCTGTCCGATTCTGCCTTATTTCCGGTCTGCTGTTCCCACTTTGCAACTGCCGACTGATAATCTGCATATTCCGCTTTAGAAGCCTTAAATTCAGCCAAGAACTCCTTCACATTCTTATAGCCATAACCCTGCACGATACTTGATAGGTACTGTTTCATATTGGCTATCTGTGTCTTTAGCTGTTCTGCCTGCTCCTGCAACGCCTTACGCTGTTTTGCCTTGAAGATGCCCTTTGCTCCGGCAAGCTCCTTCTCCACATTCGCAAGCTGCCTCTCCCTTTCATAAATGGCTGTATTCTGCTTCTCCAGCTTATGATAAATATCCGCAAGCCTTGGATACTTGGAAGCAAGTGCCGACTTCTTCGGCATTTCCGGAACAGACTCACTCTTGACTTTCACAAACGGCTTTACCCTCTTAACAGGTGTCTGCTCCGGCTCTGCCTTTACAGCCGATTCAGCGCCCTTATCTGCCTTTTGTGAAGCTATCTTAAACACCTTGCCAATGAGTAGCTCTAACGCATAAATAGCGGTCATAATCAAGCTTTTTAGCAGTGCTGGATTTCTTCCCGACTTCTGAATGGAAGCCTTTACTTTCTGTCCGATTTCGCTTTGCTTCACTTCCAAAATCTGTCCCTCCGGCACACCGCTAATCAACGCCCTGTCCACCGTCTGATTCCACATGGTACGGTACTGATTATCCGTGCGTATCTGCTCCGCTTTGGGATTGTTCTTGCCAATCTTTTTCATAGGCAGATACACACCGTTTCTGTCAAAAACCTTGAGCTTTTGCTTGTCATCTTTTACATAAATATTGATAAGGTCAGTGTAGGAGCGTTTCACTTCATCAAGGAAGCTGTCGCTCTTAAATCGGCTGTCCTTTATGGTAAAAAGATTACGCTCATATACCTCGCCCTTGGGAATGATTTTACACCCGCTCCGAAGCTGTCCGGCTTCATCCAGTATCTCTTTTTTCGTGCGTACATGCTTTCCGTTTTCGTCATAAAACATATTTCTTGTGGCAATCTTCTCCACCGGTTCATCCAGTAACTTACGCTCCGAAAAGATAAGATGGATATGATAATTGGTCTTACGTTTATTGTGGTGCAAAGCTGAAATACATTCCACACCATAATTCTGCTTAAAGTGTTCCGTGAACAATTTAAGCAACTTGTCCGGCTCATAATCTACAAAACTTTCCGGCAGAGCAATGATAAGCTCCCTGGCCTCAATGCAGGTTCCTTTCGTTCCGCTTTCCCTAAATTCCTCTTGATTGCACTTGGCAAGCTCCTTCCAAAATTTGCGGTCAGTTGTTTCATAAACTGCATACAAATTTTCCTGTCTTGCTTTGCTCGATATATAGCTGATTCTGCCTTTCACATTAGGCAGTTTTGACATCTGTATAAATGAATTTCTTACAATAGGCATAGCCCCCTTTCTTTGAAAAATGATAGCGACTTTTGCTATCGTGAGTGGATGCTTAAGCATCCGTTTACGAACCATCTGCCGTATCCGGCACAGCCATAAATGCGACAGCATTTATAATTTACGCTTGCGTAAATTTGCCCCCTGCAAGGGCGAAATACACAGAGTACAAATCTCCGATTTGTGCGATGGGTGTATTTCGCTCTCATACGCCGAGGGCTTGTGAGTGTAGTCCTCTTTTGCCATTACACCCTACCTTAGCTTTCTCCTTAACCATCATATACAGGAGCGTGCCACGCTCTTGTTTTATACATTTAAAAGAAAAATTACCATCGAAAGCTTTGGTGCATTCCCACCTTTTCTAGATACTCCTGCCTTGCCTTTTCCCGTTCTTCCTCAGTTGGAGCAGTCTTATATTTTGTGTATAAATCCCGCCTTACCATAGCTTCCAATTTTTCTTCCAAACCTTTCTTTATCTCCGGTAAAACATCATCTATTTCCACCAAGTGATATTTAAGAAGTTCAATAAATAATTCCTCTGAAATCTGCACATTTTTCAATCCTATCAATCCATCCTTTCCATCATCATCCGTGACGGTCGTGACGATAGTGACGATATTTTCTATACCGTACCCGATACCTAAAATACCGTCACAACCGTCACATATCGTCACACTTACCCTTTTACAAACTCCAGCTTTATCATTCGTCCGCTATGCTCTCTGTTGCTTGCATAACGGATGCCATAATTCACAAACAACTGCTCTACTCCAATATTCAATTTCCTCGTGAGTACATTCGGTTGCATATCCAAATCCGGCAGAAGCTGTAGCAGTTCCGAAGCTGTTCCGCTCCACAATGGTTGTTCCTCTGATACCACTTTTGCAATAGCTTCCAGTATCGGTTCAGCAGGCGCTTTCCAAAGTTCCGTTTCTGCTTTTGTCAGCTTCCATATGCACTGCTCCCTATCAAAATCTAAGAGCAATCGTCGGTCTTGCTGGTCACGCCCTGCTACCTCTAAAACAGCCTTGTTATCCGTTCTCTTTTCCTTCTGCATGACAAATGCTCCGTCTGCAGCTCCTAATAATCCGTTTGTACCGGAAATCATGTCGAAGCTGTCAGAGGACTCCATCTTTCTTGTATGGTGTACTACCAACAGACAGATACCATATTCATCACTAAAGGCTTTCAGCTTAGTTACAATCTCATAATCACTTGCATAACTGAATTTATCTCCACCGACTTCCCTTACCTTCTGCAAGGTATCAATGATAATCAGCCTTGCGTCCGTATGCTCC
The DNA here is from genome assembly GCA_021153185.1 of Lachnospiraceae bacterium. GTDB lineage: Bacteria > Bacillota > Clostridia > Lachnospirales > Lachnospiraceae > SIG333. The sequence goes on from JAGKTY010000061.1 coordinate 3,534, forward strand.
TTTACAAACTGCTTTAGCTGTTCTTCCAAGCCCTCATTTAAGTTTTTGGACTGTGTGGCGAAGTAGAAATTTTCACTACTCTCCATACCGAACATCCTCGACAAACGCTTCTGCAACCTCGCATAATCATCCTCAAGGGCAAGATATAAAACCGTACCCTTTCGCACCGGATAATCCCATAAATCAAGCCCCATGCTTACATGGTAGCCAAGCTGTGCCATAAAGAATGATTTGCCTACTTTTGGTGCACCTACAAAGAGATAAGTACCTGCATATATCAGTCCATCCACAATCGGAATTTTGGGCGGATAAACCGTATCATAAAGCTCCGTCATGGATACCGTCTGTAATTCGTCCTTATTCTGCATTTTTTCTGACTCTACAGAACAACTTTCAGTGGCTTGCAGATTGCCCTTTCGGGGCAAATCTGCTATACTTTTCTTGTTGTAATTACTAAGTGGCTGCTTCCCATCTGCGCCAACAGATGGAACCGGAGCAGTCGCTTTTTCTTTTAAATTCATTCACATTCTCCTTTCAGTCCGTTCATAATTTCCGCTATCATTTGGATGGTGTAAAGCAATTCGTCATTTGCTTCACTAACACTCTCCAAACGCTTCAACTCCTCATAAATATCTGCCATCTGATTGCGTAATGCCTTATATACTCTCGGATTGCCCTGTACCACCACATCCCGACACTGCAACCGTCTGATAATATAATCCTGCTTGGTTAATCCCGATAAAGCCACCTGTGTATCAATGAGTTTTGCTTCTTCCTCGGATACCCGAAATGCTACGGTTTTGTTTCTCCATCTGCCCTTACAATCTAAGTTCTTGTCCATGCTTCGTCTCCTTCCATTCTTTCCACATCCAGTTTATTTGCCATTTCCGTCTGCTTGGTAGGGAATAAATGTGCATACCGGTAAGTAATATCAATACTTTCATGCCCTACCCTTTCCGCAATTGCAAGAGCAGAAAATCCGATCTCAATCAGTAAAGAAATTGCACTGTGCCTTAAATCGTGAATACGGATACGCTTCACTCCGGCAAGCTTCGCACCTCTGTCCATTTCATGATGCAGATAATGCTTGGTAATCGGGAACAGCCTGTCATTCTCATTAACCTCATACAGCATACCGATATACTCCTGCATTTCCTCACATAAGAACTTCGGCATTTTGATAACACGATTGCTTTTCTTAGTTTTCGGTGTGGTAATTACATCCCTGCCATTTAATCTCTGATAGGATTTGTTAATGGTCAGTGTCTGCTTCTCAAAATCAAAATCCTTCGGTGTCAGGGCAAGCAGTTCCCCCATACGGATACCGCACCAGTAAAGCATTTCAAAGGCATAATAGGAAAGTGGTTTATCCATCATCACATCCGCAAATTTCAGATATTCCTCTTTCGTCCAAAACAGCATTTCCTTGTGTTCCTCACTTCCCATAGAACCAGCTTTCTGCGCCGGATTGCTCGACAGGTGGTAATACCTTATAGCATGATTGAAAATGGCACTTAACTGTGCATGGATGGTTTTAAGATATGTCGGGGAATACACTTCCCCATTCTCTCCCTTGTAGGCTAGAAGCTCATTCTGCCACGCAATCACATCCTTCGGCTCAATCTCCGCAATCTTACGCTCCCCGAAGTAGGGAAGTATCTTGGTACGGATAACATGGCTCTTGGACTCCCATGTATTTTCCTTTACCCTCTTTTTCTTATCTTCCTCATAAATCTCAAAGAAGCTGGCAAAGGTCATGTCCAGCTTGGATTCACTCTTTAACATGACCTCATGCTCCCATGCAACCGCTTCACGCTTGGTTGCAAATCCTCGTTTCTGCGTCTGCTTCCGCTCCCCTTTATAATTGGTGTAGCGGTAAATAACACGCCATTTGTCTCCGTCTCTGTATACAGCCATTACATCATCTCCTCTCCTGTTTTATTCGCTGTAACATAACTTCTTACGGAAGAAGCTTGTATTCACTCTTCCGGTAACAGTCAGATAACCAAGCTTCTGCATTTCCGCATTCAGTTCTCTGACTACCTTGTAAGCATAGGATTTAGAAACATTCAACTCCTGTGCCACTTCATCCACTGTCATAAAGTTCTTGTTCTCCATATGGTTTCTCTCCTTTCTTTTTCTTAACTTAACTCTTTTTGTTTAAGTATGTATCCTGTATAATACTAAACATTTTAAGTTAAGTCAAGTGGTTTCTCAAAAAATCTTAAACATTTTTATTTAAGTTCTTCTTGCTATCCTCATTGACTCGTGCT
>JAGKTY010000062.1 GCA_021153185.1 Lachnospiraceae bacterium
ACTTTGGCAAAATCAAACGCAACGCAAACGAAAGGGCAGTTTTTCTATATTTCAAGACTGCTTTTTCGTTTACGCTGCTATTGATTGTAGCCTAAAGAATTTTATACTCCGGTAATTCGATAATGAAGAAAGATTTCCTGTATTTAAATCCTGTAATCGCTTTTATAAGTAATGCGCCAAGGAGAATTAAAACAATACCAACAAAGTACATAAGCGGTCCTACCCAAGATGTATCCGGGAAAAATGCACCCACAAACAATGCAATAACAGGGAGCTTGGCTCCACAAGGCATAAACGGTGTCAGCATTGCCGTTGCTCTTCTTTCTCTCTCATTGCGGATGGTTCGGCATGCCATAATACCCGGAATGGCACATCCGGTACCGATTACCATAGGAATGACAGATTTGCCGGAAAGTCCCACTCTCTTGAAAATCGGATCTAAAACGACGGTTGCTCTTGCCATGTATCCACAGTCTTCCAAAAGGGCAATCAGGAAGTACATGACCATAACAAGTGGTAAGAAGCCTACAACGGCACCTACACCACCAATGATTCCGTCAACAAGAAGTGACTGTAAGAACGGATTTGCATTTTCCACAAGACCTGCAGCCCATTCCTGGAAGGTCTCAATAAAGCCCACCAGCCAGTCTGCAATCCATGTTCCAACGGTGGACTGTGAAATGTAAAATACACCAAACATAACCAGCGCAAAAACCGGGATGCCAAGCCATGGATTGGTGAAAGCGGCATCAATTTTGTCCTGACTGTTTTTCTCTTTTGTCAGAACTTTACGTTTTTCAACGGAAGAAACAATAGACTTCACAAAATCAAAACGCTTTCTGTCCGCCGCCTCTACTTCACTTTTATGATGCAGGTCAATATGATCCTGCACATAAGGGGCTTTTTGCTCACAGCCCTTTAGAGAAGCTGCTTTTGTCACTACCTCTTTGAGCCCTGTATGACCGGAAGACGTGGAAACCGTCTTGATCACAGGACAGCCAAGCTTATTTGATAAAAGCACTACATCAATCTGTGTATCCTTCTTTTCATTGATATCACTCTTGTTCAGTGCGACCACCACAGGAATGCCAAGCTCTAAAAGCTGGGTGGTAAAGAAAAGACTACGGCTTAAATTGGTCGCATCTACAATATTAATAATTGCATCAGGATTCTCATTCTTTACAAAGCTACTTGTAATACTTTCCTCTGATGTAAACGGTGACATCGAATATGCGCCCGGCAGGTCTACAGCAACAAGTTCTTCCTTTCCGTCATAATAAGACCTTTTGATTGCACTTTCCTTCTTCTCTACGGTAACACCGGCCCAGTTTCCGACCTTTTCATTTCTTCCGGTCAGGGCGTTATACATCGTCGTTTTTCCACTGTTGGGATTACCCGCTAATGCGATTCTCATGATGAATCCTCCTTTGATATGTTTTTGTTTAAATGAATTGTAACTATTCAGAACCATATAAATTTCTAAAAATGTCCATTCATGCAAGCATGATGTCCTTTTTTTCGGAAATTTGCATGGCTCTGAATAATTATTATTTATCGATGTTAGTTATAACTAACCAGAGGGTTATAAAAAAGTAGTGAGATACTCACTATTCTTTTTTATATTGAAATAGCTTTCGCCAAATCAGTATCCATGTTATATCTGGCGTCCTTGATCGAAACAACACATCCGCCTTTCATGTGGGAAATGACTGTAACCGGTTCTCCGCCATAGCATCCCAGGGAGAATAAAAATGATTTTAATTCTTCATCTTCCGTTTGAATCTCTTTCACAATATATTCTTCTCCAATCATTGCGTCCGCTAAACTCATATCCTCTTCCACACCTTTCCACTCCATAGTATGCTGTTTCACAATACAATATTGCTTGGTTAGTTTTCACTAACCAAGATGAGTTTAATATGACGAACCGTTCTTGTCAACCTATTTTCTCATTTCATTTCGTTATTGATATTTTTTCTCATTTTCATGACCATTTCTTTCCTTTTTGCTGCATAAGCTCCATGTTTTTGTTTGTCATTTTCATTCAAAAATGATATGATGTGAAAAAAGATTGGAGATGCCATAATGAGTTATATTAAACATCGTGCAGACGAGTCGCTTGAAGATTATTTAGAGACAATTCTGATGCTGCAAAACAGCAAAGGACAGGTTCGTTCCATAGATATTGCAAATGAAATGAATTTCACAAAACCAAGTGTCAGTGTTTCCATGAAGAACCTTCGTGAAAAAGGTTATATAACGATGGACGCTGCCGGTTATATCTCACTGACCGAAGCAGGCAGGCAGCGCGCCGAAGACGTATTAGAACGGCATACGATTCTTGCTGATTTACTAATTCATATCGGCGTAAGCAAAGAAACCGCTTTGGCTGATGCCTGTAAAATCGAACATGATTTAAGCGAAGAGAGCTTTGAGGCAATTAAACGAGCTTTTATCACAAATCCTCATAGGTAAACGTCTGTAAAAACTGTTTTAGTCTATCCGTCTTTGGATGTTCAAAAAATGATTTTGTTTCGTCCTCTTCTACGATTTTACCGCCCTCCAAAAAAATCATCCGGTCTGCAACCGCTCTTGCAAATTGCATCTCATGTGTCACAATGAGCATCGTTCTTCCCTCTTTTGCAAGCGATAACACGACGTCAAGCACCTCCCTGACCATCTCAGGATCAAGAGATGCTGTGATTTCATCAAGCAAAAGTACCTCCGGCTGCATCATGAGTGCCCGCACAATTGCCACCCTTTGCTTTTGTCCGCCGGAAAGCTGTCTTGGGTACTGGTCTTTTTTGGATAACAGTCCAACACGTTTTAGGAGTGCCAACGCTTCCTGACAAACCTCCTCTTTTTTTCGTTTCTTCACCAAAATCGGTGCAAGCGTAACATTTTGCAAAATTGTCTTGTGCGGAAAAAGATCATAGCTTTGGAACACCATACCGATTCGCTCACGCGTTTTGCACAGATCCTTTTTGTTTGGATTCACAACCGCTCCGTCTAACAATACGCTCCCTTCCTGGATTTCTTCGAGCCCGTTTAAGCACCGAAGCAGTGTGCTTTTTCCACATCCGGATGGTCCGACGATGACGACCACTTCTCCCTTTTTTACCGTAAAATTAACATCATCAAGCACGGTAAAATCATCATATTTTTTTTGCAAATGCGAAACACGCAATATTTCGTCCATAACTAATACTCCCATCTCTTTTCAAGATATTTTGAAAATACGCTGATTGGAAAGCATACAAGAAAGTACAACAGAAAAATGGTTGCAAAAACACCAAATGCAGCACTTGGCGAGCTCTTTCTGTTTGCTTCAATGATTTGCTGTCCGACCTTTAGCACCTCCACGATACCAATCATCATCACAAGACTTGTCGTTTTGATCATTCTGGTGATGAGGTTGATGGAAAGTGGAAGCATTCTCCTTATAATCTGCGGAATAATGATATGCACATACACCTGCAGACGGCTCATCCCAAGCGAAAAGCTGCTCTCATATTGAATGACCGGAATACTTGCAAATGCACCTCTGACCAAATCCGCCATTTCAGCAACGCCCCAGAACGAAAAAACAATAATTGCGGAAGCCTCTGCCGTAAGGTTTAATCCGAGTGCCTTTGTCGCCCCGAAATATACAATAAACAATAGAACCATTTGCGGCATGATTCTGACAATTTCCAAATGAATCCGCGCAATTGCGTTGATGACTTTATTATTATACGCTTCAAGCATACCAATCACAATTCCAAGCAAAATACTGATTGCCACCGAAATGAGACTGATTCTAAGCGCCACCATAAGCCCTCCGAAAAGTCTTATCAAATTGTTGCCTTTTAATAACACATCAAATCCCATACCTACGCTCCAAACACGCTAAGTCTCGCTTTTTTCTCAAGAAAACTGCCCAAAAGAGAAACCGGAAGCAGCATGACCAAATAAAACACAACAAGTAATACAAGGCATTCCGTCGTATTGTAATACAGTCCAATTAAATCCTTCGCGGTAAACATCAAATCCATCAGACTGATGGCGGAAAACACACTTGTTTCTTTGAGCAAAAAGATGATATTTGCCACAAATGCAGGCATGCTCATTGCAAATGCCTGCGGCAAAATCACATGTGTAAACAATTGAAGCCTTGTCATTCCGAGTGCCAGGGCGCTCTCCGTCTGCACCTTTGCGACTGCCTCTAAGCCGCTGCGAAAGCCTTCTGCCATGTAGCTGCCACCAAGCAGCCCTAGTCCGACAATTCCGCATATCTCTGCCGGAACGTTAATTCCAATCTTTGGAAGTCCAAAATAAATAAAAAATAACTGCACAAGTAGCGGCGTATTGCGAAACAGCTCCACATATCCCTTTACCAAGGTATTGACAACCGGAATTTTAAAATGTGTGATAAAACACCCCACCATTCCGATCACGACAGAAAGCAGGATTCCCATCCATCCAATCCGGATGGTCAGCAAAAACGCATCTTTATAGAGCGGCAAATACTCCGTGATTACTGTATGATTCATTTCTCATCCTCTATCTAAGCTTTTCATCATGTTACCGTTTTCTATGGTCAAAACGGTTTGCAATCAATGTTCCGAGATTCTGAATGATCTGGAAGATTACAATAAGCAAAAGTACCGTCACCAGCATAATTTCCGTTTGCCATCTGTAATATCCATATCTGACAGCAATGTCACCAAGGCCACCGCCGCCAACCGTTCCTGACATTGCCGAATAACCGAGCAGCAATCCTGTCGTAATGGTAAATCCTGTGATAAGCGATGTTTTGGCCTCAACGAGCAATACCTTGAAAATCAGCTGAAATGTACTTGCACCCATCGACTTGGCCGCTTCAATCACGCCCTTATCCACCTCATTGAGTGACGATTCCACAACCCTTGCTATATAAGGTGCCGCGCAAACGACAAGCGGAACTATCGTTGCGGTGGAACCATAGCTTTTACCGACAATCATTCTTGTAAACGGTATTAACAAAATCAACAAAATGAGAAACGGAATACTTCGGATGACATTACACACAAAATCGCCAATCCGGTAAAAAAACGGATTCGGATGTAATCCGTTCTGGCTCGTGACATACAGAAGAATTCCAAACGGAAGTCCGATGACATATCCGACGAGTGTCGACACAAGCGTCATATATAAAGTGTCCCGGATTCCCTCGAGCAGCATTTGTATTATCTGTGCATCAAACATTCTCCCTCACCTCCGTTACCGATAATCCGGCTTCTTTTAAATAGGCAATCATGTCACCTTGCAGCGCGTCTCCCTCAGGAAGCCCCAATATCATTTCCCCGATTGCTTTTCCGCCGACATTTTTGGTATCTGCTTTCAAAATATTCACCGGAGAAGCAAATTTCAAAATCAGATTTGCAATAATTGGTTCATATGCAGAGTTTTCACCAAATACGATGCGGATCCGTCTGTGTGCATCCAACGTTTCAAGTGGCGTATATCTGACTTCTTTACCGGAAATCAGTTCTTTTGCTGCATCGGAATGCGGCGTCCTGAATATCGTCTCGACCTCACCTTCCTCCACAAGCCGCCCATTGTCAATAATTGCAACCTTTTTACAAATATCTGTCACGACGGACATCTGATGTGTGATTATGACAATGGTAATGCCGAGTGTTTCATTGATTTCCCGAAGAAGCGCCAAAATAGAAGCCGTCGTCTGCGGGTCAAGTGCGCTTGTCGCCTCATCAC
>JAGKTY010000063.1 GCA_021153185.1 Lachnospiraceae bacterium
GTTGCAGCTCCTGTTACTACATCGCCGCCGGCATATACAAAAGGCTTTGAAGTTGCACCGTTTTCATCTGCTACAATACAACCACGGTTATTTGTCTCAAGGCCTTTGGTTGTCTTTTTTATAAGCGGATTAGGTGATTGTCCGATAGAAATAACAGCCGTATCTATCGGGATGATATGTTCAGAACCGGGTACAGCCTCTGGTCGTCTTCTGCCGCTGCTATCCGGTTCGCCGAGCTTCATATCTATGACTTCAACTCCTGTAAGCCAACCGTTTTCATCTCCGATGAATTTTGTCGGGTTTTTAAGAAGCCTGAATTCTATACCTTCTTCCTCTGCGTGCATTACTTCTTCGGCACGTGCAGGAAGCTCTTCTTTGCCGCGTCTGTATATGATATATACATTTTCTGCTCCAAGTCTTTTTGCACATCTTGCTGCATCCATAGCAACATTTCCTCCGCCGAACACAGCTACATTTTTACCGATGTAAACAGGGGTATCATATTCAGGGAATTTATATCCCTTCATAAGATTTATTCTTGTCAAAAATTCATTTGCAGAATAAATTCCGTTTAAGCTCTCTCCGGGAATACCAAGAAAAGACGGAAGTCCGGCACCGGATGCAATATATACTGCATCAAATTCCATATCCTCAAAAAGCTCATCAACCAAAAGTGTTTTACCTATAATCGTGTTAGTTTCTATTTTTACGCCTGACTTTTTCAGCTTGTCAATTTCTTTCTGTACAATTTCCTTTGGCAATCTGAACTCAGGAATGCCATACATCAAAACACCGCCTGCCGTGTGAAAAGCTTCATAAATTGTCACTTCATATCCGAGCTTTGCAAGGTCACCCGCACATGTAAGTCCCGAAGGTCCGGAACCGACTACGGCAACCTTTTTACCGTTTTTCTCTGCTTGAATAGGTTTATCTTCGCAATTTGCCATATGGTAGTCTGCAACAAATCGCTCTAATCTGCCGATTGCAACAGGTTCGCCCTTGATACCTCTTACACATTTTGCTTCACACTGTTTTTCCTGGGGACAAACTCTTCCGCAGACAGCCGGCAAAGCATTTGTTTCAGTAATTTTTTTGTAGGCAGCTTCAAATTCTCCGTTTGCGACAAGCTTGATAAATTCGGGGATTTTTACAGCCACAGGACACCCCTGCATACATGGCTTATGTTTACAGTTAAGACATCTTTGTGCCTCATCAATTGCCATATTGGATGTATATCCTGTTGTTACCTCTAAAAAGTTTTTATTTCTTACATCCGCTGCCTGCTCGGGCATTGGATTTTTTACATTTGACATATTAGGCATTGTTATGCTCCTTTCCGGTTAATCTGCATTTTCCTTCCTCACAGGAGCGTTTTTCATAAGCTTTAAACATCTGTTGACGTTTTATAGCCGCATCCCAATCAATTTTGTGTCCGTCGAAATCAGGACCATCAACACAGGCAAACTTAGTTTCACCACCAACGATAACTCTGCATCCTCCACACATTCCTGTTCCGTCAATCATTACAGGATTCATTGAAACTGTGGTAGGTATTCCGAACTCCTTTGTAAGATTACAAACAGCTCTCATCATTACCAACGGACCAATGGCAATTACTTCATCATATTTTTCTCCTGATTCAAGCTCCTCACGAAGTCTGTCGGTTACAAAGCCCTGTAAACCATTAGAACCGTCATCAGTTGTGATTATGAGCTTATCGGACACTGCGTTCATTTCATCTTCAAGAATTATGTATTCTTTACTCCTGAAGCCTGATATTGCTGTAACCTCTGCACCCAATTCCTTGAGTTTTTTAGCTTGCGGATACGCAATTGCAGTACCAAGACCTCCGCCTATAACTGCAACCTTCTTTAATCCCTCAAGCGGTGTCGGTATACCCAAAGGTCCGGCAAAGTCAAGAATAGTATCTCCTTCATTTAATTTTGACAAATCCCTTGTAGTTTTACCAACCGCCTGAATAATTACTGTAACAGTCCCTTTTTCTTTGTCGAAATCGGCTATTGTGAAAGGAACACGTTCGCCTTTTTCATCTATTCTTAAAATCACAAATTGCCCCGGCGCAGCTTTCCTTGCAACCAACGGGGCTTCAATCTCCATTAAATATATTTGTGAATTCAAATCTGCTTTTTTTACTATTTTGTATGACACAAATATCACCCCTTTGCGATATCATCTGATTATTATGCTATCCCTTTCCGGACCTACCGAAACATATTTAATCGGGCATCCGATAGCTTTCTCAATATAAATTACATAGTCTTTTGCCGCCTTTGGCAAATCGTTCCATGTACGAATTTTGGAAATATCACATTTCCATCCTTCAAAATATTCAATTTGAGGCTCCGCTTTCTTTAACGCTGACGGAAACGGAAATTCGTCAGTCGTTTCTCCGGCTAAAATATACTGAGTACATACCGGAATTTTATCCATATAGCTTAATACATCAAGCTTTGTAAGCGCGATTTCCGTTGCTGCCTGAACCTCAACACCGTATCTTGTTGCAACAATATCTATAGGGCCGACTCTGCGAGGTCTGCCGGTTTTTGCTCCGTATTCAAAACCTGCTTCTCTCAGCTTGTCGGCATCTTCTCCAAACATTTCACAAACAAACGGACCTTCACCGACACAGGTCGAATACGCTTTTACTACGCCTACCACACTATTTAGTTTAGCGGATGGGAGACCTGAACCGATAGGTGCATAAGCTGCCGTTGTGTTAGATGATGTTGTGTACGGATGAATACCGTAATCCAAATCACGAAGTGAACCGAGCTGAGCTTCAAACAGAATACTTTTACCGTCTTTTTGAGCCTTGCGAAGAAACGCTCCTGTATCACAAACAAAAGGTTTAATCTTTTCGCAGTAACTAAAAATCCATTCATCAAGCATTTCCATCGTGTATGGCTTTGCTCCGTAAACCTTGGTTAAAGTAAGGTTTTTCCATTCCAGCAAATCTTTAAGATGTGCTTTCAATTCTTCGGGATAAAAGAGTTCTCCGGCAAGAATTGTTTTCTTTTGATATTTATCGGAATAAAATGGCGCTATACCTTGCTTTGTAGAGCCGTATTTTTTATCTGCAAGTCTCATTTCCTCAAGCTCATCCAAATCCCGATGCCACGGAAGAAGTAACGAAGCACGGTCACTGATTTTCAAATTTTCAGGAGTGAGTTTGACACCCTTACTCTCAACATCCTGCATTTCTGTCCATAAATTTTGAGGATCAAGAGCAACCCCATTGCCGAGGATATTTACAACACCTTTTCTAAAAATACCGGAAGGTAAAAGATGCAGTGCAAATTTTCCTAACTCATTGATTACAGTATGTCCTGCATTGCCGCCGCCTTGAAAGCGTACTACAACATCATAATCTTCCGTGAGTAAATCAACCATTCTGCCTTTACCTTCATCGCCCCAGTTTATACCTACAATTGCGCAGTTTGCCATATAAATCCCTCCGTTTACTTATGTTCCATAGCCCTTCTCATAACTTCAGTATATGCATCCTCAACACCGCCGAGGTCTCTTCTGAATCTGTCCTTATCAAGCTTTTCGCCGGTTTTACTATCCCAAAGCCTACAGGTATCGGGACTGATTTCATCCGCAAGAATTATTGCGCCATCTGATGTTTTTCCAAACTCAAGCTTGAAATCAACCAAGGTTACACCGCATTCTGACCAGAATGATTTCAGAAATTCATTGACTTTGAGTGCATACTCTTTTATTGTTTCAATTTCCGTTTCTGTTGCAACATCAATTGCCATAGCGTGATAGTCGTTAATAAGCGGATCGCCGAGGTCATCGTTTTTATATGAGAATTCAACAGTAGGCTTTTCAAAAATCTTACCTTCAGGAACTCCGTATCGTTTTGAAAATGAGCCGGCAGCAATATTTCTTACAATCACCTCCAAAGGAACAATTGAAACTCTTTTTACAACGGTTTCACGCTCCGAAAGTTCTTCTACAAAGTGAGTGGGTACACCGCTTTCTTCAAGTTTTTGCATAAGCATATTGCTCATTTGATTGTTAATAACACCTTTACCTGAAATAGTTCCTTTTTTCAAGCCGTTAAAAGCTGTTGCGTCGTCCTTATATGACACAATCAAAAGTTCCGGATTGTCCGTTGCATAAACCTTTTTAGCTTTTCCTTCATACAACTGTTCTCTTTTCTCCATTGCTCATTACCTCGTTCCTTTAAATATCTGTTTACTATATATTCATTTGCTTTATGTTCCATAGAGTCATCCAATGGTACAAGTTCTTTGAAATTGCTATACCTGCGTTTTAGCGCATTACTTAAAATAAAATCGCACAATTCAGGGTTCTTCGGCAGCAACGGTCCGTGCAGATACGAACCGATAAGATTCTTGTATAACACTCCGTCATATCCGCAATTATCTGAATTACCATTTCCATACAAAACTTTTCCAAATGGTGTATGACTCCCAATATACGTTCTGCCGCCGTGATTTTCAAATCCGACAATCAGATTGTGTGGTTCATTCAAAAAATCAGCTTCAAGAATTATATCTCCAATCAGCCTGCCTTTACCGATTTCGGTATATATATCAAGTATTTCCAAACCTTTTATCGTTTCGTTTTGAAGCTTATAATAATTGCCAAGAAGCTGATATCCGCCGCATATTGCAATAAGGGAACCATTGTCTTCAATGTAGTTTCTTAATTCATTCTTATATTCCATCAAGTGTTTGCATACATATAACTGCTCATTGTCTCCACCACCGCCTATGAGAATTACATCTACATCACTCAGATCTGCAAGCGGATCGTCTCGTCTTACGGCTGCAACCTCGCAATCAATTCCTCTCCATTCAAGACGTTTTCGCATACAAAGAATATTTCCGCTGTCAAAATACTGATCTAACAAATCGGGAAAGAGATGCAGTATTTTAAATTTCACTTACATCACACCGTTTCAAACCAAAAGAAAAAGGCGTCTCTAATGCGGTTTACGCATTAAAGACGCCTTTGCCTTTATCATATTAAATTTTCGTCTAAAAACAAAAATGCGGACAATGCACCCGACATAATGTCGGAAGACTCCATTGCCCTCACTTTTGATATTATACACCTTTTTCCCCAAATTGTCAATAGAAATAGAGAAAAAATCCAAGATAGGCGTGTTTTGTTTTTAACATGTTACATTATCTATAATATTCTTTATTATTTCTTCCAGGATAACCGGATTTGCTTTTCCGGCTGTTTTTCCCATAGCCTGCCCCATAAGAGCTTTAATAGCCTGTTGTTTTCCATTTTTATAGTCACATACAAGCTTCGGTGAGTTTCCAATTACGTCGGTTGCAATTTTTACAAGAAAATCTCTGTCGTTAATTTGCTTCAAATCCTCTTTTTCAACAATCACAACAGGATCGAAGTCAGTCTCCCACATTCTTGCAATCAGCTTCTTTGCCGTAGAAGTATTGATAACCTCATCACTGATTAAGTCAGACAGTTTTGCCATATTTGCTGCTGAAATCGGGCAGTAAAACATCTCCGCCGTGTTTAGCCTTGCAACCTCTCCCACAAGGATGTTTGCCACAACCTTTGGAGTTTTTGCAAGTGTCGCAACCTTTTCAAAATAATCCGCTATATCCATATCAGAAAT
>JAGKTY010000011.1 GCA_021153185.1 Lachnospiraceae bacterium
CCTACTCCTTATTCAAACTCGATCGTTCCAGGTGGCTTACTCGTCAAGTCGTAGAATACGCGATTGACACCTTTCACTTCGTTGATGATACGGCTCATCACTGTCTGCAGTACCTCGAATGGAATCTCGGCCGCTTCCGCTGTCATGAAATCAACTGTTCTGACGGCACGGACAGCGACTGCATAATCATACGTTCTCTCATCACCCATGACACCGACAGAACGCATATTGGTAAGTGCTGCAAAATACTGGTTTGGCATCCAAGGTGCCTCTTGGCCATGCTCTTTTTTATATGCAGCGGCCGCCTTGTCCACTTCCTCGCGGTAAATATAATCCGCATCCTGAACAATCTGAACCTTCTCAGCTGTCACTTCACCGATGATACGGATGCCGAGTCCCGGACCCGGGAACGGCTGGCGATATACCAAATACTCCGGTAGTCCAAGCTCCAAACCTGCCTTACGCACCTCATCCTTGAATAAGTTGCGAAGCGGCTCAATGATATCTTTAAAATCGACATAATCCGGCAAGCCGCCAACATTATGATGTGACTTAATGACAGCGGATTCACCGCCAAGTCCGGATTCAACAACATCAGGATAAATCGTTCCCTGTGCAAGGAAATCAACCGTACCGATTTTCTTTGCTTCCTCTTCAAATACGCGGATAAACTCTTCGCCAATAATTTTACGTTTTTGTTCCGGCTCGGTAACTCCTGCTAACTTTTTATAATATCGTTCCTGTGCATTGACACGGATAAAGTTGATGTCGAACGCACCGCCTTTACCGAACACGCCCTCTACTTCATCTCCCTCGTTTTTGCGAAGAAGACCATGGTCCACAAATACACACGTAAGCTGTGGTCCGATTGCTTTTGCAAGAAGTGCCGCAAGAACAGAGGAATCAACTCCACCTGAAAGGGCAAGGAGCACTTTTCCGTCTCCAACCTTTTCGCGCACCTCCTTGATGGCATTTTCGACAAATGTATCCATCTTCCAATCACCGGCACATCCACAGATACCTCTTACAAAGTTGTAAATCATCTGTGTACCATTCTGTGTATGAAGCACCTCCGGATGGAACTGGATTGCATACAAATTCTTCTCCACATTCTGTGCTGCCGCAATCGGGCAATCAGCCGTATATGCAGAAATCTCAAATCCCGGTGCCACCTGATCGATGCGATCAAAATGACTCATCCAACAGATAGATTGTTTTGGTAAATCTTTGAATAACACAGCATTGTCTGCAAAGTTGATTTCTGTCTTACCATACTCACCAACTTCCGGTGTAATAACCTTTCCACCGAGCACATGCATCATGAGCTGCGCACCATAACAAAGTCCGAGCACCGGAATGCCGAGCTCAAACAATGCTTTCTCATAAGTAGGTGAATCCGGCGCATAACAGCTGTTTGGTCCACCTGTCAAAATGATTCCTTTCGGATTCATTGCTTTAATCTGTTCAAGGCTTGTTTTGTACGAATAAATCTCACAATAAACATTACATTCTCGCACACGTCTGGCAACCAGCTGATTATACTGCCCGCCGAAATCGATTACGATGACTGTCTCTCTTTTCATGTTATCCTCCGTTAAAATCACGATTTAATGACGTATCTGCATTTCATTATAAGTGAGCGCGCCCGACAATACAAGCAAAATCATGAGAAAAATCACAACATATGCTGATGTGCATACTTTTCTTTGGTTGCAAGTCCTCCCCTGATATGTCGTTCTTTCTTGTTAATCTGAAGAACCTTTCCCGCCTGCGCTGCAAGTGCGGGATTTACCTGCGTCAGCCGTTCCGTGATATCTTTATGTACCGTCGACTTACTGATACCAAATTGTTTGGCTGCCTGCCGCACCGTCGCGTTGTTCTCTATAATATATGCTGCCACCTCCATGGCGCGCTCTTCGATGTACTCCTTCACCTGAAGACTCCTCGAACTTGTTTTTACAATGTATGAGAAGTCTTATCGCCGTATGACATCGAATCTCTATTTTGTCATAATGTCTCCCGCCAGGCTCTTGTCCATATACTCCATTGGGTCAAGCCCGCAGGAAATACAAAGCCAGAGCTTGCAATACATCGCAATTGGCGATGTCTGTTTTAACACATGAATGCCCCATTCTTCATATACTTTTGTGCTTTCATAATCCGTATTATAGTTAGCCCCTGCTAAAAAAATAGGGATTTTCAATTCCTTTGCTTTTTTTGCAAATAAGGTGAACTCCTCTGACTGACTGCATACCGTTCCGGAATGATAGGAATGATGTAAAATTGCCTTCACGCTGCCATCGTTTGTTAGCAAAGGATAACGCATGCCGGTCGCCGGGAAAATTTGTAAGATACCGCTATCCTTCGCATCATACTGCTCGGGACAAAGTGGCTCCATCTCATCCGGCTCTTCCTGATACGCCGCATTCTCTTCAAACATGTATCGTCCGT
Organism: Lachnospiraceae bacterium; assembly: GCA_021153185.1. Classification (GTDB taxonomy): domain Bacteria; phylum Bacillota; class Clostridia; order Lachnospirales; family Lachnospiraceae; genus SIG333. The sequence continues at coordinate 2,452 of JAGKTY010000011.1, forward strand.
CTGAGAGCTCCATTGTTCCATAGCAGGCATTCATGACACTATACACGTCATCACTGACCGGCAAATGCGGAAGTGCTCTGCTCGCGCGATGGATCGTCATGACATCGCCCGTATTTTGATAAGGAATAAATACACCCTTTCCGCATCTTCCCAAAATAAAATCGACTGCCGCAGCAAAATTCGCCATGCCGTTTGCGCGCACATCTTCAATCACGTAGTTACTCGATACAACCATCACCGGAATGGAAGAAAGACCTGCCATATACGCAAGCGCAGCTGACGAATACTGAAGTGTATCCGTTCCATGACAGACAATGATTCCATCATATTTCCCCGATGCAATCGCCTCTTTCACGGTATGCATGAGTACCACAACTTTATCGCATGTCATATTTTCTGACAACATCATAAACGGTTCACAAGCAGAAAACGTCACATCACACATTGTGTGCGCATGCGACATTTCATACTGTTTCAGCAATTTGTATTTGTTATTTCGATCCGGCGAGATATAGCCATCCTGCACCGCACTGCCTATCGTCCCGCCTGTAAATACAACTAAAATATTCATATCTCTATAGCGCTCCAATCATAGAAGAAAAATCTTCGTTATCCTCACAGAAAGCACCGCCGATTTTCTCCACAATCTCCTTCATCACGTTTGAAGCATAGCTAAATTCGGCTGGTACAATTGTGACAAGAAGCACTGTCTTCACTTCATGCTCTGCCATAAACGGCACATCATCAAAATTGTCCTCTGCTAATTCGATATCAATCGACTTATGCTCCGGTATCTCAAGCTCAAGTACACCTGCTTCCTCCCAAAGATTGGCCTGCACCTTCTCGCTATCCACAAACAACTCATAGAGTTGTCTGAGACTAATTTCGTCCTTTGCCAAATAAAGCCACTCACTTGCAACAGATGCACCTCCGCTTCTCTTTTGCTGATTCATCTGCGCAATCTTTTTCTTCTTCGCCTTACTCTTCATATCCAAACTCCTATCCCGGATTATTTTCATTCTATATTATGCCTGCATAAGAATATGCAAATTCTGGTGGCACGCTCACACAAACACATACACCTCAACATCCTCCATCCACATCAACACATCTTCAAATCGATTTTGATCTCTCATTTATTTCTGATACCGTGCCGCCGGAATTTCGCTATTCGAATGGCAGACTCTAGCGAGGCGTCAGCACTTAATGAGCGATTTATCGCGAATTTAGTACTGCTACGCCGAGGTTGAAGCGCGAGTGTGTCTGCATGAGAATATGCAAATTCTGATGGCGCGCTCACACAAACACCTCAAAATCGATTCCACCTATATCATCGTATACTGCATCATCTCATACGCCAACCGCGCCCCTTCCGCAATCTCCGCAGGAAGCAACGCTCTCGCAACACATTTCAGCTCCATCTCAGGAGCATCATCTAACTGAAGATACGCATAATCTCCATCAATTCTTGCAACTGTGTACTCTTTTCGTTCAAACATCTCTATCCCTCTTCCAATTTTAAATTAAACATTACCTTACTCTATTTTACATCATTTTCCTCAAACAAGGAATAACCCAGATGATAAAGTGCATCCCAAACCGGCATCCCGGTTTTGTACGATTTCTGCATGATAGTTTACGACACAAAATAACTAAGCCCGGATTACTCCGGGCTTAACGCACTAAACAATTCTACGAATCGAAAGAATTGTACGATATGTCGCTTTTCCGTATTTAATTCCAGTCGCAGGGGTGCTCGCATGTACGATATTACCATTTCCGAGGTAAATTGCGACATGACCGGCGTAACATACAATATCTCCCGGCTGCGCCTCTGCATAGCTCACTGCCCGTCCGGCACTTCGCTGGCTTGTGGAATCACGTGGAATCCGGATACCGAAATGAGCATACACACTCTGCGTAAAGCCGGAACAATCTGTTCCGCTCGTCAGGCTTGTACCGCCATAAACATAAGGATTGCCTACAAACTGACACGCATAACTGGCAATTGCCGCACCGCTTCCGGAGCCATTTCCGACTGCCGGTGCTCCCACGCTTGTACGCACCGGTTCTCCGTTCTGTGTCGTAATTTTGTTTTTATTGCTCTCTTCGCTCTTCTGCTGTGCTTCCAAGCGTTTGATTTCCGCATTCTGCTCCTGCAGCTTTTTCTTGTAGTTTGCAACCTGTGACTGCGCTGATGCAAGCTGGGAATCAAAATCTGCTATAGTACGCTTCTTTTCCGCAATGATTTCTTCTGTACGATCCTGCTCTTCCTCAAGCTCGTACTGACATGCCAACAGCTCCGCCTCTTCGTCCTCTAAATTTTTCTTGAGGAGCTCTACGGCATCCTTTGAAGCCTCGTATTTATCAAGCAGTTTGCGGTCGTAGTCATAAATCTTCTCAACGTAATCTGCCTTGTTGACCATTTCGGCAAAACTCTTTGATTGAAGGCAGACCTGCATGTACGCTTCGCCTCCCTGCTCATACATGAACTTCATACGCGTCTTCATCGCTTCATACTGTTCATCCGCTGCACTTTGTGCCGCCTCGTACTCTGCTTTTGCCTGCTTTACCTGCTCTTCCTTTTGGTTGATTTCTTCTTTACAAATACTGATACTTGCAAGAAGCTCTGTCAATTCTTCGGTAAGTGCATTGACCTGTGCGCTGACTTCCTGTTTTTTGCCCTGAATATTTGAAATCTCGTTATTTAGTTTGTTTAAATTGCTTTCTGTTTTTTCCTTCTCCGACTTTTTATTTTTTAAAGTGGAGCTTGTAGAAGGAACTGCATAGACCGGACAAACCAGCCCTATGCATAAAACGAGGCTCATCAAAAGACAACCTATTTTTTTATACATCACGGCCTCCTAACACTTACCTAAGACACTTTTACAAAACAAACATTTTCTGTCAATTTGATGGGAATGTTTACAGTCTGTTACTCTTCAACATCCTCTTCTGATTCATCATCCACAATTTCGACATCTTCAATCTCGATATCTTCTCCTTCGAGACCTTCAAGTTCAATATCAGATTCATCAAGTTCGATTTCCTCGACGTCCTCCTCGGCTTCATCATCATCCATCAGTCCATTGTAGTAATCTCTGATGTTCATCTCTTCGCCGTCTTTAAACGTTACAATACCATCAAGCAGATACTCTTCAACAAGCGCATTTAAACGATACATTTTGTATGAATACTCGCCGATATCGTTAATCATATCCTGTGCTGACGCATATCCGTAATTGGCATAATCACTCTCAATAAACGCCTTCAGATCTTCATTCGAAACAGAAATGTCTGCTTTTTTCGCAATTGCCTGTACAACCAGATCCTGTTTTGCACTTTCATGGGCACCTTCTTCAAGCTGTTTGTCGTACTCTTCCATTGTCACGCCACCCATATACTGTGAAATAAACTGTTCCAGTTCCATTCCATACATATCTGCATAATTCTGCATCGTGCGATTGATTTCTGATTTGTAATACTCGATAAATTCGTTTCCAGGCTCTTTTACTTCACTTTTTTCAAAAATCTGCTCCCACATCTGATCTAGTTTATCCGTTTTGGCCTGCTCGTCACAGTCTGACTGAAGGCTCTCTTTGACAGAGTCTTCAAATGCTTTGACCGTATCATAACCGCAGTCAAGACTCTTTAACGTCTCATCTGTCATCTCAGGCATCTCTCTTGTATAAATGCCGTTGATGGTCACATGGAAGACAACGTCTGCGCCGGCTAAATCTTCTGAATGATAGTCCTCCGGGAATGTCAGGTTCAAATCAACCTTCTCCCCTGTTTTATGACCGATTAATCCTTCCTCAAAGCCTTCGATAAAGCTTCCTGAGCCGATTTCAAGCTTGTAGCCCTGTGCCGTACCGCCTTCAAATGCCACATCATCTTTGACACCCTCGTAATCGATATCGCAGACATCACCATTTTGCACTTCATCATGGTCGACAACCGTATATTTGTAGGCATCCTTGTTTTGAACAAAATATTCAAACTGCTCCTGCATGTCTTCTTTGACATTTTCGTCTGAATACGTATATACCGGTGCTGTTACCTCAATGGATGACAAATCACACAATGTCACATAATCATCAGGATCCACCTCCGGAACGTCCACTCCGTTAATGCTAACGGCGCCGCTTTGTGCATTTGTGTCCGCTTTTTTATCTCCACATCCGGTTACAGCTACTGCCATTGTCATAACAAGCAGCATTGCAATCAATTTCTTCTTCATAATATTTCTCCTTTTCTTCCTTGCACGCCACGTTTCCAACGTGCAATCATAACTGTTATAACACAAAACCAAAGGAATATAAAGCGTTTCTCGAAAATTCACAGTAATTTCATACTTCTTGCACTTTTACCAAAATAATGCTATATTCTATGTATATCTGGACATAGGAGGTTAGGTATGAGACCATTAACAATTGTACTGCTTGTCGTATTGGTTGTACTGATTGTTGCGGTTGTTGCCTTATACTTCATAGGAAAAAAAGCTGAGAAAAAGCAGGCGGAACAGCAGGAACAGATTGATGCAATGAAACAGACTGTTTCCATGTTGGTCATTGATAAGAAGCGGATGAAACTCAAAGAATCCGGACTTCCTGCAATGGTTATTGAACAGACACCAAAGCTTATGCGCGGTGCAAAGGTTCCGGTTGTCAAAGCCAAAGTCGGTCCACAGATTATGACCATGATTTGTGATGAAAAGATTTTTGATCAGGTTCCTGTGAAAAAAGAAGTAAAAGCAACAGTTAGCGGCATTTACATTACAGGCGTAAAAGGCTTACACGGTCAGACACAGGCAGCGCCAAAGAAGAAAAAAGGATTTTTTGCACGCACGATGGAGTCACTCCAGGAAAAAGCTGGTGCAAAACCGGTGAAATAATTGAAGCCCATCCACTTTTGTGGATGAGCTTTTTTATTTCTTTGTGCTGTTGACTGTCATATGCAGCTTGCAATTGGCGAGATGCTCATAGTTTGCTGCAAGTGCATACTCGATAAACACTTCTATTTTGTCTTCCTCTTTAGAAACAACGATGGAATGGGTGTCAATCCCTATCACAATCGCGCCGTACATCGTACCGTAGTTTGTTAATATGCTCTTGCCTTCCTCAAAAAGCATATTGACGTTGATTGCGCCTTTCTTGTTTACGCTACAAGATTTTTCGTCAAATTTAATCATGTTTTTGGTCACAACACTTGTTCCCTCTAACAATTCATCAAACAACACGTAATGCTTTCCGTTTTTGAAATAATACTCGCCGACATTGACTGTTTCCACTTTTCCCGGCGACTCTTCACCTGCAAACTGCAGGCCATCCATCGTGATATAAATATCCTTCGTCATTTAGTATTCCTCAATATTGATTGTCTTTGCTGTCAAAATACCATATTTAATGATGGAATTAGCAAACGTTTTAAATTTATCAGCGCCATCACTGACATAGAACTGATATTGATTGGAACCCAGATCCGGCTTTTCGTCTGTCAAAAGGTTGCGCTCTGCTAACATTTCTTTTAGCTCTCTCGCCGTCTCATATGCCGGGTTTACAAGCGTCACGCCATCGCCTACCACTCTGCCAATCGTATCGCGGATGAGCGGATAATGGGTACATCCCAAAATGAGCGTGTCAATATTCGTATCCATCAGCTCCAACAAATATCTGCGTGCAATTTCATCTGTCACCGGATCCTCGAGAAGCCCTTCCTCCACAAGCGGAACAAAAAGCGGACATGCTTTTCCGATGACTTCCATCCGGGAATTGAGCTGTCGCAAATAAGACGAATACACATGCGAACTGACAGTTGCCTGCGTCGCAATCACACCGATTTTGCCATTTTGGGTCGTCTCTGCAGCGACCTTTACGGCAGGCTTTACGACACCAATCATCGGGATATCAATTTCTTGTTCGATTTCATCAAGTGCATAAGCACTCGCTGTATTACACGCTACGACAATTGTCTTAACATCCAATGTCTGCAAAAAGCGGACAATCTGTCTCGAAAATCTCGTCACGGTTTCTTTTGATTTTGAACCATATGGTACTCTGGCTGTATCTCCAAAATAAACGACCTTCTCGTTTGGCAGCTGACGCATGATTTCTCTTGCGACAGTCAATCCTCCGACGCCGGAGTCAAACACGCCAATCGGTGCGTTCTTTTTTATCTTGTAATCCATAGTTTCCTTCACCTCTTCATGTAAGAAACAATTGCACTTTTCATTCGGATTTGATTTGGGCTTAAATGCATCATGATTTCCAGTTTTTTTTCATCACTCAGCTGCCCAAAATCCTGAGCATCATAAACATGCCCTTCATATACAATGGGCTGCGTCACACGTAGAACATCTGATTTTAATACTTGCCCGGGACTCAAAATCCCCAAAAAGAATGCGGCTGCAAACGATGCAGAAAGTACGCCGTAAATAATTGCTTCCAACAAATTTCGTTTCATTCCATTTCCTCCTTATAAGCTCACCTAGCCTAAAAAGAGCATGGACAACGATTCCGTATTTTATGCAAATGTTTTAAAATTTAAGTTTTGACAAATACAATGTTCCTGATTGTCGATATGCTTCATTGAAACGTGCACTGCCGTTTCAACATCTCTATTTCGAATTGCCTCATAAATTGCCTTGTGCTCCTCCACAAGAAGCGTGTGGTGGTCTGCGTCCTTGATATATTCAAATCGGAAACGATACACCTCCTCAGAAAGACTGCTCATCATTTCCTGCAATTTTTCATTTTTGGATGCTTTTGTAATAATATCATGAAACGCTACATCCGCCCTGGATATTTCAATGACATCCTTTGTACCGATGACTTCCGCAAAGCGCATTCCCGCTTCATTTAGCTGCGCAATTTCCTCTTCTGTAATCCGCTCACAGGCAAGTGTAATCGCAAGTTTATCAAGCGCACGCCGCACTTCCAACACATCGCGCAGGCTTTCTTCTGATATCTGCGCGACAACCACACCTTTTCTGGGCGTCATCGTCACAAGTCCCTCTAACTCCAGAATCCGGATCGCCTCACGAATCGGCGTACGGCTCACGTCCATTTTCTTGGAAAGCGGTATCTCCATCAGCCGCTCGCCAGGCTTCATTTCTCCTGTTAAAATCGACTGTCTGAGAGAAATGAGCACGCTGTCCCGTAGCGACATCGATGCATCGTTTTTTTTGTTTTTCGGTGAACCTATCATGCTTCCTCCTGACAATCGATAAAGCCTGTCACAAAACAGTCTTTCACAAGACCACTATTTGCGAGCCTCTCCTTTGCCTTCTTTGCTGTTTCTTCCCTGTCAAATATTGCAAAAACAGTCGGACCGCTTCCACTCATCAATGCACCCTTTGCCCTCTCTGTAAGAAGCAGTTCTTTGATTTGGGCAATAACCGGGTATTCTGTAACGGTCACGGTTTCTAATACATTTCCAAGCCGGCTGCAAATTCCTTCCAAATCACCTGACGATATGCATGCACGCATGCCATCAATGTCAGGATGCACCGTTTTCTCGTTTAACGTCAAATTCTCGTAAACAAACTTTGTCGACACACTGATATCCGGTTTTCCTATCACGATATAGCAGGCAGGCGGTGTAGGCAGCTTTGTCAAAATCTCTCCGATTCCTTCCGAAAGCGCTGTTCCCCCCTGCAGGCAATACGGTACGTCGGCACCGATTTTTACACCGATTTGCTGCAATTGGGTAAGCGGTAAATGATGCCCCGTCAGCTTGTTGTACAATCGCATGGCACACGCGGCATCGCTGCTGCCACCTGCCATTCCCGCCGCAATCGGTATGCGCTTTGTGAGGGAAATCTTAACACCGGCCGTCTCCCCCGTCGCCTCGCGGAATTTCATAATCGCTTTGTAAATTAAATTGTTTTGATCATTTGGAATGGCAGACGTATCTGACACGATAACAATCTCGTCCGTATCAAGCAGTTCCATCTCAAGCTCGTCGCAAATGTCTACCGTCTGCATAATCATCTTGACTTCGTGATACCCATCCGGTCTTCTGCGAAGTACATCAAGCCCTATATTGATCTTTCCATATGCTTTCCCACAAACCTTCTCTGCCAAAACCGTTCCTCTTTTCGTACATAATTAACTATCTATCATTATACAATTTCCTCACCTTACAATCAACAGATTTTGACCTTCCGTGAGTGTTTCCGTGGAAAGTCCGTTTAATTCCTTGATTTGACTTGCCGGCAAATAATACTTTTTGCCAATATCCCAAAGCGTATCATTCTCAAGTGTCCGGTAAATACAATACTGTGGAATATTCGCTCTCTTCTTTGGATCCATTGGCTCCTTTGTGACATCGCAAAGAATCGTCATCTCCTCTTTCCGCGTGATGCACACACCAAACTGAATCGTTGCACGGACTGCTATATTGTCCTCCCCGTTTACCGAAACGCCAAATGAAACACCGAGAACATACACGCGCACATCATCTGTCCCGGCAATTCCGTTTGCCTCAATGCGGTATGTAAATGGAATCTTCGTTCCGACTGCGTCATATGGCATCATATCATCATTGGTGATATACATACATTTACAAGGCACAAAACCGGTTACTTCAATGTCGTTATCCCTTGGCTCTACATGCTGGATGCAGACATTTCCTTTGCAGCCCAATACCTGCATTAGCTTTTTATGACTGCCCCGTACCTTAATTTCGCCTTCAACAGTCGTCATCGCCTGACTGCTCTGCACGATATTTGGAAACACCGTATCTTTTTTGTGACAATATACTTCCTGACTGACCGCATACGCATCGGAAAGCATCTGTACTTTGATTTTTTCATATAAAGAAAGCTCGAGGTAAGCGACCATATCCAATAAGAAGATACGCTCCCGTCCATCCGGGTTTGGTTTCAAATCAATTTGCAAAAGCGCATTTGTTATGCAAATATCTGCAAGCATTCCCTCTTTTGCGCTTCGCTCCTCGATATATTCCTGAAACGGGACGCGCTTTTCAAAATAGGTGATCGGCTGCTGCGCTTCCCCTTCATATAAAACAGCGACATTCACTTCACCGTTTACGGCAATCCGTCCGTCTTCCATACGCGTGTCGAAACGAAGCAGCCGCACATCCTGCCATAATATCTGGATAACATCGGGATATTCCTGACCAATCTCAATTTCTTTCTTATGGCGCAGAATATCCTTTTTGCAGACGCAAAGCTGTGACATCATCTGCTCTTTGCAGCGGCATTCCATCGTATCATCATCCGAAATGCCGCTGATTACCTCTTCGTCCGTCAGCGTTTGTACATTTGCTTTTAACGTGATAAGTGAGCGCACGCTAATTTTTCTGGAATTAATTAAACCGACGCTCAAATCTGTCACTTCTCCTGTGACATTAACCGCATCCCCCGGATTGACACCGCTACATTCCATTTCCGTTTCAAAGGAAATGTTTCCCTCCATTTTATCGAGCACGCACCCTCTGTCATCTGTGACATAAAGTACCTTCACAAGAAGTTTGCCACGAATTTTGACGCTGTCTTTGCCTTCCTTTATTTCCGTAATTTCGACATCGCCCTCTTCCAAAATCACCTTCTCCATATCCGGCTTTGCATCAGAAAGGTTCATATCATCTTCGAGTGTCACTTCCGATGTCCCCTGCGCAGTCAGAATATTCATATGTATATTTTGTTTGATAAATTCCATAAAAAATCCTTTCCAGCTATTCCATACATCTTATGAAATAGATAGAAAGGATATACTCATTTATTTTACTGCGCCTATCAAATCATTGATATCATCAACGCCCTGCGCTTTCATGTATGTCTCGATGCCCTCGACAATTTCGATTGTTGCATAAGGATTGACAAAGTTCATCGCACCGACAGAGATTGCAGATGCACCTGCTAAAATAAATTCGATTGCATCTTCTGCTGTCGCAATACCACCCATACCGATAATCGGAATATTGACTGCCTGCGCCACCTGATATACCATGCGCACAGCGACCGGCTTGATTGCAGGGCCGGAAAGTCCTCCTGTTTTGTTAGCAAGTGCAAACGTTTTGCGGTTGATATCAATCTTCATTCCTGTGATCGTGTTAATCAGTGATACACAGTCAGCGCCTGCTGCCTCTGCCGCTTTTGCCATTTCCGTGATGTCTGTCACATTTGGACTGAGCTTCATAATCACCGGCTGTTTTGCAACCTTTTTAATCCGGGAAGTAATATCAAATAGTGCATCTGCCTTCTGACCAAATGCAATCGCACCCTCTTTGACATTCGGACACGATACGTTAATTTCCAGCATTGCGACATTATTAGCATCCGCTAACCGTTCGACAACCTCAAGGTAATCCTCCACACTCTTTCCGCATACATTGACGATGACATTCGTATCATAGTCTTTAAGGAACGCTAAATCCCGCTCCATGAACACATCGATACCCGGATTCTGAAGTCCGATTGCATTGAGCATTCCGCCGTAGGTCTCTGCTACACGCGGGGTCGGATTGCCCGGCCAAGGCACATTGGCAACACCCTTTGTGACCACACCGCCAAGTCTGTTTAAATCAACAAATTCACTATACTCCATTCCCGAACCGAATGTGCCGGAAGCAGTCATAACAGGGTTTTTGAATGTAACACCTGCAATATTCACTGTCGTATTCATTAGATTTCTACCTCCTTTGCATCATAAACCGGTCCATCTGTACAAATACGTGCATTGTGTACATGTGAGTGATGGTCCACTTCTTTTGTCTTAACAACACATCCAAGACATGCACCTACACCGCAAGCCATACGTTCCTCAAGAGAAATGTATGCTGTCATATTGTTAGCCTCTGCATACTGTTTGATGGCGCGGAGCATCGGCATCGGACCGCACGCCATGATGATGTCCGCCGAAAGATTGTTCTCCTCGATGGCATTCATGACATTTCCCTTGCTACCGACACTGCCATCTTCTGATGCGATGTATACACTTCCGTATTTGGCAAGGTCATCTGCCAAAAATGTCTGATTATCGCGATATCCCACGACAATCCGGCTCTCTACGTCATACTGTTTCTTTAACTGCTTTGCAAGCTCGAGCATTGGCGGAATACCGATTCCACCGCCCATCAGAAAGACTCTTTTTCCTTTTGCAGCATCGAGCGGAAATCCATTGCCAAGCGTCCCTAAGATCGCAATGTCATCTCCTGCCGTATAGGCAGAAAATTCTGCGGTTCCTTTTCCTGCGACGCGGTACACAATGCGAAGCATCGTTTTGTCTTCGTTGACTTCACAAATACTGATCGGTCTCGGAAGCAGTGTCGATTTATCTTTTGGATAGACACTGATAAACTGACCCGGTTTTGCATCCTGCGCAAGCGCGGTTTCGATCCACATATCAAAAATGCCTGCTGCGATTTGTTCCTGTCTTGCAACTTTTGCAATTACTTTTTGTTTTGCCATGTTGTTTCTCCTGTACTTTTATTGTCCGTAAATCACGTTTCCCCTGCAGATGGTGTGCGATATTTTGCCGTAAAGCAATGTTCCCGAAAATGGTGAGTTCTGCGATTTGGACGCAAATTCCGTGAATGTCACCTGTGCATCCGGATCAAAAATCACCAAGTCGGCAGCCGCCCCCTCTGCAATATAACCTCTGTCAAACCCATATAACCTAGCCGGTCCATAGCTCAATCTGTCAAACAGCATCGGAAGCGACATCTGTTTTTCCCGATACAGCTTCGTGATACAAATCGGAAGCGATGTCTCCAGCCCGATAATTCCACTTGGTGCCTTTGTGATTTCTAACGCCTTCTCGTTTGCGGCATGTGGTGCATGGTCTGTCGCAATCATATCGATTGTGCCGTCAAAAAGTCCTTCAATAATCGCATCCTGATCTTCCTGCGTGCGAAGCGGCGGATTCATTTTGGCAAGTGTCCCGTGTGCGATTGCCGCCTCCTCAGTTAAGAAAATGTGATGCGGTGTTGCCTCCGCATGGATGTTCGCGCCCTTCTTTTTGGCCTCTCTGACAAGTGCCACGCCCTCTTTGGTACTGATATGCTGCACATCGAAGCTTGCGCCCGTCTCCAGTGCAAGCTGAAGGTCACGCGCAATCATCGAAATCTCAGCCTGTCTGTCACTTCCGCCGATGCCAAAATGCGCTGACGCCTTACCGCGATTGATTCCGTTATTCTCGATAAATGCAGGGTTTTCTTCATGGAAGCTGAGCGGAATCGGTTTCCCCGTTTTTGCCGAAAGTGCTGCCGCCTGCTCCATCGCGCGCCTCACCATCATCTCATCCAGAATCGGGATACCGTCGTCTGTAAATCCCGCTGCTCCTGCTTCCAAAAGTGCTTCCATATCGGTCAGCTCTTTTCCTTTTAAGCCCACAGTAATATTTCCGCACGTCTCGACGCGGATGTCCGTCTTTGCACCTTTGTCCAAAACATACCGTAAGGTGTCCACATTGTCGACTGCAGGCGATGTATTAGCCATCAGCACAACGGTCGTCACGCCGCCTGCTGCAGCGGCCTTTGCCCCCGTCTCAATATCTTCTTTATGTGTAAATCCCGGATCCCTGAAATGCACATGCACATCCACAAGCCCCGGTCCTACATATTTACCTTTGGCGTCAATGATTGTATCCGCCTGTTCGTCAATTGTCTCTGCAATCTTTGCGATGACGCCATCTTTGATGAGCATATCTGCCCTAATTACTTCACCACGTTTGGGATCAATGAGTAATCCGTGCTTAATCAGTATCATGTGCATTCCTCCCACAACTTTTCTCTCTCTGAGTATATCCTATTTTCCCCCGAAGCACAACTCACCCGGGCACGCTTTTACATTTCTGCAATTTATGCTACAATGCAAGTTAGCAATGCTATTTTTACCCGATGGAGGAAACAAATGTCAAACTATACCAAATGGGTTGCCTGCTGGGGAAATGCGACATCGATTACGGACCAGACGGCAACGACATATACCAAAAATTTAACGCTCCGTTACCCGATCCGCACTTGTTTTGACGGCAGCAAACTCCGGTTTCACTTTTCAAACGTAACGGGTACCGAGCCTGTTACGATACGTGCCTTTGTTGCCAATCTCAAATCCGGAAACCAAATCGAGGAGGCGAGTTCGAAACCAATTACTTTTGACGGCAAGCCTGCTTTTACAATCGCACCCGGAGCTGAACGCGTCAGTGACGAGATTTCGTTTGAAGTAACGGCCGGAAACTTTATTGCTGTGAGCATGTATTTAGAAGGCTATACACAATTAAATGCCGGAACACTCATTACCGGATGCCTTTCCAAGGGGTATTACAGCTATGGCAATTTTGCAAAAGATAGCGAACTCCCTCTTGCGCTTACCCGGAGCACGAACTGGTTTTATTTCCTAAATACAGTTGATGTTTTGACGGAAGAAAAAAATCATGCCATCATCTGCTATGGCGACTCGATCACAGCGCAGGATTGGCCGGACGAGCTGGCTGTGCGCGCATTTGATGAAGGCTACAGAAATGTTTCCATAATCAGAAGAGCCGTAAGCGGAACGAGAATTTTGCGACAGTACGATTGCATCACGTATGCCTGTTACGGATTAAAGGGTGAAACCAGATTCCCGATTGAAGTAAACACTGCCGGCGCCGATGCTATCATTTTGCAGCACGGAATCAACGATATCATTCATCCTGTCGGTACAGATGTCAATGTATTCAGACCTTGGAGCGATATGCCGACAGCAAAAGATATGGAAGATGCGTTCACCAATTTCTATATCAAGCCAGCCAAAGCGCGCGGCATGAAGGTCTGGGTTGGTACACTCCTTCCGATTTATGGCTGGCGCACTTACGAGCCGATGCGGGAAGATCTAAAAAATGAATTCAACGACTGGCTGCGCGGCATTGCAACCGGCAGCTCACCGCTTGTCGATGGCTGTATTGACTTTGACAAAGCTGTCCGCGACCAGGATGATCCAAGACGGTTTGGCGAAGGATTTGACAGCGGCGACCATCTGCATCCAAGCTTGTCGGCATACCGGGCTATGGCCTACGCTGTTCCAACTGATTTATTAATATAGTAAACAGAATATCACCTTGCGATAGCTCCTATGAAGCAAAGAAAAAAGTATCTATTCACACAAACATGAATAGATACTTTTTAATTCGTCTTATTTGGATTCCATACGGGCAATTCCGTACTCTACCTTTACTTTTCCTTCTGTATAAAGCTTTTGGAAATTATTGATGATACGCTCAGCAACCATATCACCTTTATCATGATCTGCATCCATCAAAATCACCATAATCTGCTTGCTGGAATATCTGGTTGATACATCTGAGTTCCGAAGCGATGTAAATATTGACTGCTCCAAAAGCTCCAGCACACGTTCCATCTCTGTGACATCCACCACTTCCCCCGCAGCCTCTGTCACGGTAAGCAGCAGCGTCTGTACCTCTTTCCCGCTTCGATTAAGAAAACGGTTAATAAAATTGTATACGTGATGAAAACTGTCAAAATCAAGCTGGTATGCACCTTTTCCGCTATCAGCACGCATCATCACTTCCTGCAAATAGTGTAAATCCACTGTCTTGTTGGCACGCATCGTTTCTTCCTGCATTTTGTCGCTAAAGAAATGATACGAATTTTTGCCGTTTTGCTTCACATAATAAAGCGCTTTGTCCGCACAGTTATACAGCTTATTGAAATCCACACCGTCTCCCGGCGTCTGTGCGATTCCGATAGATACCGAAGAATTGGTCTCAAATTTGCACGCTTCCAACTTATTGCAAAGATCTGTAATAATGTCTGACGCATGTTTGCCGATCTCACGTTTATCCGTAACACCCTTGACAAATGTAACGAATTCATCACCACCGATACGGCAGAGCACATCTCCCTCAGATGCATATTCGCGAAGCGTGTCCGCAAACATTTTGAGCGTCTGATCGCCGGCAAGGTGGCCGTAATTATCGTTGATTGCCTTAAAGTTATCCATATCAATCATAAAAAGTGCACCCGGAACGCCCTCGGCAATGATCTCATTGACAGCTTCCTCTGTATGTACACGGTTCCAAAGGCCGGTCAACGCATCCTGCCTTGACTTGCTCTTCATATCGGAAACCTCTTGGGTTTTTTTCTCTAATTTGTGCGCGAGACTCAGACGCAAATCCTCTAATTCAAGTGCCCTGCTGATTCTGGAACGCATAACCTCCGGAACGAACGGTTTGGCGATAAAGTCAATCGCACCCTCTTTAAAACATCTCGTCTCTGTTACCGTGTCATTGTCCGCTGTAAGGAAAATAACCGGGATATCCTTGCACTGCTCTATCTCACGGATTGCATGAAGTACCTCAAAGCCATCCATCTCCGGCATATTGATATCCAAAAGAATCATATCGCACGAATCTTTGTGAAGAAAATCGAGTGCCTGTGATCCTTTGGTCACCAAAATCACCTTGTATTGCTCACATAATACCATTCTTGCTGATGTAAGGTTCAATTTGTCATCATCAACGACCAATATACTTTTCATCGTCTCTCACTTTGCCCCTTTTCTAATATCATCTGTCTATGACTCCTTAACTTCAATCTATTATCGCATTTTTTACGTGTTCTGCATAGCCAATAAATGATATTTTTTCGATTTTTTTCTGTTTTCAATCGCAAAAACGACAATTTTATCATGGGAAGCGATAAAATCCATCCTTATCGGAAGCTTTTTACCCAGTTTTGAAGCGAACCCAAATGCTCATTGACGATAACCGTCTGCTTCATCTGATCTGTCACCGGTCCGTTTTGTGCCATTTTTTCCAAAATAGCAACCTGAAGCTCATATACTGACATGCTGTCATAATCAGAGCGGTTTCGGATGCTCTCCGTACTGATCTGCGCATAGTTCTCATCAAGACCGTACTTTTCTGCTGCGCTGTCAGATACGTTTGCTTTTGGCTCTGCCACTGTATCTTTGGCCTGCGGAGCTTTTTGCTCTGCTGATTGCTTAGCCTCCTTAGTTTCCGCTTCTTTCTTAGCCTCCTCTGCCTTTTGCGCTTCTTCTGCTTTTTTCTCTTCCAAAGATCCCTTTACAGCCTCCGTTTTAATCTCGCCCGCTTCTACCTTTGTGTCCGCAAAGCTTGCTGCGCTTGCCGGAATCCAGATCTCACCTTCTCCTGCGCCGATGGATACCGAGAAATTACCGCCACTGACAGTTACCTCGCGTCCTGAAATCGCACCTTTGTACACGCCATCGCCAAGACCTCCTGCCTGTACGGTTGCCTCGTTGTCATCGTTGTTTACCGTGACAACGACGTCGATGCCATCCAATGACCTCGCAAACACGTACTGACGGTTTGTCAGCATCAGCTCGCGGTATACGCCATAAGAAAGCGCCGGCGTATTCTGTCTGATTTTGCCAAGTGCAGCAATAATCCTGGTGAGCTGATTGTTCTGCAGTGCATCTTTGTATTCCTGATAATCAAGTGCCGGGCGAAGCGAATCATCTGATCCCTTCTCTTTTTTGCCCTCGATACCAAATTCGGAACCGTAGTAAACGGAAGGCACACCCGGAAGTGTATACGTAAGCACATAAATCGGGAACAAATGCGCTTTGTTATTGACTCTTGTCGCAATACGCTCCACGTCATGGTTATCCGCAAAATTGTAAAGCTTGAGGCCATCCGGTCTGTTGCCGCCCATCTCGTAAAGTCTCTTTACTGTATGCGCGATCTCAAAATAATTATGCTCATTGTGTCCCGAGTAAAGGGCTTTATGAAGATTGTAATTGGTCACACTGTGAAGCGTCTCGCCATTGACCCATCTGGTGTAATCGCCATGAATGACCTCACCCATCAGCCAGAAATCCGGTTTTACCGTATTGGCAAGACTGCGAAGCGCTTTCATAAAATCAAAATCAAGTACATCTGCCGCATCAAGTCGGATACCGTCGACATCAAACTCGCTCACCCAGAACCGGATCACATCGCAAATATAATCCTTTACCGCGCCATTTCTCTGGTTCAGCTTCACAAGAAGGTTATATCCGCCCCAGTTATCATAGCAAAACCCATCGTTATACTCGTTGTTTCCACCGAAGTTTACATTACAGAACCAGTCACGGTATGGTGAATTTTCTCTATTTTGTTTGAGGTCCTTAAATGCAAAGAAATCGCGGCCGACATGGTTAAATACGCCGTCAAAAATGACTTTCACACCTTCCTCGTGGCAATCCGCCACAAACTTCTTTAAATCTTCATTCGTGCCAAGACGACTGTCTAATTTCTTGTAATCGGTTGTCTCATAACCGTGTCCCACCGATTCAAAGAGTGGTCCGATATAAATCGCATTGAACCCTGCTTTCTTAATGTGGGAAATCCAAGGTGTCAGCTCCTTCATCCGGTTCACAGGTTCCTTGTATTCGTTTTGCTTTGGGGCTCCCAAAAGTCCCAATGGATAAATGTGGTAAAATACCGCCTCATCATACCAAGCCATCAATTATGTCTCCTTTAAATGCATAATTTGTTGTTACTTTTGCCACAACAACGGTATCATTTTACCATATTTTTGGTTATTTGTCACGAAAAAATGACGTTTTCTTCCATGTTTTCCAGTTTCACAATAACGCATGGATAAGTGGGCTTTTGGATTTCTCCGCCCTGCGGTCCATGAAGTGTCGAATCCATAACAATCGCATTTTGTGTCAGATATACTTCATTTACCGAAATACTATAGCCGCTTGACTCCTGTTTTCCGTACCCCACGCATAGATACATGTATTCGCCCTCCCGATACACAAATGAAAACGGGGTTTCCTGCTTTTCCAAAATCATCTCCTGACACGCCTGTGGAACAGATTCGATGGATACAACCGCAAAATCCAAATCGCGTATCTTTTGATTTTCCCGATGTTCGATGCTACAGCCGCAAAGCAGCCCCAAAACCATACAACATATCAAAATTTTTCGAAGAATCGCTCCTTTTTTCATCGTAATTCGTTTCCTTTCTTGATTCCTTTCCAAATATATCATATACTATGTTTATGTGAGGAAAGGATGATTTAATACATGTTAAGAATTACAATGATTGTCGTGTTTGTTGTGTTGTTTTTGATTCTTTCCATTCCAATCCTATTGGTTGAATGGTGTATCGGACTGGTGAACAAACGCGTCAAATATGTTACAAGTAAAGCAATTATCGAATGGGCTTTCCGTGTCTGTTTGTTTTTTGCCGGCACCAAGGTAACTGTCATCGGCCGCGAGAACATTCCAAAAGACCGTGCCGTGTTGTACATCGGTAACCACCGGAGCGTTTTTGATATTTTGATTTCCTATGTGAATTCGCCGAGACCAACCGGTTACATCGCCAAGGATGAGCTCATACACGTTCCGCTTTTGAATCTGTGGATGCGCAATATCAACTGCTTATTCTTAGACCGCAAGGATGTCAAAAAGGGACTCAAGACGATCCTGACGAGTATCGAGAAACTAAAAAGCGGTGTTTCGATATGTATCTTCCCGGAGGGCACCCGCAACAATACAGACAAGGCGCTGCTGCCGTTCCACGATGGAAGCTTCAAACCGGCCATAAAAGCCAAATGTCCTATCGTCCCGATGACCTTTAACAATGCTTCGGCTATTTTCGAGGATCAGTATCCTCGCATCAAAAAAGCGCACGTCATTTTGGAATTCGGCAAGCCGTTTATGGTAGATGACTTAGAGCCGGAAGACAAAAAACACATCGGCGAATATACCGCCAATATCATAAGAGAAACCTATGAACGCAACAAATCCCTGGTGTAAAAACCAGGGATTTTCTCTTTTATGATATTACGCTATCTCATATACGTAATAAAACAGTTTCCGTTTCTCTCGAAGAAGTCCTTCGAGTCATTCATTCCCTTCTTGTAAATCGTGCCCGTCTTTGGGTCCATAATGACGGTGTTTAGTTCATTGAAGCCGACGATGAGCACCGCACTGCCGTCTGAGAGCATTGCAAGCACCGGGATATCCTGATTGACGTAATACAGCACACTGTCAAGGCTGCAGCCCGACAAATCGAGCACCTGTTTGTCTTCCAGTCCATCCTGCAAAATTGTCACGACATTCTTTCCGTTTTTGAGCTGAAGCTCGGAGCTCTTTGAGACGCCCTCATACTTGAGAATCGCATCGAGGCAGACTGCCACGCTGTTCTTATCGCCGTTTTCTGCTTCCGGCTGAATCTTCATGATCTGATTCTTTGTAAGTCTCGTGCCCTTTTGCCAGATATAATAGCCGTTGTCTGCCACAACCACGCTCGAGAGCGATTCTGCCAGGCGCACCGCTTCGGCCACATTTCTGCACGAATCGACGATACCGTGCATATTGTAAATGTAATAAATCGGCTGTCTCTCTTCATTCTTTGGTATCGAAATTTCGCGTCCGCCTTCATACAGCACCTGCTTAGGTGTCAGCCTCTTGAGCTTATCCGTCGGTATCGTATCCTTCAGTGCAATCTGCACGATTTTTTCGTAATCCTGTGTCACTGCCACTTCGATGAGATTACTGCCTGCCTTAGACTCGTCATTGTCCATAATCTGATCATCTTTTGCAGCAACAAATGTGCCTAGGTCACTCGACTTCGTCACGCGATTTAGATTAATCTGATTGTCTTCGATTTGCGCATCGATTACATAATAACCATCTTTGTTATAGTCTTTGAGCAAGTTGCCGGCATCATCCTGAATCTTGATGCTGTACATTGGGAAAATGATTTTTCCGGATGCATCCTCTGCCAAATCACTCTTCTTTGCAAGTCCGTAAATAATGTCCTCTCCCATAAATCCGATTGGTTTGACATATTCGCCTGGCGGTGCATCAATCGTTGTGGTGCGCTGCGTATTAAAATCCATCACCTTCAGGCTTTCGCACTGCTGGAGCGCGCTGGAATCCTGCCATACGATGACACGGTTACTCTCTGACACCTTATAAGAATCCACCATCAGATTGCTCACGATCTGACGGTAGCTCTGCGCCTCCAAATCGACGCAGTACAGACCGCCGTTTAATACGAGATACAACTGGTTGGAATTGTTTACATATGCTAACTCGTTTACTTCCTCTTTCAGCATCTGGTACGGCTTGTCGCAAGGAATAAACACCTCTTCCTCAATCGTATTGACCGTACTATTGTATGTGAAAATCTGGATACCGACGCGTCCCTCATGGCTGCCCCTGCTCATATATCCAAATACCATGAAGCGCACATTTCCCGTCTCATCGACATTCAGGATACGGATACCAAAATCGTTTTGGAGTGTTCTGGCATCGTAATTGTCATCATCATAAAATCCAAAGACGTATGCAATTTTACCTGTCGACGCAAGATAACAATACAGTCTTGACTCCTGCACAAAGGCCACAACACTTCCGCCGTCACTTTGAACCAGGTGTACGTCCGGATTGGTAATGCCCAGCATAATCTTGTTGTTCACAAACACTGACGCATTCCAGTTAAACTGTTCATCCATCGTCCGCTCATAATCAAGAAGGAACATACGCTCCTGCCCGCTCCGGACACGGAAGCACTCCGTGACATTGTAGGTAAAAATCTGTTCATCCTTAATCGCATTGACAAGATAGGTCAGCTCAATCGATGCCGTCAGCGGATCAAGTGTTTTGACCTTGACAAGCGGCTCCGTCTTTTTGCTAACCTGCAAATCGCCCCATGTAATCTGCGAAAAGCTTGAATGAATATCCACCCTGCTATATGTCGTATTATCGCCGTCCGCATTGGATTCCATATATTTCGCAAGCTCTCTTGCCGCCGTTTTGTCAAACGTTTTTGCAGAAAAATCAAGTGCAAAATTAATTCGCTGTGCGATATCACAGCCCTCAAGCTCGATAATGCGCGTATAATACCGCACCTGCTGTCCATCCTCGAGCGTCGCAATCAAGACGAGTGCATACTCATTTCCTGCTTCCATCAAATCCTTTGGTTCAAGCGTTGCTGTTACATGGCTGCCCTGATCGACATAGTTAAACACTTCCGTACTTTCCACAAGTCGCTGTCCGTCGACAGACCTGATCTCGTAGGACAGACTTTTGAGAACACGTCCATACATATCCAGGGAAACTTCCACACTTCTGTTGTCTGTCAGCGGCGTGATCGCATCCCGCATACTGCTGACATCCATCTCATCCGTATAGCCGCGCATTTCATTGATTTGTTTTCCATCATATACAATATGTGCGAGTGGCAAAGTTGCCTTGCTCATCTCAACCGTCATATCAAGACTTGACTGATTCATCAGGGAACTGATGATGATCACTGATATAACGAATACGACGACACTCACAATTGCTTTTATAATTACTCTTTTTTTCATAGTAATTATTGTAATTCCTTTTTCGGAAATGCACAACAAAAATCTTTCTTAAAAAATTAGCTACAACTATTTTTTCCGTTTGTTTTGTCTTTTTTTCAAAATTTCATGGAACAGAATCGGCACAACACAATGTGTAAGCATCTCGTCATGCGATAATTTCATGAGCTGACCGAGCTCATCCTCATCAAATACTTCCTCTTCCCATTTATAGTTGCGGATTTTATTCACAATCCCCTCCACTAAGCGATATAAAGACACTTCGTCCGGAAACTCGTCATACAACATACTTTCGTCGTAATCGATAAGGGCAAGTGTTTTTTGCACTTCCCTCAGCACATATTTCATGGATAGCGGATACATTTTTTCAAAATATGACACATCCTCGTCATATGCATCCTTTTCACCGATTACTTTTACACCTGATAAATATGGGTATGTCATATAAAATGGCAATATCTTTCTTTCCATAGCAAAAACCTTTTTTGTTATCCTATGCAAACAAAATTCTTCTGCCACAGTCATAAAAAGACGGGGTTTTATCTCACATTGAAAGTGAGTATAAAACCCCGTCCCCTAGGTCCAAAATTCTATTTCACAACTTCGATACGGGCCATTGCACGTCGTAGCGCCGTCTCAGCACGCGCGATGTCTGTCTCAGGTGTCTTGCTCGCAAGACGCTCCTGTGCACGTCTGAGTGCTTCCTCCG
This sequence comes from Lachnospiraceae bacterium, assembly GCA_021153185.1. GTDB lineage: Bacteria > Bacillota > Clostridia > Lachnospirales > Lachnospiraceae > SIG333. Next base: position 24,483 of record JAGKTY010000011.1, read on the forward strand.
CACGTTCTACATCGATTTCGCTTGGCCACTCGATAATCTCTGCCATGATTGTGACTTTATCCTGTAAAATCTCTGCAAATCCGGCATGAAGCGCAGCTTCCTTGATTTGGTCACCCTCTTCGGTAATCGTTAAGATTCCCGGCTTTAAGATCACTGTAAGCGGCACATGCTCTTTGTAGATACCCATCTCGCCTTCTGTTGTATTCATCTCAACCATTGTGACATTGCCTTCATAGAAGACACGCTCCGGTGTGATGATTTTAAGTGAAAAAGCTCTCTCATCTGCCATAAAATCACCTCTTACTTCTTGCGGGCTACAACTTCATCGATTGTTCCTGCATTTAAGAAATAACTTTCCGGCACATCATCATGCTTTCCTTCTAAAATCTCTTTGAATCCACGGATTGTCTCAGAGATTGGTACATATTTACCTTCAATACCTGTAAACTGTGTCGCTACGAAGAATGGCTGCGATAAGAAACGCTGTACCTTTCTCGCACGGTTTACGACAAGCTTGTCTTCCTCTGAAAGCTCGTCCATACCGAGGATTGCGATGATATCCTGTAACTCTTTGTATTTTTGTAAGATTTCCTGTACACCACGTGCTACCTGATAGTGTTCCTCACCTACTACTCTAGGGTCAAGGATGCGGGATGTTGACTCAAGTGGGTCAACGGCCGGATAAATACCGAGCTCTACGATAGAACGGGAAAGTACGGTTGTCGCATCGAGATGTGCGAATGTTGTCGCCGGCGCCGGGTCAGTTAAGTCATCGGCAGGTACGTATACAGCCTGAACGGATGTGATAGAACCATGCTTTGTCGATGTAATACGCTCCTGAAGCGCGCCCATCTCTGTCTGCAATGTAGGCTGGTAACCTACGGCTGAAGGCATACGTCCAAGAAGTGCGGAAACCTCTGAACCGGCCTGTGTAAAACGGAAAATATTGTCGATGAAAAGAAGCACGTCCTTTCCACCTTTATCACGGAAGTACTCAGCCATTGTCAATCCGGTCAGACCAACACGCATACGAGATCCCGGCGGCTCGTTCATCTGACCAAATACCATGGTTGTCTTATCGATAACGCCTGATTCCGTCATCTCGTGATAGAGGTCATTTCCCTCACGTGTACGCTCACCTACACCTGTGAATACGGAATATCCACCGTGCTCTGTCGCGATGTTACGGATTAACTCCTGAATTAATACGGTCTTACCTACACCGGCACCGCCGAATAGACCGATTTTACCACCCTTCTGATAAGGACACAATAAGTCTACGACCTTGATACCTGTCTCGAGCAGCTCTGTCTCTGTTGCCTGCTCTGAAAACTCCGGTGCAGGTCTGTGAATCGGCTCGTAGGTCACGCCTTCCGGAGCCGGTTTATTATCAATTGGATCACCAAGAACGTTGAAAATACGACCGAGCGTATTCTCACCGACCGGTACGGAAATCGGTGCGCCTGTTGCGATTGCATCCATTCCTCTGACCAGTCCGTCTGTCGGACCCATGGCAATACATCTAACTGTATCGTCACCCAAATGCTGTGCAACCTCAACGACTAAGTTTGTATTATCCTTTAGCGGGATACGAATTGCTTCGTTGATCTCCGGAAGATTTCCTTCCGGAAACTTAATGTCGAGTACGGCACTGATCACCTGGGTAATTTTTCCGGTTGCTTTCTCTGCCATTACATTTCTCCTTTAATCTATGATAGACTATCCGGTTTAGCTAATTGCTGCCGCACCTGCAATAATCTCTGTCAATTCCTGTGTAATAGATCCCTGACGGGCTCTATTATACTGAAGGGATAATTTGTCAATCATCTCTTCTGCGTTGCTTGTCGCCGAATCCATTGCCTGCATTCTCGCACCGTTTTCGCTGGCCACTGACTCTACCATGCCGCCAAACACAAGGCTTGACAAATATTTTGGTACTAAGAGTTCCAGTGCCTCCGCCTCATCCAGCTCAAAGCCCATCGGCGCCCTGCTCGTCTTCTCCTCCACTGCTGCCTCTTTTGCCTCGATTGGAAGAAGCTTTGTCAGTGTCGGGATGTGACTGACAGTATTTTTGAATGCTGTATAAGCAAGATAGATTTCTCCAACTTCACCGTTCACGTAGTCACTAAGCACTTTGTTTGCAATCTGCATTGCCTCGAAATATACAGGCTCCTCAATCATATCTGAGTAATCGTCTGCCATCTCATATCCATGCTTTGTAAGGCCGTCACGTCCTTTTTTACCAACGGTGTAGATTTTAAGCTCCTCATCCTTAAGTGCTCCCTGCGTAATGAGCTTTACAACGTTTGAGTTGTAACCGCCGGCAAGACCTCTGTTTGATGTGATGACAATGACTGCTTTCTTTTTTGAATCGTTTCCCTGTACATATGGGTGAACAATTGTGCCCGCTTTTGCAAGCATGGACTGCACTGTGTCATACATGCAACTGAAGTATGGCTTGGACTGCTCTGCACGGCTCTTTGCCCTCTGGAGCTTAACGGTGGAAACAAGCTTCATGGCTTTCGTAATCTGCTGCGTACTCTGTATGCTGCTTCTACGGCTTTTGATACTTCTCATCGATGCCATGGACTATACCACCTTCCTGATTATTTGTTGAAATCTGTTTTGAATTCCTCGATGGCTTTTACAAGCTTCTCTTCTGTCTCCTCAGAAATCACTTCTGTCTCAGCAATCGCCTGTGGAATCTCCGGATATTTGGTATCCAAAAATTCGAACAACTCTTTCTCAAAACGAGTGATATCTTCAACCGGAATATCTAACAGATATTTCTTTGTTGCTGCATAAATGATGATAACCTGATACTGGACAGGCATTGGCTTATACTGTGGCTGTTTCAAAATCTCTTTGATACGCTCACCTTGTGCAAGCTTCTCTTTTGTATCATCATCAAGCTCTGAACCGAACTGCGCGAACGATGCAAGCTCTCTGTACTGTGCAAGCTCCACACGGATCGGACCGGCAATTTTCTTCATCGCTTTAATCTGTGCACTACCACCTACTCGTGATACAGAAAGACCGGCATTTACCGCTGGACGGAAACCTGAGTTAAACATCTCTGTCTCAAGATAAATCTGACCATCTGTGATAGAGATAACGTTGGTTGGAATGTACGCTGAAACATCGCCTGCCTGTGTCTCGATAATCGGGAGCGCAGTCAGGGAACCTCCGCCGTATTCCTCACTCATGCGTGCCGCACGCTCAAGCAATCTTGAGTGGAGATAGAATACATCTCCAGGGTACGCCTCACGTCCCGGTGGACGTTTGAGAAGAAGCGAAAGGGTACGGTAAGCGGTCGCATGTTTTGAAAGGTCATCATAGATAACAAGTACATCCTCTCCGTTGTCCATCCACTCTTCACCAATCGCACAGCCTGCATACGGTGCGATGTACTGAAGCGGTGCAAGCTCACTTGCTGTGGATGCAACGACTGTTGTATATGTCATCGCGCCATTTTCTTCAAGTGTCTTAACGATGCTGGCAACGGTAGAAGCCTTCTGACCGATTGCAACGTAAATACATTTTACGCCCTGTCCCTTCTGGTTGATAATCGTATCAATGGCGATAGCAGTCTTACCTGTCTGTCTGTCACCGATAATTAACTCTCTTTGTCCTCTTCCGATTGGCACCATGGCATCAATCGCCTTAATACCTGTCTGGAGTGGAGTATCTACTGATTTACGTGTGATAACGCCTGAAGCAACACGCTCAATCTGACGGAATTTGTCTGTCTGGATTGGGCCTTTGCCATCGATAGGCTGACCAAGTGCATTTACAACACGGCCGATCATTGCGTCACCAACCGGTACCTCTACAACGCGTCCTGTTGTTTTTACTGTATCGCCTTCGTTAATGTTCTTGCTGTTACCAAGCAGTACGGCACCAACGTTATCTTCCTCTAAGTTGAGCACCATACCGTATACTTCGCCGGGGAACTCTAAAAGCTCACCCTGCATGGCGTTCTCAAGTCCATGTACACGGGCAATACCATCTGCTACCTGAATAACGGTACCAACGTCTGATACTTCCAGAGCAGATGCATATCTCTTGATCTGATCCTTTATCACTGAACTTATTTCTTCTGGTCTTAAATTCATGGATCTGGTTCCTTTCTATAATATGGTCCTAAGCAAGCTGGACCTTCATAAGCTGTTTTGTGAGTGTATCAAGCTTTGTCTTAACACTGGAATCAACGACTCTGTCTCCGATGCGGATGATCATGCCGCCGATGAGACTTTCATCCGTCTCAAAGTGCATCTCCATCTGTTTGAAGCTTGTCGTCTCAAGAAGTCTGCTTTCCACTTCTTTCTGTCTGTCAGCGCTAAGCTCTGTGGCAGTTGTCACATAAGCTGTTCCGATACCCTTTAAAGCCTTCACTTCGTCTAAGAAGTACTGAAGAATACTTTCTATCTCACTATAACGGTCCTTGGTAATGATCAGGGCAAAAAAGCCGGTCAGCTCATCATCAATACGCCCTTTCATTACGTTTTCCATTACCTGAACCTTTTCTTCCTTGAGGATCTTCGGATGTGCCATCAGCATACCAAACTCCGGATTTTCACGGAGTGCTGTAAGAACAACTTCTATCTCCTCAACAAAAGCGTCTATTTTGTTTTCTTCTACGGCTAGCTCGAACAAGGCATCACCGTATGTTTTCGAGATCAGCTTAGCCATGTGTTCTCACCCATTTCCTTTAACGTCTCATCAATTAAGCTATCGCTAACTTTGGTGTCGATGGATGCGGCAACAATTTTGCCGGCCATCATCGATGCTACAGTCACGATTTCTTTCTTGATTTCATCAGCGGCTTTTTGTTTTTCAAGCTGCGCTTCCGTATTGGCTCTTTCAATAATACGGTTTGCTTCTTCCTTCGCGTCCTGAATGATTTTGCTCTCATTTGCGAGGGCTTTCTTGCGCGCCTGACTCAAAATAGCCTCTGCCTCTTTGTCAACCTCTGCAAGCTTTGATTCGTATTCTTCTTTGAGCGCAAGCGCATCATCTTTGTCTGCTTTGGCAGTCTCGATATCACTTGCGATACGCTCCTTACGATCTTCAAGTACTTTACGGACCGGATCAAATAAGAAGTATCCGACACAGAAGAATAACACGATCACAGCGATAATTGATAAAAAGGAATCTGCAAGCAACTGAAAATCCAAATCAAACAATCTGCTCATCTCTGTCGCCTCAGCCATTACAAAAGCTGTTGTCATTAAGCTATTCAACTTGTGAGCCTCCTTTCTTTATTTTTGAAGACTCTATCATGCCTTTGGTACTAATGGTTTTACGAATAAGAGTAACATAGCGATCAAAAGACCATAAAGACCTGTTGTCTCGGCAACGGCCTGACCAAGTAACATGGTTGAAGTTACATCAGATTTGGCACCCGGGTTTCTACCAACTGCAGCAGCAGCATGTCCGGCTGCGATACCCTGTCCGATACCAGGTCCGATACCTGCGATAACTGCAAGTCCCGCACCGATTGCTGAGCAACCTAAGATAAAATTGTTATTGAATTCCATTTTTGTTTCCTCCTTAAATTGAAATCATCTTTAATAGCTTATTCTTCTCCAATTGCATCTGAAATATATGTCATCGTCAACATACAGAATACATATGTCTGGATTGCACCTGAGAACAGATCAAAGTACACATGTAATGCTGCCGGCCAGAATAAAGCAAACCATTTCAGCAAGCCGTACACAAGAGCCATCATAACGGTTCCTGATAATACGTTGGCGAACAAACGAAGCGACAACGAAATCGGAACGGCAATATCGCCGATGATGTTGATTGGCGCCCAAATTGGCCATGGGTCACACAGGCCCTTAATCACGCCACTTACCTTCTGGTGTTTGAACTTGTTGAAGTGAATGAGTATAAATGTCATTACACCCAGTGGAAAAGTCACACCATAATCTGCTGTCGGTGGTCTCAGTCCAAAAAGACCCGAGATATTGCTGATCAGGATAAAGATAAAAATCGTACCGATGTAATTGGCAAACTTCGCTGCACTCTTACCCATGGACGTTTTTACCATGCCGTCTAACATTTCAACCATCATCTCAACGATATTCTGAAATGTACCGGGCACATCCGTAGCTTTCTTCATTGTGATATTTGCCGCAACCGCAAAACCGATAATGACAAGCATAACAATGAGCAGACAGATATGAGTTGTTGTTATCCAAACAGGATGCCCAAAGAAATTATACTGGAATACACCATGTATCATAAAATCCAGTTCATCTGATGAGGATAACAAGATCCCCTGTCCCATAATACCTTCACCTCCTAAAAATTTTATGAGTAAACGGCTGCATATAAGCCGCTACTTTCAGTCCCATGACGCCCAAAAATGCGGAGAGCGGATTGCCTATTTCCGTCACCATCAAAACGCCCAGCACAATCAGCACGATACCATACCGGATCATACCGTATTTGACGCCGGCGCTGCCCGCATCCTTCTCACCCAGGCTAAGACTCCGGTTGAGTCCCCACGCCATATGGTAAGCAAGTATCTCTCCAAGCAACACACCGATCCATAATCCCACGCTATAGGATACTTTGTTTTGTAAAAACCAAACACCCGTCAACTGACAAATCAATCCCCAAACAAGGATCCCAAGCATCAATTCCGGGAGCGATTCATTTACTTCCTTCAGTCGTTTCAGCATGTCGTTCTTCGTTTCTTCGTCCTTTCCTCTCCTTGTCTGTCTTGCTGTAAATCTTCTTTGCAAACAAAAAGATATTGCGAAAACCGGCCAGGGCTCCGACAAAAAACAATAGGACCATCCAATAAGAAGTGCCGAAACGCTTGTCAATATACATCCCTGCAAAAGAACAGAGAAAGATCGGAACAAGCATATTGATCCCAAATTGGGTTATCATCGTCAGTGATTTCCACACATTTTTGGAATACTTCAACGCGCACTTCCCCCTTTGACGTCACATAAAAATATTATACCCATTTTTAACCACTATGTCTAGCAAGAATACGTCTTTTTCCACTTTTTTTGTAACAATTCACGATTCCATTGACTTTCCACCCAAAGTGTCGTATGTTTAATGCAATTACTGAGGATGAGGGGAGTTTCATATGTATCCAAGACTATTTCGCAAGCGCATTATTCCGGCAGAATGTCTGCCGCTTGACAAGGACGAAATCGTGTCCTTTGAAAACAACCGTCTCGTGTCCAAATGGCATGCCATCCGTCCCAAAAAGGATTTGCATCACGGCATTTCCTGTTACTTTTTTGAGGACGGCTTTAAAGTGAGCAAATTTTACACCGAAGATGGCACACTGCTTTACTGGTACTGTGACATCATCGATTACGAATATAATAAAGAGACAAATGAACTTACCGTCATTGATCTGCTTGCGGATGTCATCATCTATCCGGATGGCTTTGTCAAAGTCGTTGACATCGATGAGATGGTAGATGCACTCGATGCAGACTCGATCACTCTGCCGATGCTCAAAACATCCCTTCGCAACCTTGACCACCTGCTCTCCCTCGTTTACAGTGGCAGATTCGCAGACTGCCAATCCTACATCGAGAGCTTTGAATAACACAAATTTGACTATTCTCGCAGCAGACTCTAGCGAAGCGTCAGCACTTAATGAGCGACTACCTAAACAAAAAGAGTTAACAGTTATCCACTGCTAACTCTTTTTTCTATCCATAAAAAATATGTCCACCAATCTGCTGCCCGGTAAGTCCCGGAATCGGTGTCCTGAAAAACAACTTCTCACCAACAGGTGACTGCCCTGCAAGCGCATCTCTAGCCGCCTGATAGCATGTCGCATTGGCGCCCCTTGCAAGCACCACGGCAAATCGGCCACTTCCTACAGGCGAAAACTGTCTCTTCTGATACAGCACACCCATGATCGTATTTGGAAATCTGGAACTCTTGACACGGTTTAACACAACCGCTCCAACCGCCACTTTTCCGACATACGGCTCACCACCGGCCTCACATTCTATAATCGCCGCAAGCATGTCCACATCTCCGGCAGAAATACTCAGATCCGACAAATCTCTCATAATTGCAGAGCCCGCAAGCTTATTCTGCATCTCGATCTCCTTTTTCAGATCTTCAATATTACTGTTTTCCTGCGCAATCTGCTCTTCGTAATCCTTCATGCGCTTTTCCTGATCGGCAATCTGCTCCTGATAGTCCTTAATGTTCTCGCCGACCTTCTTGACGACCTCCATCAGCTGTTCGCTCTGCTCATTTGCCTCAAGCTGCAATATCGTGAGCGCTTCCTTTTCCTCGCCCATATCCGCTTCATCGTTCTTGATCTGTTCCTGCAACTCTACATATTTTTGCAGCATTTTGCGGTCGTACTCTGTCAGTTTGTTGAAATATGCATTTTTGTTGAGCATATCCCCAAACCCGTTTGCGGAAAGCATCAACGTCATATACGTATCGTTGCCTTTTTCGTACATGAATTGAATACGTTTCTTCATATTGTAGTACTGCTCAACCTGATCCTCTTTGGCTTCTTTGAGTCTTTGCTGCATCAAATCGAGCTTTTCCTGTTTTTCATCCATCAGCTGCTCAATCTCATTGACGCGCATGCTCACCCTTGTGAGTTCTTCATCAAGCTGCACGAGATACTGCTTTAGCGAAGCCGCCTCTCCGCTCAGCGACGAAATCTCTTTTTCTGCCTGTTTTTTATCTGCCTCAGCATGCTTTTTGTTGTTTTCGGCCTGCTGCAATTTGGATGTGGCTGTTTCTGCACAAACCTGCGTCACACTCATCACACTCACGAGACACATGCAAAGCAGCGCCACAACCCTTTTATGCAATTGTCTCATGTATGCCCCCTACAAATCTAACGATATTTTCGTTCCGGAATGCTTGTACTGATAATATGTAACACCGGCCGCATCAAACATCTTCTTGGCCGCGATGTTTCCCGGTGTCCCGTTGTATTTGTCCTCATCATACACAACCGTATGAATTCCCGCCTGAATGATTGCTTTTGCACATTCGTTACACGGAAACAACGAAACATAAAGCTTGGAGCCTTCCAGACTTCCGCCGCGGTAATTCAGGATTGCATTCAGTTCGCTATGCGCAACAAATGGGTATTTCGTCTGAAGGAAATCTCCCTCCCTATCCCACGGAAATTCTTCATCCGAGCATCCGTTCGGGAACCCATTATAGCCCATTGATAAAATACGGTTGTCCTTTCCGACAATACACGCACCAACCTGTGTATTCGGATCCTTCGAACGCATTCCCGATAAGTGTGATACACCCATAAAGTATTCGTCCCAGGAAATATAATTTGCTCGCTTTCCACTCATAGGCTACTCCTCAATTAGGTCAATTCTTCTCTGGTGACGCTCCTGCCCGGAAAACGCTGTGTCAAAAAAGGTATCTACAATTTCTCTTGCAAGATTCGGTCCGACAATTCCTGCGCCCATTGCAAGCACATTTGCATCATTATGAAGCCTCGTGAGCTTCGCTGTCGTAGTATCTGCACATAGCGCGCAACGGATTCCTTTGACTTTGTTTGCCGTAATGGAAATACCGATTCCCGTTGTACAAATAACAACACCCTTTTCGCAGCTTCCGTCAGCGACTGCCTTTGCAACCGCACGTCCAAAAACCGGATAATCACAGGAAGATTGGTCATGACATCCCATATCTTTCACCGTATATCCTTTTTCCTCTAACTGCTTTTTGACAAGTTCCTTTAATTCAAATCCGCCATGATCGCTACCGATTGCAACTGTCATTTGTATGTCCTCCTGTTTATAAAGTGTTTTATACCTCAATCATCCGATGGCCTGCTGCCTTGAGCAGTCTGTTCATGATTGCTTGTCCGATACCGCTGGTGTCAAACGACTCCGAATAAATATATTCCGTCCCATCACTGTCAAACGCTCTGAGCACATCGTATAAATTGTGTGCAATTTCTTCTTCGTTATCCTTATCGCCAATGTCTTTGTGATTACATGCCTCATAGCGCGACATCATCTGCGAGGTACCCATCACGCCCACGCTCCTGCCTTCGGCCTTTTTTTGCACAATCTGCCGGTTGATATACGAAATCACGTTCTCACTCTCACCGGATACAATGGTAAGCTCCCCCTTCGGGGCGTAGTGACGATACATCATCCCCGGTGCTTTCGGTCTGACACCTTCTGCCTTGTGCATCATTGTCGTATCCATGGAAACTTCTCCAAGCACCTCCACAAGCATTTCATACGTGACATAGCCCGGCCGAAGCAGCATCGGCACTTCACCCGTCATATCAACAATGGTCGATTCCAATCCGATGCCGACGCTTCCGCTATCTAAGAGTGCATCAATCCTGCCGTTTAAATCTTCATATACGTGTTCCCCAATGGTTGGACTTGGACGTCCCGACGTATTGGCACTTGGTGCCGCCACATATCCGCCTGCTGCCTTGATGAAAGCAAGTGCCACAGGGTGATTGGGAAAACGGACAGCTACCGTATCAAGTCCGCCTGTTGTCTCATATGGAACCGCTTCACTTTTTTGAAAAATCATCGTGAGCGGTCCCGGCCAAAACTTCTTAGCAAGCATGCTTGCCTTTGGCGGAATCTCCTTTACGATACGCCCGAGCGCATCCATCTGACAAATGTGAACAATGAGTGGATTATCACTCGGTCTTCCTTTTGCCGCATAAATTTTTTTGGAGGACTCAGCCGAAAGCGCATCTCCTCCGAGTCCGTATACCGTCTCTGTCGGAAATCCAACCAGTCCTCCGTTTTTGACGATTTCACCCGCTTGTAATATTTCCTGCTGCGCCTCATAAATCTCGTCCGGATTTATTTTCATCCACAATGTTTCCATCTTGCCCACACTCTCTTTGTGACGTACTCTCTTGTTCGTATTTCTCTATCGCGTCTGCCAGACATGCTGCCAATTGTTTTTGATATGCATCATCATTTAGTTTGCCCGCCTCTGTCTCATTTGACAAAAACCCACACTCTACGATTACCGCTGTAATTGTTGTATTTTTGAGCAGATAGTAACTATGATCTGCTTTGCATACACGCGGTTTGGCAATGTTTAGCGTCTCGTTTAACTGCTCCTGCATCACTTCTGCCAGCGCTTTGGCTTCCTTTGAAGCTTCATGATAAAACACCTGAGGCCCGCACACACCCGCATCGGTAAAGCTGTTTTGGTGAATGCTGACCAGAAGCTGCGCATCACTGTGGTTGACCATCCTGACGCGCTCTCTCATGTCCGCTTGTTTGCTGCCGGTTTCCTGCGTTAACCGGTCTGCCTCTCTTGTCATGATCACATCATATCCGCGCTCCATCAGTTCGCGCCTAAGCTTTCCTGCAATCTTTAGATTGATGTCTTTTTCAAGGCTTCCGTCAATTGCGACCTTTCCCGGATCACTTCCGCCGTGTCCCGCGTCTATCACAATCGTTTCCTTATGAATCCTGACATCTGCGGCCTGCACCATTTCATAAGGTTTCACCGCATCATTAATCACAACTGCAATAAAGGCAAACAACAACACTGCAAATACTATCATCCATCTCCTGACCATATTCCGCTCCGGAGGCTTTCTATATTATATGCAGCTTTTTGGAAATAAGACTACATCAATTATTCTGCTGCTTCTTCGCTCTCTGCAGGCTGCGTATCTGCCGGCTCAGTCATCGCGCCGCCCGATACATATTCCTCAATCAAATCCCAGATATCGCTCGTCTCAAATCCAAGCTTCCAGGCCGCAACTCCGCCAATATTGTGCGCTTTCATCACGCTGAGCTTCGTGCGGATAGACTGCGCATCCTCAAGCCACACAGAGAAATTCTTATCGTCTGTTGAGATATGTGCGACGTTCTGGCACACCTCATCATCCCACATTGCCGCAGCATCATATTTGGCGAGGAAATCTTTTGCCGCCTGCATGCCGACCGCCTCACTTGTCACTTCACCGGTCACATCCCAGATTCTCGTGTAAAACGGAACACCGTTAATGACTTTGCGCGCCGGTACAACTGCTACCGTATCAATAATGCCCTGCTCCACATAGCTGATGGAAGCCACGCTTCCTGCTTCAGCGCAACCGGCATAATGCTCGTCATACCCCATGATAATGACATAATCAACAATTTTACCCTGCTCTGCGCGGTTGTAATATGCATTAAAGCTTGCAGGAACATAGTTATCGACACTAAGGACAATTCCGTTTTTGCGGCAAGCAATGGAAAGCTCACGCAAAAACTGGATATAGTCTTCGCCTGCCTCCTCTTTGACATGCTCAAAATCGACATTAATTCCATCAATACCATATTGCTGCACGTAAGAGACAAGCTGTGATATCATATTCGTTCTCGCCTGTGTGTTTTTGAGCAGCATACTCGTATCAAGCTCCTGCTGCGTAAAATCATCAACAAGCGCCCAGACGTCAATTCCTCTCTCGTGCATCGCTGCCACATAGCTCTCGCTTGCAAGGGAATGAATCGTTCCGGTTTCATCCTGGACATAAAACCAGGTTGGTGAAATCGTATTGATGCCTTTTGTGTTTGCAAGCAAATCAAACACACCGTTATTGGCCGTCTCGTTTGTAACCTGATGCCAGACAAGACTGATCTGCTCATCCTTACACAGATTCGGATACTCTGCATCAACGTATGTCTGCGGAATAGAAACCTGCTCACTTACCTGCTCGCCTGTCAGCCGCTTGTTTTCGACGTAACCGATAAAGGCATCCTTAGTCTTGACCTTCGTCCATGTATCCATCGGTTCCAAAATTGTAACTTCATCACCCTTTGCAAGTTCGCAAAGAACATCACTCTTCACACCGCCCTGGTACCGGAGGCACGTATCCTTCTTGATAGACATTTTCTCCAAGGTTGTGTCCTCTAAATAGAGCTGCATGCGATTCGGATTGTCAAACAACTCATACGCAAAATTTGCGTAATCCTTTAAAAATTCAACGGAAATATATGGCTCATCTCCAACAAGAATCGCCTCCTTGCCGTCTGCTGTCTGCGGCACCCCATCAATCGTATACGCAGAGCCGTCAAGCGGAAACGAATAAATCTGTGTCGCAGTCGTATAAAGCACAGTCTGATTGGCTGTGTCATAATAAAACCTGTTATTCAGTCTGTTTTTTACCATCGATAAAGAGAAGTAAAGGGTTCCGTCATTCAGATATCCCTGTTCTGAAATCAACTCATTTTCCAAAACAATTGGTACGGCCTGTTCATCAAAAATATTGAAGTATTCATTCAAATCCATTGTGTCATAAGAATAAGAAAACTTCTCAAGCACCCCTAACTTGATACCAATTATCCCCAGAATCGCAATCAGGACCATTGCAACAATTGCCGGAATCATTTTTTTCATTCGTACTTCCTCCTTTTTTTCCAAACTACATTATAACAGACAAACGTTCGTTGTGCAATCTTACACTCCCCAAACCCGCCTTGCGGCAATCACATGTATTGCATAGAGGGGCTTCTATTTTGATACATTTTCCCCGGTAAGTTTACGCACTTTTTAATCAGTTTTGGCTAACCATCCACTTTGTCGTAGCGTATTTCGCACAGATAGCCCATATCGTCTACTACGTAGTCAGCCATATAGCTCTGGCTTTCGCAAAGTCGTTTTGCTTCCTCCATAGAGCACGGTTTCCCATCCACGTACAGACGAACCGTTTTTTGATCCTCATACATATGCTCATCCTCCCTTTGTTTTGATATGTCGGATTTCGTTCCAAAAGAATGAAAAAAGTGATATATTATATTGATTTCCGGACACATATCCGAACAAATTAAGAGATGCCTCGTGACGTGCAAGAAAATATGAATATAAATACAAAAATGAAATAAAATAAAAATTGAATTATAACGTTAATATTAGTTGTGAAAATTTATCAGATTTTGATAAAAACACCAGGCACTTCGCCTGAAGACTTCCCGAAGCGGGAAAAATAATAACAGATGTAACACACTCATTTGTATTACACGATTTGAACTATAAAAACCATGCCTCCTTCCGCTCACAGATTGTCAGGAGAGCATCTCTTGCATGAAATTATAGTTCAGCTGATCATTTTATGCAATCTTTTTTGACAAAAATTCTAAAAATTTTTTAAACTGTAGCCGTGCACTATTGACTTCATAATGTATAAAGTATAATATACTTTTACACGAAAAACTGATGTTTTGTGCACTTATGGCATATTCAAAATATTCCAAGGAAGTGATTTTATGAAGATAGAAAAAGTAAATGATCATCAAATTAAATGCACACTGACAAAAGCGGATCTGGCCGACCGCGAGCTCAAAATCAGCGAACTCGCATACGGCACGGAAAAGGCCAAAAGCCTGTTCCGCGACATGATGCAGCAGGCATCGTTTGAATTTGGTTTCGAGGCAGAAGACATTCCGCTGATGATTGAAGCAATCCCAATCAATTCAGAGTGCATCGTCCTCATCATCACAAAGGTTGAGGATCCGGAAGAGCTTGACACACGCTTTTCAAAATTTGCACCGTCCGTTATGGAAGACGAGGCCACACCGAGTGTTTCCGACACGCGTGACGAGGTGCTTGATTTATTCAAAAAAATACACGACGAGGCGCTCGATGCGATTTCCGAAGCCAAAGCCAATGCTGAGAAATCCGAAAAGGCTGCGCCAAAACAACCTGATAAAAAAGCCGCACCGGATACAACATATATTTTCACCTTCGAGAATATGTCCGTTTTATCCAGATGTGCACACCTTACTGCGGACTGGTATGATGGGCAAAGTGCCCTTTACAAAGATCCGGCGTCCGGACAGTACAAACTCGTTTTACGTGTCGGGGATGCATCTGCATCGACCTTCAACAAAGCATGCAACATCATGACCGAATACGGCAGCGGACATCGCTTCTCCCCTTCCGGAAAAGCATATTTCGAAGAGCATTTCGAAATGATTTGTCCTGAAAATGCTTTGCAGAATTTATCTTATATCTAAATAGAACATCGCTTTGCGACATTTTCTATGATACCTAAAAGAGCCGATTTCCATTGGAAACCGGCTCCTATTATTTGATACAATCAGCGGTTCTCGATTGCGCTCATCAGTTCATTGATGTCAATTCCGTGAACCATCGCTGCTTCTTCCAATGTCTCACCCTGTGCTGACGGACAGCCAAGACAGTGCATTCCCGCACTCATTAAAATCGGCGCAACATCAGGTGCTGCAACTAAAATTTCACCAATTGTCATATCTTTTTTAATCTCTGCCATGATACTTCCTCCTGCATCTGTATATTCTTTTGATAGTATACCCCTTTCGTCTGTTTTTATCAAGTTCGTTTCGAAACGGGATTTTTTTGTCATATTATCTTGTTTTGTATGAAAAAAAGTACATTGCTTTCCTTGACGAACGCACGCTGTGTAACGTATAATGAAGGCACAACAAAGCATAGTCTTTATGCGTTACGAACGGTCATAAGACCGATAAAAATCATTTAAATAGGAGGCTTTAACAAAATGAAACCAGAATGGAAAGATTTTGTAGGCGGAAAATGGGAGTATGAAGTAAACGTACGTGACTTCATCCAGAAGAACTATACTCCATACGATGGAGATGATTCTTTCTTAGCAGGTCCTACACAGAACACAACAGATTTATGGAATATGGTCCTTGATCTGCAGAAACAGGAGCGTGAGGCAGGCGGTGTCCTTGATATGGATACAAAAGTGATTTCAACAATCACATCTCACGGCCCGGGATACCTTGATAAGTCAAAAGAGACAATCGTAGGTTTCCAGACAGACAAGCCTTTCAAACGTTCTATGCAGCCTTACGGTGGTATCCGTATGGCAGAGAAAGCTTGCGCAGACAACGGATACACACTTGATCCTGAAATCAGCGAGTTCTTCTCTGTTCATCGCAAAACACACAATGCCGGATGTTTCGATGCTTACAACCCGGAGATGAGAGCATGTCGTTCAGCACACGTTATCACAGGTCTTCCGGATGCTTACGGACGTGGACGTATCATCGGTGACTACAGACGTATCGCATTATACGGTATCGACAGATTGATCGAAGATAAGCAGGCGCAGAAAGAGTCTACAGGACGTGTTATGACAGATGATGTTATCCGTCTTCGTGAAGAGATTTCTGAGCAGATCGTAGCACTCAAACTCATGAAAGAAATGGCTGCTTCTTACGGATGCGATATTTCTAAACCTGCTTCAAACGTACAGGAAGCTATCCAGGCAACATACTTTGGATACTTAAGTGCTGTAAAAGAGCAGAACGGTGCTGCTATGTCTCTTGGACGTACATCTACATTCATCGATATCTACGCTGAGAGAGATCTTAAGAATGGTACATTCACAGAGGAGCAGATCCAGGAGTTCATCGATCATTTCATCATGAAATTACGTTGTGTAAAATTCGCTCGTACACCAGAATACAACCAGCTCTTTGCAGGTGATCCGGTTTGGGTTACAGAGTCAATCGGTGGTGTTGGTGTAGACGGACGTCCAATGGTAACAAAATCTTCATTCCGTTACCTCAACACACTCAACAACTTAGGTGCAGCTCCAGAGCCAAACCTTACAGTACTTTGGTCAACAAGACTTCCTGAAGCATTCAAGAAGTTCTGTGCTAAGATGTCAATTAAGACTTCTTCAATCCAGTATGAGAACGATGACCTCATGAGAGTAACACACGGTGATGACTACGGTATCGCATGTTGTGTATCTTCAATGGTTATCGGTAAACAGATGCAGTTCTTCGGAGCTAGAGCAAACCTTGCAAAATGTTTACTTTACTCTATGAACGGTGGTATCGACGAAGTTACAAAGAAACAGGTTGGACCAAAATATCAGCCAATCGCAGGTGACGGTCCTCTCAACTATGATGATGTAATGAGCAAATTCACAGACATGATGGAGTGGCTTGCTGACGTTTACGTAAATACACTTAACGTTATCCACTACATGCATGATAAATACTGCTACGAGAGAGCTCAGATGGCATTACATGACAGAGACGTTCTTCGTTACTTTGCAACAGGTATCGCTGGTCTTTCAGTAGTAGCTGACTCATTATCAGCAATCAAATACGCTACAGTTACACCAATCCGTGATGAGGATGGCATCATTGTAGACTTTAAGACAGAGGGTGAGTTCCCTAAATATGGTAACGATGATGACCGTGTTGATACAATCGCACGTGATCTCGTTTCAACATTCATGAAGATGCTCAGAAGACATCACACATACAGAGATTCATTTGCAACAATGTCTGTATTAACAATTACTTCAAACGTTACTTATGGTAAAGCTACAGGTAACACACCGGACGGACGTAAGAAAGGTCAGCCTTTCGCTCCGGGTGCTAACCCAATGCACGGACGTGACACACACGGTGCTGTCGCTTCATTATCATCAGTATCTAAGCTTCCATTCCAGTCAGCTCAGGATGGTATTTCTAATACATTTACAATCATCCCTGGCGCACTCGGAAAAGAGGATCAGGTATTTGCAGGTGACATCGAAGTAGATTTAAGCAAATAATAAACAATTATCCCGGTGGCACTGCCGCCGGGATGGATTGGTGGAGGTTTCACAATGAACGAAGAGCAAATGATTGAAGACTTAATTAAACAGCTTGACACCGGTATGGCAAATGGCGTCGGACATGTCAATGTTGATGTGGAAGAAGAAGCCGGCGAGGCCAAAAACGTACAGACAATGGGTTGCACCGATTGTTCACGTACGCCACTCGCATGCAGCGTACCAACGCTTCACCAAGGATTAGAAGATTATGAATAATAATAGGAGGTAAATTACCATGGCAGAAAGTTCAGCACAGGTTAACAACTTAGTAAACTTATTAGACGGTTATGCAACAAAAGGTGGACATCATCTCAATGTAAACGTATTAAACAGAGATACATTGCTTGATGCACAGGCTCATCCGGAGAACTATCCACAGCTTACAATCCGTGTTTCTGGTTACGCTGTTAACTTCATCAAGTTAACACCGGAACAGCAGGCAGACGTAATCTCTCGTACATTCCACGAGGCTATCTAATTCGTCTAATGTTACAAAAGCAAAAGGAATCATCTAATTGGATGATTCCTTTTATTTTTAAAAAGACTATGAGGTATTTATTATGAGCGGAAGAATTCATTCCCTGGAAAGTTTTGGAACAGTTGACGGACCGGGTACCCGTTTTGTTGTCTTTGTTCAGGGCTGTCCGATGCGATGCGCCTACTGTCATAATCCGGACACCTGGAGTATGGTTGGCGGCAAACAGATGGAAGCTTCAGAGATTATTGAACAATATGAGCGCAACAAAGCATTTTATCAAAATGGCGGCGGTCTGACCGTTACCGGCGGCGAGCCGCTGATGCAGGTCGACTTCCTGATTGAACTTTTTACACTTGCAAAGGAACGTGGCATCCACACATGTATTGATTCCTCCGGTATTGCATTCAAACCGGACAATCAGGCATTTATCGAGAAATTAGACAAGCTGATGCCATTAACAGACCTTGTAATGCTTGATATCAAGCATATTGACCCGGAGAAGCACAAAGAACTTACCAGCCAGCCAAACGATGGCATTTTGGCATTCTGTTCTTATCTCGACAAAAAAGGTGTCGATATGTGGATTCGCCACGTTGTTGTTCCGGGTATTACAGATGACGACAAATATCTATTTGATTTAGGATATTTCATCGGACAATTTTCCAACCTAAAAGCATTAGATGTTCTCCCATATCATACAATGGGCGAAGCCAAATACGAAAAGCTTGGTATGGAATACAAGTTAAAGGGCGTTCCTGCCATGGACAAGGACAAAGTTCTGGATAAAAAGAAAGTGATATTAGACGGTATCAAGAAAAGGCGCAGTGAAATGTCCTAATCCGCATCTTTCCACTTGAGTTTTTTGATAGATTATAGTACAATCTATTCGTAAACGATGATAAAATTTATCAATGATATAAGGAGGATAAAGTAATGGCATACGTTATTAATGATGGATGTGTAGCTTGCGGAGCATGCGAAGGACAGTGCCCGGTTGGAGCAATCAGCATGGGTGATGGCAAATTCGAAATCGATGCAGACAAATGTATCGAGTGTGGCGCTTGCGCAGGTTCTTGCCCAACAGGTTCTATCGAACTCGGCTAATACAATACAAAAGAGCTGAACGGTTGTTCAGCTCTTTTTTTATGCTTTGCTAAGCGAAATACTATTCTTCTCTTGCCTGAAAACTTCTGGATGCACGGTCTAAATTTGCAAACTTTGTGTAATTCGGCAGCCATGCAAGCTCTACCGTACCCGTTGGGCCGTTTCTCTGTTTGGCGATAATGATCTCCGCAACACCCTTTCGTTCCGATTCCTTGTTATAATATTCGTCACGATAAATAAACATCGCAACGTCCGCATCCTGCTCGATTGCGCCGGATTCACGAAGGTCACTCAGCATTGGGCGCTTGTCAGGTCTTTGCTCCACCGCACGGGAAAGCTGCGATAACGCAATGACAGGAACCTGCAATTCCCTGGCAATCGCTTTCAGAGAACGGCTGATTTCCGAAATCTCCTGCTGTCTTGATTCCGATGCATGTTTTCCGCTTCCGCTCATCAGCTGCAAGTAGTCAATGATAATCATTTTGAGATCATTGTCGCGCTTAAACTTACGGCATTTTGCACGGAGCTCTGCAATGGAAATACCCGGTGTATCGTCAATAATCAGATTAGAACGGCCGATCACACCCGCACTTTCTGCCAATTTTTCCCATTCCGAATCGGCAAGCTGGCCTGTCCTGATATGCTGGGAATCAACCGCAGATTCGAGAGACAACAGACGATTCACAAGCTGTTCTTTGCTCATCTCGAGTGAAAAGATGGCAACACACAGATTCTCATGAAACGCAACGTATTGCGCGATGTTTAAGACAAAGGCAGTTTTTCCCATGGAAGGTCTTGCTGCAACAAGTATCATATCGGAAGGCTGCATTCCCGCCGTTTTGTAATCCAAGTCAATAAAACCTGTCGGCACACCTGTGACCGCACCTTTTTGCTGCGATGCTTTCTCGATTTTGTCCATCGCATTCATGACAACACGTCTGATCGGCACAAAATCTCCCGATGTACGGCTTTGTGTAATGGCTGTCACACGTTTCTCCGCATCATCCAAAATATCCTCAAGAGAGTCCTTGCGCGTCGTCGCATAACACTCGCTTGCAATCTCTTCGTTCGCTTTTATCAGTTCACGAAGCGTTGCGTTTTCTTTTACAATCTCCGCATAGTGTCTCACATTTGCAGAAGTCGGCACAGAGTCCAAGATTTCTTTGACATAATCGAGGCTGCTTACTTCCGGCGGAACATCTTTTTCTTTTAAACGGTTCTGAAGTGTAACCAAATCGACAGGTTTGTATTCATTGTTCAGTTCCACCATTGATTCAAACAAAATACCGTATTGCTTGCTATAAAAATCATCTGCAATCAGCATTTCGGATACAGCTACTATGGCATCCCTATCCATAATCATGGAGCCGATAACCGCTTGCTCCGCTTCCACGCTATGAGGCAATATTCTTTTTAGGATGGTCTCGTCGGCCATAAAAAAACCTCCACTCTAAAATGCCTATGCTTCCTTCACTGAAACGCGAAGCACACCTTGTACCTTTGGATGAAGTTTTACTTTCACCTCATACGTACCAAACGACTTGATCTGCTCCGGCAACACCAGTTTCTTTTTGTCAAGCTCTCTTCCAAACTGCTCTTCATATGCTTTTGCAATTTCCTTGCTTGAGACAGAGCCAAATGATTTGCCGTTTCCGCCCGCTTTCATAGAAACGACAACGGTCTGATCTTTTAATACGTCTGCAAATTCCCGGGCTGCCTGTAAGTTTTCAGCAGCAATTTTTTCTTCGTTTGCTTTCTGAAGCTTGAGTGTATTTAAATTTTCTGTTGTGGCTTCAACACCAAGCTTCTTCGGGAGCAGAAAATTTCTCGCATAACCATCACTCGCATTGATGATTTCTCCCTTTTTTCCAATTGATTTCACATCTTCTAGTAAAATAATTTTCATTAGATTTCACCTTTCTGAATCATGTCATCCAGCGTCGATTTAATGAGTTCGACCGCCGAATCCATTGTATAATCCTTAAGCTGTGCGCCGGCCACATTCATATGACCACCACCGCCAAGTCGCTCCATAATAATCTGCACGTTTACCTCATCAATCGAACGTGCACTAATATATATCTCGTCATTATACTCCGTCAAAACAAAGCTTGCTTTCATGCCAACAATGTCAAGAAGCTCGTTGGCCGCCTGTGCCGCAATAACTGTCGGCGAGCTGCCTCCGTTTGCGTTACATTTGGATATCGCATACTCTCCGTGGAATATCTCTGCCTGACTGACGGTATCTGCTTTGATACGATAGTCAGTCTCCTCTTCGCGGAACATTTTACGGACGCGGGTTACATCGGCACCATTGCGTCGAAGGAATGCTGCTGCCTCAAATGTACGGACACCTGTCTTGGTAAGGAACCCATTCGTATCAACGATAATACCGGAATAGAGACAATCTGCCTCACTACTCTTAAGCTTAATGCCATCGTCTACGTACTGTAATATCTCGGCTACCATCTCACACGCACTCGATGCATAAGGCTCGACGTACGATAAAGTCGCATTCTCAATGACCTCTTCTCCATGTCTGTGGTGGTCAAGTACGACAATGGAACGGCAATTCTTCAAAAGTTCAGGGCATTCTGTAATACTAGGTTTGTTGACATCAACAACAACGAGTACTGTATTGTTTCCTGCGTATTCCATCGCCTGCACGCTATTGATAATGGCAACTTCGTCCTTTTCCAGACGACTGTTAAATGCGTCGAGCTGTGGCCTGATCGCTGCTGTTGCATCGTCAAGTACGATATAAGCTGATCTGCCGAGTGTTTTTGCAATCCGGTAAATACCGACTGCTGCACCAAAGCTGTCAACATCCGTATTGCGGTGTCCCATAACAAGTACACGGTCTTTTGCGGTAATGATCTCTTTTAACGCATGTGCTTTTACACGCGCCTTAACACGTGTATTCTTTTCCACCTGCTGGCTCTTTCCGCCATAGTAAGACACACCATTTGGTGATTTGACAACGGTCTGGTCGCCACCTCGTCCAAGCGCCAAATCAATGGAGGTACGTGCAAACTCAAAGTTTTGGGAATAGCTAAGGCCTCCTACACCGATACCGATACTGAGTGTTACAGCCATCTCGTTACCGATATTAACCGTTTTAATATCTTCAAGCAGATCAAAGCGGTTTTCCTGAAGCTGCAATAATGACTGCTTCCGAAGCACAACAAAGAATTTGTCCTTTTCTGATTTGCGGACAATTCCGTCATATGCAGCAAAATATTTATTGATTTTTCGCTCGATAAGTGCCATAAGAAGCGACCTGCGGACTGCCTCCACGCTCTCAAGGGCCTCTTCGTAGTTATCAATATAAACCATTCCGACAGCAAGACTCTGGTTGTCATTCTCACGGATTGCCATACGAAGTGCAGTCTCATCAAATAAGTAAAGCGCAATCAAAAATCCTTCATACACTTCATCGCTCTCTAACAAATCGCTGTTTGCCACCATCTCCGTAAGCGGAATTTTTTTCATGCGGGCAGTGAACTCCTGCTCTCTATAAGAGAACTGAACTTCCGTCTCGTCTGCCTCACCCGGAAATTTATCCTTTGTAATCGATGAAAAAATGGAAGTAATGGATTTTTGGTATCCTTTTTCCTTCTCCGCAACTTTCTCGAACGCCTTATTCGTCCAAATGATTCTGCCATTTTCATCCAAAAGTGCATGCGGCAAGTCTAAATCACGCAAAAGACGTTTTTGAATCTGTCCATATTGGGTGGCAAAACTTATGAGTTCATCTACCAAAATTGGCCCGTTAAACTGATAAACCAAAACCGCTACAACTAAATAAAACGCCACATATCCCGTCAATACAATTCCGGCTTTCACGTCAATCGTATAAACCCAGATATCAACGCCTGCAAGTAATACACCCAAAATAAGTGTAATCTGTAGAATCAACCGAAGTTTGCCTTTTAATTTCACTTTATTCTTCATTTCAATTCCCTCAACAATGCAGTTGCATTGCCATCAGTAATGATACCAATGAATGTCTTTACCGAAAAACGGTCACTTTATATTATATCATCCTTTGCCCAAAATACAAATAAAAACTTATTGATGCATAGATTACGAAAAAACCGTACATACTAACTAGCGAACCATTATATCTCATGATACACCAAAGGAGGATTCTATTATGGATAATCGCTATATAAATGCCCTCGTCAAAACCGGTATTACAGTAGCCGGACTTCATGTTGTTTTTCTCATTGCGGGTTTTCTGTTCGGCAAACAGATCGGCTGGCTGAATTTACCGATGATCTGGGCACATTGGCACGACGCACTGGGCATTTCTGTCTCACTCATCCTGTCCGTCGTGCTATATTTCGTAATCTTTGCATTTTGCACATCCGATGCAGATGCATAACAGGACTTCTTTGCAGAAATTCCCAGCAGAACAGACTCTACTGGGAATTTTTTGGTGTCCTATTTCCATCTCATTGTATCTTTATAGCAACGGTCACATATTGCAAAACGGCTTTCAAGAGAAAGCACCTTTCCGCAATAGCGGCATCTGCGGATATATTCTTCTTTGCTTGCAAGCAGTTCTTCCATAATGCGCTCCTCGGTGTCGAAGCGTTCTTTTCGAAGCCTGTCTTCCTCAAGCTCCTTTCCCATACGAATCGAAAACTGATGATATACATCGAGCATACGGTAATAAATCTCCAGTTTTTCGAGGTCATTGCTTCCACTCACTTTGTGGTAGTCCGGAAATTGCAAGCGCACATCCGCCGTATAATGCAGACAATATTGCTTCCACAGGTTCAAAAGCTGACGATTGCCCGTATCCACATCACAGCTGACCATGGAAAACAGCGTCCGCTTGTCCTCAAAGCCGACGACACGGTCCTTCACATATAACAACGTCTTGTATTTTTTTAACATCTCCTGAATGTCAATCTTACGGAAAACAGGGTTAGATGGTGGAATCTCGTACCATCTGGATAACAGTACGTCAAGCGGTTCATCCAGCTCAAGCAGCACCATCGGAAATCCGACGCGTGCATATGAAATCATATGCTCCATCGGATAGACCGATTTAATGTGTGCAAGTCCACCCTCGGTCTGCGCCGTCACAAAGCCCTGCTCATACATACCGCGCCTGCCCGCACGTCCTGCGATCTGACGCACCTCAAATTCATTGAGCGGTCTCCTCTGAATTCCGTCGAATTTGGACACTTCCATAAAAACAATGCGCCGGATTGGCAAGTTGACGCCAAGTCCGATTGCATCTGTCGCAACCACGACCTCCGTCTCACCGCTTAAAAACAGTGCGAACTGTTTTCTTCGAATCTGCGGCGGAAGCGAGCCATAGATTACACTCACTTTATGCCCCAATTTTTCCAGTCGCGCCGCCACATCAAGGACCGCCTTTTTAGAAAACAGTACAAGCGCATCACCTTTTCTCACGTCTGTGTCCATGTTGAACGGATGATCTTCAAAAACAAGCTCCGTATCCCGCACATGGCGTTTCACTTCGATCGTGCCATTGCAGTCATTTAAAATGCTCATGATAATATGCTCAGCTTCCGGCGCAAGGCACACATGAATCTCTTTTGCCTTGATACCCATCAGCAGTCTCGACCATGCATGCCCCCGGTACGGGTCGCTGATCATCTGCGCTTCATCAATGACGACAATATCGTAGACATTGCTCAAGTCGACCATCTCGACCGTACATGAGGAAACACGGCTTTTGGGATTGATGTACTGCTCCTCTCCCGTAATCATGGAGCACGGTACATCACTTTGACAAAGCTTATCGTATATTTCAAGCGCAAGCAGTCTGAGCGGTCCCGCATATACACCGTGATACGCTGTTTTGAGCCGCTCGATTGATTCATAGGTCTTTCCGCTGTTTGTTCCGCCGATATGGAGGATAAATTTCCGTTCCATCTCGAGCGCTTCCTGGTATTCCATTTGCGCATCCTCCTGGACAACAGCAAGGATTTGTTTTTTGACCTTGGCTTCATATGCCCGCGCAAACAGTTCAAAATAGCCGACAACGCTGCGCTCCACAAACTGTAAAGACGTATCTGCAAGCAGAAACTGCCCAAATTCTTCCGCTTTTTCATAATTGCCGATAAAATCGAGGTCGCGTTTTATCATCTGTTTGACAAAGTCCTGCACCTGCATATACTGTTTCTCTGTAGAAGGTCTGTTATAAAATCGCAGCAGACTGATGATGTTTCGCTTCGTCGATGCAGAGACAGCCGACCCGTTCCGCTCGCATTTTTTGATATCACGCTTTACATAGCCAAATATTTGATTGGCTGTTTTCGGGGAAAACCGTTTGGCTGATGATACATTGGTAAATTCACGCTCGTATCTGATTTGTAATTGCTTTCTCGTTTCTTCTGTCATTCTCATATTGCCTAAAGTGTATCATAAAAGCCCGAAAAAATCAAAAATCCAAGAAGATAACTCCTTGGATTTCAACAAACTATTCATCAAATAACGGTGTCGAGAAATAGCGTTCCGCCGTGTCCGGAAGTACCGTCACAACCGTTTTTCCCTCTCCCAATTTTTGTGCCATACGGATGGCTGCCGCCACATTGGTTCCGCTTGAGATGCCGCACATGATTCCTTCCTTGCTTGCAAGGTCTTTGGCTGCCTGTATTGCATCCTCGTCTGTAATAATACAGATATTCTGATAGATGCTTTGATCAAGGACGCCGGGGATTACACCGTCACCGATTCCCATCTGCAAATGTGTTCCGATTGAGCCACCTGATAAGATGGCGGCATTTTCCGGTTCAACTGCCCAAATCTGAATATCCGGATTTGCCATCTTAAGCACTTTGCCGATTCCGGTAATCGTGCCACCTGTTCCGATGCCGCTGCAGAATCCATCGATCGGTCCATCAATCTGCTCTAATATTTCTGCTCCCGTGCGGTTTTTGTGAATCTGCGGATTAGCCGGATTTTCAAACTGCTGCGGAACAAACACGCGCGAATCTTCCTTCGCCATACGAAGTGCCGTCTGCAGACATTCTTCAATACATTTGCCGATATTGCCTGCATCGTGAATCAAGATAACCTCAGCACCATAATGCTTAATTAACTTGCGTCTTTCCTCACTCACAGAATCCGGCATAATAATCTTTGTCTGATATCCCTTAACCGCTCCGACAAGTGCAAGACCAATTCCCTGATTTCCGCTTGTCGGCTCAACGATGATGGAATCTTTATTTAAAAGGCCCTTTTTTTCAGCATCACGAATCATATTGTATGCCGTTCTTGTCTTAATCGAACCACCCACATTGAGTCCTTCGAATTTCACCAAAACTCTCGCCGCACCTTCCGGCACAATATGATTGAGCTGGATAATCGGCGTATTTCCCATTGCTTCTAAAATATTGTTATAAACCATGATGTTTTCCTTTCCAACGCTGCTTCTATATTTTATGCAGCTTCTTTTGCATTGCCACGTACCCTCTTTTTGAAGCGAAATACATCTGCCGGAATTTGAGAACAGATAATTGCCGCAAATAGTACAAGGCATCCCATAAGCTCCCTCGGTTTCATGTGCTCATGTAATATGATTGTGCCCGCAATTACTGAAAAAACGGATTCTAAGCTCATTAGGAGACTGGCAAGCGTGGGATTTAGCTCTCTCTGCCCAATCACCTGGAATGTATAGGCCACACCACACGATAACACACCGGCATACAATAGTGCAACCCATACGCCGCCGTCAAAAAACAGGGAAATCCATGCAGAAAATCCAATCGGACGAATCTCTTTTAAATACATCGGAATCAAGCTGCATAAACCCGTAATCAAAAATTCAATACTGCTCAGCCTGACACAATCCACCTTTGGTGCAAAATAATCGACAAACATAATTTGCGCCGAGAACAAAAACGCACAGGAAAGGACAAAAACATCTCCCCGTTCCATCGTAAATCCGCTTGTCATACAAAGCAAATACAAGCCGAGTAGCGCGGCAAATACACAAACCCAGACATGATTTGCACATTTTTTATGTAAAAATAAACCGATAATTGGCACAATCAAAATATAACTTGCCGTTATAAAACCTGCCTTTCCGGCATTCGTTCCGAGAAATAATCCGAGCTGCTGCGCGGTGCTTGCCAGAAACAGACAGCTGCCACAACATATTCCACCAAGCCAAAGCTGCCGTTGTTCTTCTTTTGTTGACGGTTTATGATTTGCATCGCCATATTTGTCAAGAAGCGCAATGACCGGCAGAAGTACCAGGCTTCCTATGAAGCTTCTGATTCCGTTAAAGCTATATGGCCCAACTGCCTCTCCACCTGTAGACTGTGCCACAAACGCACAGCCCCATATCATTGCAGCCAACAATAACAGCATTGATTGCTTCATTTGTTTCATTTTCATGTTAACCCTTTGATTTCAAATAATTAAATACGGATCAGTTCGTATTCATTCGTTCCAAGTCCGATTTTGACAGCATGCGCAATACATGTTCTCCACTCGGTATCCGGATGTGTCATATGGAAATGATCATGTGAACACGCTTCCTCTTTGTGTTCCTTCACATGGTCATCTAAGATGCTTCCTGTCGTCACCGGCATCTTGTTGCAAAGATCTGCGCAAGCCTGGTCAAGTGCAACCGGATCGAACGATGCGAGCATACCAACGTTTGGAATAATAGGAATATCATTCTCGGCATGGCAATCACAGTTTGGTGATACGTCGCAAATTAATGATACATGGAAACAAGGTCTGTCTTTGCAAACTGCAAGAGAGTACTCTGCCATCTTGCAATTGAGCACCGCAACAGAATCGCTGAAATCTGCCGCAATTGCATCCTTTGGACAAACTGCCAGACAACGTCCGCAGCCCACACATTTCTCATGGTCAATCGTCGCTTTCCGGTCTGTCACGGTCGGTGCGCCGTGTGCACAAATACGGATACATTCGCCGCATCCTACACATGCCTCACGATCAACGCTTGGTTTGCCGTCACAGTGCTGCTCCATCTTGCCGGCTCTTGAGCCGCATCCCATACCGATATTTTTGATTGCACCGCCAAATCCTGCCATCTCATGTCCTTTAAAGTGTGTCAGCGAAATAAAAATATCCGCATCCATGATGGCATGGCCAATCTTTGCCTCTTTGACATATTCGCCATCAATCGGAACGATGGTTTCATCCGTTCCCTTGAGTCCATCTCCAATCAATACATGACATCCTGTCTGCAACGGTGAAAACCCGTTCACATATGCTGTTTCCAAATGGTCAAGCGCATTTTTCCGGCTTCCGACATACAGCGTATTACAATCTGTCAAAAATGGTTTTCCACCCAGTTCTTTGACATAATCCACCACAACCTTTGCATAATTCGGTCGTAAAAATGCAAGATTTCCATACTCGCCAAAATGAATCTTAATGGCAGTATATTTATCTGTAAAATCAATGGTCTCAAATCCCGCCGTCTTCATAAGGCGATGCAACTTCTGTAAAAGATTTTCATGTCCTGTTGCCTTGAAATCCGTAAAATATACGTTTGCTTTTTCCATACTGTACCCCTTCCGTAAACCTACTGATTTGTAGCCTGTTCTTCGTTATCTTCTGCTAACTTTTTCTGACAGCCCTCCATGCGCCATGTCGCATCACTATAGCTGCCTGCCAGCTTGAATTCCTCATAAGCCTGCATATATTTTTCGCTGTCATATAACGTCATTGCTTTCTCATAATGCTTCTTTGGCAAATACTCCGTCTGCAGATAATAAACACCTGCAGCACATGCAACAAGCCACAATATAAGTCCGATGATGATTGCAATGATACTGCCCGCTCCAAGGCCCTTTTTCTTCTTTGCCTTCTCTTCCGTCTCTGCTGTTTTCGGCATCACTGACTGATCCGGCGCCAGATAAATATCAGGCTTAGCAAGCTTTGCCTCCTCTTTCTCCTCCTGCTGCGCTTTTTGTGCATCAAGCCTGGCCGCCCGGCTGGCAAGACCGGAAACCTGTGACACACTCACCATACCTTCCATCTCCTCTGCCTCAGGCTCGTCAGAAAACTCCGGTAAATCAAACATATCCGGCTCGCGGTTTAACCGGCTCTCTCTGCTGATTGGCGCAAGCGGTCCGTCTATTTCAACCATCTTGTACTGCTCAAACAAATCAAGTGCC
Source organism: Lachnospiraceae bacterium (assembly GCA_021153185.1). Classification (GTDB taxonomy): domain Bacteria; phylum Bacillota; class Clostridia; order Lachnospirales; family Lachnospiraceae; genus SIG333. The sequence goes on from JAGKTY010000011.1 coordinate 53,806, forward strand.
TTGCGGATCTTTGTCAGATTTTCGTTCCCTCTGTTTGCAAGGTTCAGTGCCCTGTACATAAAAAACGCCTGATTCATAAGCTTGTCCATCTCAGCCGTAAATTCCTCAACAAGCGCAATCATCTCCTTTTGCGCAGTAATCGGATCGACCTTCTGCACGCTCTGTTTTTCTGTCATCAGTTCCTTTTTCATGACAAATACGCGGTTGACAATATCTACCTTGCGCTGCAAATTGTCACAGATTTCATCCGCCAATGCTTCCGTTAATTCTGAACCGAAAAATGTCGAGTCGTTGATTTGTTTTCCTTCATCAATCGGCTCAGAAAGCTTTATGGTGTCAATCCAGGCTTTCATATGGTCCCATGAAAACTCTTTTAAAATCTGCTCATCCTTAATCTGAATGCGAAACTGCTTCGCTCCTCTTTTTCCGCCAACCGAAATGTGATAAATCCCCTCTGACATTTCCTTGATAATCGCTGCGGACTGTCTATTTCGATAGATTTCATACCGAAGAGGCTTTTCTTCTTCACTTGCTATGGAGAGGCTCTTGAAATATTCAAATTCCAAAAAACTGCTCCAGGCATCTACGCCAAACCGATTCGCAAGCTCATTTTCCAAAAATGGTCCTGCGAAGAAAATAATACGGTCTGAGGATGCACCGGACTCATCTTCTGCATACCACATAAAAAACTCGTAATCATCCTCTGTCTGTGCCGCCATGAATCCATCCGGAATTCCAAAGCTGTAATCCGGTAACGTCAATCGTTTATCCTGTAAAAATGTAAATGGTTTTCCTGCAAGCAGTAGACTCATAATTGCTCCTTTTCCGGTAAATCATATCATTACTCCAAAAATATCGCCTTACGGCTTTTTCCTAAGAAATAAAAATGCATGGTCGTCTTTCATGACAACCATGCCTATCATATCACTTTTTCAAAAATTTGCATAGAGAAAACATCAGGCTGAAGGCTTTTACACCGTGTATTTTCTGTCATACAGTTATTTTTACAGCTGCGTAAAAATCCCAAGCGATGGTGGTCTGTACGTAAACCAAAGAAATGCAAACACCTCCATCACGGCTGTGATGCGCAGCAGAACATTGATAAATCCCCAATCCTTGCCTGACAAATACTTCATCATATGAAGAATGATGCAAACTGCCAAAACGATACTGATATAAAATATGGCGATATCAATCCACATAATGCCGTAGCCGAGAATGCCCTGGTACGTATAAAAAAATGTCGGTATGTGCCATATCGCTGCTTTGATTCCAACAAGCATCGCTGCCTCAACGCCCGGAAAAAATGCCTTCCATTTCAAAATCAGATAGACAGCTGCAACAAGCATCGGCCAAAACAATATTTTCATATGCTCCCACGTCGACTCGTTTGTCGCACCAAAGAAACCGACAAGCCAATTTTGCCCCGACCAATCATACACGAAATGAAGAATACTGCCTGCGATGCTTACCCAGATTGCTGCCCAAATGAGATCTGACCGAAATTGTTTATAATCCATATTTTCCTCCCGACTACTACTAACATAGTATGTGTCTTTCTGCGGGAAATTATGTATGTCTCTACCGGTTCTGACTCAGATACCGGTTCATTTCCTCACGTATCAACATAAATTTGTGCATTGTATCTTCATTGCTGCTTTGAAAATTCATAATCTGATCCAGATAGCCCTGCTCTTTCACAATCGTAAAGCTTTCCGGGAAAACAAGTTCATACACTAAGGATACATAGCCAACGATGTGATCGACTACCGACTCTTTCACAGCGTGCTGTACGGCATGATGTGCATAAAACTGCTGCATCACCGCATCCGATATCGGCGCACTTCTTAAAATTTCCGTCGTTGTATTGTGAACATCCTCCGCCTTTACTTCGACATTCACGCGAAGAATATCAATCTTGTCGGCATCGCGCAGAATATGACAAAACTGTTCTGTCTTTACATCAAGTCCCTCTGCCACACGGTACCCATTATGATTCCGAATGGCTGTTTCAATCACGATGTCATATTCATCCGCATCAATAAAATCGCGAATCATTCCTTCCCGGAACAAAAGGTCTGCACCAAACTGCGCATGGTCTACAGAATCCGCATCACGAAACGTGTTGTAGATTCGAAGCTGTTCAAATCTCCCGATATCATGGAGCATTCCCATCAGCCACGCAAGCGCGCACTCCTCCTTCGTCATCCCGATAGAACGCGCAATGCGTTCCGCAATTGCTGCCACACGATACGTATGAAAAATCTTTAGTTTGATTTTTTCATCCTCTGCATTGTAATTGGCTGTATATGCCTGAAACCTATCCTTTACGCGCTGTCTGTCAATCATTGTATTTCATCCTCTAAATTTGTAGTTGCTAATTTTTTCGTTAAAAAGGCGGGCCAACAGACCCGCCTGATATGCATTCGGTGTATTCCAAACTGTTTAACACCTTGCTATTTTATAAAAGATGCGCTCTAAGCTCTTCCCCTGACTGTGCAGAAAGATAAGCCGGTGCAATGTCAAATACTGTCTTACATCCGCTCATGCCTTCCCGGTTCATGCGGTATGCTGCTCTTGCATATGCGACAATAACAGAGCCTGTAAACTCCGGATTGGAATCAAGCGTAAGCTTGTACTCGATTACATGTGTATTCTCACCGTTTAAACCTGTCTTTCCTGTGCGGATTACGCTACCACCATGTGGAAGTCCGCTGTGGTCTCTCTTCATCTCTTCCTCTGTAATGAAGTGAACCGTTGTATCATAATCTGCAAAATAGTTTGGCATTGTCTTGATGGCCTCTTCAATCTTGCCAAGGTCTGCGCCCTCTTTAGCGACAACGAAACATTCTCTCACATGTTTTTCACGTGTTGTAAGCTCCGGATTTTTGCCCGCGCGGACAGCTTCCATCGCAGCATCAACAGGAATTGTGTACTGACGGCAATCCTTTACGCCCTCGATACGGCGGACTGCATCTGAATGTCCCTGGCTGACACCCTTACCCCAGAATGTATAATCCTTACCCTCCGGCAATACACAGTTTGCGTACAGACGGTTAAGCGAGAACATTCCCGGATCCCAGCCACAAGAGATAATACCAATCTTGCCTGCTTTTTTGGCTGCCGCATCAACATTTGCAAAATGCTCAGGAATACGTGCATGTGTATCAAAACTATCTACCACATTGTACTTTGCAGCATACTGCGGTGTCTGAACCGGTAAATCTGTCGCACTACCGCCGCAGAGAATCAATACATCAATTGCATCCTGCATTGTCTCAAGCGCATCGATGCCGTAAACAGCCACGTCGCTTGTCTGAATCTTAACTGTGCTTGGGTCACGTCTTGAAAATACCGCAACAAGCTTCATATCGTCATTCTGCTTGATGGCACTCTCAACACCTCTACCCAGATTTCCATATCCTAAAATACCAATTCGAATCATTTCCTATCCTCTTTTCTTTTCATTTGGACCCCTTTGCCCTTTTCCAAAACCGATTATAGCACTAAATGTGGGATTATTCTAGAGATATTTCCCATGAATCCGAAAGAGAATTGCCGAATTACTCTGTTTCCTGTCTGATTTCGCTCACCATGGTGGCCCCGATGACGAGTAGAATCCCAATCATGTTCAGAACCGACATCGATTCCTTCAAAAATACAACTGACAATACAACAGCGAGAACCGGGTCGATATATCCAAGCAGCGCAACAGTTCTTGCCGGCAAATCCTGTATGCTTCCAAAATAAAGCGTGTATGCAATACCCGTATGTAAGATACCTGCAATAAGCAGCATAACAATTGTTTGTTTGTCAAAATTAGTAATCGCTAAATTTTCTGTCAATCCGACATAAATCAATAACGTGATTGCTGCAATCGCGAGCTGAAAGAGCGTACGCGTAGAACCTGAAAGCAGCCCGAGCTTTTTGTTTGTTAATACAATGACCGCGTACATCACTGCAGCAATAAGTCCTAACGCAATTCCTCGAAATCCGGTAAAGCCCGTTTCCAAAACACCCGATACAAGCACCATTCCAAGTACTGCACACATGACGCATCCTACTTGCATACGTGATAGGTTTTCCCGAAATAATAACGCTGCAAATACAATCATAAACACCGGTGCCATATAATAACAGATCGTTGCAACTGCAACCGTTGTATAGGTATATGCTTCAAACAGGCAAATCCAGTTTGCGCCGAGAAGTGCTCCGGATAAAAAAAGCGGCAATGCATGCTTTTTAACGAGCTTACAATCAATTTTGTCTTTGCGAATGGACGAAATCACGAGCAGAAAAACTGTTCCGATCAATGCCCTTGCGCATGCGACGACACTTGATGACAATGCAATATTTTTGCGGACAATGCCTATCGTTCCAAAAATAACCATTGCTGTAATAATCTTAATTTGGGCACTGTTTTGTTTACCAAACTGTTTCATCTTTTACTTTCCTTATGACAATCAAGTCAGAATGCAATCCTTACATTGCCATCCTTTAACTGCACAATCTGACTGTTATAAAATGCTTCCATTAGCGATATCATATACGCCGTATCGCGCATGCCCGCTGTTTCGACCGCTGAATGCATCGCAAGCTGCGCAAGCCCAATATCGACACAGTTCATGGAAACCTGCGCCATCGCAAGATTGCCAAGCGTACTGCCGCCCGCCTTATCCGAACGGTTTGAAAAGAACTGTAGCGGCACATCCGCCTTCCCGGCAAGTTCCCTGACAACAGCGATGCTCATGCCATCACTTGTATACTTCTGCCCTGCATGTGATTTGACCACCACACCTTTATTCATATATACATTGTTATTTGCATCTGTCAGTTCCGGATGATTTGGATGCACCGCATGGGCATTGTCCGCACTCAACATAAAGCTTGATGCGATCGCACGGTAATAATCATCCTCTGACTTTCCGAGCGCATCACTTACGCGTTTGGTCACATCATATAAAAAAGTCGATGCGGCGCCCTGCTTTGTGCCTGAACCAACCTCCTCATTATCAAAACATGCAAGCATGCTAATGGTATTTTCATTTCCCCCGTTCAATAATCCTTGTAACGATGCAAACACACATTGCTGGTCATCCAGTCTTGGAGAGGAAATGTATTCATTATGAAGTCCCCAGACAGACGCCTTGTCTCTGCAGTATACATACAAATCGGAGCCTATGATTTGCTCTTTTTCTACCGAAAGCTCCTCTGCAATCTTTTGCAACAAAAGCTGTTCGTCCAAGCATTCACTCAGAAGCGGAAGCATGTCTGTCTGCATATTCAGTTCCAACCCCTTATTCATATCGCGATTCATGTGTACCGCCACACTCGGAATCATCATAAGGTCTCTATCAATATCAAGCAGTTTGGAACAAATCTCACCATCACTTCCTTTTACAAGAACGCGCCCCGCAATGGAAAGTGGTCTGTCAAGCCAGCTATACCGGATCATTCCGCCATACCCCTCGGTATTTAACTTCGTGTAAGCATCATTCACATGAATTTCTGCGTTCTCCTTCACCTTGAAACACGGTGAATCGGTGTGTACCGATGCGATTTGAAAATTGAAATCACTTACCTTTTCACCTACCTTAAACGCAATGATGCTGGAAAGATTACGTGTCACGAAATAGCTCTTTCCCTGTTTGATATTCCATTTGTTGCACTCCGCTAACTCTTCAAATCCGTTTTGAAGCAAAATCTGTTTCACCGAATCTACAGTATGAAATGCCGTTTTATTTTTCTCTATAAATAAAAGCATCTGTTTTGAAATATTCTGATACATGGGCTGCCTCCTATTCATTTTTATACTTAACGAAACCACTTTTCGAGGTCTGCTGTGCATTGCTGCACTTGTTCAATAATGTGAAGACAATGGTTTTTCTTCATACCCGCCTTAAGACCTACATTTATAAGCTGCTCCCTTCCCGGGTCTTTTCCATTTCCGTCAACAGAAGTGGTGTGCTCTCCCCAATACGTGTTACTAAATGTCAAATCGTATGCAGGACTTAATCTCCACAAATCGTCCTCTTCATTATATACAAAACTGAAGTTTTTTGCATGATCATCTCTATTATGTGCAAACACATTAAAACATGCCCTGCGAAACATATTTTCAATATCTTCTTTGTTTTCTCTTGTGATGATACGTGTTAACTTCATCAGTTCATGATAATCCAGACACGGACTACGATAATCCGCCTCTAAAAGCGCTGCAACTGTCACAACATGTTTCTTCCCGTACGAGCAATCTATATCAAAACGTTCACTTCCAAAATAACCGCTACATTCTTTTGAAGGAAATAGCCTTGTTTCTGTCATATGGATTCCACATTTTTTTGCACACTGTGCGTATTCATACTCTTGCAGCCCTATTTCTTTTGAATCTAGCTGTGCCGGAAATTTTATCAACCAATTTCTGTCATCAACACATGTCAGTATCTTTGGTCTTGCACCACCACTACTTCCACCCATTTTATATAATGTGTCGAGCTCAGGCGAATACTCTGTATTCAATATTTTTTGACATTGCTCGGACAAATAATCTAAATCGTCAATCCTTTTTTCATCCATCAACTCATAGTCCGGCTCGTATTCTAACGCACCCATTCCGGACTTTCCTACAAATGCAAGCCGGTCAAGTACTGTTACTTGTTCGACAATTCCATGTTCTTTTAAAATGCGATTTAACAAAAGATTTCCCCATGCATCAGGAAGACTATCTGCAAACACACCGAATAAGCCATCAAAAATATTTTTATGCGGTACAAATACCTTTTTTTCGAGCGGCAATGAAAAAGGACTGATCGAGAATCCATTATTTAACCACTCTTGATAATAGGAAAATGCTACTTTACCATCGGCAGTAAGTGCAAGCGTTCCAACCTTTTGATTGTGATACAAAACATGTATAGATTTCAATCCCATTACATATTTATTTTTGCTCATTGATAACCTCCTCAATAGTTTGATAAGGAATCTCTGTAAACAAATCTTTCACGCCTTCAACAGCATCTAATTCTATTGCAATTTTGGTTAGCGAAATAAAATTAATATTACCTGTTTCTTCAAATCGCTTAATTGATGCATAGCTTACTCCGGTTAGTTCGCTTAGTCTCTTTTGCGTAATACCTTTCCGCTTTCTCAATAGTTTCATATTGTTCGCGACTCTCAAATTAATTTCTTCCGGTGTTTCCCAAACAAATTTACGCATCCAAATATCCTCAATGATTATATCTAATATATTAACTATTTATTTCGTTTTCATCTAAAATAGATAATATTTTAACTATATATTATCACACTTTTTTTCATTTTCAAACAATAATATTCCCATATTTATGACAGCAATACATATGAATAAAAATGTTAAAATCATATCAACCAAAACTGGACCAAATTCGTCTTGCCATATTCTCGATAATAAAACACCATTTCTGACAATTGTCGTTTAGTTAGTTGCCACCGGGTACAAAAACCCCACCTTATCAATATGTTTAAAATTGATAGGGTGGGGTTTTTATTGTTAATCATTCTATTCAATCAAATGTGTTTTTAATGTTTCAATAGTCTTTTGATTCTTTAAGAGCGATTGTAACTGTCTATAGGCTTTATCTCTTAAAATTTTTAATCTATCGATTTGCGAAACGCCTTGTCTGATTAAATCAGCATTAGTATCTTCTAAATTTATCAAAACAACAAGTTCTTCAGCGGAGGCAAAGTCACGAATATTAGGAGACATTCCTTTAGTATTAGTTTCTTTTCTCCATTGTGCTGCCGTTTTGCCAAATAACGCCATGTTTAACAAATCAGCTTCTGATGCATAAGTATAGGACATTTCCTGTGGAGTAAGTTCCGGTGAAATTAAGCATTCCTTAACAGCATCAGTATGAATTTTGTAATTGATTTTTGTGAGTTCTCTTTTTACATCCCAGCCTATTGATAATCGTTCGGATTCATCCTTTTTAAGCCTCTGATAATCTTTAATAAGGTATAGTTTGAACTCTGGGGAAATCCAAGATGCAAATTCAAAAGCTATGTCAGTATGAGCATAAGTACCTCCATACCTTCCTGCTTTGGTAGTTATCCCTATTGCATTGGTTTTTTCTATCCATTGAGAGGGAGATATTGCAAAAGAAGGCTCGCCAGAGCTAATTTTAAACTTACCAAATTCGGTAAGGTTAAAATTGCTGTTATGTAATTGTTCCCATAATCCCATATAAGAAATAGTAGAATTATTTCTTATCCAATGATTTATAACTAACGCAGGGAATTCGGGATTTTTATATTTAGCTATATCCGTTAAACAGATAAATGCCTCTTCGTTTACAATGTCTCCATATACTCGTATGTTGACACCATTAGCATTTATTGTAGTGTTTTTCATATCATACTCCTATCCTAATATTTATATATACGTAAGATATATTCCTTTTCCAAAGTGAGTTCCATTGATACTGTGAATATCATTAAATCCGTCAGAAATAATTTGATCTTTATAATCAGTTCCATAACTATAACTAATTATAACACATCATTACTTGAATTTCTTACTTTCCAATCTGTATATAGAAAAACCCCACCATTTCTGATGGAGATTAATCTATTTAACCTTTACTTTATAAGTAAATTTCTTTGTACTCTTATCCTTAAATGTAATCGTGACAGTAATCGTAGCCGACCCTTTCTTCACACCCTTAATCTTACCACTTTTACTAATAGAAGCGACCTTTTTATTGCTCGTCTTGTAAGTCACTTTGCTAACCTTAGATTTATCAGAA
>JAGKTY010000033.1 GCA_021153185.1 Lachnospiraceae bacterium
CCCGTCTAGGTCGTTCAATTTGGGATCTTAGCTCAGCTGGGAGAGCATCTGCCTTACAAGCAGAGGGTCATAGGTTCGAGCCCTATAGGTCCCATTTTTATTTTTTATATGCGCTGGTGTGGCGGAATAGGCAGACGCGCAGGACTTAAAATCCTGTGGTGGCGACATCGTGCCGGTTCGACCCCGGCCACCAGCATGAAAACCTCGTACTTGTACGAGGTTTTTTTTACTCTACGCTTCGTAGGTTTTCAAGCAGCGTAAGGAAGTGTATGATTGGGTCAGGAGGTGGATGAAATGAACCAGTATGTTACAGGAACAGTAATCAAAGAACTCAGGGAAAAACAGAATATGACCCAGCTTCAATTTGCTGACAAAATTTGTGTAAGTGACAAGACGGTGTCGAAGTGGGAAACGGGAAAAGGGATTTTTTGTTTTTTAAAGTCCGTTTATGTGGTAAAATAAAAGAGAATTTAGTTCGGAAGACGTAAATAAAATCGGATGAATGAACGTTCATTCCGGTGTGCATAGAATTGAGGGAATAAGCGGCTCAGATTGAGGGTGGGTGCAGATGATTCGAAACGTATTATTGGATTTGGATGAGACAATACTTGATTTTCATAAGGCAGAGAGAATTGCGCTCGCACGTGCGCTTGATGCAGTCGGAATAAAGCCCGTAGATGCGGTGTTGGATCGCTATAAGGAAATTAATCTGATGCAGTGGAAGCGGTTGGAACTTGGAGAGCTCACGAAGCAACAGGTCAAAATTTCACGATTTGAACTATTGTTTGAACAGTTCGGAATTGATGTAAGTCCAAGCGAGACAGCAAGATATTATGAAGAAATGTTAGCAGAGGGTCATTTCTTCATTGAGGGAGCATGGGAACTGCTTCAATCCTTATATGGGAAATATCGGCTGTATATTGTTTCAAACGGGAGCAAAAAGGTGCAGGACGGAAGAATAAAAAGTGCAGGAATTGCGCCTTTTTTTGAACAGATTTTTGTGTCTGAGGATATTGGGTACAACAAACCGGATGTCAGTTTTTTTGATGCCTGTTTTGCACAGATTCCTGATTTGGAAAAGGATGAAACAGTGATTGTCGGAGACAGTCTTACTTCGGATATCAGGGGCGGATTAAATGCCGGCATTCATACAATCTGGTTTCGTCGTAACGATACGGCGGGATTTGGTGAGATTTGCCCTGAGTATGAAGTAGTGCGGCTTGATCAGATACCGGAATTGTTGAAGCGGATTTCGTAGAAAGGAAGTTACATTATGGAGGTCGTAATCGGACTGGGATGTGTCATTATATTGCTGATTGTACTCGGTGTTCCTCTTCAGCCAATGATTGCATTGGCACTCGGTGTGATGGGTATTATTGCAATTTTTTGTACGCTGTTTTTTATTGTGATGTTAGTTATTCTGTTGCAGACGCATAAACACAACGCCAAATTTATCCGTTTGGAGGAAGGAAAGAGAATCGGATTCCATGCAGTTTATGAGGTCGATGGGAGGGAATATCACAATACGTTTCCGACAGATACTTTTTTGGAAAAACTGTTTTACCAAAAAGAGGAAGTGACGATACGCATTCGGGAAACGAGACACAGGGTATTTGTGTTTGACAAATTGACACAGGTAATTATCGGTATTGGGCTACCGGCATTTGCAGTTATTGCAGCTTTGCTTGCAGTAGGATTTTGGATCTAAGGAGTTACAAGGTACATAAATGGAAGGAGAAGGGTATGACATTAAAGGAACGAGCTTATAATGGGAGCAAAGACACCAAAGAGACAGTGCTTGAGAAAAAAAACAGGGCACTTGCCAGACGGGTGGCGGCAGAAAGCTTTGTCCTGTTAAAAAATGAAAAGCAGACATTACCACTTGCCAAAAACGCAAAAGTTGCGTTGTATGGTTCCGGAATCAGACACACCGTCAAAGGCGGTACTGGCTCGGGTGATGTTGGTGAGCGCTATTGCGTTACAATTTATGACGGACTAAAAAATAACGGCATGGAAATCACAACAGATGCATGGCTCGACAGCTATGATGAGATTTATCAAAATGCCAGAATTTTATGGCGCGACGTGGTCAATCAAAAGCGTGCGTTGTATGATGATAATTTTTTTAAAGCATATACCGCTACGCAGTTTCGGATGCCGGATGGGGAGCCGCTCAATATAGAAAAAGCGCGGAACGATGGCGCTGAAGTTGCTATTGTAGCAATCAGCCGTGTTGCGGGAGAAAATGCAGACAGGCATGATGAACTTGGCGATTACTATATTTCAGAAGGAGAATTTGCACTCGTAAAAGATGTTTGTGAGGCGTATGATCGCGTTATCTTGGTCATCAACACCGGAGGACTGATTGACCTTGCTTTTACGGAGGCGTTTGAAAATATTACAAGTATCGTACAGTTTATGCAGGCCGGGGAAGAAGGCGGAAATGCACTGTATGATGTGCTTGTCGGAGATGTTAATTTCAGCGGCAAAATGACAGACACCTGGGCGCTCACCTATGATGACTACCCGAATGCAGATACATTCAGCTATAAGAGCGGTGATGTTTTTTCAGAAGCGTATGTGGAAGGTGTTTACGTGGGTTACCGGTATTTTGACACGTTTGATGTGCCGGTTCGATACAGCTTTGGACATGGCCTGTCCTATACGACATTTGCAATTCGCACGGGAGAAATAAAGGCCCAAGATGACCGCGTGAGTTTGGATGTGTGCGTGACAAACACCGGGGATGTGGCAGGAAAAGAGGTCGTACAGATTTATGCATCCTGTCCGCAGGGTGCGCTTCCAAAAGAGTACAGGAGATTGGTGGCATTTGCCAAAACGAAGCTCCTTGCACCGGGAGAGGATATGAAGATGACGATTTCCTTTCCGCTTGATGGACTCACTTCTTACGATGAAACGCAAAATGCGTATATTTTGGAAGATGGACTTTACGGAATCTGGGCGGGCAATTCGTTAGCGAATGCTAATATTTGTGGAGCGCTTTCGCTTGCACAAACCATTGTGAAAACGCAGTGTGAAAGTGTATGCCCGTTAAAAGAAACGTTGGAAGAAATCGTTCCTGATATGCAGAGCCTTCTAGTAAAACAGGATGTTTGGACAGCGTTTGTCAAGGAGCAGGGCTTGCCGGTTGTTGAACTTTCCGTGGAAGATATTCATACAGAGACCATCGTATATGACGATATGATCTCAAAGGAAGACGGTGCAATCCGAAAGATGGTAGATGGATTTAGCCGGGAGCAATTAATCAGCTTTGCGATGGGTGTTGTCTGTGATGGCCAGAATGATGTAGGTGCAGCGGTGACGGTTGTTCCGGGTGCGGCAGCGGAGACATCCTACAAAGCACAATGTGAGCCGTGGAATGTCGCGAGCATTGTCATGGCAGATGGTCCTGCCGGAGTACGTATCAGGCGTGATTATGAGGTGATTGACGGCACGGTACCGGTCGGACAATTCCTTGAGACAATTGAAAATGGTTTTTTCGCACCAAAAAAAGAATGGAAGGGCGAAATTTATCATCAGTACTGTACGGCTTTTCCGGTTGGAACATTACTCGCACAGAGTTTTGATGTAGCGCTCATCAAAGAGGTCGGCAGAGCAATCGGTGAAGAAATGGATGCATACAATATCACGCTTTGGCTTGCGCCGGGGATTAACATTCATCGGAACCCGCTTTGCGGCAGAAACTTTGAGTACTATTCAGAGGACCCGGTTGTAGCGGGCATTGTTGCGTCTGCAATGACTATGGGCGTTCAGAGCGTTCCAGGTTGCGGAACGACAATCAAACATTATGCTTGTAATAATCAGGAAGATAATCGCATGGGAAGTGACTCGATTGTCAGTCAGAGGGCACTTCGTGAGATTTATACAAAGGGTTTTGAGATTGCAATTAAGGATGCGCAGCCGATGGCAATTATGACAAGCTACAATATGATCAATGGCATTCATGCCGCCAATCACAGAGATTTGTGCGTGAAGCTTGCACGTGATGAGTGGGGATTTGCAGGCGCAATCATGTCGGATTGGGATACGACGGTCAATTCTTCTGCGGGAGAGTGTACGGCGTCAGGTTGTATGCGCGCCGGAAATGATATGATTATGCCGGGCTCTTCCAAAGATGTGAAGAATTTACAAGAGGAGTTAGACGCGCAAACACTTGACATGGAAACGGTAAAACAGTGCGTATGTAATACGATTAAGCTTTGTCTTGCATCAAACAGATATGAGGAGGCTAAGCCATATACAGAGCAATTCGAAGGCCTTGACAGCTATATTGTGGTGACGGAATGAAACAGAAAAAAGGGCTAAATGATTTACTTATACCGATTTTGCTTGTGCTTGTGGTAGTCCCGGTTTTGGTCTATTTTCATATTTATGAGTCGGGACTATCACAGTATGATTGGTATGACACGGACGATACGGTTTATGATTTGTATGTGACAGGCAAGCAGACCGTTTTATTGATTACAAGCGGTGTCATGCTGGCAATTCTTGCTTTTTATGTTCTTTTATACAAAGAAACGTGTAAAAATATGAAATGTCTACTTCCGGTTTTGGGATATGAGACATGGATGGTGCTATCCGCTTTTGGGGCAAAGGATAAAACACTTGCGCTTCGCGGAGCCGAGGGGTGCGGGGAAAGTCTTTTTGTCGTACTTTGTTATGGCGTGATTTTGGTCTATTGTTATCAGCTGTTGCAAAGTGAGGCGGATTACCTGACAGTATTAAAAGGTATTTGCGTGGTCACGGTTGTGCTGGGCGCCGTTGGTTTGTTTCAGCTTGCAGGCAGGGACTTACTCGATTTGCAGTGGGTGCAGCGCCTGATTATGCCGTCTGCGTTAGAGGCGCAGTACGTAGGCAAATTGGGGGATACATTTTCGGCGCATACGGTGTATTCAACGCTGTTTAATCCAAATTATGCCGCACAGATTTTTGCAGTGTTTCTCACCTTTTTTATGTATATGGCGTTTACGGAGCAAAAGAAAAAAATTGCAGTTTGTTATTTGGGGCTTTGCGGCGTACTCGCACTTTTGTTGTTTTTTACATATTCAAGAATGGGACTCATACTCGGCATTGTAGGTGCCATCGGGGCTTTATGGTTAGCCGTAGGTAATAAAAAGAAAACGATTGTCCTAAGCATTGCGTTTGTGTGCGTGGTTGTTTTATTATTTGGTCTTGACTTTGTAACCGGCGGTCGGATGAAAAGCAGACTGATTGATGCCAAAACCGATATGCCGATTTCAAGTATGACAACAGATGAAGAAGGCATACATATTACCTACAAAGGGGAGCATGCCGATGTTACTTTAGCAGATGCAAAAGGGCATACCGGTCTGTTTGGAGGAGACGGAAGTATCCGGGTAAAAGACCTCGGTGAAATAGAAGGCATAGAATTGATGCTGGATGACCATACGTGGTATTTTGTCCAAATAGACGGCGTGTATTACTATATCAATGATTTTGGCAGGCCGGATACGCTTACGGATATACCAAAGGTTTCGCTTTTCGGACTTGAGCATCTGGCATCGGGACGTGGCTATGTATGGGCGAGAACGATTCCGGTTATTTTGAAGCGCCCACTGTTTGGATACGGACCGGATAATTTTGTGGCAGCATATCCGCAAAACGATTATGTGGGTAAGTATTATTATAGTAAAATGACCAACATGATTATGGACAAGGCACACAACGGTTATTTACAAATTATGGTGCAAAATGGTGTGCCCGCTCTTGTTTGGCTGGCGCTGTTTGTGATAATATGGATAAAGAGGGAACTACAGACGGACAGACAAGGTCTTTTGATCAGTGAGCGTATGGGAAAGGCAGCATTTCTTTCCTGTTGTATATACTTGGTCAGTCTTTTGACGTGTGACATTACATTGTTCACGATGCCTGTTATGGTGTGTATTTGGGGTATTTCAATCTCAACGCAAAAGAGCAGTCTGTAATGTTCCGAATTAGCAGCATAACACAGGATGCTTCAGGTTACGCTGTTACAACTATGAGGAGGGATAGACATGAAAAAATGGAAGCAAAGACTTGTAACTTTATTGATCGCGTGCTTACTTGCGCCAATGTTTTTGGTGAGTGTGCCACAGCTTCAGACGGAGACGCAGGCTGCATCAAAGAAGTATATTATGTGGGATGGCATCGCAAATTACAAGGCGCTACATCCGACAACAACAGGCAAATGTGTCATCGAGCAGGGGCAGAAATTTGATATGTCTGATTGGATTGATGTGTCATATTATTCAAATAATAACTATGTTTCTACAACTGCACATGGCATGAAGATGAAATGGACATCTGATAAAAAGGCCATCGTATCTGTTACGAACAAAGGTATTGTTAACACAAAGAAAACCGGAACTGCAAAATTGACGGTTAAAGTGAACGGCCAGAAATTGACATGTGATGTCAAGGTTGTCAAAAAAGGCTCATTAACCAAGAAAATTAAAAATGGCAAAAAAGCCAATGAAGCGCTTGCGAAAATTGTGAAATATAGTGATGTCAAACTGACGGATAAAGTACTCAAAGAAGAGTATGCACTCTTGAAAAATATTTATAGTATTACCGGTGGAGACAGTTATTCGACTTATAACAAAGAGAATCCAAAGATTAAGCATAATTATGGTCTGGTATATGAGAAGAATAAATATACAACGAATAAAAATGAAATGGCAATGCCACACTATGGTACTTATCGCCGAATCCGCCAAAATGTAACAAAAGCAATTAAGGACGCACCAAAGCTTACAGCAAGTCAGGCGCTCGTATTATCAGGCGAGGGACAAAGCGGAACAACAACACTGACAGCACCGGTGACGGCAGCACAGTTTTTGCGAATCATGTATCAGTCAGAATATCTTTATGATGGCAATTTAGGTGGATACCCGGGACGGTCTGAATTTTTTGAATTTGGACAGTCAACTGTTTCGGTTGGTGTGAAGCCAAGTGGCTCAAGCATTCTTACATATGTTGATTTGACGGTTACACCGGGTAAAAATACCCTTTCTGTAAAAGCAGGAAATGTGTCACTTAACACAGGAACATACACCTTTAATCAAGAGATATTGAATAAGATACCGGTAACAGTTAAATAATCCGATTTATGGGCGGTTCTATAGCAGAATCGCCCATTTTTTTCGCATTTGCACATATTGAATTGCTTGACAGTCACTTTTGCGTGTTTTATACTTAAATCTATATGTGAGAATATATGAGGAGAAGAATATGATTACAGCAAATCAATATCGTGACAGATTATTAAATGAATTATCAGAAGGCGATGTGGGCGCTACAGTGCGCGTGGCAGGCTGGGTAGAAAATATCCGTGACCACGGCGGCGTATCGTTCATCGACTTAAGAGATATGTATGGTGTGCTTCAGGTTGTTATGCGTGACACTTCATTATTAGATGGAATTTCCAAAGAGGACTGTGTCAGCATTGAAGGACCGGTGCAGCACAGAGACGAGGAAACGTACAATCCAAAGATTCCGACAGGAACGATTGAGCTTGAGGCACAAAAAGTGGACATGCTCGGTAAGGTATACACACAGCTTCCGTTTGAGATTATGACATCCAAAGAGATCAGAGAAGATGTGCGTCTCAAATACAGATATTTGGATCTACGTAATAAAAAGGTAAAGGATAACATGATTTTCCGTTCTAACGTAATCTCATTCCTTCGCCAGAAAATGACAGAGATGGGATTTTTGGAGATTCAGACTCCGATTCTTTGTGCATCATCACCGGAGGGCGCAAGAGATTATATCGTACCTTCGCGTAAGTTCAAAGGAAAATTCTATGCACTTCCACAGGCACCACAGCAGTACAAACAGCTTCTTATGGTGTCAGGTTTTGATAAATACTTCCAGATTGCACCTTGCTTCAGGGATGAGGATGCAAGAGCAGACCGTTCTCCGGGCGAATTTTATCAGCTCGATTTCGAGATGAGCTTTGCAACACAGGAAGACGTATTTAAGGTTGGAGAGGAAGTCCTTTCTGCTACATTTGAGAAATTCGCACCAGATGGAAGTGTGGTGACACAGGCTCCTTACCCAATCATCAGCTACAAACAGGCAATGCTTGAGTTTGGTACAGATAAACCGGACCTTCGTAACCCGCTTCGTATTGTAGATGTGACAGAGTTCTTCCAGAGATGTACATTCAAGCCGTTCATCGGCAAGACAGTTCGCGCAATCAACGTACATGCCAAGCTTTCAAAAGGGCAGCATGAGAAGCTTCTTAAGTTTGCGACATCCATCGGTATGGGCGGACTTGGATATCTTGAAGTACTTGAAGATAAGTCTTACAAAGGACCAATCGATAAATTTATTCCGGATGATATGAAGGGTGAAATTGCACAGCTTGCGGGCCTTGAGGCAGGCGATACCATCTTCTTTATCGCGGATGTGGAAGAAAAAGCGGCAAGCTATGCCGGACAGCTTCGTACAGAAATCGGCAACAGACTGGATCTGCTTGAGAAGAATGCATACCGTTTCTGTTATGTCAATGACTTCCCAATGTTCGAGTACGATAAGGAAGAGAAAAAGATCATCTTTACACACAATCCATTCTCAATGCCGCAAGGTGGTCTTGAGGCACTTGAGACAAAAGATCCGACAGAGATTCTTGCATACCAGTATGATATCGTATGTAATGGTGTAGAGCTGTCAAGTGGTGCGGTTCGTAACCATGATATGAAAATCATGGAGAAGGCATTTGAAATCGCCGGATATACGGTGGATGATTTGAAAGAAAAATTTGGCGCACTTTACAATGCGTTCCAGTTTGGTGCACCACCACACGCAGGTATGGCACCTGGTGTAGACCGTATGATTATGCTTCTTCGCAATGAGGAGAGCATCCGTGAGATCATTCCATTCCCAATGAATGGTAATGCGCAGGATTTGATGTGCGGCGCACCTTCTGATGTCACAGAGCAGCAGCTTCGTGAGGTTCATATTAAAGTCAGAGCATAAGAGATATTTGGGCAGGAAAATTCCTGCCCTTTTCTTCTGGAAAACAATGCCCTGAAACTTTTTGCTTTTTTGCAATTGTGTATTGACTTTTGCAAACCAATACGGTATTATATTATTTGTTGTGAATAACATGTGCGCTTAGCTCAGCTGGATAGAGCGTTTGGCTACGGACCAAAAGGTCGGGGGTTCGAATCCTCTAGCGCACGTTAGTTTTTAAGGTCGGGAGTGCTTGATTATCAAGCATTCCCGGTTTTTTTATGCTAGGAATTGAACCCCTGTTTTTTGTACCATTTTGTACCATTTATAAAATTAAAGATTACTACACAATAATTCCATGTATTCTTCGTCTTTGTTGGACTCTTTGAATTTGATGTAGTCAATCGTTTGGTTCAAAGAACCATGTCCTGCGATTCTTTGTATTTCTTTTAAAGGAACACCTTTGTAATAAAGATTCGTAATAACAGTTCTACGAATATCATGCTGAGATTTTAATTCTCCCATTCCGACTTCACGACAAAAACGTTTTAAACGTGGTTCAAAGGAACGGGTATTGCACATCACATACTCATCATTTACTTTTCTCTGAAAAATAAAATCATCTTGTGAAATACCAATACCATTTTTGAAATTAATTCTTTTAATGGTCTTTAATAGATTTTGAGCATTTGTGTTTAATACAAGAATGCGATCACCGGATTTAGATTTTGTATGATTCACAACTTTATATCCGTTGAAGTTTCCATCTTGGTCATCATTTTCAACCACTTGTCTTTGCACATGAAGTTTTTTATCATCTATTACATCACACCATTTAAGTGCACACAATTCACCTGAACGCATCCCTGTATAAAAGAGTAATACAAGTCCAAGCGGAATTGCACAATCACTACTTTCAGCAAAACATTTATCGATGATTTTCTTTTGTTCCTGTTCGCTGAAAACTTTGTCGCAGTCTCTACGTTGTGTAGGTGGAACGAATTGATCAGGATCGATTTTTAATTTTTCAAATGGATTAGATTTGATGATTTGGTTATCTATTGCATAATTCATAAGTGAATTAAGAGTACCTTTTACATTGTTGAAATACTTTTCTTTCATATCAGGTTTTTCTTTTTTGCAATAGAGATACCATTGATATCCGTCTTTAATTGTTAACTCACTAATAGGTTTATTTCCTATTGGTGAATGTTGAATGTAGTTCTCAAAGTTTTTTACATCCTTTCGGAAGGTAGCAGGTTTAATTTGCAATAAGCGAAATTGTTTGTATTCCACATAAATGGAATTTAAAGTCGGAATTCCTTCCTTGAAATGTTTTAAAATTTCTTGCTCAACTGCTTTGAGAGTCGTTTTACGAATGGCTCCTTTCTTCCACGGAACGCGCACCCAATATCTTCCATCAGGAGCTTGTTTGATTTGAAAATTCTTCAGTATAAGCTTGTTGTTCATATTCTCCTCCACAAGCCTTGTGAAGTCCTCTGTTCTAAGTTTACCATCGTATACTTGTTGTTGCAAATCTGAAATTGTTGCATCTGACATAATAATTGTATTAAGTTTGTCATTATTCATATTGAACACCTCATTTTTGGGTGCTTGGTATGAATGCTCCATCTGTTTCTTATTAAGAAACATATCAGCCATCTCAATCTGAAACCAAATCAGACGGCTTTATGGTAATGTCTTTGGTCGCATTTGAAACCGTGTTGCCTGTTGCTTTCCATTGCTTGTGTCAATGGATAGGATGCCTTTATTTCTCGTAGAAACAGACCATCCGACATGGGAAATCTGTCAAGGAAATAAAGAGCATGTGGCTTTGTCCACCTTGACAGGTTTTTTATGTCGGATATCCTACGATGAGAGAAATAAAAAGAAGATGTAACCATGCAATGGCGGTTCATCCTCTTAGCGGGTCTTTGTATTTTTGGGTTTGTTGTTTTTCTTTGCTGCCGGTGTGTCATTGGAAATACATGCGGTACGCTTTTTACCATCTGCAATCCTGTCGTGAATGGAACGGACTTCAACCTGTCTGGTGGAAGTTTCGGAATTTATCAAACGAACCATACGGCGGATCAGTTTTTCCGGATCGGTTAAAATAAGAGCTGTTACTTTTTCATACTGGCTGATCTGCTCCTGCAAGGCGGCTTTTTCTTTGGTGAGGGCAGTTACAGATTTTTTGGCATCGGCAGGATGATAGGTCTCCAGACATTTCTTGCTTTTGTAATAGGAAGAGATTTCTTCTTTGTGTTCTTCCTTGAATTTCTGCTTTCTGCTTTTGAAAAAGATTTTTTCATACTCATCGATGAGTGGCTGCAGTTCTTTGCACTTCTTCCTGGCATTGAGAACAATCTCGATGTCCTTCATCCTTGTTTTGTCTGTTTTGATTTTCTGCTTTGCCCGAATGACTTGTTCATCCAAAGATTGGATGTGCTTCAACAGGTCACCTTTGGAATAGATTCCCTGGTCATACAGATAATGGAAGAGGCTGTTGAGACAAGACCAGTCTCTGGCAAGACATTTCACATCGGCAATGGGTGAGTAGTTCTTTTCCTTTCTGTCACGACTTCGAATGTCGATGTAATGGGAAAGATAGTTGGCAAGAGACTCTTCCTGTGGCTTCGGACTTCTAAGTTCCTGCCACTTATCAAAGAGACGTTTCACGATGGATAGGAGGTCATCCCACAACCGATTTAGCATTTCAATCTCACGGTTGAGGTTGCCTAAGTCTGTTTGGATGCCTTTCTTTTCCAGAGCAGAAACAGCGGGACCCAGATGGACAGTTGGGATTTTGGCGATGCCCTGTCTTTCATAAGAACGCATATCAATACGGACATCACTCTGGCATCTTTCCAGATAACCATTCACATGCTCCTGCCAGTGACTTCTCCATAGTTCAACATTCCCACGCTCGTTCCAGTCCACCGTGTTTACTTTTCTGGATTTATATGCACCGCTTGGAAGTCGGATCCGGCTGCCATCTTCATCGAGAATATATTCTTTTTTGGATTTGGCTAACCAGTTCCCATCCTTATCCAATGCTCGCATGGTTAAGAGAATATGGGCATGGGGATTGCCATCTCCCTTGTCATGGATTGCGATGTCGCAACACATCCCTTTATCGACGAACTCTTTCTGACAGTATTCCGTTATAACAGACCGGAACTGTTCTGCAGGGATTTCAACCGGAATAGCAATCTGTATTTTCCTTGCCTGCTGTGCGTTGCAGTTGCATTCGACTTTCTCAACCGCGTTCCAGAGTGTCTGCCTGTCTGTATAACATGCCGGTGCATGGACGGGCAGAAGAATGGTCTCGTAGATGACTTCGGTTTTAGATGAATAGTTGTGGTAACGCATATCTGCATCCCGGTAAAGTCTTGAACCGCTCTGATATGCGGCTGCGGCAACGGCAGACTGATTGGCGGATGATTTTACGATACTGACTTTAAAATGGGTACTTGCCATAAAGGCACCTCCTTTCTGTGGTCGTATTTTTCGATTGGGGTAGCCGGCAAAGCCGGTGAAGGGGAAACGAAGTTGCCCCTTTTGTTTCATCCTTTGTGTCATTACACAAAGAGATGAATGGAGTGCTTTTTACTGCACAAGCCTCGCAGAGCGCAATAACACCGGAACGGTGTATAATTGCGCCCTTTTTCAAAGGGAAGAATTGGCATCGGATATTTCCTGCAATACCTTTTGTACTTCCGGCATTTTTGAAAGGATGGATAAGAAACTGTTTACTTCCACATCGGGAAGATAGACAATGTCTGGGAAATATTTCTCCAACATGCCACCATAAGTACACAACTGATGTGTACGGGCTTTTCTTGTGAGAGATTTGGAATTACGCTCGTAGTTTTTGATGCGGTGTTCCAGTAACTTTTTTTGCGCTTCCATCTGTGCCATCTTTTCTTCCTCTGATTTCCATCTGCCTGAACTCATACGTATCACCGCCTTTCTTTGGGATATAAAGACATAAAAAAAGCATATGTCCGCAAAGAACATATGCTTAGGTTTTTTGATATTATGAAGTTGATTGCTGTGTAGCCACACTACAACTTTATCATGTCACCGGCATGGCAGCAATTCCAAAGTTGTTCCATTCCTGTCACATTCCACATGGAAAACTCACAATACTATTTTACACCCGGGTATGGGTAAATGAAATGATGGTATCATGAGAATTTGTGAGATTTTGTTTGAGATACTACGAATCATACCTTTTCGATGCTATCATTCTAGCATGATAACAAAGGAGCGTAAATGAGGAAGATATATGCAAGATGTATTTCATTTGTTCTTGTTGAAGGACATCCTGCAGGTATTGCGGTAACTGAAAAACTCTATGCCGAACTTACGGCAAGGTATGAAAAGGCAAAACTGGATATAATGACATAGCAGAGCAGATTGAAAGTGAGAAGGCAAAGCTAGAAATATTCAAAGGAATTAGTATTTTTAAACATGACCCGAAGGGAAAAGTATCAGAAGCATATAAGTGTTTGGCAAAGGAGGTATCCGAAAATGGCAAATAAGAGCGCAGCGAAGGTTCATATTGAAACGTATGATGAGATTTTAGATGAAGCAAATCCACATGATATCTTTATGTGTGAACAGGCTTTAGCAGGCAATAATAAAGTGTTTATTATCAGTACTTTCCCGGAATTTCTTGTGGATTATTTTGGAATGAAACTTTGGAGAACATGTGTGAAGCATGCAAAGAATCAATTGGATATTTGTAATTGTAAATAAAACGTGATGTAAATGGAGCGCTTGTAGAAATGCAGGCGCTTTTATAATGCATAAAAATAGAATATGATAACTTGCCTGCGTGTACTGTGCAAGCTTTACAGCCTATGCTTTAAACTCATTGTCGTAAGATTTTTGTTTCTGTGCCATAGGTTGTTTCTCCTGTTCTCGTATTGATTATGATTATATATCAAAATCCTTGAGAATAGGGAGTCAACTTTTATTCATATATCAACGATTCCGGGGGATTATTTCTATTATGATGAGCTTCACTACGAACTGGTGGGGCAGGGAACCGGAAAGAAATACTGTCTTGGAGAAAAAGTGTTGATTTAGGTGGGAGATGGTGATAAGATAATGAAGACAATCGGTTTGGTTTTGGCATAGGGTTGCAGGTGGTTTTTGCTTATGATACAGAAGGAAGCTGTTTGTGCGGAACAGGACCGGTAATGAATAAAGTAGATATTTTTGGGAGGTCTGACTGAAGAAGCAGAGAGGGAGATACGAATGATAAAAAGTATTTTGGTTATTTTTTTTGCTGTGATTGCATTTCTGATGTTCATTGTTGCAATCGCAAAAAAGCATCAAAGTCATAATTCAAAATCCATATTTTATGTATCTGTAATTATTTCTGCAATTGGTGGTTTCATATTATATGGATGTTCCTATGCAGAATTGATGGATAACATGATTCTTGCAATTGTGTTTACGATGCTCTCTACTCTGAAAATGTTCCTTTTTAGTAATGACTTTTCAGATATTGCTGCAGCCGCTATTATGCAGTATAACTATATAATTATATTATTTTGGATATTGCATGTGTTAGCTCTTTATGCTACTGCGAATGCAATCTTTACTACTCTTGGAATCCCACTTCTTATTGCAATTCAAAGTTTTTTAGGTCGATTCCGACATCAGATTACAATTATATATGGCATTCATGAGGAGTCTCTTGCACTCGGCAGGGAATTACAGCAAAATGGAAAATCGCTTTTGATTTTTATTGACCGTGATGCTACCGGAAATGAACGGAATGAGCTTCTTGATATGGGGGGATTATATTTTCTGAAAAGTCAGGCGGTCCATTCAGAGACCGGATTTTTAAAGGGAATCGGAATTCAGCCCAAGAAGAAGATTTCGGTCTATGCTGTAAGCACAAAAGAGGAAGAAAACTATAGTTATGCTTTGGAATTAAAAAAAGCGTTAGAGGCACTGCAGATTCCATCCGAACATACGGCGCTAACCATGTTTGGAAATATGGAAATGCCGTATGGTAAGAAATTACAGTCATATCAGGAAGAGTATGGCTTTGGAAGCGTACTAATAGTAGACAGGGCATATTTGTCCGCAAAAACACTGGTTGAAAATTATCCGCCATGCAATTATATTATATTCGATACGAAGCAGGCAAAGGCAATGCCGGATGAAAGTTTTCATGCCGTTATTGTTGGATTTGGAAATATCGGACAGGCTATTCTGAAAAAACTGGTAATTCAGGGGCAGTTTGAAAATGCCGGGTTTCGAGTTACAGTATTTGATCCGAATTATAAAAAGAGCACCGGTTATCTTCAGAAGTCACTGGCTGCAATGCTGAATCATTATGATATCCGCTTTGTTGCTGCAAACGGGAAATCGGAAGAATTTTATGAGTATCTGGAACAAAATCAAAATGACATTGATTATATAGCAGTATGCTGCGGCAATCAGAAAATGAACAATGAAATTACAGTAGAAGTAGAGAGTATTCTTCGTCAGCAGGGAGCCGGTACGGATGTTTTTCGGTGCTCTTATGAAGAGATCGTATATCAACATATGGATGAAAACGGCGAATTTATCTACCGGGCACATGAAATCTTTACACTTAAAAATCTGGATGTGGCAGCATTTGATTATAATGCGATGCAGCTGAATCATATTTACTGTCAGGGGCAGACAATGGTAAAAGACTGGAATCAGGCCGGAATTGAGGACCGTATGAGCAGTCGGGCCTCCGCAGATTTTTCACCTGCGTTTCTTAAAATGACCGGCTATACCAAACAAGATATTCTTGAAAGAAATGTCTGGAACCGGCTGTCAGATACGCAACTGGAGAACCTTGCCAGGACAGAGCATAAGCGCTGGTGTGCTTTTTATTATTCCATGGGATACCGGAAAATGCCGCAGGAAGTATTTGAAAAGCGATGTGAAAAATACCGGAAAGAGAAAAATGAGAAGGGGAGCAGCCGGATTAAAATACAAAAAGATATCAGTGAGCGTTATCATACCTGTCTGGTAGAATGGGACGAATTAGATGCACTTACGAAAGAATACCGGACAGTTACAGGGGATATGAAAAAAGATTACAAGCAGGATGATAGGAATAATGTTTTAATGGTGCCGAAAATTCTGTAGTAGGGGGCGAATGGTTGCAGGCTACTGAAAATCTGTTACATGGCAGGAATTTTTGATGCTGAAAATGAAATATATGAAAATCAGATATAAACGAAAAAGTAATAAAGGAAAACAGCACCGTCTGGATTTTGGGCAGTAACACTGTTAAAAATGAAGAGGGTATTAAAATAGTGAAAAAGACGAAGGAGAGGAATTGAGAAATGGCTATCTGCGATGAAAACAAACCCTATATTTTTATCAGCTATTCACACAGAGATAGCGATAAAGTGGTAGAAATCATGAATCGTCTCAGAGCGGAGGGATTTAATGTCTGGTATGATGGAGGAATCGACCCGGGGACGGAATGGGACGAAAACATTGCAAAGCATGTACAGGAATGCGGTTATTTCATCGCATTTGTCAGTAATGGCTATATCGGTTCAAAAAACTGTAAGGATGAATTGAATTATTCAAGGGATTTGGATAAAGAACAATTATTGATTTATCTTGAAGATGTGAGTCTGCCGGGTGGAATGGCAATGCGTATGAACCGTATTCAGGCCATATATTGGAATAAATATGATGCAAGTAATGTGGAAGATGCCTATCAGAAGCTTTTTCATGCCAGTGGTATCGGCAAATGCAAGGTAAATGGCACAGATGGTAATCCTGTAGAAAATACATATCGGGCACCTGTGAAACTGGATTCTGTTAACAATGGAAATCAGAATAAAAATACATCGAAGAACGGAAAATTGCCGGTCATCATTGGCGGCGTGGCGGCAGGGCTGGTTATCATTGGACTGATTATCGCACTGGCTAGATCAAATGCAAAAAAGGATGTTTCGGCAAATTCAACGCAGGAGGCTGCAGTGACGCAGGAAGAGGATGCAGAAAATGCAATTGTTTCAGATGATATTTCAGAAGAAGCAGTAGAAGAATCAGCCGAGAATACTTCGGAAATAAAGGAAGAAAGTGAAGAGAATAACACAGAAAATGCGAAAATTGAAAACATGACGGTTGCGGAAAAATGGGAAATTGTTCATAAATATTATGAGAATAAGGAATATGAATCTATGTTACCTTATCTGGAATCTCTTATTAAGAGCGGAGATGGAAGTGCATATGGGTATTTAGGATTTTATTATGCTTGTCATGCTGAGCCTGATAAGAAAGATATTGAGAAAGCCGTGCAGTATTTACAAAAGGGAATTGATGATTGTAACTCTGCCTATTGTGCTTTTGCGATGAATAATATATATTATTATGGCGTGGAAGGATTTCAGGAACCGGATTATGACAAGGCACTGGAATACGGTATCCTATCCTATGATATGGGAGATAAAAGAACAGCAGATGAAGTAGGACATATTTACAATTTCGGTTATGCTAGCACCGGAAAAAACTATGATGAAGCGATGAAATGGTATAAACTATCAATGGAGCAGGAACAGAATGGTTATGTGGCATGCTGTCTTGGATGTATGTATCAATACGGGAATACTTCGGAAGGAAAAGATATTGAAAAAGCACTGGAATACCAACTGCAGTCGATAGAACTGGGACATAAGTATGCATATCGCCATCTGGGTGAAATCTATGAAGAAAACGGCGACATTGCGAAAGCAAAGGAAGCCTATACATCGTTTAAAGATTATGGTGAAGAAGCCAACAATTCAGAGTGGATTGAATGGGCAAAAGGTAAACTGGATGCTTTGAACTAATTTTTATTTGGAATGCAGACAAAGATATAGGTACTATTATTTATGCATTTTATTTCAATGAGAAATAAAATGCATAAATATTGTATGATATTGAAATGCGAATATGATGTTTCGAAATGTATGTTTATTATCCTAAGATTTTGTGAAAAATTAAACTGATAGTTTATACTTTTTTCGCTGTCAATGTTATATATGAAGAAAACCACCATCTGTAAATATGAGAAAGATATTCATGACATTGGATCATATATAACTTTTTTATCGTAAAGCATATTACCAATTGCAAAAGTACAACGAAATTCAAGTCTGAATGAAAATGTACCAGTATAGTAAGACGTACGAACTTTAACCCATTCATCGTTTATTCCAAGGTGAGTGGGTTTTATTTTGCCTTCTTTTGTAAATTGAATAAGTGCAGGTATAACTGTAGATCCATCAATCTCATCAGGTGATCCTGTTAATTTATTTGATGATTGAAATCGGTGGTCTAAATGCGTAAACTATAGTCGCATTTAGAACTTTAATATTGGTGATAGTCGAAAAAATTGATATTTAATCTCGCAATGATTACAAGAACTGGATATATGAAAGATAAGATATTTGTACCATTTTGTGTACCATTTTTTAAGAGGTCTTCGCAAGGCTAAATTTATGCTTGATTAAAAGTTTCATCTTGGTTCGAATCCTCTAGCGCACGTTGTATAACAAAAAAGATGGGTTTTACCCATCTTTTTTTGTTATAGAAGCGTCGCATCAATCCGAACCGAGGGTTCGTATCTCCGCTCCGCTTCGGTCGGCGTAAAGCTGACGTCCACCGGAAGTCGTGCGCCCTCTAGCGCACGCTTAAGAAACCCAATAAAATCAAGGGTTAGAGAAAAGCACCTAGAATTGACTAGGTGCTTTTTTTTACGATTTGACTAACATTTGACTAACATTTATTTTTTTATGCCTGTTTGCTTAACAGATTTCCAAGAATTTCTGATGCCTGTGTGTCTTTCTTTTTTAATGCATGAGCATATACATCCAAAGTTGTGCTTGTATTCGAATGTCCTAATCTGCTTGATACTGTTTTCACATCCACATTCTGACTGATTAACAATGTTGCAGAAGTATGGCGCAAACCATGAAGCGGAAGAGTTCTTGTTTCTGTGTATTCTGAAACATGATATGCCTTGCCGGTATCATCAATTCTATTGTGCGCAGAATATGATGTACTGTATTCGGCATCTAATGCGCCAAGGAACAGCTTTGTTTGTTCAAGTGTGAAGAACTTTATCTTATCACGAGCAAGCGTTGTTTTTGGCGGTTTTACACGATTACAAGGGTTATCAAGTACAACGTTCTCGGATTGGTTTCCCGTCGCTTGCTTATTATTCGTTATCAAGTTGTTTTCTGTAATTGCTAGGGGAGATTCCTTTTTGTTTATGAAATATACGACTGAAGTACAGCGGGTTATCATATCCAACAATTCTTCCAATTTCAGTTACAGAATAAGTGGTTGTTTCTAAAAGAGTTTGAGCATTGGTCACTCTAGTTGATACAATATACTGCATAGGTGTTGTGCCGGTATATTCTTTAAAGTTTCTAATGAACCAGCTTATACTCATACCTCGTGAAAGCGCATATTCTTCAATGTTTATTTCAGTATTGTAATTATCGTTAAAGTATTGTGTAGCCAATTCCATCTCATTATCTAGGTACTCATTTTTCAGAATTCGTTCTTTTGATAATTGTCTGTTAATGGCAATAAGAAGTTGACGGAGAAGCATAGCGATTAATTCTTCGTAGTCAGTCTGACAGCGTTGTAGTTCAGATATAATCTTTTTGAAAATTCTTTCATACTCTATTGAAGAGCCGACAAAGAATGTTCTCATATCGTCTTTTATGCCATATTTTCTTAAAATCATCTTTACATCACTTCCGGTAAAATGAATCCAAAATACTTCTGTTTTATCTTCACCATAGTACTCGTAAGGATGTTTTGTTTTTATTTGAAGAAAACGTTCACATTACGGCGGGGTAGTAAATCCCGCTGCTTATTTTAATTGATTTTATTCGTGGTTTGGCATAGTGGTTTGGCATACAATATAAAGGAAGTGTTAATATTGGTTTTATGGATTGTTGAGAGGTCTAATATGGGATATTTATCAATTAAGCAAACATCTGATAAGTGGGGAATATCTGTCAGAAGGATACAAGTGCTGTGTTCTGAAGACCGTATTCCTGGTGCAACAAAGATAGGATCATATTGGGCTATCCCGGCAGATGCGGAAAAACCAAATGACCAGAGAATCAGAAGTGGAAAGTATATAAAAGAAAAAGAATAGGTTGTGATTATAGATGAAGGTCTTAGACTTGGATATGGATTACTTTATGGAACACATTGCTTGTATTCCGTTTAGTGTGTCAGATAGACTTGACGAAGATAATTATGGGGATACTGTATGGTCAGAAGAAAGAGTAAGAAACTTTCTGGAAAATAATTTAGGCCTATCTAAGAAAAATAAAATTCCGGGAAGAGTTGTAGTTGGTCATAATGAGTCTCTCTTCTTTTGGGAAGAGTTGCTTGAGCAAGGTAAACTGACAGATCCTTTTGAAGTTGTTCATGTTGATTCTCATGCTGATTTGGGATTGGGATGTTCATCATCCGATTTCCTACAGAGTGCTTTTCTTACATTGCCTGTGGAAACTAGAAGAAGAATTCGTGATGACGATGAAGGTGTTGGAATTAGCATTGGTGACTATTTGCTTTGGGCAGTAGCGTATAAGATGATTTCCAAAATAACATACTGTGCAAATCCAAATGGTGATAAGAACGATTATGTGTGGGATACATTAAAGGATTTCAAAGAGGATATGATTTGGGATAAACCGATTATTAATTATATCCAATTAAAGTATAACAGTCAGATGGAGTGGCCGAAGTATAATGATTCCAAGGAATATAAGAAAAAATATATGTTAGGCGCAATAAAAGACCCAGAGGTTGAATTGAAAATAATTCCAACAATTGAAGATGTGAAATTTCAAGGAGACTTTGATTATGCGGTAATCGCACAGTCTCCAAATTATACTCCTGCAAGTGCTGATTTTATTTTAGATATTTTTAGAGAGTATATTGTTGAAATATGATGTTTGATGAATTAGGGTTGATATGTTCCCGTGTACGAGCAAATATCAAAAAACGGCTTTGATATGTTTTCACGCACGGACAAAAGGAGAAAAATCGGTATGATAAGTTTCCGACTACGAACAAAATGGCAAAAATGCCGTGGATATGTTCCCAGTTACGAGCGAACCCCTAAAATCCCGTGGCTTGACATTCATAGTGTTTTCGCAACCCATGTGGAGAGTGTTTGTTTATTGTCGAAGAAACCTTGAGTTTATGCGGGTTAACGGGATTTTCCTGCGAATATGCAACTGTGTTTTTAGCAGGAAAAATGTACTTGAAAATGTAAGAGTGAAAATTGTAGAGGATGCAAGATGTAGAGGCATTAATGCAATCTCTCTCGAAGCAACGAGGATGGGTAGACCACTGTATGAGAAATTCGGCTTTGCCAAAATGAGTGATGAAATGGAATATCCCTGTTAAATAGTTCACTTTGAGAAAAGGAGGATATACATGGCAGAAAACAACTGGGAACTAGAATTAAATGAATATATACGCCAGGGAGAACCTGATAAGGCTGATAGGAGTAATGCATGGAAAACAGCAATTGGTCTTCAGGATGTGGATGGACTAAAGACTTCTGCGTACTTAATTGAAACTGCTAAAGATCATATTGAGGGTAAGATTAGCATAACGGAAGCAGATGAACGTATTCATAGTTACTATGAAGAACGAAAAGATAGAAATGAAATTGAAGCTGATACAAGGGAAGCGGATATTGTTTCTGTGAGAATCGCAAAACTACTTGGAGAGAAGACATTTCAGTTTTCGCCGGTAGAGTGGCAGAACATTCATCGAAAGTTGTTTGAAGGTGTGTTTGATCATGCAGGCAAGATTCGTGATTATAATATTACAAAAAAAGAATGGATATTGAAAGGTAGCACGGTAATGTATGCATCATATGATAGTATTCGTGCTACTCTTGATTATGACTTTTCACAGGAAAAGGAATTTTCCTACAATGGATTATCAATAGAGGAATCAGTACGTCATATTGCCAAATTCACATCGGGAATTTGGCAGATTCATCCTTTTGGAGAGGGTAACACCAGATCTACTGCAGTATTTATTATTAAATATTTAAAGACGTTTGGGTTTAATGTGAACAATGAGACATTTGCAGAGAACTCATGGTATTTTAGAAATGCTTTGGTCCGAGCAAATTATAATGATTTGCAAAATGGTATTCATGCAACTACAAAATTTTTGGAGATGTTTTTTGAAAATTTGTTGATGAATGTTGGGCATGAATTAAAGAATAGATATATGCATGTAGACTTTGATAAACAAAGCGCTATTCAAAGTGCAACTAGTAATGATTCAAAGTGCAAAAATTGCACTTTTGAGGAATTGGCTATTATTCAGGAAATAAAAAAGAATCCGGCAATTACTCAAAGAGAATTAGCAAGTGCTATTGGTAAGTCGGAGAGAACAGTAAAAACGAGAACTGTTGAAATGCAAGAAAAAGGTTTGATATTTCGTGAAAACGGCAAGCGAAATGGTAAGTGGAAGATACTAGTTGAAATATAGTTTTGTTTGCACATACAACAAGATACGAAACTGTCGTATTACTATCAGAAAGGAAGAAACAATGAATGTAAATCCTATAACAAGATTGGATTATCCAGATCCGGACGTGATCCGCGTAGAAGACACCTATTATATGGTATCCACAACCATGCACTTTATGCCGGGCTGTGAGATTCTGCAGTCTTTTGATCTGGTGCACTGGGAGCATGTGACTTATGTCTATGAGACGTTGGATCATACGGATGCGCAGCAACTGAAAAGCGGTCAGAATATTTATGGACAGGGCATGTGGGCAGCTTCCCTGCGCTATCATGAAGGCCGATTTTTTATCTGCTTTGTGGCAAATGATACCCGTAAGACTTATTTGTATACTTCGGAAAAAATAGATGGTCCATGGAAAAAGCAGCTGATAGAA
Source organism: Lachnospiraceae bacterium (assembly GCA_021153185.1). Taxonomy (GTDB): domain Bacteria; phylum Bacillota; class Clostridia; order Lachnospirales; family Lachnospiraceae; genus SIG333. The sequence goes on from JAGKTY010000033.1 coordinate 22,949, forward strand.
GGCTTTTATCATGACGGCTCTTTATTATTTGATGAGGATGGCAGAAACTATATTGTATATGGAAATGATGAAATCTGGATTACAGAATTGAATGAAGATTTGACTGCACCAAAGAAGGACGGATTACATCGTCTTTTAGTCAGTGATCATAAGAATCCGGAGCTAGGCTATGAGGGTTCTCATATTCAAAAAATAAACGGCTATTATTATATTTTTCTGATTCATTCCCTGAGAGACCGCTGGATGCGGACGGAAGCATGCTTTTACAGTGATTCTCTGGAAGGAGAATTCACGGGTGGAGATGTACTTTGTGATGATCGTGGATATTGTGGACAGGGCGTGGCACAGGGAGGAATAGTGGATACGCCGGATGGAAAGTGGTATGCAATGCTGTTTCAGGATTTCGGAGCAGTTGGACGGATTCCTATTCTGCTTCCGGTTACCTGGAAGGATCATTTTCCGTTTTTTGGACAGAACGGACATGTGCCGGAAGAAATAGAGGTTCACAGTACCAGACCAGGATATATTTATCAGCCATTAGTGGGAAGTGATGATTTCTGTAATGGGCTGCTTCCGCGCTGGCAGTTTAATCATGATCCAGATCCACGGTACTATCATCTGGATGCATTGCAGGGAACCTATACAATTACAACACGGGAAGTTTGTACAGAGCTTACACAGGCAGTAAATACGCTTACGCAAAGGATGAGTTATCCGTCCTGCGCAGCTGAGGTTACTGTTGATGCTTCTGCATTGAAAGAGGGCGATGTCGCAGGTTTGTGTGCGTTGCAGAGCTGTTATGCTGCAGTTGGCATTACAAAACATCATGGAAAATATGAAGTCCTTATGCTGGATAAAAAAGAAGATGGTATATTGGATATGACGGAAGGAACTGTTGTTGAATCACACCAGATGGATTTTCGTCTTGAAGCAGATTTCTGTAACATGAAGGATGAAGCACGCTGCTATTACCGGGTAAATAAGGGAGACTGGCTACCCATCGGAACCGTGCATAAGCTGTACTTCAAACTGGATCATTTTACTGGTTGCCGGTTTGGTCTGTTCTGCTATGCGGCAGAGGAAACAGGAGGAAGTGCCTGCTTCCGGGATTTTAAGTATTATGATGTTGATGAAATCTCATAAAGATAGAACTGCATAAAATAAGTGTCGGAATTTACTCAAATTTTTCCTACTTTGGACATTGGTTTTTACAACGGTATTGTATAGCGAAGCAGAGGAAAAACAAAACATGTTTCAGAGAGGAGAAACGATTATGAGAATTAAGAGTATGGTGAAGGGTATGCTTGCTGTTGTAATGGCAATGTCTATGGCAGCATGCTCCGGAGCACCTGCAGCAGACCAGACTTCTTCTGAGTCACCGTCACCGGCACAGACAGAAAGTACAGCAGCAACAAAGCAGGAAACAATCGTAACAGAAGTATCTGCAGAAACGCAGACGCAAGAAGAAACAGCAAAAGCACCGAAATATGTTTTCTGTTCGATAGATAATAAAAATTTTATTCAGACCGGTATTGCTGCGGAGTAATACCGGTTATTTTTTTGAATTGTTTATGAAAGTAGGAGCTGCTGGAAAATCCAGTTTTTTCTGCAATAGTATCCATTCCCCAGTTGGTTCTTTCAAGAAGCTCCTTTGCCTTATCAATGCGCATGGATGTAATGTAAGCACTAAGAGCCTGGTTAAATTTCTGATGAAATACATAAGATAAATAATCCGGACTCATATGCAGATATTCTGCAATAGAAGAACGGTTCAGATCAGAATCGGATAAATTGGAATAGATATAGGTTCGTACACGGAAAATAATGGCACTAGGGGACGGGGTTTGTGGTCCACTTTATATAGGAATCAGAAGTTTTAAAATTGTTCTGCCATATTATTAATAGAAAAGTTTCAAAAGAAAATCTATTTTTACAGCTTAAAATTTGTAGTCAAACCAAGAAGAAGATTACAACAAAGTAACATAAAAAATTGAATAATAACATAAAATATGTTATTATTCATAAATTGCAGAGCTTATACTACACACCTCAGGATACGATAGATTATTGGGATGAATAGAACAGAAGATTTGAATTTGTAGAACTAACAAAATATTAAAAAAAGCTATTGACTCCTACGTTACGTAATAGTTTAGAGTATACTTATCGAGAGGAGGGAAAAGCCAGTGATGACAGTAAATGAAGTAAGCAAATTGACCGGAGTGAGTATACGCACTCTGCAATATTATGATACCATAGGACTCCTGCTACCGACTGAATATACAGAGGCAGGATATCGACTGTATGACGATACAGCAATGGAAAGGCTGCAACAAATTCTACTGTTTAAAGAACTTGAATTCCCATTAAAGGAAATTAAGACGATAATTGATGCACCCAATTTTGATAGAAGCAAAGTGTTGGAGCAACAAATTGAGTTGCTTACTATGAAAAAAGAGCATCTTGAAGTTCTTATTAATTTCGCTCGTAAAATAAAAATGACAGGAGTGAATAAAATGGATTTTAAAGTATTTGATACAACAAGAATGGATGAGTATGCCAGAAAGGCAAAAGAGCAATGGGGACAGACTTCAGAATATAAGGAATATGAGGAAAATGCAATCAATCAGTCTCCAGACGCACAAAAAATGGCTTGGAAAAACCTCATGCTTATATTTGTAAAGTTTGGAAAAATGAAAGATAAGAAACCGGAGCATGCGGAAGTACAGTTTGAAGTTAAGAAACTGCAAGACTATATTTCGGAGCATTTTTATAAATGCTCTAATGAGGTTTTAAAGGGGCTTGGTGCAATGTATGCTTCTGGTGGAGAATTTACTGAAAATATCGATAAAGCTGCTGGAAGTGGAACTGCTGTATTTGTGGCAAAAGCAATAGAGATTTATTGTAGTTAATATAGGTAATTAAGATTAGTAGACCCCTGTTAGGGTGAACTGAAAATTTCAGTCTTGTGGAGAGATTGAAAGCAACAGAAGATTTGAATTTGGCAAAGGAGTATGATTGTATGAAAAAGTTGATAGCATTAGTTTTGGCATTGATTTGTGTGCTTGGCTTGGTTGGGTGTGGCAAAAATGACACATACAAAATAAGAATTACTGTACCAGCTGGAAGTACAGAAGAAATTATTTATCAAGAAGATTTTGTTTATTCTGATGAGGAAATCTCTCCAAAAGGCAATACAATTACAATTTCTTCTGGAGAGGGTTTAGGAGATACAGAGGTAGTATTAAAACCAATCGAAGTAAAAGAAGAGAATGCTTACGAGCCAACCTATCTTACACCAGGTATGCCAGTAGAAATGGATGTTGAAAAAGGTGCATGGTTTAAAATAGGTGTCAATATGCAAAACCCCACCGATACCGACATAGTAGTATATGTTGAAGTCAAGGGTGTAGAAGTCAGAATTGAGTAAATTCCAATTTTACGAAGGAGTGTGATTGTATGAAAAAGTGGCATATCAGTTTTTCGATACTTGCTCTAATTTGGAGTATTTACTATTTAGCTATGCACATAACAGGTGACATTTTAACAACAACCGACATTGTTGTCTGTGGAGCAGTAATTGTATTCTGTGTGATAATGATTGCCATCTACTTATGCAAGTTTAGAAACAAAAAGAAGTAAGTAAATTACAATTTGTCGAACACATGAAACTTCTTTAGGCTACAATCAATAGCAGCGTAAACGAAAAAGCAGTCTTGAAATATAGAAAAACTGCCCTTTCGTTTGCGTTGCGTTTGATTTTGCC
>JAGKTY010000012.1 GCA_021153185.1 Lachnospiraceae bacterium
CGATAGGACCGGTGGCTTCAGCCAGACTCTGACTGATTGAGAATGTTACGTTTGACATAAAGAATCTCCTTTCGGGATAGATGTGGTGAAATCAAAATGAGCGCAGAATGAGATATTTTCCTACAATTAGAATGAAAACAACGCAAAAGATGAGCGTCCGGCCATTTTGAAATCATGAAGTTAATTGTGAATGAAGCAAGAATCGACTTTGAATTAAGAATTAAGAATGCGTTCGCAAAATGCTACTCGCACTGACGATGATTGCTTATCCGTAGGATAGCATGACGGAATAGGGGAGTCAAGTATTATAGGGCTATGATGATTTTTTTCTACCCAAACACAAAAAACAGGTATACAATATAGTAAGAACATCCAAAGTGCGGGCAAAGGAAGGATTCTTATGAGCATTGTAATTGATACAACCAAAATGAAGGTGAATGGATACTGTAAACAACTGTGTGCATATGCCGGGATGAGCGAGGCGTGGGCGGATGAATTCTGGCTTATGCTCATGCAGGATGACCGGTTATACAAAGAATTTACCTATTATTTGGAGCAGCATACATTTTTGGACGAATATCAAATCGAGGGATATACGCTTTCTGATTTGTATGTGTGGCAGATGGATAAATATAACCTGATCCGTGACCTCGGGAAAAATCCGGAGAATTGCAACAAAGAGACTTTGGTACTTCATGCATTCCGAACGCTTGGTGAGATGAAAGATGACGCGGAGACGATCGTTATGCGAATTCAATCCGGCAGAGGGAGAGATGTATTATAGAAGCGGTTTGGAACTGAAAACCGGTTCTTGGGTGAGAACATACAGAAAGGAATATAGAGAATAAGATATCAGGGACGCTTCTTGTGACAAAAGAGGCGTCCCTGATGTTTTATGGCTGTGGTATTTTGTTTTTGAGTTTAGATGGGGTAAATTTTTTCACAAGTTGTTTCCAATTTGATATTTTGAGCGTTTTTCTGGCCGAGGCAGTATACGATTCGTAGTAAGGTGTATCCATATATTTGAATACATCATACGCAGGCTTACGGTAACCGTTCATCGTAGAAAGACCAAGCTTTAAGCCTTGGGCGACTTCAACAGGATGATCGTATTCGGCGCGCATGATAAAGGAATCGACCATCGGATCAAATGCTGCCACATAATAGGCATATGCGACGGCAGCGGCCTGGACAGCTTCTCCGCTTGTGGAAGTAAAGCCTTGTTCTGACAAGATAATGCGGCATGATTTTCCAAAATTTTTTCTGACAAACTCAGTCAAAATGGATAGATTCTTCGGTGTGACATATCTTGTGTGCTCAGGATCCTTGGTTGGGAGCGTATTGTTCCAAAAGTCTGCCTGCGTCAGCGGAATCGGATAAGCGTGGTAAGCAAGGTTCCACCTGATTTTAGGGTTTTGCGTTTTGAGTTCCCTGTCAAAATCGAGCATGACATCCCTTGCACCGAGGCTTGTTCCGTTGTCGCGCCAGTTGGCGTCAAGACTGATGTAGCACCGCGCATTTTTGTAATGGCTTTTGACCGCATAATACATGATGCGGAAGGCTTGCGCATAATATGATATCTGTGTACTGCGTTTCATATTACCGGCATGATGCCAGGCATCTGCTGAGTTAAATTCATTTCCCAAAATCCAGTTATCAAGATGACAATTCTTATTAGAATAGAGTTCACCCAGATAAGAGAACATTGCTTCAAAGGTCTCACGCGATTTTTTCGTTTTAACATCCCATGCGTAATAAGACGCCGCACCCAATTTGCGCGCACTTTTGGGAATGAGATAGGCATAATCGCTACGGTAGTCCAGCAGAATGACAAGCGAAATGGTGATTCCCTCCTGGTTACATTTCTGGATGGCACCGACCATCGGATTTTTTTTGAAATAGTATGTCTTTCCATTGTACTTGTACGGGACACCATTCGTTCCTTCGGCAATGATATCGGATACACGAAGATTAAGCAGAGAATGATTTACGCCCAGGTCTCCTTTGGTGAGACGTCCCTGCAAGCCCTTTTTGGTGGTTGATTTCGGAAAAGCAGCCGTATAGGTTGCGGCTACTTCCGGGTTCGCGATATATGTAGGTTTGGTAATTGCCTTGTATTTTTTACCGTTTTTGACGTAAAGTGCATATTTTCCAAATAAAAGGCTGTAGCCGGACGTGTCGGTTAAGTCTGTTTTGTAGGAAAATGTGCGTTTCTTTTTTGTCTTGGTAATAATCTTCTCAATCTTGTTGGTCATTGGATTGAGCTTTGCCAGATAGTAGTATTTGTCACTGCTTTTTACCTTGTTTTTGATGGTTGTCTTAAATAAGACTTTGTTTTTGTGCACAATTTTACAGGTTGAAAATTTGGGAAGTTCATTCGCTATGGCTGCTCTGCTTTGTGCGCCGGCCGGCGCGATTGTATCAGCAGACACGGCGAGTTCATTTTGCGACACCGTATTTTGCGACACCACGTTTTGCGAAACAGTGTTTCCGGAGATTGTATGATCCGAAACAGCCTGGTCCTGTGTGCTGTTTTGCGATACTGTATTACCCGAAATGCAGTTGCCCGAGAGGCTTTCGTTGGAATGCGCATTTTCCAAAGCATTTTGCGCAAGTGCTTCCTGCGTTGTTATGTAGCCATTGGGTGGTATTTGATTGTATGAAAGCGCGCCGCCATAAGCGGTTGCCGGGCTTGTGATAAGGAGTGATGCACAAAGCAGTGTGCATAGCGTGTTTTTTGTAATTTGAAACATTGTTTACCCTCAGTAATGATATATGGTGAAGTAGCCACATAAGCAAAAGAAAGCATCGAAGATGCGGTCCTGCAAATGTGGTGCAGAATTGATAGATGATTTTAGTATAACAGAAATACCCTGTAAAGCCCACTGAAAGATACTGGAAATCGGAGAAATATTTTGAAATCTGTTTACAAGCCCGCAGATATGTTGTATGATTTAGAAAACGTTTTCCAATCATGCCCCGAAAAAGGAGTAGGCTATGACATCAATTAGAGATGTGGCAAAACATGCAGGTGTTGCGATTTCGACCGTATCAAAGGTTGTAAACAATTACCCTGGTGTAAGTCAGGAGACCAAGGAAAAAGTGAATAAGGCAATCGAGGAACTTGATTTTGTTCCAAATGCTGTTGCGGCAGCGCTTTCCAGCAAACAAGCAGGAAGGATTGCACTCATTGTCAGTCTGAATAAAGTGACAAAGGCAATTGACGAAATCAACATGCAGTATATTTCGGGTGCCATTAATCAGGCGCAGCAGCTTGGGCTGGATGTGATTACCTTATTTACATCAATGCTCGAGGATAAGTCGACAGATGAAATTATCAGATACCTCAAAGCACAGAACATTGCCGGACTTGTGATATTTGGTATTTCCAAGACAAAAAAGAAACTGCATGGCATTATCAATTCCGGCGCGTTTAAGACGGTTGTAGTTGATGCACCGTTTTACAATGCGCATACATCATCTGTCTGGATTGACAACAAGCAGGCGCAGTATGATATTGTGGAAAAAACGCTAAAATATGATAAGTGTGACAGCATCCTTTACATTGCCGGCGAAAAACAATCCTATGTCATGGATGAACGTTTGGCGGGCATGGAGGAGCTTGTAAAAGAGCACAATATATCGATGCTTGTCAAGTATGGAGATTTCAGCGAGTTAAAGGCCAGGGAAATCACGATGAAGCATGCCCAAAAAAGAGGTATGGTTGTATGCGCGTCGGATTTGATGGCAATCGGCGCGATGAAGGCACTGATTGACATGGACATCTTCCGTCCGGTCTGTGGATTTGACGGAATTACGCTGATGGGCTATGTCGGCATGCAAATGAATACCGTCAAGCAAAACTTTGCCAGGATTGGCAGCGAGGCTGTGACAGAATGCGGCAGATTGCTTTCCGGAGAAACGGGACGTAATATCAAATTGGATTATGAACTTGTAAGAATGCGATACGAAGATATCATTCGTTAAAACCCTGCCCGCCCGGGCGGGGTTTTTGTTATGGCAACGAGGAAAATGGCCGTCATGCTTGCATGAATGGACATTTGACGACTGCTAATCAGAGCGAGATACGCAAAGCGTATCGAGTCTCGGTTATGGCAACGAGGAAAATGGCCATCATGCTTGCATGAATGGACATTTGACGAGCGCTAATCATAGTATGGTTCAATCAGCAAAGGAGGTAAAAGCGATGCAAAACAAAATCGAAGAAATCAGCGCACTGATAAAGGCGTGCGGTGCGTTTATCAAAGAAGCAGACCGGAGCTGTTTGCAGATTGATGAAAAAGCAGGACACGCAAACTTTGTGACGGAATATGATAAGAAGGTTGAGAAAAGGTTAAAGGATGGGCTTTTGCAAATTATTCCTGAGGCAAAGTTTATCGGAGAGGAAGGCGAGGGCGTGCGTTTTTCCGAAAAAGGTATGTACTTTATTGTGGATCCGATTGACGGTACGACAAATTTTATCAAGGATTATCACAACAGTTGTATTTCTGTAGCACTCATAACCGATGGTGAGGCTACACTTGCGTTTGTATATAATCCGTATTTGGATGAACTGTTTACCGCGCAAAAAGGAATGGGGGCATACTGTAATGGAACACAGATTCATGTTTCCCGGCAGCCACTTGAAAACGGTGTCGTGCTGTTTGGAACGTCTCCATATCATGAAGAACTAAATGAAGCCTCCTTTCAAATGGCGTATGACTATTTTAAGAAAGCACTTGATATCCGCAGAAGCGGTTCGGCTGCACTGGACCTTTGCAGTGTGGCAGCAGGACGAGCCGAATTGTACTTTGAATTGTGTTTGTCGCCATGGGATCATGCTGCCGGTGGACTGATTGTAAAAGAGGCCGGTGGTATCGTGACGGATATCGATGGAAATCCGGTCAGATATGATATGCCGTGTTCGGTTTTGGCAAGAAATCAATAGGAAAAACAAGGGCAAAATCAAAAGAAAAAAATTTTTAAAAAAAATTCAGAAAAACACTTGCGGAAAACGTTTTCCTATGTTATAATGCAATTACAGATGGAAAACGTTTTCTGACATGGGGTAGTCAGAAATCGAATAAACAGAAACAAAGCAAAAACAGTAAAACAATTTAAGGAGGATGTTATTCATGACATTACAAAGAGAAATGCTTCAGACAAAACTTGAGGATCAGCTCAAAGCAGTAGTTGATAACAAATATGGCAAATCAATCGCTGACTGCAGCGATCAGGAATTATATTATGCAATCCTTGAGCTCACAAAAGGACTTTTGGATGCAACAGAAGAAATTCACGGACCAAAAAAAGTTTACTACATTTCAGCAGAATTCTTAATTGGTAAACTTCTTTCAAATAACTTAATCAACTTAGGAATCTACGAGAAACTTGATGAGATTCTTGCAGCAAACGGCAAACAGTTATCAAAGATTGAAGAGATTGAGCCGGAACCATCACTTGGTAACGGTGGTCTTGGACGTCTTGCAGCTTGCTTCCTTGACTCAATTGCTACATTGAATCTTCCTGGTGACGGTATTGGTCTTAACTACCATTACGGACTTTTTAAACAGGTATTCAAAAATCGTAAGCAGACAGCAGAGAAAAATGACTGGATCGAAGATCAGTCATGGCTCAATAAGACAGAAACAACTTTCGATGTTCAGTTCGGCGATATGACAGTGAAATCCCGTCTTTACGATATCGACGTTGTTGGTTACAACCAGGGTCTTAACAAGCTTCATTTATTTGATATCGAGACAATCGATGAGAGCCTTGTAAAAGACGGCATCGATTTTGATAAGACAGACATCGCTAAGAACCTTACATTGTTCTTATATCCGGATGATTCTGATGAGGCAGGTAACTTACTTCGTATTTACCAGCAGTACTTCATGGTATCAAACGGTGCGCAGCTCATCTTAAAAGAGTTAAAAGAGAAAAAGGTTGATCTCCGCAAGATGTATGATCATGCAGTCATCCAGATTAACGATACACATCCGTCTATGGTTATTCCGGAGCTCATCCGTATCCTTGTTGATGAGAAAGCATTCACAATGGATGAGGCAATTGATGTAGTCAGCAAGACATGTGCATACACAAACCACACAATCCTTGCTGAGGCACTTGAGAAATGGCCACTTTCTTACCTTGAGAAGGTTGTTCCACAGCTTGTTCCGATTATCAAAGAGCTTGCAAAGAGAGTAGAAGAAAAATACGACGATGAGAGAGTATACATCATCGATAAAGATGACAGAGTACACATGGCTCACATGGATATCCACTACGGATTCTCTGTAAACGGTGTAGCTGCTATCCATACAGAAATCTTAAAGGATACAGAGTTAAATGCATTCTACAAGATTTATCCTGAGAAATTTAACAACAAGACAAACGGTATTACATTCCGTCGTTGGTTATTATCTTGTAACAAACCACTTACCAAATTCTTAACAGAGACAATTGGAGATGGTTTCAAAAAAGATGCAACAGAGCTTGAGAAGCTTCTTACAAAGATTGATGACCAAAGCGTTCTTGACACGATTGCTGATATTAAGAGAATCAAAAAACAGGAATTCGTAGATTATGTAAAAGAGGTAGAAGGCGTTACACTCAACCCGGACTCTATCTTTGATATGCAGTCTAAGAGACTTCATGAGTACAAACGTCAGCAGATGAATGCCCTTTACATCATCCACAAATACCTTGAGATTAAGAAAGGCAACAAACCTTCTACACCGGTAACATTCGTATTTGGTGCAAAGGCAGCTCCGGCTTATGTAATCGCACAGGATATCATTCACTTACTCCTTTGCTTACAGGAAATCGTAAACAATGATCCGGATGTCAGCCCATACATGAGCGTGTTGATGGTTGAAAACTACAATGTTGCATACGCAGAGAAAATGATTCCTGCATGTGATATTTCTGAGCAGATTTCACTTGCTTCCAAAGAGGCATCCGGTACAGGTAACATGAAATACATGTTAAACGGTGCTGTTACACTTGGTACAAGCGATGGTGCAAACGTAGAGATTCACGAGCTTGTCGGAGATGACAACATCTATATATTCGGTGAGAAATCAGATGAAGTTATCGCACACTACGAAAAAGCGGATTATGTTTCAAAAGAGTACTACGAGAAGAGCGAGATGATTAAAGAAGCTGTAGACTTCATCGTAAGTGATACAGTCATGAAGGTTGGTAGCAAAGAGAATCTTGAGAGACTTTACAACGAGCTTCTTAACAAAGACTGGTTCATGACACTTCTCGATTTAGAGGATTATGTTGAGACAAAAGAGAGAATGTTAAAAGATTACGAGGATCGTCAGAAATGGAAAAAGATGATGCTTGTAAACATCGCAAAAGCAGGTTTCTTCTCATCAGACCGTACAATTGCACAGTACAATGACGATATTTGGAAACTTCGCTAATTTGGAACCGTGCAGCGACGATGTTGCGAATCGGAACTGAATTGACAAGTTATGATAAAAAGCATTATCCCCCCTTACAAAAGAGCTGCCGAAAGGCGGCTCTTTTTCCTTTTTTTCCTTTGGCGTGATGCATATCGCGCGTATCAGATAACACATTACTTCCAATATTTTCCGCGCCATTTTTCGGCTTCTTCTTTGTAGTGCCTGGCGACATCCATCAGTTCATTGTATTGTGTGATGGCACTATCGAGCTGCATTTGCAAGCGCTGCAATTCTTTGGAGTTGTCTGTAAGCAGAACATGCGGCGTGAGGGTGTCGCTTATGCAATACAAAAGCGTCTGATTGTCGCAGACGGCAAGCAAAAACAAACGGTTTGCTGAGACAATCGGATGAATGGTTTTTATGCCGTCAGGGCAAGGCGTGAAAGGAGCGGCCTGTCTTTCAAGAAGCGGAAATGTATACTGCAGCGGGCTCCCTACACAGGACGAGGCAGGGTATAATAAAAACGGTTCGTCAGATACTTTGGAAAAAACAAAGTTAAAGTTAGCACCAGGTATCCTTGTAAAGGGCGTGCTGAAAATTATATCTCCACTCAAATTTTTGGACACAATTGTATTTTGCGTAGAAATATATGCAAAGTATAGCGTGCTTGTCGTAGCGACTTCAACAAGACCGAAATTGTAATCGCCTGCAAGAAGCGTCGGCTTGCCAAAGTAGGGTCCGGTTTTGTAGCGCATATAAATGTTGTGTTCCCTTGCGTATAGAAACAAGGCAGTTTCACAATCCACCTGGTAGATTCCGGACATGAGCAAATCCTGATTTTCTTTGTATATGTTTATGGGAACAAATTTTAGAATAGAACGTATACTGTAATAAAGAATACGGAGGAAGAATTCGTATGGCATGTAAGTGCAAATCAAGACCTAGAATTATCAGTAATGTTGTGCGCTCGATGAACGAATCAGGGCATTGCTGTGTGGATGTATGCGCAAATCCGATTTGTGATGATCCGAATATACTTGGGATAAATGCCCCACTGATTTATGATGAAATCGGTGTCAATCTTTGTACCACGTTCAATCTTGGAACAGACATTTCAACAACCTATCCGACAGCTACAAGTGCAAGATTGACCGTCATCGATGCAACCTATACGTACGGAACGGGAAATGTGCTCATTGAGTCGCTCACTGCAAGACCGAATTGCTATCGTATCACACTTTCTAACATCACATTACAGTTTGCTGTAACACTTTATGATAATGCCTGCAGACCACTTGCAACGCTGTATCCGACAGCTGTGTATCTGCCGTCGGATACAAGCAGTGCAACGTATGATGAGGACACAAATCCGACATCGGTGGAGCTGGAAATTTTTGCGCCATACGGTGTGAGCTATGCACCTGCGGCAACTGCCGGCGGAACACCGACGCCGGTTATCAATTTCAATGGACTTATGACAACAAACAACTCTGTCACACAGGGCATCAATTTGTTTGCTATGGCAAAGCTCCTTGAATTCAGCCTGGACGATGACACGGTGACAGCCGGTGTGACGCTTGTACTGCAAAGCCTTTATTTCGTAGGCTATAATGTCAAGAGCGCCGGAAAAATTGAAATCCCGAAGGGAAGCATTGTGAATCCGGAAACCTCGGACTGTATGCGTTTTGTGGCAGGTGATCTGCTCAATTTAAAAATCAAACCGCTTGATTTAAGCTGTGGATGCAGCCAGGAAGCGAAACAACCATGTGACAACATAGGCGGAGGCTGTTGTAATTTTTCTTGCCCGGGAACGGTTGGCGATGACACAGAGGTCACCCTGACGTAATGACTGTGCAATAAAAGAGGTACATTTGTACCTCTTTTTGCATTGCACCGTAGCGAATGGTTGGGTATAATAATTATATTGAAAACAATTTAGAACTTCATTCATTTTTGACATAAGATAGAATTAAGGAAGATACATGTAATGAAAAAACAGATCATAAAACGTGTGATGGGACCGGTCCTTTGTGTCTGCCTGGTAACAGGCTGTGCATTCACGGACCGGTTGCCATTTTTGAATACAGAAGAGCGTGCGGTAGAGACAATAAACGAACAGGCGCAAACAGACGGGCAGAATGCGGCAGAGGACGTGCCGGCAGGCGATGAGAATCAGGATGCGTCAAAAGAGGCTGAGGAGCTGCTGACGCGGGTGCGGATTTTAAATGATTCTCCGGATTTGCAGGAATCATTTGAAAAATTAGCAAATGCTTACAAAGTGGAATCGGGCGTTGAGACGGAAGTTGCCCTGGCGACGGATGACGTCTATCGGAGTGTGCTGGAAGCCGGAAACAAAAAAGAAAAACCGGCAACCGTTTTTATGCTCCACAGTAAAGAACAGATAGAAGACTATGATGCGTTTTGCGAAAATCTCTCGGATGCTCCTTTTGCAGGGAAGGTGCTTGGTGATTCCTTTGTCTGTAAGAATAACAGGGGAGAAGTAAGGGGCGTGATGCTCTCAACGGATTTCTATGGTCTGATTTACAATCGGGATATTTTAAGTGCCTATATGGGACTTCCTGACGCACTCATTTACAGTGTTTCGGAAATCGATAGTTTTGAGATGCTCTCAAAGGTTGCAGCCGATATCCAGAAGCACAAAGCAGAACTGAAAAGGAGAACGAACCTTCCGGTAAAGGGGGCCTTTACGTCTTCTTATATAGATACATCCTCAGGTTGGAAGTTTTCAAGATTGCTCTTAAACGATGCGGTCTATTATGAAGAAAAGGACGGCATGGGTGTGTTTTCTAAGAAACTGAGGGGCAAGTATTTGCCGCAGTATAAAGAAGTGCTCGATTTGATGGTGTCAAATGCGACGTGTGATGAAAAAGAATTGCAGGAAAAATCGGGCGGTAGTGCTGTGAAAGAATTTGCGGCGGGCGAAGCAGCTTTTTATTTTGGCGGAACATGGAGTCTGAACAATATACTCGGCTCCGGTAAAATAACCGCATCGCAGATGGGAATGATGCCGCTTTACTTTGCAAACGAAGCCTGTCAGGAAGGACCGGGACTTTTGAACGCCACATATGTATGCATCAACCGTGAGGCAAAGGAGCGGGACAAAGAGGCCGCACTGGAATTCCTGGATTGGTGCGTGACAGATGCGGATGCACAAAAAATCCTGATGGATGAAATGGGATATATACTTCCGTATGAGACGGTGTCTTTTGAAGAATATGGAAACGTCCTTTTGAAGGATGCCATGCAGATAGCGCAAAGCGGTGCCGTGATGAAGGAAGACCGGTACGCACTTTTCCCATCCAGAGAATGGGAAAAGGCGTTTGAGGGTGCTGTAAAAGCGTATGTGCTTAAAGAAGGCAAGTGGGATGAAGTGGAAGCAGTGTTTGCGGACCAATAATTCCGCCCGAAAGCTTCCCGGCAATTTGTGGATATTTGATTAAACCATATTGGAATTGTGATAGCGTCTGTCCATTGTGACGTCTTCATCAAACCAGTCCGGGGCGATGAAGGCATTGGCACATTCGCTGTCCGGAAATTCCACTTCTGCCATAATGAGTGGCTTTGGAGAAGTAAAAATATCGAGTTCGATGACAAGCGCCAGATCTTCGCTTGGTGTATAACCCTCCTTGAAGGATGGGGCATCAAGCGGAATCATGTAGCGCTTTTTTTGAATGAGGGCGCCATCAATTTTGGTGAGAAGATGGGCGTAGGTCTCAGCGGAAATCGGCATGTTTTCCTCGAGGCGTTCCATCATGCCCCGTCCCTTTAGCGTGAAATAGTAATCATCATTATCACGGCGGATACGCAGGACAGGCTCCGTGCAAAGATAGCCCTGTTCAATGATACGCACCGGATAATTGTCCAGATGATCCGGCAGTGTCTTGATTGTAAATTTGCGTTCGATTTCCATAAATAACCTCACTTTCAGAACCGGGTGAATAAGAATTCGTAACGATTCAGAACTCCATTCGCTATATAAATCCCGCAAAAAATGTCCATTCATGCAAGCAGATGTCAATTGGGGGAATTTACATGACTATTAATCGTTACAAATATACCTCTTTTGGAATCATTATGCAACAAATGATTGAAAAGCATTCCGTGGTCATGTATACTAAATATACAGTTGACAAGACAGTTTGCTGTCTCAGTTGAGCGTTTGATTTTAAAGGAAATTTTATGGTTTTACAGATTCAGTTTCAGGTGTGCGGACTTATCCTTGTCTGCATGATTTTGGCGTTCTGCCTTCGGAAAAATATACTTTCGTTCACTTCGGAGCGTGTATTTTTTACAATGATTTTGTTGGTGCTCGGCTCCTTGATTTTGGATATTACATCGGTATGGGCATTGTATGAATTGTTTGATGATTCCCTTTTGAAAGGGTTGTTATGCAAGGGCTATTTGTTGTCTCTTATCTCCATTTGCTGCGTGATGGCATATTATGTGATGATGGATATCAGGCAGCTCAATGAGAGTCGCGATTTCAGGGCGTTTATTTGTTCTGTTCCTGTATTTGCATCTGCAATTGCGCTCATTTTTTTGCCGATTGCGTACTGTGAAGACAATGGGCTGATGTATACAGGGGGAGAGAGTGTCATCCTGACATATGTCGTATGTTGTTCGTATCTGCTTGTTGCACTTTTTCTGGCAATCCGGTATCGCAGAGCCATCCGCAAATCAAAGCTTGAGGCGCTTGTCTTTTTGATTTGCAGCTGGATTTTAGCAGCTACCGTTCAAAAATTCAACGATGGATGGCTGATTGTCGGCTATGCGATGGCGCTATCTATGACATTTGTGTATGCAAGAATGGAAAACCCGGAAAACAGGGTTGACCGGTTGACGAGATGTTTCAATGCGGATGCACTTTATTATTATATTTTGGAGCGCTTTAGCAGCAAACGTACTTTTTCCATTATTACAATCTGCCTGGATGATTTTAAAATCGTGCAAGAAACCTTTGGAAAGGAAAATGCGGAGCGCGTCATGGAGCTGGTTGTTTCGTTCCTGCGTTCGATGAAGGGATGTGTTGCATTCCGCTCAGGGGAGTATGAGTTTACGCTGACCTTTGACAATGTGAGACATATGTACGATGCGCTTGAGCAGATTGAACCGCGTTTTAAAAGGCCATGGCAGATATATGAGATGGACGTGAAACTATCCCTCAGTATGGCATATCTTGCACAGAGCAACATGCTAAAAAGTGCTGATGAGCTTACCGATGTGGTTTCCTTCTTTATGGAGGAATGCAGAAAGCTCGGAAAAGGAACTGTCATTCCGATCAATGAAGAGCAGCTTCTTCGCAAAAAGGAAATCGACCATGCGGATGCATCGCTGAGGCGGGCAATGGAACAGGGAACCGTACAGGTTTACTATCAGCCGATTTATTCGGTCCGCGCGGGGGAATATGTGTCAGCAGAGGCGCTTGTCCGTTTGTTTGATGAAGATGACAAGTTTATTTCGCCGGATCTTTTTATTCCGATTTCGGAGCGTAACGGATTGATCCTGGAACTTGGCATGATCGTGTTTGAACAGGTCTGTCAGTTTATGAAGGAGCAGAGCCTGCTTGAAAAGGGCATCCGCTATGTGGAAGTGAATCTGAGCGTCGTGCAGTGTATGCAGGAGGATTTGCATCAGGAACTGATGGCGGTTATGCAAAAATACGATATTCCGCCTGAGGCAATCAATCTGGAGATTACGGAGACGGCGGCAGTCAATTCGGAGAAGACATTGCTTTCCAACATGGAGGCATTGATTGCAGAGGGTGTGACGTTCTCATTGGATGATTACGGCAGCGGATATTCGAACCTAAGCTATGTTGTCGGACTTCCGGTCGATATTGTGAAACTCGATAAGACGTTAATCTGGTCATCCTTTGAAAGCCAGAAGGCAGACGTTGCCATGCAGTTTGCCATTTCCATGATCAAATCGCTCGGCATGAGTGTGCTGGCTGAGGGTGTGGAAAATGTGCAGCAGTATAGGAGAATGGAGGCATTGGGTGTCGATTACATTCAGGGATATCTCTTTAGCAGGCCGCTTCCAAAGGAGGAGTTTGTACGTGTGATTTCACAAAAAATAGATGCACTTGATTAAACGGAGGGGAGAAGGTATGAGCAGAGTATGTGTATTTTTTGCAACAGGATATGAGGAAATGGAGGCACTGAGCGTGGTCGATTTGCTTGTCAGGGCCAAAATTGACGTGGATATGGTCAGCGTAACGGACAGCCTTTCTGTAACAAGCTCGCACGGTGTCCGCGTCATGATGAACAAGACACTTCGGGATGTCGATTTTACACAGGTTGAAATGATTGTCCTGCCGGGTGGAATGCCGGGCACAACCAATTTGGAAGAGACAGACAAATTGATGGCGCAGGTGGATGACTTTGTGGCAAGCGAAAGATGGGTTGCGGCGATTTGTGCGGCACCGACAATCTTGGGACACAGAGGGCATTTGGAAGGAAGAGAGGCATGCTGTTATCCGGGCAAGGAAGCGGAGCTTACCGGCGCAAAAATCAGCTATGAGAAGGTATGCGTTGACGGACATATCATCACAAGCAGAGGCGCGGGAACAGCACTTGCATTTGGGCTGAAGATTGTAGAGGTTATAAAAGGACAAAAGCAGGCAGAAGCGCTTGCAGAATCGATTGTATATGTATAGGGACGCATTTGCGTCCCCTTTCTTTTTTTTCTTTGTTATTTCATCTGGTCTTTCTGATTTTTGATCATTCTTTTGACCATTTCGCCACCAACGCTACCAGCTTCCTTCGCTGTGATATCGCCGTTGTAACCATCTTTGATGTTTACTCCCATTTCGCTGGCAACTTCTGATTTAAAACGGTCCATAGCATCCTTTGAGCTAGACTGTTTTGAACTGCTAGAGTTTGAAGCCATTTTTTGTCCCTCCTAAAAATGATTGTCTATATGATAAGAATCAAAGACTTCGTTGGCGCCAAGTGATTTTGATTCTAACGATAGTATGTGAATCAAAAGGGAAAATTATAAATGGAAATTTTATACATTTAAAAGCTTCTAACATTGCATTTTTCAAAGCGTTATGCTATAATCGTAAAATGACTGTGAGTGTGTATGGTTGCGCTTGAAAAGAACACGGATGCTCGGAAACAAGCGGATTTAACACGATATATTAAGGAGGAAGTAAATCATGAGTTTACAGATTGAGAAATTAGAGCACAATATGGCTAAGCTTACTATTGAAGTTTCAGCTGAAGAGATGGAAAAAGCAACAGAAGCCGCTTTCCAGAAAAATAAAGGCAAAATCAGTGTACCGGGTTTCCGTAAAGGAAAAGTGCCACGTGCGATGGTAGAAAAGATGTACGGAAAAGGCGTATTTCTTGAGGATGCTGCAAATGCAGTGATGCCGGGTGCTTACGAGAAAGCAGTCGCAGAGTGCGAGGAAGAAATCGTTTCTCAGCCAACAATTGATGTCGTAACGCTTGAGCCTGGAAAAGCATTTGTGTTTACAGCAGAGGTTGCGTTAAAACCGGAAGTAACACTTGGCAAATACAAAGGTGTTAAAATTGATAAAGTAGATGTAGCGGTTACAGACGAGGAAGTGGATGCAGTCATCCAGAGAGAGCGTGAGCAGAGCGGACGTACCGTAACAGTGGAAGACAGACCGGTAAAAGATGGTGATATCGCAGTGATCGACTTTGAAGGATTTGTTGATGGCAAAGCGTTTGATGGCGGAAAAGGTGAGAATTATTCCCTCACAATCGGTTCACATTCGTTCATCGATACATTCGAAGAGCAGCTGATCGGAAAAGAAGCCGGAAGTGATGTGGAAGTTAATGTGACATTCCCGGAAGACTACCAGGCAGAAGATCTTGCAGGAAAACCTGCAATGTTCAAGGTTGCGATCAAAGAAATCAAAGAAAAACAGCTTCCGGAGCTTGACGATGATTTTGCAGCAGATGTATCAGAGTTTGATACACTTGCAGAATACAAAGAGGATGTTAAGAAGAATTTAACAGAGAAAAAAGAAAAAGAAGCAGCGGATGCAAAAGAGATGGCAGCAATTGATGCGGTTATTGCAGATTCCAAAATGGATATTCCGGAAGCAATGGTTACAACAACACAGCGCCAGATGATCGATGAGTTTGCACAGCGTATCCAGATGCAGGGCATCAGCTTCGAGCAGTATATCCAGTTGACAGGCTCTTCTGTAGAAGCGATGACAGAGCAGATTAAACCGCAGGCAATGCAGCGTATCCAGTCAAGACTTGTGCTTGAGGCAATTGTGAAAGCAGAGAATATTACAGCAGAAGAAGCCGACTTTGATGAAGAAGTTGCTAAGATGGCTGAAATGTATAAGATGGAACATGACAAAGTGAAAGCAATGATTGGCGAGCAGGGCAAAGAAGAAATCATGAAAGACCTTGCTGTGACAAAAGCTGCAAAATTTGTCGTTGATAACGCAGTTGAAAAATAAGTTGGAAAGAGGGCTTTATGCCCTCTTTTGTAAGCAGGAGGTTTATTATGAGTTTAGTACCTTATGTCATTGAACAGACAAGCCGTGGTGAGAGAAGCTACGATATTTACTCAAGACTTCTGAAGGAGCGTATCATTTTCCTTGGAGAAGAAGTGAACGAAGTGACAGCATCCCTTGTTGTTGCACAGCTATTGTTCTTAGAGTCAGAAGATGTTGATAAAGATATTCAGATTTATATTAACAGCCCGGGCGGTTCTGTCACAGCCGGTATGGCCATTTATGATACGATGCAGTATATCAAATGTGATGTTTCAACCATTTGTATCGGTATGGCAGCAAGTATGGGTGCATTCCTTCTTGCAGGTGGTACAAAAGGCAAACGTCTCGCGCTTCCGAATGCGGAGATTATGATTCATCAGCCACTTGGCGGTGCACAGGGTCAGGCTACGGAGATTGAGATTGCTGCAAAGCACATTCTTCAGACAAAAGAGAAATTAAACAAGATTCTTGCAGAAAATACCGGAAAGACATATGAAGAAATTGCGGCTGATACAGATCGTGACAACTGGCTTACTGCGAAAGAAGCAATGGAGTACGGACTGATTGACCGTGTCATTACTTCCAGAAATGAAATGATTGAAGGCTAGATTTGGAGAAGAATATGTCAGGGAAAAAAATGGAAGGGAAGTTCCGCTGTTCGTTTTGCGGGAAAACCCAGGACCAGGTTCAAAAGCTGATTGCCGGACCTTCAACAGGCATTTTTATCTGTGATGAGTGTGTAGAACTATGCGCGGAAATTATGGATGAAGAATATGAAAATGCACGGTTTGAAGAGAGCGAGGAGCCGTCAATCAACCTTTTAAAACCGGTTGAAATCAAACAGTTTTTAGATGACTATGTCATTGGACAGGAAGCTGCCAAAAAGGTACTTGCGGTGGCGGTTTACAATCATTATAAACGTGTGACTGCACCAAAGGACTTAAGCGTGGAACTGCAAAAGAGTAACATCTTAATGGTAGGTCCGACAGGTTCCGGTAAGACCTTCCTCGCACAGACACTTGCCAAGATTATCAATGTTCCGTTTGCGATTGCAGATGCAACCACGCTGACGGAGGCAGGATATGTTGGAGAGGATGTTGAGAATATTCTACTCAAGCTTATTCAGGCAGCAGATTATGATATCGAGCGTGCACAGTACGGTATCATTTATATTGACGAGATTGATAAAATCACCAAAAAGAGTGAGAATGTTTCGATTACGAGAGACGTATCGGGTGAGGGTGTACAGCAGGCACTTCTCAAAATCGTTGAGGGTACTGTCGCAAGTGTTCCACCGCAGGGCGGTCGTAAGCATCCGCATCAGGAACTTTTGCAGATTGATACATCCAATATTTTGTTTATCTGCGGAGGCGCTTTTGATGGACTTGAAAAAATTGTCGAGTCCAGACTCAATCAAAAATCAATTGGTTTTAATGCCAATGTGAAATCAAATACAGAGCAGACGCTGACAGAGACTTTGCAGCATGTCACACCGCAGGATTTGATGAAATTCGGACTGATTCCGGAGTTCGTCGGACGAGTTCCGATCAACATTTCATTGGAAGGTCTTGATGAGGCAGCGCTATGCCGTATTTTAAAGGAGCCGAAAAATGCACTGGTCAAACAGTATAAACAGCTTTTTGCATTTGATGATGTAGAGCTGGTCATTGAGGAAGAAGCCATTGCAGAAATTGCAAAGCAGGCGTATGAGAGAAAGACAGGTGCGAGAGGACTTCGTTCCATCATGGAAAATGCGATGATGGATGTGATGTATGAGATTCCGTCAGATGAATCCATTGTGAAGGTAACGGTTACAAAGGATACCATTGTAAACGGTTCAAAACCAATGGTGGAACGTGCGTAGAAAATATGCAGTATCGCTTGATAAGCGGTACTGCATTTGTGTTATGGAAGCTGGAATAATAGAAAGAGGAGTATGAGATGCCAAGAAAAACGAAAGCAAAATCGGATACAGTTCCGGCAGTGATCTTAAGTGAAATTGCGTTGATGCCGGGGACCATTATGCATTTTGATTTGCGGCAGACATACTCTGTTTTGTCTGCAAACAAAGCACTGGAAGAGGGGCAGCAGCTTGTTGTTGTGACAAGAACGCAGGATGATGGTGAGGCTTCGCTTGAACGTGTGTATCCGGTCGGATGCAGTGCCAAAATCAGACAGATTGTAAGGCTCCCGGGAGAGGCTTCCCGTGTGCTTGTGGAAGGCATGCACCGCGTATATATTCATGAACTAAGCAGGGACGGTGGCTATTATGAAGCGATGGTCAGCAAGCGGGAGACCGTCTGGGATATGGATGCAAATGAAATCGAGGCCGCAGTCCGTATCTTAAAGGACCTGATGAAGAAAAAATCGGAGGATGGCAAACGCGGCAATATGGACCTTGCACGTGTCAGCAAAATCGGTGAACTCGAGAAGCTCATGGATACAATTATTGCACACATGCCGGTTTCCTATCAGTACCGCTTAAAGCTCCTTCAGCTCGAAAAGATTTCCGAGCGGTTTGAGTTTTTATCTTCTATCATTGCAACTGAAAATGAGGTAGAACAAATCCGCAAGGAGCTTTCTGCGAAGGTAAAGCAGCAGCTTGATGACAACCAGAAGAATTATGTCTTGCGGGAACAGATGAAGGCGATTCGCAAGGAACTGGATGAGGATGTGCTTTCAGAGGCTGAGGAATTCGAGGAAAGGCTCGAAGGCTTGCAAGCCTGCACCGAGGTCAAAAAGAAGATTGCAAAGGAAATTGCGCGGTTTAAATCCGGAGCTACAGGTTCGTCAGAGAGTGCGATGGAGCGCACCTATATCGAGACACTTCTCGATATGCCGTGGGATAAATGCTCTATGGAGCAGATGGACCTTTCTTATGCCAAACAGATTTTAGATGATGATCACTATGGCATGGAAAAGGTGAAAGAACGTATATTGGAGTTTTTGGCTGTGCTTGCCATGCGCGGACGTATGGGGGAAGAGCTGCCAAAGGACAGCGCATCGATTATATGTCTTGTCGGACCACCGGGAACGGGTAAGACTTCGATTGCCAAAAGTGTGGCAAAAGCGCTAAACAGGGAGTATGTGAGAATCTGTCTTGGCGGTGTCAGGGATGAGGCAGAAATCCGTGGACATCGTAGAACCTATATTGGTGCAATGCCCGGCCGTATAGCGGCAGGAATCAGACAGGCAGGGGTGAGCAATCCGCTGATGCTCCTTGACGAGATTGACAAGATGAGCAGTGACCACAAGGGAGATACGGCTTCTGCAATGCTTGAGGTATTAGATGGTGAGCAGAACAGGCATTTCCGGGATCATTATCTGGAAATTGCGATTGATTTATCCAAGGTGTTGTTTATCGCGACAGCCAATGATATTTCTCAAATCAGTATGCCGCTTCGGGACCGAATGGAAATCATTGAATTAAGCAGTTATACGGAAGTAGAAAAATTCCATATTGCAAAGGAGCATCTCGTTAAAAAACAGATTTTGCAGAGCGGACTGACGGAAAAGCAGCTCGTTATGACGGATAAAGCGATTGAACAGGTGATTTCCGGCTATACAAGAGAGGCGGGCGTTCGTGAACTGGAGCGTCAGATTGGAACGATCTGCCGTAAGACGGCGCTTGCAATTGTGACCGGTGAGACTTTGAAAGAGAAGGTAACACGCAGCAATCTGCACGACTTCCTGGGAAAAGAGCGTTACATAGATGAAAAAGCCGGCGCAAAGCCGCAAATCGGAACAGTCAGGGGACTGGCATGGACGAGTGTGGGCGGCGACACGCTGGAAATAGAAGCGCTTGTAATGCCGGGAAAAGGAGAACTAAAGCTGACAGGAAAACTCGGTGATGTGATGAAGGAGTCTGCGATGACAGCGCTCTCTCTTGTGAGGAGTCTTGCACCGGCTTATGGCGCGGAGCCTGATTATTTTGCGCAGCACGATGTGCATGTTCATGTGCCGGAGGGAGCAGTCCCGAAGGACGGTCCAAGTGCAGGCATTACAATAGCGACTGCTATTTTATCTGCGGTAACGGGCATTCCGGTCCGCCATGATGTGGCAATGACAGGGGAAATAACACTCAGAGGACGCGTACTTGCCATTGGCGGACTCAAGGAAAAGGTTCTTGCTGCCAAAAAGTATGGTGTAAAAACAGTGATAGTTCCTATAGACAATCAGAAAGATATCGCAGAACTTGAAGAAGAAATTAAATGCGGATTAAAATTCGAAACTGTATCCAAAATACAGGATGTGCTCAATATTGCACTTGTTTTGAAGGAAACGAATGTGAGAAAGAAATCGTGAGGAAAGCGACATGGTCATAAAGGATGTCAATCTGGAAACAGTCTGCGGAATAACGAGTGTTATACCACAGAATGAATCGATGGAAATTGCCTTTGCCGGAAAGAGTAATGTGGGGAAATCATCGCTCATCAATGCACTGATGAACCGCAAAAGCTATGCGCGTACATCGGCGCAGCCGGGAAAGACACAGACAATCAACTTTTATAAAATAAAAGCAGGCGTAAAAGACGTCGATGGGGAGCGTCAGGACGAGGAATTGTATTTTGTCGATCTGCCGGGATACGGATACGCAAAAGTATCACAGGAGGTAAAAGCCAAATGGGGCAAAATGATCGAAAACTATTTACACAAATCGCAAGTGTTAAAGGTGGTCTTTTTGCTCATTGATATTCGCCATGAGCCGGGTGCGAATGACGTTCAGATGTATGAATGGATTTTAAATCAGGGCTACAGGCCGATTATTATCGCCACAAAGGCAGATAAACTCAAACGCTCCCAGCTTCCGAAGCATGTGAAGATGATTAAGGAAGGCCTCGGCGTTTTAAAGGGAACGACGGTCATTCCGTTTTCTGCGGAAACGAAAGCAGGGCGTGATGAGATTTATGCGCTTATTACCAAACTGCTTCGGGAGGAAGATGAGCAGGAAACTAAGCGGGAAGGAGAGAACTTAAGTTGAGAAGGAAACGTCTTCTGATCGCAATTTATGTTTGTTATCTACTCATTTTGTTTCGGCTTATTGTTTTCAAATATCCATTTGATACGACACGGAATATTTTGCGCTCCTGGGATCCGGGGCAGGTGCTTCACGGCATTGAAACAGCCAATTTTACATTATTTCGGTCGGTAAAAATGTATATCAGATATTTTGACCGGATTGGCGGATTCGAAAATCTGGTTGGCAATGTCGCATTGTTTATTCCGGTCGGTATTTTGCAGTGCGCTGTCAGGGAGAGAACGCATCGCCTGACCTTTTTTGGGGTGTTTCTCCGATGCGCGGCAATCTCAATCGGAATCGAATGTTTTCAGCTCGTATCGAGACTGGGGCAATTTGATGTAGATGATATTTTATTAAATACGTTTGGTGCAATCCTCGGATTTGCGGTTTATGAAGGGTATCATATTGCCTGCAGACGCAATAAGGCAGGATGTGAGTAATGCGCGGACGCAAAGCGGACGGGAAATGCAACGTGCGTGACGCTGTTTGCTGCTTGCCCGGTCCAAACACATAATGAATGGTAAAAAAGCACAGTTTCGGCTGTGCTTTTTTAGTGCATTTCCCAAATTGTATTTTTGAAATGTGTCTGATAAGATATAGACAGAAACTAAGAAACGCAAATGAGTTTCCAAGTTTCCTCCATCCATTTTGGACAAAGCGGATGGAGACGGAAGCGTTATAGGTTACATTGTTTGCGGATGAAGAATGGGAAAACGGCAATGAGTAATGAAATGGAAACAATCGGGAATCTGAAAGAGCGCATCATGGATGCCACAGTGTTTGAAGTGAATGAAAAGGGACTCACTTTTACAATGGATGATGTAGCGAGGAGGCTGAAAATCAGCAAAAAAACAATTTATACCGTGTTTCGGGATAAAGAAACGCTGTGTATGGAAACGGTGGACTACTGCTTTGCGGAAATCAAAAAAGCAGAGCAGGAAATTGCGGAAAATGAGGAATTATCGCTACAGGAAAAAATAAAACGAATTATCATCGCTTTGCCGGAACGATACCGCGAAATCGATTTTCACAAATTGCAGGGTGGAAGGGAAAAGTACCCAAGGGTATATAAGCGTATGGTGGAAAGACTTCATGGAGGCTGGGAGACGACGATTGCACTGCTTAAAGAAGGCATCAGCTGCGGGGAGTTGAAACCATTTCCGATTCCGGTCTTTCGGTGCATGGTGGAGAGCACGATCGAAGCATTTTTGGAGTCACAGACGCTGTCGGATATCGGATGCAGTTATGAAGAGGCGTTAGAAGATATGGTTGCAATTTTATGGGAGGGAATACGAAATGATCAAAAGAGATAACCGGATATATTTGAATCGGGAATGGCAGTATTCAGATCAATTTGAAGAAAAAATGGTCACTGCAATGCAGGCGGAAGCGACGACGGTAGAATTGCCGCATACAGTAGAAGTACTGCCGTACAATTATTTCGATGAGTCGCTCTATCAGAAATGTGTCTGTTATCAGCGAAAGATTGCTTACACTGATGAAATGCGGGAAAAGCGGGTTTTTCTCGTTTTTGAGGGCGTTGCGCATTATGCGAAAGTATTCTTAAACGGTTCATTACTTTGCAAGCATGCAAATGGATATACTGCATTTGAGGTGGAACTGACACAGTATATGAAGGAAGCGCCCGATAATCTGCTGACTGTTATGGTGGATAGCAGGGAAAATCTCAATATTCCGCCATTTGGAAAGGTAATTGACTATATGACCTACGGTGGAATCTACCGGGATGTCTATCTGGAGGTGAGAGAAAAAACATTTCTATCCGATGCATTCATCTATGCGACAAATGTTCTGGATAAACCCAAGCTCAATGTGAAGCCGACGTTTAGCGGTCAAACGGAGGGCATGGAATTAGAAGTATTTTTGAAAAAAGAGGATAACTGGGAAAGCCTTGGAAGCGCTGACGCGAAGAACAACACAGAATTTGTTGCAGATGTAAACGGCGTGAAGCTTTGGAGCGTTGATGAGCCGAATCTGTATGAGGTTAAGGTCGTTTTAAGTCAGGAAGGAACAATCATCGATCAAATCACGGATACAATCGGATTTCGTGAGGCGATTTTTAAAGAAGACGGCTTTTATTTAAATGGCGAGAAACTGAAAATCCGTGGCGTCAACAGACACCAAAGCTACGCCTATGTCGGCTACGCGATGCCAAAGAGCATGCAAAAGTACGATGCACAGCTTTGTAAAAAACAGCTCAAGGTCAACGGTGTTCGGACATCACATTATCCGCAGTCGCAGTATTTTGTAGAAGAATGTGACAGACTCGGACTTCTCGTCTTTACAGAATTGCCGGGCTGGCAGCACATTGGGGATGAGGCGTGGAAGGCGCAGGCATGCCGGAATGTGGAAGAGATGGTTATGCAGTACCGCAATCATCCATCGGTTATTTTGTGGGGCGTGCGCATCAATGAGTCGATAGATGATGAAGCATTTTATACAAAGACAAATCAGATTGCGCACACGCTTGATGCGACAAGACAGACAAGTGGGGTTCGTTTTATTGAAAAAAGCCAGCTCCTGGAAGATGTCTATGCGTTTAATGATTTCTCCCATATGGGAGACAACGCAGGCTGTAAACGGAAGGTGGAGGTGACACCGGATCCGAAAAAAGGCTATCTCATTTCCGAAAACAACGGACACATGTTTCCAACCAAAGCCTTTGATGATGAGAGACACCGTGTGGAACATGTCAAACGACACGCCAAGGTGCTTGATGATGTGGCATCGCAGGAGGATATCGCAGGAAGCTTTACGTGGTGTATGTTTGACTACAATACGCATAAGGATTTTGGAAGCGGAGACCGCATCTGCTATCACGGTGTGATGGATATGTTCCGCAATCCAAAGCAGGCAAGCGGTGTCTATGCATCGCAACAGGATGACGAAGTCTATTTTGATGTCGTATCGACAATGGATATCGGCGAACATCCTGCCGGAAATCTTGGTGAAGTATACGCAGTGACAAATGCAGACAGCGTACGACTATATAAAAATGAAATCTTTATTAAAGAATTTTGCCGAAAAAATACACCATATATGCATTTGAAACATGGACCGATTCTGATTGATGATTTCATCGGAGAGCAGCTTGTAGAAGTGGAGGGCATGCCAAAACAGAAAGCGGATGAAGTGAAACAACTGTTATTATATGTTGGCAAATATGGAATGACAAACCTTCCGGCAAAAGCAAAATTGCTTGCGGCAAAGCTGATTACAATCCGCGGTATGAAGTTTGAGGATGGCGTCAATCTATTTAACAAATATATGGGAAACTGGGGCGGAACGGTTACGACGTACCGGTTTGAGGCAATTAAGGATGGAAACGTTGTAGGAACCATTGTGAAAGGTCCGGTGTTTGATATCCGGCTGGATACGAAGGTGAGTCATACAGTGCTTTTGGAAGAGGAGACATACGATGTTGCTGAGGTTCACATCTGCGCGCGCGATCAGAACGGAAACACGGCGCATTATTTTCAGGAACCTTTGCGGCTTCATACATCGGGCAGTGTCTCATTGATAGGACCGGATGTCATTTCGTTAAAGGGTGGCATGGGCGGTGTCTATGTCAGAAGCAAAGGGACGGGGGACGGAAGTCTCTTAATCGAAAGTGACCGGTTTGGCGTACAGGAAATTGAATTCACAGTGACAAAGGGAAGGAGTAGATGACATGAATTTGACAGGGAAGGAAAAAATAAGCTATGGAATCGGCGCATTTGGTAAAGATTTGGTTTACATGCTCGTTTCTGCTTTTTTATTGATTTACTACAATACCGTGCTTGGTATGGATAGCGTCTACATCGGTTTCGTGCTGATGGCCGCAAGAATTTTTGACGCGTTTAACGATCCGCTTATGGGCGTGATTATCGCAAAGACCAATACAAAATGGGGAAAATTCAGACCTTGGATTTTGAGCGGCACGATTTTGAATGCAGTTGTGCTGTATGCGCTGTTTGCCGTGCCGCAGGGGATGGAAATGGGTGCCATGAAGGTCTGGCTTTTCGTTGTATATCTCCTTTGGGGTATTACCTATACCGTGATGGATATCCCGTACTGGTCTATGATACCGGCGATCACAAGCGTGGGAAAAGAGAGGGAAAATGTCTCTGCTATGGCCAGAAGTGCTGCAGGAATCGGTTCAGCCATCCCGACAGTTCTGACGATGGTAGTTGTACCTGTTTTGGGCGGCGGCTCCGCAATCTTAAATAAGCGTATCGGATTTGGGTACTGGGCACTCATCATCGCAGTCGTGTTTGTCATCAGCGAAATCATCTGTGTCTGTCATGTCAAAGAAAAGCATGCAGAGCAGGTGCAGGCGCACGATATCAAATCGATGTTCAAAGGGTTGCTGGCGAATGACCAGGCTGTGGCAGTTGTTGTTTCAATTATCTTAATTAACACATCGATTTATCTGACAAGCAATCTCGTGTATTATTACTTCGCCTATGATGTGGGAGATGGGGCGGGCGCCTATAGTATCTTCAGCGGATTTGGCGGCGGCTGTCAGATTCTGGCGATGATGCTGTTCCCGCTGTTTCGCAAGAAATTTGATAAGATTAAACTGTTTCATGTATCGACCTTACTTGGTATTACAGGCTACATTACAATTTTGTGCTTTGCATTTACAGGAATTACAAGAATCACCGAGACGAACAAGTTTGGCTGGATGCTCTGCTTTATCCCGGGAATGCTTATCTTTATGGGCAGCGGACTGTTGAACGTGCTCATTACGGTGTTCCTTTCCGACTCAATTGATTATGGTGAGTACAAGACCGGCAGAAGAGATGAGAGTGTCATTTGTTCGATGCAGACATTTGTTGTAAAGCTTGCAAGCGGTGTGTCGGCACTACTTGCCGGAGTTGCGATTAAGGTCGTGGGGCTCAATGTCACAGGCGGAGCCACAGTGGCCGATCAGAGCTTTGCGGCATTGACGGGACTTCGTATTTCGATGACAATTCTTCCGACAATCGGTTTGATTTGTGCGATGTTCTATTTTAAAAAGAAATACAAGCTCGATGATGAAACACTGCAGGAGATTGCAGGAAAGTGAAAGGAGCGCCGAAATGATAAATAAATACAACTCGTTATTTATTGTAGAGACAAACAAGACATCGTATCTCTTTACAGAAGAAGATGGCATTTTGTATCAGTTATATTACGGAGAAAAATTAAATGTAAACAAAACAAATGCAGAACAAATCCGGGAAGCACTGATGGAAAAGAGTAAATATAACATCGGTAATTCGATTGATTCAAAACCCGGAAAGACGTTTGATAATTGTAAATTAGAGATTTCTTCTTTGGGAAAAGGGGATGTACGGTATCCTTCCATCCAGATGCAGTTTGCTGACGGATGTGTCACAAACAATTTTAGATACAGTAGTTATGAAATAATAGAAGGGGGAGTGGCGATGTCACTCCCTACCGCTGCATGTGCGGATGAAACCTTATTGGTCAAACTGATGGATGACAGTGGCGCGCGTGTGACATTGTCCTATAGTGTGTTTGAAGCGTGTGATGTCATTTGCCGCAATGTGACTGTTACCAATACCGGAAAAGAGCCACTTATTCTGCAGTCCGTGATGAGCATGCAACTCGACCTCGATTATGTTCCGGTGCGCATCATGAGCTTTGGCGGAAGCTGGGCACATGAAATGAACCGGTTTGATACAAGCCTTTCGCATGGAAGATATGTAGGCGAGTCTCTCACCGGCACATCGTCAAGCAGAAAGAATCCATTTTTTATTGTATGCGAGGAACAAGCAACCGAGGAGCACGGACTTTGTTATGGAGTGAATCTCATTTACAGTGGCAATCATTATGAAAGCGTTGAGGTAAACAGCTACGGAAAGGTGCGTATCATGAACGGAATTCATGAAAAGGGCTTTTCGTGGACGTTATTACCGGGTCAATCGTTTGAAAGTCCGCAATCTGTCCTGACGGTGACAAAGGGTGGTTATGCCGGCATTTCAAAAAACATGCATGCATTTGTCAAAAATCACATCGTGCGCGGAAGGTGGGCTAAAAAGGAGCGACCGGTCTTATTAAACAGCTGGGAGGCAGCCTATTTTAAGTTTGATGAAGCAAAGCTCCTTAAGCTTGCAAAAGCAGGAAAAGAGGCAGGCATCGAACTGTTTGTCATGGATGATGGCTGGTTTGGAAAACGAAATGACGACAAATCCTCGCTTGGTGACTGGCAGGTGAATTTGGAAAAGCTGCCAAACGGTGTAAAGGGGCTGGTAGATAAAATTCATCAGATCGGGATGGATTTTGGAATCTGGATTGAGCCGGAGATGGTAAATGAAGACAGTGATTTATACCGCGCGCATCCTGACTGGGTGTTAAGACATCCCGGCTCAGAGCATGCGACCAGCCGAAATCAGATGATTCTTGACATGACGAGAGAGGATGTCGTGTCCTATTTGATTGAAACATTTACGGCATTACTGGAAAGCGCTGAGATCAATTATGTGAAATGGGATATGAACCGCATCGTTTCAGATGCGTTCTCGCAGGCATTGCCGGCAGATAGACAGGGCGAAGTGCTGCATCGCTATGTGATGGGCGTCTACGCCCTTGCAGATGCACTGACAAAGCGGTTTCCGGACATTTTGTTTGAAGGCTGCGCATCAGGAGGCAATCGGTTCGACCTTGGGATGCTGTGCTTCTTTCCGCAGATTTGGGGAAGTGACGATACGGATGCCTACGAGCGCGCACATATTCAGACAGGGTACAGCTACGGATATCCGCTTCTGGCGGTGTCTGCGCACGTTTCAAGTGTACCGAATCACCAGACCCTGAGAAGGACGCCGTTTGAGACGAGGTTTGCCGTTGCAATGGCGGGGGTACTCGGATACGAATGTAATCTGGCGGAACTTTCAAAAGAAGAATTTGAGGCCGTCAAGGAGCAGATTGCGTTTTATAAGGCGCATCGAAAGACGTTACAGTTTGGAACATATCATCGTATCTTTTGCGGGCAGAGTGATTTAACGAGGCGGAATCTGTTTGCGTTTAATATTGTTTCCGAGGATCAGACAGAATCGATTGCCGTCAACTTTTTAGGGCAGTTCACACCGAATATGCCGGGAATGAAACTGTTTGCAAAGGGATTAATAGACGATGGTTTATACAAAGTGGAAAACCGTCAGGTCATGCACAATGTAAAGGATTTTGGCGATTTAATCAACACAGTTTCCCCGGTGCACATTAAACAGGGATCGCTTGTGCACAACGTTGTTGCGAAGGTAGTCAAAATGGAAGGGGAGCGGGAATCCTATGTTGCGACAGGCGCGCTTCTTTCCCATGCGGGGATTTCGTTAAAGCAGGGTTATGTAGGAACGGGATTTGATGAAGATGTCCGTTTGATGTATGATTATGGGGCAAGAGTGTATGTGATAAAGAGCATGGACAGGACAGATGCAACCGAAGGATAATTGCATGTTTATGCTTTTTTTGCCCTCATTTTTATGAGGGCTTCTTTTTTCCTCTTTTTTGGCTTCTTTTCCCGTCTTTTTTTGCCTATTTATACCTGGTTCTATTTTGATTTGAACCAATAAAATAACATAGACAATATTATTTGAAACTTTTATTAGATATCATAAGTTATAAATTATATAATGTCATTGACATAACATAAAAGAACAATAGAAAGGTTTTGGATAAATTATATCGTAAAATCGACAGAAAAATGCGCTTTGGTCAAAAATCGACAAAATTATGTTACATATATCTATACTAATTTTGATTTCATGTAACAAGATATAGTATTTAATAATGAAAGAAAAATCTCCGGTTATTTACCGATAACGTTTGCAATCATGCAATATATAGGTGGAATATGTGTCATATTGCAAGAAAAAACACCATATATGGTTGCTGACTGGGTTAAACAACCCTAGTGCAGACGAGTCAACCGGTTACATAAATACATCCATTCCGGAAGATTATGCGTAAACCATTTCAATATCTGGTATTCATGAAGTTATATAACACCACATGTGGTAAAACGAAATAGAGTTATGTAAATATAGAATACCTCGTTATTTTATGACAGATATAAAAGCGTTTTGCAGAGGAAAAACAGGCATTATATTGATGGGAACAAAAGCTTGTTTTTATTTAAAACGAAGGCAGCATGCGTTTTTTGTGCAGAAAATATTATAAATCAAGCGTTATGAAAACGTTGCCTGAAATACAGAATGAAAATCATGCGGCATGGGTGCGAAAATTGGCGGATTATCGGTTGTGTAATGGCGGATTTTCTATTATAATTGGAAATAACGATTATTAACTGATGAATGGAGGCACAAAATGGCAGAAGTTAAGCGTATTTATGTGGAAAAGAAAGAAGAGTTCGCAGTAAAAGCTGTGGAGCTTTTGGAAGATGTGAAGGGTTACCTTGGAATTACAGGGGTAGACAAGATTCGCGTTTTCATCCGCTACGATGTGGAAAATTTATCACAGGAGACTTTTGAAAGAGCATGCAAGACTGTTTTTGCGGAGCCGCCTGTCGATAACCTTTACCTTGAAAAATTTGATATGCCGGCCGGAAGCAGATGCTTCAGTGTCGAGTACTTACCGGGTCAGTTTGACCAGAGGGCAGACTCAGCAGTACAGTGTGTACGTTTCTTAAAAGAGGATGAGGAGCCTGTCATTAAGACAGCTGTAACCTATTTGATCGAAGGAAATATTACGGACGATGCGTTTGAAAAAATCAAAGCTTATTGTATTAACCCGGTTGATTCAAGAGAGACAGGCCTTGAAAAGCCGGCAACACTCATCACAGAATATGATGATCCGGCAGATGTCAAAATCTTAGACGGATTCAACGAAATGAACGAGACAGACTTAAAGGCACTATACGATTCGTTAGGCCTTGCGATGACGTTCAAAGACTTTTTGCACATTCAGAACTATTTTTCATCAGAAGAACATAGAAATCCATCGATGACAGAGATCAGGGTATTAGATACATACTGGTCAGATCACTGCCGTCACACAACGTTCTCAACGGAGCTTAAGGATATCGAGTTTGGCGAGGGCGTGCTTAGTGCACCAATCATTGCTTCGTACGAGGATTACTTAAAAACAAGAGAAGAAATTTTCAAAGGGCGCGATGACAAGTTCGTATGCCTGATGGACCTTGCATTGATGGCAATGCGCAAGCTCAAAAAAGACGGCAAGCTTGATGATATGGAAAAATCAGATGAGATTAACGCATGTTCCATCGTCGTTCCGGTAGAAATTGACGGAAAGACAGAGGAGTGGCTTGTATTTTTCAAAAATGAGACACACAATCACCCGACAGAAATCGAGCCGTTTGGTGGTGCTGCGACTTGTCTTGGCGGTGCAATCCGTGATCCGCTCTCAGGACGTGGCTACGTATACCAGGCGATGCGTGTCACAGGTGCTGCCGATCCGACGAGACCGGCAAGCGAGACACTGACCGGTAAGCTTTCCCAGAAGAAGCTTGTTCGCGGCGCAGCGAGCGGATATTCTTCTTACGGTAACCAGATTGGTCTTGCGACAGGCTTTGTCAAAGAAATTTACCATCCGGACTATGTGGCAAAACGTATGGAGATTGGCGCAGTTATGGGTGCCGCTCCTAGAAAAAATGTCATTCGGGAGACATCGGACCCGGGTGATATCATCATTTTACTTGGCGGTCGTACAGGACGTGACGGCTGCGGTGGTGCGACAGGTTCTTCCAAGGTGCATACGACAAGCTCGATTGAGACGTGCGGCGCTGAGGTACAGAAGGGTAATGCACCGACCGAGCGTAAGATTCAGAGATTGTTCAGACGTGCCGAGGTGACGAAACTCATTAAGAAATGTAACGACTTTGGTGCAGGCGGTGTATCGGTTGCAATCGGCGAGCTTGCAGACGGTCTTGTGGTCAATCTTGACAAAGTGCCGAAGAAATATGCAGGTCTTGACGGAACAGAGCTTGCAATCTCTGAGTCACAGGAGCGTATGGCAGTCGTTGTTGATGCAAAAGACGTAAACGAATTTTTAGGATATGCGCATGAAGAAAATCTTGAGGCTGTTGAGGTTGCTGTTGTGACGAAGGAGCCGAGACTTGTTTTGAAATGGCGCGACAAAGAGATTGTCAATATTTCAAGAGCATTCCTTGATACAAACGGTGCACATCAGGAGACAAGCGTAAGCGTAGATATTCCGGACGAAAAAGCAAATTACTTTAAAAAGGTATCCGTTGATGCGGTTGCGGCTGATTTAAAAGCCGGAGACGTGAAGAAGGCTTGGCTTGATACACTTTCAGACCTGAATGTATGCAGCCAGAAAGGTCTTGTCGAAATGTTTGATGCATCCATCGGTGCAGGCAGTGTTTATATGCCGTATGGTGGTCAATACCAGATGACCGAAGTACAGACAATGGTTGCAAAGCTTCCGGTGCTCTCAGGCAAATGTGATGCCGTGACAATGATGAGCTACGGTTTTGACCCGTATCTTTCAAGCTGGAGCCCGTATCACGGTGCGGTTTATGCAGTACTTGAGTCACTTTCCAAAATTGTGGCAGTCGGCGGAGATTACAAGAAGGTACGTTTCACATTCCAGGAGTACTTCCGCCGGATGACGCAGGATCCATCAAGATGGAGTCAGCCGTTTGCCGCACTTCTTGGTGCGTACCAGGCACAGATGAGCTTTGGTCTTCCGAGTATCGGCGGTAAAGACAGTATGAGTGGTACATTCAACGATATCGATGTGCCGCCGACACTTGTATCCTTTGCAGTTGATACAGGCTTAATCGGGGATATCATCACAAACGAGTTGAAGAAAGCCGGAAATAAACTTGCTGTTGTCAGCTTGCCGAAGGATGAATACTTCCTTCCAAAATATGAAGCGGTCAAAGCAATCTATGAGAAGATTCACAGCCTTATCGCAGACGGAACAATCGTTTCAGCGCAGGTGCTTGATGCAAAAGGTGTGGCTGCAGGTGCATCAAAGATGGCATTTGGTAACAACCTTGGCGTGGCAATTGATGAGACCGTGCCGGCTGAAAGCTTATTTGCCAACCAAATGGGTGATTTCCTCGTTGAAATTGCAGCAGACAAAGCTGCAAATCTTGGAAGCGAATTTACAGTGATTGGTGAAGTGACCAAAGCCGACTTCACATACGGTGATGTGAAGATTGCACAGGCTGAGGCGCTGAAGGCATGGACAGACAAGCTTGAGAAGGTGTTCCCGACAAAAGCTTACAAGGGTGCTGAGGCTGTCCGCAGCGAAGTATACGATACAAAAGACATTTATGTATGCAAAAATAAAGTGGCAAAACCAACCGTATTCATTCCGGTATTCCCGGGAACAAACTGTGAGTACGACAGCACAAAGGCCTTTGAGAGAGCCGGTGCCAATGTTGTCACAAAAGTATTTAAGAATATGACGGCGGGAGACATCAGAGAGAGTGTTGCTGAGTTTGAAAAAGCAATTTCCCAGGCACAGATTATCATGTTCCCGGGTGGATTCTCAGCCGGTGATGAGCCGGATGGTAGTGCGAAGTTCTTTGCAACCGCATTCCAGAATGCAAAGATGAAAGAGGCTGTTACAAAGCTTCTCGATGAGAGAGATGGTCTCGCACTCGGTATTTGTAACGGTTTCCAGGCACTCATTAAGCTTGGTCTTGTGCCAAACGGCAAAATCACAGGTCAGGATGAGACAAGCCCGACACTGACCTTCAACACAATCAACCGTCACATTTCCAAGATGGTTTACACAAAGGTTTGTACAAACAAATCGCCATGGCTTATGCAGGCAGAGCTTGGCAAGGTATACACCAACCCGGCCAGCCACGGAGAAGGCCGTTTTGTAGCAAGCAAAGAGTGGATTGATCAGCTGTTTGCGCAGGGAATGGTTGCAACACAGTACTGCGACCCACAGGGCAATGTCACAATGGACGAGACATGGAACGTAAACGGTTCTTATGCAAGTATTGAAGGTATCACAAGCTTCGACGGCAGATGCCTCGGTAAGATGGCACATTCAGAGCGTAGAGGCGACGGTGTATCCATCAATATCTACGGCGAGCAGGATCTCAAATTGTTTGAGAGCGGTGTCGCATACTTTAAATAAGTAACTTTGCCCGGTTTTGAAAGAAAGTTAATTTGTTTCAAAACCGGGTATGTTTTTGATATGAGGCAGAGTGATTTGTGCCTGTATCATCGGTTTGAGAGGATGCTGTTAAGCAAGGTGAGAGAATGAAACGTAAATTTTTGGTTATTATGATGTCTGTGCTTCTGTGTAGTTCATGTGTTAGTCCGGTATTTGCACAGGAGGCTGAAAAGCAGAGTCAAATTGAGGAAGTTGTATGTGGAAACATTGACGTTGTTTCACTCAGTGAAGAAGATTTTTCCGAAGAGACCATTGTTAAAACCGTAGAAGAAAACGAATTATACGAATATTTAGAGACAAATCACGGTCCGCTGTCAAGTTCGGGTGATGATTGTACAGAGTATTATGGAAATCAATTGGATGGCGTTGAAGCGGAAATTTATCAGAAACTGAAAAGTGCCACGCCTGAGATTTCTGCGGAGAATAATGGGATTTCAATCACATTGGATTGTAACGGACAAAGTTTTCAGGATGCTTTTAATAGCTATTCGGAAAAGATTTTTAAAGTCATGGCTGCATATCAGTATGATCATCCGCAGCAGTTTTATTTTTCGGATTCAAATGGTATTTCTGTAGGAGCCAAAGGCAATAGCAGCAGAATTGTGTTCACTGCGGCTTATAAAAAATCAAATTATTATAATGCAACGATTCAAAATCAGGCAGATGCGGTAATTGGGACAATTGTCAGTCAAAACACCGGAAAAACAAGATATGACAGGGTGAAATTTTTCCATGACTGGTTGGTTTCAAATTGTGAATACGACCAGGTGGCATTAAGTGCATCGAAGGGATCGGAAAGAGCATACTATGCACATGGAGCGATCGGATGCCTGATCAATAAAACTGGCGTATGTGAAAGCTATGCGAAATCGTTCAAGATTTTGTGTAACAAACTAAACATACCTTGTATCATTGTGTCCAGTTCATCACATGCCTGGAATTATGTCCTGATGCCGAACGGAAAGTGGTATATGGTCGATTGCACATTTGATGATCCGATAGGAGCGCCGGCAGGTTATATTGGATATGATTATTTTTTGACGTCCAATAATCCTGCTGTTGATAGTGATCATGTCACAGACTCGACGGGAACAAACTTAAGATATCCGGAAACAGCAACAGAGAAGTATGTGGTATCGGAGAATGAACCAAATGAAGAGGAACCGGGCACAGACGAACCGGCAGCAGATGAGCCGGCAGCAGATGAACCATCGAAGCCATCGGTAAAACCAACGATACATCCGGGCGCACAGGACGTTACGCCGGATTTATCTGTGAAAAATCAAACGATTACGGTTTCAAGGAAATACCAAAAAACGGTTACGCAAAAGAGTGCGGTATTAAAAAAGAAAAAAGTAACCTATAAGTTAAATGCATCGGCAAAAGGCGTATTAACGTACAAAGTAATAAAAGGTTCGAAAAAATATATTTCCGTAAGCAAATCGGGCGTTGTAACGTTAAAGAAGGGCTGTAAAAAAGGCACATATAAGGTGATGATTACGGCGGAGGCGACAAAAGACGGTCTTTTCAAAAAAGCGACAAAGACGGTAAAATTCGTCGTAAAATAATATGCAACATAAGAACGAGGACATAAATGGAATCAAGAAGAGCGAGAAATCGCAGAATGAAAAAAATTGCGGTGCTGCTTCGCATATTGTTTGCCAGCAGCTTGCTTGCAATTGTTCTGCTTGCCAGCGTTTTGGTCAAAACGGCACTTTATAAGCAGCCGGAAGAACCCATGGCGGCAGGGCAGGAAGATGATGCGCTCGGGATGGCAGAAGCAAAGGAACCCCTTGCAGATGAAACGCAGGAAGCGATAGAGCAGGCAAAGGAGCAGGCAGAGGAAACACTCGATGCAAATGAGCAGAGCGCGGAGGAGGCGGTTTTGCCTGAGGAACAATTGCTGTTTGAGAAGGCGCAAGAAAAGCTGGCTGAGATGAGCGTGGAAGAAAAGGTGGCACAGCTCTTTTTCATCACGCCCGAAGCACTGACCGGTGTTGCCAAGGCGACGGCAGCCGGCGATACGACCAAAGCGCAGTTGGAAAAATATCCGGTAGGCGGGCTCATCTATTTTGCGCAAAATTTTGTAGATCCGGCGCAGACGAAGGAAATGCTCACAAAGACGCAGGAATATGCATTGCAGTCACAAGGGCTGCCACTCTTTTTGGGAATAGATGAGGAGGGCGGTGATGTCCTCCGCATTGGAAATAATGCAGCGTTTCAGGTCGATACGGTTGGCAGGATGGGCGATTTGGCGCAAGGCGGCGAGACGGCAGTCTATGAAGGGGCAAAGACGATTGCCATGTATCTGTCAGAATACGGACTCAATGTCAATTTTGCGCCGGATGCGGATGTGTTGGTGAATGAATCCAATCAGGTCATTGGCAAGCGCTCGTTTGGGAATGATCCGAAAGTCGTAAAACAGATGGCAGCAGTGTATACAAGAGCGATGCATGAACAAGGGATTTTGGCTTGCTACAAGCATTTTCCCGGACACGGCGGCACGACGGCAGACAGTCATACAGGTGCCGTGACACTTGACCGTACGTTGGAGCAGCTTCGTGAAGAGGAGTTTATTCCGTTTGCAGATGCAAGTGCGCAGGAAGCAGAGTTTGTCATGGTTTCGCATATCGCATTGCCAAAGGTGACAGGCGATACGGTTCCTGCTTCGGTATCTGCAAATATTGTGACAGGGCAGCTTAGGGGCACACTGGGATATGACGGTATTGTCATAACGGATGCACTCAATATGGGGGCAATCAGCACGCAGTATGATTCCGGGCAGGCAGTTATTATGGCGATCAAAGCGGGTTGTGATATGGTTATGATGCCAAAGGATTTTAAGACGGCATATGAGGCCTTATTAAACGCAGTTGATGCAGGGGAGATAGACAAACAGCGGATTGACGAATCTGTCATAAAGATTTTGACAGCAAAAATAAAAATGCAATGACGATTCATTGCCCCGTTTGCAAAGCATGACAGGGGTGATGGATGAAACAGAGAGGAACGCAGCATGAAGGAATTATTGGAACTATATCTCGCGTTTTTCCGGATTGGCGGATTAACGTTTGGCGGTGGACTGACAATGCTCCCAATGCTCAAATATGAGCTTGTGGAAAAGAAAGACTGGGTCAGCGAGGATGATTTGCTTGATTATTATGCGGTGGGACAGTGTACGCCGGGCATTATCGCCGTCAATGTGGCGACGTTTGTAGGATACAAAAGAAAAGGTGTCATCGGCGGCATTTGTTCAACGCTTGGCATGATCAGTCCATCGCTCATTATCGTTTCGATCCTGGCGATGTTTTTGCAGCAATTTATGGACAATGTCTGGGTACAGCACGGCGTAGAAGGAATCAAGATTGTTGTCTGTGCACTGATGCTCAACACAGTGCTCACAATGGGAAAGAAAAGCATTACGGGCAAGCTGACGGCGGTTGCAGCCATCCTCGGCTTTGTCGGGGCGGTCTTTACCCCTGTTCCGACGGTTGCACTTGTGATTGTTGCCGGAATTGCAGGCATTGTTTTGAATAAAGCAGGGAAGGAGATTGTATGATGAACAACGTATTTATCCAGTTATTTATTGAGTTCTTCCAAATCGGTCTCTTTGCAGTCGGAGGCGGACCAGCGACCATTCCGTTTTTGATGGATATTACAACAAGACATGACTGGTATACGAAACTTGATGTCGTAAATATGCTTGCGGTCAGCGAGAGTACACCGGGACCGATCGGCATCAATATGGCAACGTATGCCGGCTTTAAAGCGACAGGTTTTCTGGGCGGACTTGCGGCGACGCTTTCGCTTGTCCTTCCGAGTATTATCGTCATTGTGATTGTTGCCAGAATTCTGGAAAGCTTTAGTCAAAATAAATATGTGCGCGCTGCGTTTGCAATGATTCGTCCGGTTGTGACAGGTCTCATTGCATCAGCTGTACTCGGCATTTTTGAGACAGCGCTCTTTACGGCAAAGGATGGCAGCTTTCAGGTTCCGGTTTTTCATCTCGCCTTGGTCGGGGTGTTCTTTGGACTGATGAACGTCAAAAAACTGAAGAAAATCCACCCGTTTTTCTGGATGGTGGCAGGTGTTGTACTCGGCATTGTTTTTAGAATGTAGCAAAACGCGGCAAAATTCATATAAATATCATAAGAAAGACTTAGGAGCTATGGATGAATCTTCTACTCATCGGTGGCGACAGGAGACAGTACTATATGGCAAAGTTTTTGAGTAGCAAAGGCTTTGCCGTTTCTTATTTTGGAGAATTGTTTTTTGGCGGCGTAAGCGTGAAAGAAATTCGAAAAAAGGAGAAGCTGTTTGAGGAACTGGATAAGGGGATGTATGACAGCGTTGTGCTGCCTATCCCGGTAGGAGCGGATGCCATCAAGGGCTGTCTCGGAAAGCTTCATATGCGGGAGCTCATAAAGCATCTGACGAAGGTAAAACGCATTTATGGAGGGGTTATCCCAAATGCGGTATATGGACTTACAAATGCGCCGCAGGTCATTGATTTGATGCGTCAGGAGGATGTGATGTATGCAAATGCGGCGCTCACGGCAGAAAATGCGTTGATGGAAGCGGTCTTAATCAGTGACAGAAGTGTTTTGGGAAGTGAAAGCCTTGTAATTGGTTACGGCAGATGCGGACAGATGCTTGTCGACAGGTTGAAGGGCCTGCGGGCAAATGTCACTGTGGCTGAGATTGACCGGGCAAAAAAGAGCCTGGCAAAATCATATGGGGTGAAGACGACAGAAGTGACATCGCTTCAAGGATATGATTTTATTTTTCAGACGGCGCCCGGCTATGAAATGGATAAAAAACTGCTCATGACATGTCTGGCAGAGGATGACGATATGCCGGTTATCATCGACATCAGCTCAAATTCGGAGGCTGACGTCGATTACGCCAGAAGCATTGGGATTCTGATGAAAAAATGCTCCGGATTACCGGGAAGATATACCCCGAAAACGGCGGGATGGATGCTTGGAACGTATATTTGGGAAAAGGAGATGCATGATGGATTTTGTGGGTAAAAAAATCGGCTATGCCGTGACAGGTTCCTTTTGTACATTTGACAAGACACTGCGCGCAGTACAAAATCTCGTAGACTTGGGCGCAGATGTGTATCCTATTTTTTCCTATTCCTGCAAAATGGATACACGGTTTACAACATCAAACGCATTTGTCACCAAAATGCGTGAAATATGCGGGAAAAACGGAATTATCAGCATTCAGGAAGCGGAACCGATCGGACCGAAAAGCTATTTGGATATTGTTGTGATCGCGCCGTGTACCGGAAATACACTTGCAAAACTGGCAAACGGCATCACCGATTCTCCGGTTTTGATGGCGGCAAAAGCGCATCTTAGGAATGAAAAGCCCCTGCTTCTTGCAATTTCGACGAACGATGCGCTCTCCATGAACCTGAAAAATATCGGGCAGCTTATGAATATGAAACATATATATTTTGTCCCGTTTGGACAGGACGATCATGAGAAGAAGCCAAATTCCATGATTGCGCATCTGGAGCTCTTGCCGGAGAGTATTGCAGCTGCCCTTAAGGAACGACAGCTGCAGCCAATTCTCGTTTCGCGCATGTAATCACCCGCAGGGTGATTACAGTACATAGATATGATAGTGTTTTAACCAGGCATTGATTTGAATCAGATATGCCAGCATTTGCGGTCCTGCAAGGAGCTGACCGTACCACGGTTTGATCGTATTACCCGGATGAGTAACCAAGTCAGTCACATTTTTTTCGTCAATCAGTGCATGAATCGGTTCATTGCGATTTGCCAGTATTTCTTTCATGCGTTCTTTTAGAAGTGTCTCATAGTACGGGTGGTATGTTTTGGGATAAGGACTTTTCTTCCGAAACAAAACATCATCAGGCAACAAGCCCTTGCTTGCCTGTCTCAGAAGTCCCTTGACATTGCCGCCTGCCATTTTCATCTCCCAAGGAACATTAAATACATAGGAAAGCAGTGCTTTGTCGCAAAACGGAACGCGTGCTTCCAGGGAATTCTGCATGCTTGTGCGGTCCATTCTGTTTAAGAGCGTCTGCATAAAATAACGGATGTTCAGATATGAAATGCGCCGGATATGCGCTTCTTTTTCGGTGTCACCTGCAAAGGCAGGAGCGTTTTTCTCTGCGCGTTCGCACGATGCAGAGACATATTCCTCCAGATGGATAGATTTAATAACATCTGCTTTTAAAACATGAAGGCGTGGCGATAAATCGGGGGTCCATGGGAATTGGCCTTTCACAAAAAAAGCTTCCTTGTGAAACCACGGGTAGCCGCCAAAAATTTCATCTGCGCATTCGCCGGTCAGGACAACCTTGTGTGTTTTACTGACCTGAGAGCAGAAATAAAGGAGGGAAGAATCCACGTCCACCATGCATGGAAGGTCGTGCGCTTTCATGGAGGCTTCGAGATAATCGAATTGAATGCGGGAGTTGCAAAGCAAATCATGGTGATTTGTGCCCAGATAATCTGCCATTTGATGCGCGTAAGGGGTATCCATGGATGGCTGGAACGGATTGTCCGGAAAGTATTTGTCGTTGTCGGCAAAATCAAAGGAAAAGGTCGTCAGTTGTTTGCCGCATTTCTGTAATTCCCCGGCGCAGACAGAGGAGACAACACTTGAGTCAATGCCACCTGATAAAAATGTACAGATTTCGACATCGCTGACCATCTGCCGCCTGATCGCGTCGGTCAACAAGAAGCGTGTATGGTCGATTGTGGTAGCAAGATCATCTGTGTGCGGTTTGCTCTCGAGCCGAAAATAAAAGGACTTTTGCTGCATGCCGCCTTTTTGCAATAGCATTTCCCCCGGCTTTACTTCATAAATGCCTTCAAAAATGGCATTTCCCGGATTCCGCGCAGGCCCTAAACCGAATAGTTCACATAGACCGTCCCGTCCAAGCTCCCGCTTGACGCCGGGATACAAAAAGAGACCTTTGATTTCCGAAGAGAAAACCAGGGTATCGTTTTGGTACGTGTAAAACAGCGGCT
Organism: Lachnospiraceae bacterium; assembly: GCA_021153185.1. GTDB lineage: Bacteria > Bacillota > Clostridia > Lachnospirales > Lachnospiraceae > SIG333. Next base: position 40,105 of record JAGKTY010000012.1, read on the forward strand.
TTACACCAAAGTAGTCACGCACAAGTAAAAGAGAGGCGTCATTTGCATTGTAAAACGCGAATGCAAAAATACCATCCAATTTTTTGACAAAATCCGCTCCTTCCGCTATAAGACCGCGAAACACGACTTCCGTATCCGAATGTGACCGGAACGTGATGTTTTTTGCCATCAGTTCTCTTCGGAGTGCATCGGTATTGTAGAGCTCTCCGTTGTATACAAAATGAAAATTGCCCTCGCAAAAGGGCTGATCGCCGCCCTCTACGTCAATGATGGAAAGTCTGGTATGACTCAGCCCGCAATGGTTATCCAGAAATGTTCCGGTATGATCGGGACCACGATGTGCAAGGCAATCCGTCATTTTTTCTAAAATCAGCAGTGAACGACCCTCATTTGACAGAAAAGTTGCATTTTTATCAAAAAAACCTGAAAATCCACACATAATTGGTTCCTTATCGTTTTTTCATAACTTATGAACGATGCCAATAGAAAAGAACAGGATTTTGTGATATACTTAAACTCAGAAATTAGGAAAACTAAAGAAAGAAGGCACAACTATGTATAATCCGGCATCCAAAAAAGCAGAAGAATTTATCAGTCATGAAGAGATTTTGGAGACGCTGTCTTACGCACAGGCGCATAAAAACGACGAACAGCTTGCATACGCCATTTTGGAGAAGGCTAGAGCAAAAAAAGGACTTTCTCATCGAGAGGCCTCTGTTTTATTAGATTGTGAAATCCCCAAAGTAAATGAAGAGATTTTCCGGCTTGCCAACGAAATCAAACAAGAGTTTTACGGAAACAGAATCGTCATGTTTGCGCCACTTTATCTGTCAAACTATTGCGTAAACGGTTGTTTGTATTGTCCGTATCATTTGAAAAACAAGCACATTGCCAGAAAGAAGCTGACACAGGAGGAAGTGCGAAAAGAGGTTATTGCACTGCAGGATATGGGGCACAAGAGGCTCGCCATTGAAGCCGGAGAGGACCCTGTAAACAACCCGATTGAGTATATTTTGGAGTGTATCAAAACGATTTACAGCGTACATCACAAAAATGGTGATATCAGACGAGTCAATGTCAATATTGCGGCAACGACGGTGGAAAACTACCGCAAACTAAAAGACGCCGGAATCGGAACCTATATTTTATTCCAGGAAACTTATCACAAGGAGAGCTACGAAAAATTGCATCCGACAGGACCAAAGCATGATTACTGCTATCATACAGAGGCGATGGACCGAGCGATGGAAGGCGGAATCGATGATGTCGGGCTTGGCGTTTTGTTTGGACTTGAGATGTACCGCTATGAGTTTGCGGGACTTCTCATGCATGCAGAGCACTTAGAAGCCGCTTGCGGTGTAGGGCCGCATACCATTTCGGTACCGCGTGTCAAACGAGCAGATGACATTGACCCGGATGCGTTTGACAACGGAATTGATGATGACACATTTGCCAAGATTATCGCATGTATCCGCATTGCCGTGCCTTATACGGGAATGATTATTTCCACAAGAGAGTCGAAGGCATGCAGGGAGAGGGTGCTTAAATACGGAATTTCGCAGATTAGCGGTGGCTCTAAGACGAGTGTCGGCGGATACTATGAGCCGGAGGAGGAAGAAGAGAATTCTGCACAGTTTGATGTATCGGATACGCGTACGCTCGATGAGGTGGTGTGCTGGCTGATGGAAGGCGGATATATCCCGAGCTTTTGTACGGCATGCTACAGGGAAGGCCGCACGGGTGACCGGTTTATGAGTCTTTGTAAAAGTGGTCAGATCCAGAACTGCTGTCATCCAAATGCACTGATGACACTGAAAGAGTATTTGGAGGATTACGCAAGTGAAAAGACGCGCAGTGTAGGTGAAGCGCTTATTGTGCGTGAAATTGAGAACATTCCAAAGGAGAATGTGAAGGAAATTGTAAGAGAAAGACTTGTGAAAATCGCGCAGGGAGAGCGGGATTTCAGATTTTAACAAACAGAAATCAAAGAGGATTTTCGGGGAAGCGCATAGGTGGAACCGGAAATCCTTTTTCAATAGGAAAGGAGTTTATCTATGAGTTTGAATCAAACGCCGCAGTCTGAACGGGTTCATATCGGAATCTACGGGAGACGAAATGCGGGAAAGAGTAGTTTGTTAAATGCCCTGACGGGACAAGCGCTTGCAGTTGTATCGGAGGTTGCGGGAACGACCACAGACCCGGTGCGCAAATCGATGGAGATTTTGCCAATTGGACCGGTTGTTATGATTGATACGCCCGGACTGGATGACGTCGGTGAGATTGGCCTGGCGCGTGTAACACAGGCGAAAAAGTGCCTGATGGAGACGGATATCGCTATGCTGGTTGTCGATGCGACGAAAGGGTTAAAAGAGCCGGAAAAGGACACGATTGCGCTGTTTTTGGAAAAGAAGATTCCGTTTATTACCGTATATAACAAGTGTGATTTAATAGATGAAGCCGGAAAAGAGACACTTGCTACCACGTATGCGCAGTATTGTAAGGAGCAGCTGCAGCAAGAGGAAGTAATTCCGTATGTCTTTGTGAGCGCAGGCAAAAAGGAAGGTGTTTCAGCGCTTTTGACAGCGCTTGAGGCATTGTGGAGGGCATCCCGGAATCCGGATGAGAAGCCGCTTGTGAAGGATTTGGTTAAAGAAGGTGATCACGTGATATTGGTCATTCCAATTGATGAGGCTGCGCCAAAAGGACGCATCATTCTGCCGCAGCAGCAGGTCCTTCGGGAACTGCTTGAAATTGGCGCTGTGACGAGCGTTGTGACGCCCGGGCAGCTAGAGCATGCACTTGAGATGGCCACGCTGCCACCGCGCCTTGTCATTACAGACAGTCAGGCGTTCGGATATGTCAATCAAATCGTGCCAAAGGAGATCAATCTGACGTCCTTTTCTATCCTGATGGCGCGCAGAAAAGGAAACTTCGAGGACGCGCTTGCAGGCGTAAGCGCGCTTGGAAATATTTCGGACGATAGCAGCATCCTGATTTGTGAAGGGTGCAGCCACAAAAGACAGTGCGGAGATATCGGTACGGTCAAATTGCCGGGGTGGATCCGTAAGTATACAAAGGCAAATCCGCAAATGACATGGACACAGGGAAAAGAATTCCCGGATGATCTGTCCGGGTACGATTTGATTGTACATTGTGGCGGATGTATGCTGAATGAAAAAGAGATGAGCGCACGTTATGAAAAGGCGAAGGAGGCGGGCGTTCCAATGACAAATTATGGTATGGTAATTGCCAAAACACATGGTATTTTAGATAGAACAACGTTTATATTTTAGTATAACAGGCCAATTTTACATTGACCAAATAGGACGTTAAAAGCCTGCTTGAAGTGACACATAGTTCATTAAATCGCTTCAAACAGGCTTATTTATTGCATTTTCGACTTCAAATTTTCTGCAGTTTTTCTTGCAATCAATCGGTATGATAAAACTGGCATGGTTTTTTGCAAAAAGCACAAGAATTGGTGTTATGAATTGACGGACACGCAGTATCTTGTGTGCATTTTAACAGCATGATGACACTTTTGGATGGAATCAGCATCATCTGGTCGTTACATTTGATGCCACAGCCGGGTAGCTGAGCCAGTAGTTCCTTTAAATCGGAACAATTGTTATCATCTCCGGCGAAGGAAAAAGAGGTAATTTTTATTTTTTCCTGCACTTCGAGTGCAGCAATCGCTTTGGCGTATGCTTTTTGTAAAAATAACATGCATAAGCAATGACAGATGTACGATAAACCAAGTTCGTCACGATTTGTATAATCATCTAATAATTCATCCACGTCAGCTCCCATTGTGACACTCATGACATAATCGTAATTATCAGTGTTTTCAAGTGTTTGCAATGTTTCATAACAAGCGTATATCGTATGCGTGGAGAGTGCCTGATGAACCGATTTCAACTGTTTTAAATCATAGTTGTCAAAATGAAGTGCCTGCATTTCTTTTTGCAGTTCGGTTTCATTCATAACTATTTTTATTTTAATCTGCTTCATATCCTTGGTGCTCCGCCTAACCCTAGTAAAATTCATATAGTCAATAGAATAACGTATGATGTGACAAGTTGTCCGGCAACCATAAAAATTTAGGTGACAAACTTGTCAATTCAAATCATAACACGTTTATTCATGGAACGCAAACAAAATGGATAAGATAAAGAATAACGAATGATTGAATAGAATAAAAAACAATATGTTATTTCATTTGATGTTTTTTTCTTGTTGCTATCGGAGAAAAGAGGGCGCAGGAAGGGGAAACGGAGGCTTTCCTGTATAATTCTAAAAAAATTATGAAAAGTTAGAATGGGAATTGACAGATACGATATACGTGTTATAGTGTATGTAGAACAGATAAAGCAGTGCGCAGCCAATACGTTTTGTTCGTTCCATGTTAGTGGAGCGATGTACTGTGTGATATCTGAATGTAAATTTGAGAAAGGTGGTGCATTTTATGAATATTTCAAAATTTACACAAAAATCAATAGAAGCAATCAATGCATGTGAAAAGCTTGCATATGAGTATGGAAATCAGGAGATTGAGCAGGAGCATCTATTATATAGTCTCGTGACGATGCCGGATAGTCTTTTGGTGAAATTACTTGAAAAAATGGAAATCAATGTAGAGCATTTTGAAGACCGGACAGAGGAAGCCCTAAAGGCGCGCGTGAAGGTGCAGGGCGGGCAGGTCTTTATGGGACAGCATTTAAATAACGTACTCATCCATGCCGAGGACGAGGCGAAGGCAATGGGAGATGAGTATGTCTCAGTAGAGCATTTGATTCTTTCCATGATTCAGTATGCAAATCCGCAGATCAAGAAGCTGTTTTCAGAATACGGCTTTACAAGGGAGCGTTTTTTGCAGGCGCTTTCTACCATCCGGGGCAATACACGTGTCACAAGCGACAATCCGGAGGCAACCTACGATACGCTTGAAAAATATGGGCAGGATCTGGTTGCAAGAGCCAGAGAGCAGAAGCTTGATCCGGTCATCGGCAGGGATGCGGAGATTCGGAACGTAATTCGGATTTTGTCCCGTAAAACAAAGAACAATCCGGTTTTGATCGGTGAGCCGGGTGTCGGAAAAACAGCTGTTATCGAAGGTCTTGCACAGCGGATTGTGCGCGGAGATGTGCCACAGGCACTCAAGGACAAACGCATTTTTGCACTGGATATGGGCGCTCTTGTTGCAGGTGCCAAATACCGGGGCGAGTTTGAGGAACGTCTGAAAGCGGTTTTGAATGATATTAAAAGCAGCGACGGACAGATTATTTTGTTCATTGATGAGCTCCATACGATTGTGGGCGCCGGCAAAACAGATGGCGCAATGGATGCCGGAAACCTGCTTAAGCCGATGCTTGCAAGAGGGGAACTGCACTGTGTGGGTGCTACGACACTTGATGAGTACCGTATGTATATCGAAAAGGATGCGGCACTTGAGCGCCGTTTCCAGCCTGTTCACGTTGAGGAGCCGACCGTTGAGGATACGATTTCGATTTTGCGTGGATTAAAAGAGCGTTATGAAGTATTTCACGGGGTGAAGATTATGGACAATGCGCTCGTGAGTGCAGCGGTTTTGTCCGACCGGTATATTCAGGACAGATTCTTGCCGGATAAGGCAATAGACCTCGTGGATGAAGCGTGTGCGCTCATTAAGACAGAGCTTGATTCCATGCCGACAGAGCTGGATGAATTAAGCCGGAGGGTAATGCAGATGGAAATCGAGGAGGCAGCCCTCAAAAAAGAAGACGACCGCATGAGCATCGAGCGGCTGGAAACCTTGCAAAAGGAGCTTGCCGAGTTAAAGGATGAGCTGTCTAGTAAGAAGGCGAGCTGGGAAAATGAAAAAAACAGTGTTGAGAAGCTGCAAAAACTCCGTGAGCAGATCGAAGGCGTGCGTGCGGAAATCGAGATTGCACAAAGAAACGGAGATTTGGAGAAGGTAGCGCAGTTATCTTACGGTACACTTCCGGAGCTTCAAAAGACATTGGAACAGGAGGAAGCAAAGGCAAACGAGCGCAATCTGACCCTTGTGCATGAACGTGTCAATGATGAGGAAATTGCGAAAATCATCTCGAGATGGACGGGTATTCCGGTTGCAAAGCTAACAGAGAGCGAGCGCGCGAAGACGCTAAACCTTGATAAACAGCTGCATGAGAGAGTCATCGGCCAGGAGGAGGGCGTCATGAAAGTGACGGATGCCATTATCCGTTCCCGTGCCGGAATCAAAGACCCGCAAAAGCCAATCGGTTCCTTCTTATTCTTAGGACCGACCGGTGTCGGAAAGACGGAGCTTGCCAAGGCACTTGCAGAAAGCCTGTTTGACGATGAAAACAGCATGGTGCGTATCGATATGAGTGAGTATATGGAGAAATATTCCGTATCGAGACTCATCGGAGCGCCTCCGGGATATGTCGGATACGAGGAAGGCGGCCAGTTGACGGAGGCTGTGCGAAGAAAGCCGTATAGCGTTGTATTATTCGATGAAATCGAAAAAGCACATCCGGATGTCTTCAACATTTTGCTGCAGGTTTTGGATGACGGTCGTATTACGGATTCCCAGGGAAGATGTGTTGATTTTAAAAATACCATTTTGATTATGACAAGCAACATTGGTGCGCAGAACTTATTGGAGGGAATCACGCCGGACGGGGAAATCAGTGAGGAAGCGAAGGAAAGTGTGAATAATCAGCTTCACATGCACTTTAGACCGGAGTTTTTGAATAGACTTGATGAGACGATTCTGTTTAAACCACTGACAAAAGCGGACATTGATTCAATCATAACACTTATTATGAAAGACTTAAATGCGCGGCTTGCAGACAAAGAGGTGCATATTTCACTCACAGACCCGGCCAGAGCATACATCGTAGAGAATGCGTATGATCCGGCATTCGGTGCCAGACCACTCAAGCGCTATATCCAAAAGCATGTTGAGACGCTTGCAGCAAGAATTTTACTTGCCGGAGAAATTTCGGTCGGCGGAGAGATTGTCATTGATGTTGAGGCCGATTCTCTGATTGCAAGATGTCAAAAATAGCGGTATAATTTAACGGAATCAGACAATCAAATTTCCGGTTTTATACGTTGAAAGGAGCAAAGGATGCTTCCAAAAGATCCGATTTTATTACTTGGTGTGATCAACCTGAAACTGAGAGACTATTACAGCAGCTTTGAGGCATTGTGCGATGATATGGATGTTGACGGTGCGCAGATCAAAGAGATTTTGGCAAAGGCAGACTATCATTACAATCCGGAAACGAATCAGTTTGGGTGAGTATGAGTCATGACAGATTGCATCAGGATTACAATTTCATCGCAGCATGAGGATGCACAAACCGAGCTTTCCCTCGAGAAGGGGGAAAGCTTTTTTGGCGTGCTGCAAAAAGCCGGCTTCTTTGACGGCGCGTGTTGCGGTGGTATTGGGACGTGCGGGCAGTGCAAGGTGCAATTTTTAAAAGAAGCACCGTTTCCGACGCATTCCGACCGCAGACTTTTGTCACCTGCGCAGCTCAGGGAAGGCTGGCGGCTTGCCTGTAAATGCAAGATTGTGAAGGATTGCGTAATCGCGGCAAGACAGATGCGCACAACAAAAAAGATGGATGTGCAGGCCGGCATCATACCGGAGTTTTTACAGACGCTTCCTGTATCTGAGGGTGAGGCGGTCGTATGTGATATCGGTACGACGACCATTGTGATGCAGCGTATCGATAAACAAACGCATCATGTATGTGCAACGTATCGTACCATCAATCCGCAGAGGGCGTACGGGAGTGACGTCATATCCAGACTGCAGGCGGTCATGCATGGCAAGGATTTAAGAACAGATGTTATCAGCACATTGCTGGAGGGCGCTAAGCAATTAGAGGTAGACGGGGAACCGATTTATGTGAGCGGAAATACGGCAATGATGTATTTGCTGCTCGGATTTGACGCCGGCGAACTGGCACTTGCACCGTTTAAACCTTCGCATTTACAATTTGAAAAAACGTGCGTTGATGGTCTGACGCTCATTTTCACGCCGTGTCTTTCCGCGTTTGTCGGTGGAGATATTTATGCCGGCATGTATGAGATTTTGCAGGCTGACAGAACAGGGAATCAATTGCTGTTAGACCTCGGAACAAACGGAGAGATGGTCCTTTTGACAGAGCACGCAGGTTATGCAACTGCCACGGCGGCAGGACCGGCCTTTGAGGGCATGGCGACCGCCGGAATCTGGGGCGCGGATTTGATCCGGTATGTTGCAGATGCTTATGAAATGGGCATTGTTGATGCGTACGGTACGTTTGATGAGACATATGAAAACGGGTTACAAATGGGCGATGTGTTTCTTAGGCAGGAAGACGTCCGGGCATTGCAGCTTGCCAAAGCGGCAGTGCGCGCAGGAATTGATGTTCTGCTTAAAAAGGCGCAGCTGACATATGAACAGATTGATTCTGTGTATCTGGCAGGAGGGTTTGGATATTACATCGACCCGCACAAAGCGAGCCTGCTGGGCATTTTTCCCAAAGAATTAGTAGCGCGGACAACCGCAATCGGAAATGCAAGTCTCTGGGGAAGCTACGCGATGGCGCTTCAGTGTCCAAACGATTCGCAAATTCGAAACCGAATTAAAAATACAACTGTTATCAATTTAGCGAATACTCAAGAATTCAATGAAAAATATTTAAATTACATTAATTTTCCTGAAATCAGGAAGTAGGAGTGACGATGGATTTATTTGAATACATGAGACAAACAAATCAGGAAAAGGAAGCACCGCTTGCAGCGCGCATGCGTCCGGCGACACTTGAGGAAGTGGTCGGACAGGAACATATCCTTGGAAAGGATAAGCTGCTCTATCGTGCAATTAAGGCAGATAAGCTCAGTTCCGTATTGTTTTACGGACCGCCCGGAACAGGCAAAACGACGCTTGCCAAGGTGATTGCCAATACGACGAGTGCACAGTTTATGCAGATTAATGCGACAGTTGCAGGCAAAAAAGATATGGAACAGGTTGTTCAAAAGGCCAAGGAAACATTTGGTATGTACGGTCAGAGAACGATTTTGTTCATCGATGAGATTCACCGGTTTAACAAAGGACAGCAGGACTATCTGCTCCCGTTTGTGGAGGACGGAACGATTGTACTGATCGGTGCAACGACGGAGAATCCTTATTTTGAGGTGAACAGTGCGTTGATTTCAAGGTCGGCAGTGTTTGAACTAAAGCCACTTGAAAAGGACGCAATCAAGGAGCTCTGCAAGCGTGCGGTATACGATGAAAAAAAGGGAATGGGTGCTTATCAGGCGGAAATTGACGAGGATGCACTTGATTTTCTGGCGGAGTTATCCGGCGGGGATGCGCGGAGTGCACTCAATGCGATTGAGCTTGGCATTCTGACACAGGAGCGCAGCGATGACGGCAAAATCCATATTACGCTTGCAGTCATTCAGGAGTGTATTCAGAAAAGAAACATACGTTATGATAAAGATGGTGACAATCATTATGACACCATTTCCGCATTTATTAAGAGTATGCGCGGTTCCGACCCGGATGCGGCGGTCTATTATCTGGCCAAGATGCTATACGCGGGAGAAAGCGTGACCTTTATTGCAAGGCGCATTATGATATGCGCGTCAGAGGATGTTGGCATCGCAGATCCAAATGCACTGCAGGTGGCGGTGGCAGCAAGCCTGGCGGTTGAGAGAGTCGGGATGCCGGAGGCGCAGATTATTTTATCGAATGCAGCGATTTATGTTGCGACAGCACCCAAGAGCAATGCGTGCTGCAATGCCATTTTTGCAGCAAATGAAGAAATCAGAAAGAGCGGCAATTTGAAAATTCCGCCGCATCTGCAGGATGCACATTATAAGGGGGCAGCTGACTTAGGTCGCGGAACGGGTTACAAATATGCGCATAATTACAAAAATCATTATGTGAAACAGCAATATTTACCATACGAACTGACCGGAAAAGAATTTTACACGCCTTCCGGGAATGGATATGAAGTCAAAGTGAAGGAACATTTAAAGAAAATCAAAGCAGAAGCGCAGCAGGAAGACACCGAATAGGTGTCTTTCGTTGTTTTATAGGAAATTCTGGGGAATTCCTATAAAGTAAAATGCTCCGCAAGGATGCGCACGCAACCCAGGATTTTGGTAAGTATTTACCAGTATTCGTTCATATTTTGTTCATAATTTGTTTATTATTCACTAAAAAAATATGGGTATACTAAGTATAAGAAGAGATTTAAAGGGGATGTGCGGATGCGAATCTGGAAAACATATAAAGCATATATGGTTTCAATTGTGCTTGTATTAGCACTTTTTTGCGTGTGCACAAATAAACTCATCGTGCATTATTATAGCCCCGTTGCCATGGTGAAGTCAGATTTGCCGGTGGAAGGTGCAATGACCTCCACTTCGTTTCGGTATACTGCGCAGTTCAACAAGACATTATCCAATAAACGGTATGCGCGTTTTCAGGAGATGTTCCGCGCGCAGGAGAGCACAGCGATGCCGGGACTTGCATGCACGGATATTCTTGGACAGAACTGCGCTGACATGGTGCCGCAGGGAATCTGTGTGGCAGGCGAGTATATGCTGATTAGTGCATACGACCATGGCAATAGTGACAGAGCGGGCAGGTACCGCAGTGTTATTTATGTACTGTCAAACAAGAAACCGCAGCAGCGCAAATATTTGACGACCATTGTGCTGCCGGATGTCAATCATGTCGGAGGATTGGCATATGATGGCAGATATGTCTGGGTTGCCAAAAGTACGACAAAGTGCTGCAGTGCAATTGACAAAAGAATCATTGAAAAAGCAGTTGCAAGCGGGCAAAACAGCTATGAACTAACTGCCTATACGGCAACGGTTGACTGCGGCATGACAGCTTCTTTTCTGACCTGCTATGATAACATGCTCTGGGTCGGAGATTTTGTGTCGAGAAAAAATGGTGTCGGCTCGCTTGTGGGATTTGATATTTCCGGCAGGGGCGCCGATTTGCGCCTGCAAAAGAAGGAAGCTTTGGCGATTCCACACTATGCCAACGGCGCGCAGTTTGGGCGGTATGCAGGCAAAAACTGCCTCGCCGTTGTGACGAGTTATTCGCGCTATGCTGATTCCAAAGTCAATATTTATGAAGTTTACAAGGGACATGATAATGCCACCAAGAAACGTAAGGTGGCAGATTTTGCGATGCCGCCGATGGCAGAAGAGCTTGTGAGTGACGGAAAACTGATTTATGCAATTTTTGAATCCGGTGCGACAGAGTACAGCGCGCCGAAATACGAGAGATGTAACAATCTCGTGGACCGGATTTGTGCTTTTTCGGTTTCGGATTTCTTTGCGGATGTCAAGGAAGGTGTGGCAATACGCCGGACAAGTGACAGCCATGTGCCGGATTTGGTGATTCAATGTGAGGCGCTCTATCCGAGAGAAAACGATTTTGCCAGATTTGTGGAGTATCAGCAATTAAAAAGCAGCTCTCCTAAAAAAGCTGCTCTGTTAAGTATTTATAAATATCCTGATTTTTATTTTGCCAGTTATTACAAATATTTTCCGCCATGGATTCAGTTGGAACGGACAGGGTGAGCTTCACGATATCCTGTCCTTGTTCTTTGGCGCAAAGTTCCACACTGTATTCACCGCGTAAATCCTTCTGATAGCGCGTCGTGATACTGATTTCATTTTCTAATTCATATTTCTTATCTGACAAAAACGTCTTGATGTCTTTGATGATTTCCGGAGAAATTTTACTTTGAAAAAACGCCAGGGTATTTCGCCCCTCATCTGTGATGGTTAAATGCGTCCGGTTTCTGTAAGTTGTCGCTGCAATCATGCCGGCTTCAATGAGCTGTGCAAAGGTTTGCTGCAACGTCAAAAAATCAGTGTATTCTTTTTCCAGGATAAAGTCGCTGATCTGCGATTTGGTCAGCGGCGTATTGACGCGGCTTAACATATACAAAACAATTAATTTGTAGAGTGTTTGTGGATTATCCATATGAGCTCCTATGGGCAGATGAGGGCTTTTCCCTGATAGCTGCCTCGTCTTTTCATTTCTTTGTGAAGCGCGTTTAATACGGCGCGCTTGTGAAAACTCCATGTCGGTGCGATTGTTATATCCTTTGGACCATCTCCGGTGACTCTGTGGATGACGATGTCACTGCGCAGATGCTCAATACAGGAAATAAGCAGATCAAGGTATGTTTCCTGTGATAAAACTTCAAATGTTCCTGCCATATAGTCCTTTGCCAAATCGGTACCCTGTAGCACGTGCAAAAGCTGCAGCTTGATGCCGGATACGGGAAGGGAGTTGACATAGTCTATCGTCTCAAGAAGCATTTGCTGTGATTCCCCCGGAAGACCGATAATGATATGCACAATGACGGGAATGTCAATTGATGATAGCTTCCGGCATGCCTGCGTCATGACAGATAAGTCATAACCGCGCCGGATATACGCTGCAGTCTTAGAATGCATCGTCTGAAGACCTAATTCAATCCAGATGAATTTGTCCGGATAGGCCAGATGGCATTGTGATAATACATCCATGATTTCATCCGGAAGGCAATCCGGTCTTGTGGCGATACTGATTCCGCAGACAGCTTCGTGAGAGAGCGCCTCCAAATAGAGCGCCCTGCATACCTCCGGGGCTGCATAGGTGTTCGTAAAGGACTGGAAATACGCAATATAGCCGTCTGCCGGCTTTGCGCTAAGGCGCGCAATTGCTTCGTCAATCTGCATTGTGACAGTCTTGTCAGGAAAACGAGAGACTGCAAAATCTCCACTGCCCTTGGCAGAACAGAAAATACAGCCTCTTGTATCAATCGCGCCATCGCGGACCGGACATGTAAATCCGCCGTCAATGGCCGCTTTGTAAAGTTTTTTGTGATAGGTTTCCTCTAAATAGGAAGTGAGATCGTAATACGGTTTCTCACGAAATGTGTGCTTTAACGGCATTGGCAACTACCTCTGCAACTTGTGGGTCAAATGCCTCAGGCATAATGTTCTCGTCACTAAGCTGATCCTCCGGCACGAGACCTGCAATGGCAAGTGCGGCAGCAAGCTTCATCTCTTCTGTAATCTGTTTGGCTCTGCCCTCTAATGCACCTTTGAAGATACCCGGGAACGCAACGACATTGTTTACCTGATTTGGGAAGTCAGAACGGCCTGTTCCGACAACACGTGCACCGGCAGCCTTTGCAACATCCGGCATAATTTCCGGAACCGGATTTGCCATCGCAAACAGAATGGAATCTTTCGCCATGGTAGAAACCATTTCAGGTGTTACGATATTTGGTGCAGAAACACCGACAAAAATGTCGGCACCGCGAAGTGCGTCTGCAAGAGAGCCGGTTTCGTTATTCGGGTTTGTCACTTCTGTCATTTTTTGCTGCATCCAGTTAAGTCCCTCAGTGTCCTTGCTGACGATTCCGACCTTGTCACACATGATGACATTGGTAAAGCCGTATGTCAAAAGAAGCTTCGTGATGGCAATACCGGCGGAACCGGCGCCGTTTACAACGACCTTGCAGGCTTCTTTTTGTTTGCCGACTACTTTTAACGCATTGATAATACCTGCGAGAACAACAATGGCTGTTCCGTGCTGGTCATCATGGAAAACAGGAATATCTAAGGTTGCTTTTAGGCGTTCTTCGATTTCAAAACAACGAGGTGCACTGATATCTTCTAAGTTGATGCCGCCGTAAGCAGGTGCCAGGTACGTAACGGCTTTGATAATTTCCTCGGTATCCTGTGTGTCAAGACAGATCGGAACCGCGTTTACACCACCAAATTCTTTAAATAAAACAGCTTTTCCTTCCATAACAGGCATCGCTGCAAGCGGTCCGATATTTCCAAGACCAAGCACAGCACTACCATCGGAAACAACGGCGACAGTATTTGCTTTCATCGTATATTTATAAGCAGCCTCAGGATCCTTGGCAATGACTTTACATGGTTCGGCTACACCCGGTGTGTAGGCAAGGGATAATGCTTCCCTTGATTTGACAGGTGTTTTTGAGACGGTCTCAAGTTTTCCGTTCCACTCTTCATGGAGCATGAGTGCTTTTTCATTTGTTGTCATAATAGTCCTCACTTTCCTATATTATCGCACAAACGCGACATTGTCTGTTACCCATGATACTCTATTTTGAGTGGAACTGCAAGACAAAGCGCGGAACGATCAATTCAAACTTGCCATTTGCAATAGGATGTTGTATACTAACGGTGCAAACACATATGATTATCAATTCGTTCAAAATAAATCCCAAAATGACAGTTTCATATATGGAGGAATGCTATGAGAGAAAAGTATGAGTCTTTGACGCTCCCTGTTTTGAAGGACCTTGCAAAGGCGCGTGGAATCGAAATCAGTTCAGGTATGAAAAAAAGCGATGTCGTTGAGGCAATGCTGCTTGCAGATGAAAAAGAAAAAGCTGCATCTGATGTCAAAGAGAGTGCTGCAGAAGAAGAGAAGGAAAAAGTGTCATCTGAAAAAATGACGAATGAACTTGACAGTGGAATTGAAGTCGAGGGCATCTTGGAAATTATGCCGGACGGCTTTGGATTCATCCGAAGCAATCACTATTTGCCGGGAGAAAATGACGTATATGTCGCACCGAGCCAAATCCGTAAATTTGGTCTTCGCACGGGAGATATTGTCTGTGGTAACGAAAGAGTGCGTTCCAATAATGAGAAATTCAGTGCCCTTCTTTTTATCAAATCCATCAACGGCCTTACGCCGGAGCAATCGATTAAGAGATATCAGTTTGAAAAAATGACACCGATTTTCCCGGACGAAAGACTACGCTTAGAAAGACCCGGATGCGGCGTATCCATGCGTATTATGGACCTCATGAGTCCGGTCGGAAAAGGACAGCGTGGTATGATTGTATCTCCGCCAAAAGCCGGTAAGACAACTTTATTAAAAGAAGTAGCCAAATCGATTAAGGTGAGCAACCCGGATATTTTCCTCAAAATATTGCTGATTGATGAGCGTCCGGAGGAGGTTACCGATATTAAGGAAGCAATTGAAGGCAAAAATGTCGAGGTTGTGTATTCCACATTTGACGAGACACCGGAGCATCACAAACGTGTTGCAGAGATGCTGATTGAGCGTTCAAAGCGCCTTGTTGAGCAAAAGAAGGATGTCGTGATTCTGCTCGACTCAATCACCCGTCTGACGCGTGCTTACAATATTACAGTGCCTTCTTCAGGCCGTACCTTATCAGGTGGTCTTGACCCGGCTGCACTTCATATGCCAAAACGCTTCTTTGGTGCGGCGAGAAACATGCGTGAGGGCGGAAGTCTTACAATCCTTGCAACAGCGCTCATTGAGACAGGCTCCAAAATGGACGATGTTGTTTACGAGGAGTTTAAGGGAACCGGTAACATGGAGATGGTATTAAATAGAAAGCTTTCGGAAAAGAGACTGTTTCCTGCGATTGATATTCCAAAATCAAGCACGAGACGTGACGATTTGCTCCTTACTGAGGATGAGATGTCAGCCATGAACATCATGCGCAAGGCACTTAACAGCCTGAAGCCGGATGAGGCGGTTGAAAAAATTCTGGATATGTTTGCACATACGAGAAACAATGATGAATTTGTAAAAATGGTCGAGAAGACAAAATTCTTATAAAAAGTTCTTGCATTCAGGCTATGTCTGTGCTATGATGTAAAAGCTGTTTGTAATAATAAGAAGAAATTGAGTAACTGCTCATGTACAGAACAGATACGAAAATGATATAGTTTTTATAGAGAGGTGAAAGTAATGAGAGAAGGAATCCATCCAGAGTATTATCAGGCAACTGTAACTTGCAACTGCGGAAACACATTTGTAACAGGTTCAACAAAGGAAAGCATCCACGTTGAGATTTGTTCAAAATGCCATTCGTTCTACACAGGACAGCAGAAGAGTGCAAGAGCAGATGGACGTATTGATAAGTTCAACAAGAAATACGGCGTTGTTAGCAAATAGGTATCAAAGAAAGGTTGAGTTTATCTCAACCTTTTTTTTCTTCTAGAATATGTTGCGCTTAGCCATGTAGCGGTGTGGGCGCACGTTTGAAGTGGCGATAGTTAGGAGGAGTTATGGCAAAAAAAGCGACAGGCCATTATTGTGGCATTGGCGGACAGGCTGTGTTAGAGGGCGTCATGATGAAAAATAAGGACGACTATGCCGTATCAGTCCGAAAAACAAATGGTGACATTGAGACAAAAGTATTCACATACGTTAGCATTGCAGACAAATCAAAGCTGTTTCAGCTTCCGTTTGTGCGTGGTGTGTTCAATTTTATCGATTCTTTGGTCATCGGACTGCGAAGCCTGAATTTCTCTGCTTCTTTTTTTGAGGACGAGACAGCGGAAGAGACAAAGGCAGACCGCGCGATGGAAAAGCTGTTTGGAGATCAGGTGGAAAGTGTTGTGAATGCCGTGACGATGCTGTTTGCGTTTGTGATTGCAATGGCGCTTTTTATGGTACTTCCGTACTACCTTGCCGAGTTTTTGAGCGGATATGTGCAAAATGAATCGCTCCTTGCATTGTTTGAAGGCATTCTGCGAATTATCATTTTTTTACTTTATATTATCGCTATTTCTGCGATGCAGGACATTAAAAGGGTGTATATGTATCACGGAGCGGAGCATAAATGTATTAACTGTATTGAGCGCGGGAGAGAGCTGACTGTTGACAATGTGAGAAGAAGCTCTCGGCTTCACAAACGATGCGGCACAAGCTTTTTGCTGTTTGTGGTGCTCATCAGTGTCGTTGTTTTTTTCTTTATCCGTGTCGATGACAGATTGCTTCGTGTGGCACTCAGAATCCTGCTTGTGCCGGTCATTGCCGGAATTTCGTATGAGCTGATCAGACTTGCGGGAAGAAGTGACAATGCATTTGTAAAAGCGCTTTCTGCGCCGGGAATGTGGCTTCAGAAGTTGACAACGCGCGAACCGGATGATGATATGATTGAAGTGGCAATGAAGAGCGTGGAAGCTGTTTTTGACTGGAAGACATTTTTACAAGAAGAATTTGGAGTGACGGCGGATGAGCAGGAAGTTTCATGACGTTTGCGCACAAGGGAAAAAGGCGCTTATAGGCGCCGGCGTACCGGATGCGGACATTGATGCCAATCTTTTGCTGATGCATGTGTGTGATGTGGATAAACAGACAATTCTGATGCAGCCTGATTATGAAGTGACAGAGGAATGTTATTTGCGTTATGTAAACTATATTGAGCGACGCAAAAAACGCGAGCCGCTTCAGCAAATCACGGGCGAGCAGGATTTCATGGGGCTCAAATTTTATGTCAACCAAGAAGTGCTCTGTCCAAGGTATGACACAGAGGTTCTCGTTGAGGAAGTGATGCGGCATTTGCATGACGGAATGCGCATTTTGGATGTGTGCACGGGAAGTGGATGTATTTTGCTCAGTCTTCTTCATTATTCGAATGGCTGTGAGGGTGTTGGCGTTGATTTGTCGAAGGAGGCGCTTATCGTTGCAAAGAGCAATGCGTGCTCGCTCGGCATAGAGGCGACTTTTTTGGAAAGTGACCTGTTTGAGCAGGTGTCCGGTAAATTTGATATCATTGTATCGAATCCGCCGTATATTCGAAGCGATGTGATCGAGACGCTGATGCCGGAAGTCAGAGACTATGAACCGCGCATGGCGCTTGACGGAATGGAAGACGGGCTTCATTTTTACCGGGAAATCATCAGGCAATGTAAGGATTTCATGGGCATTGGCAGTAAGCTGTTTTTTGAAATCGGATATGACCAGGGGCAGGATGTTCTAAGGCTCATGCAGGAAGCGGGCTTTACAGAATGCAGCATTGTAAAAGATTTTGCGGGACTTGACAGAGTCGTGTATGGCACGTACTGTGGAAGATGACAAAGCAAACATTGATTGGATAAGATTGAAGTAACCGATATAAGATATAGAAGAAAGAGAGAAGAGTATGTTTGATAAATTAGAAGATTTATTGATTCGTTTTGAAGAGCTTATGGGCGAACTGAGTAGCCCGGGCGTGACGGATAATCAGAACCGCTTCCGTGCTCTGATGAAGGAGCAGAGCGACCTGACACCGATTGTTGAAAAATACAAAGAGTACAAAGCGTGCAAAGAGACAATCGAAGATAGTCTTGCGATGCTCGAGGAAGAGTCTGACGAAGATATGCGTGAGATGCTCAAAGAAGAGCTGAGCGATGCCAAGAGTAAAATCGGCGATTTGGAACAGGAACTCAAAATTTTATTGCTTCCAAAAGATCCGGCAGATGATAAAAACGTTATCATGGAGATTCGTGCCGGTGCAGGTGGTGATGAGTCAGCGCTGTTTGCGGCAGAAATCTATCGTATGTATGTGCATTACGCGGAGAGCAGAGGCTGGAAATGCGAGCTTCTGGAGTCAGAAGACATCGGTATCGGCGGTATGAAAAATGTGACATTTATGGTATCCGGAACGGGCGCATACTCGATTCTGAAATACGAGTCCGGCACACACCGCGTGCAGCGTGTACCGGAGACAGAGTCCGGCGGACGTATTCATACATCAACAATTACAGTTGCGGTTATGCCGGAGGCGGATGAGCTTGATGAGATAGAAATCGATGAGAAGGATATCAAAATTGATGTTTGCCGTGCGTCGGGAGCCGGCGGACAGTGTGTCAACACGACCGACTCGGCAGTGCGTTTGACGCATTTCCCAACCGGTATCGTGATTTACTCGCAGACAGAGAAATCGCAGATTCAGAACAAAGCAAAGGCATTTGCACTCCTGAAGACAAAGCTTATGGACTTGCAGCGTCAGGAGGCACATGATGCGGAGGCTGAGATGCGTAAGAGCCAGATTGGTACAGGTGACCGTTCGGAGAAAATCCGTACGTACAACTTCCCGCAGGGCCGTGTGACAGATCACCGTATCAACTTAACGCTCTATAAGCTTGACAAAATCATGAATGGTGATATCCAGGAAATTCTGGATGCCCTCATTGCGGCAGACCAGGCAGCGAAACTCGCGAAGATGAACGAATAGCACGAACACAGATTAAATTAAGGAGACAAAGGCAGCTTGCTGGCTTGTGGCTCCTTATTTTAATCTATGAGAGTTAAACGGACACCGAGATGCAGCGAAGCGGAATCGAGGTGGCGTTCGTGCTATTCAAAAGGTGGAGATGAGGCGAGAAATCACTGAGATGAAAAATGAAAAAGTATGATATAGAATTATATATACTTATAATGAAAGTAAGGTGATAATTTGATTCAAAAAAAATTAATTGAAAAATCGCAAGAAGCGTTTGTTATGGCTATTGAGATATATAATAAGCCCACGATAAAGTATCGCGTTGAGGGATTTAGCTTTTTTATCTGCAATGCGTGGGAGTTGATGCTAAAAGCATATTTGATAAGTAGGTATGGGGAAGATAGTATTTATTATAAAGACAATCCTAATAGGACTATTACACTTGAAAATTGTCTACAAAAAATATTTACAAATGCGAAAACTCCATTAAGAAGAAATCTATTGAAAATAATAGAATTGCGAAATACAAGTACCCATTTTATTACTGAAGAATATGAAATGGTTTATATTCCACTATTTCAGGCTTGTATATTGAATTTTGTAGAGAAAATGCAGGAATTTCATAGGGTAGATATGACAGAAATAGTGCCACAAAATTTTTTGACATTAGCTGTAAGTATGAAAGCATTAGACGAGAGTATCATACGTGCAAAATATCCGGAAGAAATTGCAAATAAGTTAATTGATACTAATAATAAATTAGAACCGATGATTGCAGAGAATAATCAATCATTCGCAATTAAAGTTGAACATTTACATTTTATTACAAAAGATAAAAGCAAGGCAACATCGTTTGTTCATATCGATAAAGAAGCAGAATCTGGTGTTAAAATAATTAAGGAATTAAAGGATCCCAATAATACACATAAATTTACTATGAAAAATGCAATTAAAGAAATTAACAGAAGGTTGCAGAGTGAAGGAATTAACTTTGAGATAAATCAGTATATATTCAATTTGTTTAATAAAGTATATGGAATAAAAGAAAACGAGAAATATTGTTATGTACATAGACAGTATGCACAGCCATCTTATACATATTCGATGCAAACAATAGATTTGATTGTTGGAGAAATACAGAAGGATTCAGAGAATATTGTTGAGTATCTCAAAAAGACAAAAAAATAAGCTGACCCCAGGGGCAAAGGAATTCTTGGTTTACACCTACTCCCATTTGGGAACCCAGCCTTAATCCTTCACGAGTTAGCTTATTTGTAGTATAGCATATGTAGAAAAAAAGTCAATTATTCTGATAAAATATGAACAGGGAGACAACACTATCTTATTGTTGTTATTTGCTTAGCAGTGCTGGTTCAAATATATGCGGAAGAAGCACAAATAGTAATAAAAGACGGACTATGACACAAAAAGTAAAATTGTGTTCAGGTCCGTTTTTGTTAGTTCTGGTGTGATAAAAGTAGTTTCAGAAAATCAAGAAAGAGTTTTTGATTTTTTTTATTAAGTTTATTTGATTCTGATAGTAAATTTTTTTCAAAACTAGTAAGGGAGGCTGGAATATGTCTATATGGCGGTTGATAGGAGAAAAATTCAGAAAGTGTAATACCGAAACCGTCGCATATTTTTTCAAGAGTGCTTATTGTAGGTTGATTGTCCTTTTGGAATAGACTATTTAAGGATGAATAAGGAATATGAGATTCCTTTGACAGCTTATAAAGTGTCCAGTGCCTTTCATCCATACACCTTTGTATTTGTTGGAGTACATGATTCATATGATTCTCCTCCTTCAATGCGTTACAAACATTTTAGGGAATGTACTTCGCTTTGTGTAGAGTAGAAAAAACGTCATAAATAAATAAATTGACAACATAACGCATATACAATATAATTT
>JAGKTY010000034.1 GCA_021153185.1 Lachnospiraceae bacterium
GATTATACGAGGAGGAATGATTATGAGTAAAGTAAGCATCTCTTTTGATGAAATGAAAAATGATTTATTAAAAGATAATGAATTTAAGTTAGAATATGAGAAATTAAAACCCAGATATGAAGCAATTGAGCAAATAATAAAAGCGAGAAAAGAACAGAACATGACACAGGCTGAACTTGCTAAGAGGGTTGGTACACAAAAGAGCAACATTTCCAGATTGGAAAGTGGAAATTATAATCCAAGTTTAGATTTTCTTACCAAGGTATCAGAAGCACTTGGAAAAAGTTTAAGTGTGCAGCTTAGATAATGGGATATCTCACCTATTGTCGGAACAGACATGGTATAGTTTCCACTTTTGGCACTTGCCCGAGATGGAAAAAATGTTGCACTGTTATGCGGTTCAATTATAAAATATATGTGAAATTTATTTTGAAATAACACCTTGGAAAAGTAACAGTAATATTGATAGCAACTGAAACGACAAGGTGCAACGAGGAAGAGAGTTCTCTCTTCGTAGGGATAAAAAGGAGGAAGTGTATGGGCAAACGAAACCAATGGAAAAAAGTGTTATCGTCTTTGCTTGTCCTGGTGCTGACACTGTCTATGGTAGCAGGCACGAGCGGCGTAGCGAAGGCGGAAAATGAGGGTGCTGCAACAGTATACAAAATCTTTGCAATTATGCCTGATAATGGAGATGCAAGTAATTTTGAAATTGCAGATGAACAACCAGAAGGAAAAAACCTATTTGGATTATTAATCAATGGTGGGACGTATACGCTTTCGGACGAACAAGAGTGGTTGCATATTTATGCAAACAATGCATCCGTAAATATTAATGAAAAAAATGTTGCTGATGTAGCTTTATCTGGAGATAGTTCCATTAATATGGGAGCAGTAGTACGGTTAGCAATTTTCCAACATTTGATGTAAAAGAAGTGATTAGTGGTCAGGCTGTCTATGAATTTTATAATTCAGAAAAATATAGAGGAAATGAACTAGAAGGAGAAAATGCTGTAGGTCCTACGCCATATTCTTATACGGTTACGGATGTATACACTTTTACCGGATGGCAGGTAATGGATACATTGACAGTAAATAATGGTGCAACTTTGAACATTGCTACAGGAATTGAAGAAAATAATTCTTTCCCAAGTGCAATTGAGGCAAATCATGTTAATGTGCAAGGAAGCATTACTATTGAAGCAAGTCAAGAACCATGCTCAGAACCAAATAGGCTTGTTATTTGTGGAGGTGGAACACTTACTGGTACAAATGAAGGAAGTATCATAGGTGCGGGAGATTCGATTCTCGAATTAAGAGAGAATGTAGTTGTTTCTGGACTTACATTGTATGAATGTGGTGAAAATAATTCACTTACAGTATTTACACATGGTGATGCGACGGAATGCTATTCTTATGATTCAAATGAGAGCAAATGGGTACGCCAACAGAACAATGGTCCGGAAAAAGAGTATCGCTATGATGAAGAAGGAGTATCAAATGGTACGTATGCAAATGAAGGAGATCAAACACTTTCGGAAAATGCCTATTGGAGAGTAGAAGGTGCGCAAGTAACATTTAATACGCTTACGATGCAACAGAATGCATTCCTTGAAATACGTAATTTTAGCGATGCTGAAACGATTCATTATGGAAAAATCACATATACGTCATTAGTAGCATCGCAAGGAGCAGTATTAGCATTTGAAACAAAAGAAAATATTCCGGAGCAAATAAAGAGCTCCTTGTATGATGATCAAGGTAATCAACTGGGCTCAATTGATCAAATCAATGGTTTTTGTGAATTTGAATATGATGGAACTAGTAAATGGGTTATGCGTCAAAATGGTTCTCAAGAACCTGCATTAGAAGACAATAAATATACCGTTAGATTTGATTCATGTGATTTTGAAGGAAACCCACAAGCAAGTGTTAAGGTGTCAGAGGAATCTTTGACAAATCGAAATAGTTATCCGTTCACAGCGAATAGTCCATTAATATTTACACTTACGCCACCGGAATATCGGCGCGGGCAAATTCCTGTTGTTGAAATACGTCAAGATGATACGTTTTATTCTTCAACGGCAAGTGTTGAAAACGAAAAATTGAATGTATCAAAAAATTCAGATGATACATATCAATTTACATTTATACCAACAAGCGAAAAAGGCTTCGAGGTAGAGATTTGGTGGTCAGAATATGATAGATTTGGACCAGGGGAAGGAGAGGTTTGCTTCGAGATAGCATCTGATGAAGCAAATACCGTAACACTTTCGCAAGCTACAGAAAAAACAATGGCAGACCCAACCAACTCTAATTGCAATAAATACATTTATGATTTATCGTCATTTAGTACACTTACAATGACGATTACGGTTCCTGACGGAAAAACATTAGATAAAAATGCTTCAAGATTTGGTGAATATGGAAGTGGAAACTCTTTAATTAAAGATACAGAAATTCCGGAGCCGACAAACAATCAATACCAAATCAGCATTACAAACGATAAGATTAGTAATACGAATGAAGATTTCTTCTTTTTTGAAATCCGATTTAAAGGAGGAGAAGTCGGTGGTGGCGATGATCCAAATAATCCGGGCACAGATGATCCGGGACAGGGCAGCGATATCACAATTGAGCAAGCAAGAGATCTTATTGTGGCACATGAGTATGCATACCATGCCTCTACAGCAGATGAGTTAAAGAAATACCTTGCCAGAGAGATATATTATGAATTTATTGGTGCAGGTCCTTATCAAAATTCATTTGAAAAATTAGATTTGGGTATTACCGGCGATAACGATAGTGCAAAGATAGAATCAATCAAAGAAAAAATCACAATTGATTCAGCACAGAAGTCAGCAGCCGATGCGGTAAATTTACCATATTATGAGTATTCCTATGAACTGCAAGCAGCTGGAGAAGGAACATCAAAAGTAGAAGCAAAAGGAAAGGTATATTATCTTAATTCTGACAAGCAGTATATCGTAAAGACAGGTAATACATACAATGTGGTTACGATTAAAAAAACCGGTTCAGACGCAGATGATAGTTATATCATGGGAGATGGAGATGTAAAGGTATTCGGTAATGGTGCAAGTATCGTCGGAAGCCTCGAAACCGGAAGTTCACACGCAGAGGCGTATCACATTACGCAGGAGCATTCAGGATTTGGCGGAGATGGGTTCTTCCCAGGAGTAGTCAACCGTCTCATTGTTTGTGATACCGGCTTTAAGGGCGCCAGAATTGTTGGTGCAAAATCGGCAGCAGCATGGGATTTCCAGCAGTCAGGTATCTATGGCGCCGACAAACCAGCAGACATCTATTATGGTAATGATCAAATTACAATAAATAGCATTGCATTTGATAATCTACAAAATGATAGCAAGCATACAATTTTAGCTGTCAGCGTAGATACAACAAAAGCAAAAGCAGATGTCGCCAATATTACAAATAATGGAAATGGCTTTACGGTTTTCTTTGCGACGGCATATGACGAGATTCCACTTAAGATTACATATGGCGATAATTCGACAGGAGTGATTGACATTCATCGCGTTGGATTACATATTTCCAAAAATCATATTGAGAGTGGCAAAATTGACGTAATGCACGGTACAGATCATACTTCAAATTATTCTGTACCACAAAGTGCTGGCGAAGCAGTCTATGCATCGTTCTATGCCCCAAATGCAGCAAGTGCATCAGGTGTACAGTTGTTCGTCACAATTACAAAATCGAATGGCACAGTCGAAAGAAAAATTGTTAACACAACACTTGGAACTGGTACAGCAAGCCAAGGAACGGACAAAGGGTATGCAGATTTCTTACTTTGGTCCGGAACAGAGACAGAATACAATAGCTTGCAAAAAATTGAAGCAATCGTCTTCGCACCGGGATCAGAAGATTCCTTTGGCGGTGTCAAGGTTGGTTCAGGCTCCGGCGTAGTTTGGACAAAATAAGCATGAGGAGGAAATACAGAATGAACGAAACAATTAAGACATGTATAAGCAAATGGAATTGCTTTTCGATAATGATGTTTGCATTCATCTTTTCACTCGTGCTAAGCATGCCGGTGAAGGTATATGCAGGCGGAACGATTTCAGATTTAAAGGCGACTGCGACAACATCATCCGTAACGGTAAGTGGAACCGCTACAGACGTAAAAGCAGCAATTGTTGTACAGGTAATGGATGGATCTGACATTGTTGCAATGCAAAGCTTTTCAGTGAATGGTACAACTTTTTCAGTTAAATTAAACAGTCTTAGCCTCACAGGTGGCAAGACATATACGATCCGTGTTGCGGATTATGATGGAGGTACATTTGCTACAGCAGAAGCAACTGTTCCTAGTAGCACAGGCGGTGGCGGCGGTGGAGTAACACCAGCCCCATCAGACCCGGAAACGCCACAGGAGCCGGATGCCCCTGCAAAGGAAGAAACGACAACAGAGACCAAAACGGATGAAGATGGTACTGTGACAGAGACAACGACAGTCAAGAAGCCGGACGGCTCAGAGTCTGTGACTGAGAAGGTGACCAAACCGGACGGAACGGTCACAGAATCTGAAAAAGTAACAACAGCAGACGGTGCGACCAAAGAGACTGAGAAGGTTTCAACGAAAGACGGAACCGTGACAGAAACCGCTAAAGAAGTGACAGCAAGCGGAACTGTTACAGAAACTGAGAAAGTGACGAAACCGACAGGCGTCATCACTGAGACAGAAAAAGTCACAGAGACAAACGGAACCGTGACGGAAAAAGAGACGGTAACTTCCCCATCAGGCGCGGTGAAGTCAGAAGAGACGATTACCAAGGCAGATGGCAGCAAGGAAGAAATCAAGACACAGGTTTCGGCAGACGGCAAGAAAGAAACAAGCACGGAAGTATCTTACGATGCAACCGGGAAGATTGTGGATGCAGAGGTAACTGTTTCACAGGTGACAACAAGTAAGAGCATGTCAGTTAGCGTAAGCGAACTTCGTGAGTCCGTGAAATCGGTTGGCGGCGATGCGACGGTGACAATCACTTCTAAGACTGCATCAGGCGCGATGCGCTTCGAGGCGTCTGTTGACAGCGATGCGCTTAAGAAAAACACCGAATTGAAGGTTTATGCAGTCGACAAGAAGGGCAACATTGTGATCCTTGATCCGAAGAAAAAGAATACAGCAGCCGTCAAAAACGGAAAGCTGACTGTCAATACTTCTGAGAAGGGTGAACTTAAGCTTGTCACACCTGCAGAGGCCAAGAAGGTTGAGAAAAAGATTCTTGCCAGCGTGAAGCCGGAGAAGAAATCCCAGACGGTGAAAAAAGGGAAATCAATTAAGTTTACTTTTGCAGACGGATTCAGCACAAAGAATATTAAGAAGATCACATACGAGGCTTCCGATTCGGATATCAAAGTATCAAAGAGCGGAAAGATTACTGCAAAAGCCAAAGGAACTGCGACAGTCAAAGTCACAGTAACACTTAAAAACGGCAAAACCAAAACCATTAAGATGAGAATCAAAATCAAATAACAAATGAAAAGACAGCGGTCCCTAAGCGGGCCGCTGTTTTATATCTTAATATAGCCGTAAAACACATTTTTTTCATAAATTGAACATAATTTTTCCATAAAAATACAATAACCTAAATGTGAAAATGCTTTTATCATAATTTTGGAGAGAGGGTTTTATATGAAGAAAAAAAGTTCTGCGAATCTGATGGTCAAAATAATTCTCGATATCATTATGCTCCTTTTGCTGTTAATGCTTTACCAAAAGAGAACCATCAGCATGTCGTTTCATGAAGTGGCGGGTCTTGTCTTATTTGGGTTGTTTGTGGTACATAATGTGCTCAATTGGCGTTGGATTGTAGCTATCACCAAAAAGCTGTTTCAAAAAAGTACATCTGCAAAGCTAAGATGCAGCTGGATTGTCAATTTCCTATTACTGATTAGTATGTCAGGGATTATCCTGACAGGACTCATGATTGCCAAAACGCTTCCGTTTCGGCTTTCACCATGGGGAAATGCAAGAGCTTGGCATTATTTCTTTGCGGCAGTGTCAATTGTGCTGATGGGTATTCACCTTGGATTACACTGGCCTCTTATAAAAGGCCTGGCATCCAAAATCACATTTGTGCCGAAAAAGTTAGGTGTTTCTGTCGGTGTCATTTTCCTTGTTGCAGCAGTTGCTTGGGGTGGTTTTTCCCTTGTGACGGGCAGCTTTGCCAGATGGATCAGCGGACCATTTATGGCCTCCTCTTTTCCGCAAGGAGCGCGTCCGGATACTATGGAGATGCCAAATGAAACGGTAGTACCGGGTGAAGGCGCTCCGGATATGAATGAAGGCATGCCACCGCAGGGCGTTCGCTTCTCGAATGTACTTCTTGTAATCATCACTTACGGCTGTGAGATGGTCGTATTTGCTGCTTTGACAGCATTTTTCTGTGGCATCTTAGGAAAGCGCAAAATAGTTGTTTCCGATGGAGATAACGGAGATTATGATAAAATGAATTCATCGGAGCTTCCATAATTGAATATTTGAACAGGCATAAGGCTGGTCATTGAAGAGATTCGGTGACCGGTCTTTCTTTATGTCAAAAAAGGCAAGAGAATTCACTTTACGGCAAAAACATTGACAAAAATATATTCACATTACGGATATACCGTTGACAATTCTTGTAAGAGTGTATATATTGAATATATACAATATTTCCGATGAAAGACCATAATCAGTTTTTCATCAAGCGCGCAAAGGAAAGAAATATGGATATTATCATCAGCAACAGCTCCGGTGTGCCAATTTACGAGCAGATTGAGGAGCAGATCAAAAAGCAGATTATGACGGGGGAGTTGTCTGAAGGGCAGGCGCTTCCGTCGATGCGGGTTCTGGCAAAAGAGCTGAAAATCAGCATCATTACGACAAAGAGAGCGTATGAGGATTTGGAAAGAGACGGCTTTATCGAGTCGGTGACCGGCAAGGGCAGCTTTGTCAAGGGCATCAGTAGCGACCTGGTGAAGGAAACGATGCGGTTTGCCATCCAGGAGCTTTTAGATGAGGCGGTCGATAAAGCGATAGTCGGAAGCGTAACCTATGAAGAGCTCGCCGAAATGCTGCAGCTTTTATACGAGGAGAAGGCAGAGCGTCCATAAAGAAGGGAGCAGAAACGATGCAAAATGTAATAGAACTCAAACATGTCACCAAGGAGTACGGCGACTTTAAACTGGATGATGTGAGTTTCTCTGTACCGGAGGGCAGTGTGTGCGGTTTTATCGGGCAAAATGGCGCCGGCAAAACGACCACGATTAAACTGCTGTTAGATGTCATCGGCATGGACAGTGGGGAAATCTATTTGTTTGGACAAAACATCCAAAACAATAGCGCAACGCTGCGCGAGGACATCGGTGTGGTGTTTGACGAGATGGGTTTTCATGAATTCATGACGGGCAGGGACATCAATATCATGATGAAAAATATTTACAAAAACTGGGATGAAAACGTATTTTTTGAATATCTGAAACGATTTTCCCTGCCAAGCAAAAAGAGGTGCGGCGATTTTTCGCGCGGTATGCGTATGAAGCTGCAGATTGCCGTTGCGCTTTCCCATCATGCAAAGCTTCTCGTCATGGATGAACCGACGTCAGGTCTTGACCCGATTGTCCGAAATGAGATGCTTCAGATTTTCCGTGAATTTGTCGTGGAGGAAGACCACACGATTCTGCTTTCTTCCCACATCACCGGAGATTTGGAAAAGTTAGCGGATGAAGTCGTCTTTATCAACGGCGGAAAAATTATCCTTTCGGGCAATAAGGATGAGATTCTGGAAAAGCATGGCCTTTTAAAATGCAAAAAACAGGAGCTTTCTTCTATTGATGCAAGCCACATTGTGAGCGTGCAGCCGGGAACCTTTGGAGTAGAGGTGCTTGTCAGAGACAGACAGGCATGTAAAAGGCAGTATCCTGATATGCTTATTGAACCTGTCAGTTTAGAAGAGATTATGCTTTTCTATGTCAATCGGGAAGCGAGGTAGGCATATGAAAGGACTGATTATAAAGGACCTGATGTGTCTTAGAAAACAATTGGTGATTTATTTATACGTCGTCGTTTCGGCCCTCATTCTTTCCGTGATGTTTGTGCTCAGCGCAAAATACGGTAATATTGCACTTGGCGGTCAGGAAATGATGCAGGAAAATGGCATGACGTATACGGATATCAAGAATTTGTCTACATGGGTGCTAGGGATTTTTCTGCTGCTTCCGATTGCGACGGTGAGTGATGCGGCAACCATTTTTATCGAGGATGGAAAGGCCGGATTTAGCATGGTTTCAGCAAGTCTTCCGCTTTCTGTCAAACAGCGGATTTTGGCAAAGTACCTCACTGTTCTTACAATGTTTGGCATCAGCGTTGCGACAGAGATTGTGATCATCACGGTTCTCTCTGTATTAACAGATATCGTATCGTTTACACAGTTTTTTGGGATGATGTTCTCATGCGCCAGTCTGATGAGTATATATAGCGCGCTTGTCATTGTATTTTGTTTTTTATACGGGCATGGAAAAGAGGACTTTGCAATTATCAGTTCGGTCGCCCTGATGGTTTTTACAGCCGTCCTTTGCAATATCCGCAGCTTCAAACAGTTGTTTTTGGCGCAAAGTGACACGCAGAGCGTACAGGCATTTGATGCGTTTATCAAGTTTTTCCAGCAAAAATTTTATATCCTGTTTTTCTTTGCTATCTTGACGATGGCAGTTTCTTATGTTGTATCTGTATGGATTGCAGGCAGAAAGAGAGGTGTCATATAATGGCAGGATTATTGTATAAGGATTTTGTTTCAATCGGCGGTAAAAAATTGGTGGCACTTTTGTCCGGTCTGACCGTTTTGTTTACGGTGCTTCGCATCGCTTTTCCGGGCACGACGGATGCGGCGTTTTTTCTTGTAGAAAATGAAGACGGGGAGCTCATCAATGTTCTGGATACCTTTTTTATCCTGGGATTTAGTGTTTTTCTCATTTTTTTGTGCAGCCTCTTAAACGGGTGGGTAAAAAAGCTTGTTGAAGGAGATGAAAAAACCAAAATCAGAGGATATCTGCAGGCGCTCCCGCTTGGCAGACAGACATATATCGCTTCCAAATATGTGTTTCTCTTTGCTTCGGCATATGTTTTTTTGTCGATTGCTATGTGCTGGAATATTATTGCGAATGCGTTTTGCAGAAAAGGAGTTCTCTCAGACGCGCTTACGATGTTCAATGCACTTGTTCCGTCTGTCATCTATGTGATGCTTTTGTCGGCAGCCCTTGAGCTTCCTCTATTCCTGACGATTGGCAGGGCGCGGGCGATGTATATCAAGACGGCCATCTGGCTTGTGATTGCATTTGTGCTCATAGGGTTTTTGTTTTTTGGCGATTTGGAGTGGATTTCACAGCATGTGAATGTGTTTGCATTTGTGAGATGGTATCAGAATCACCAGTTTGCCATAGCATTTGTGAATATCCTTTTTCCGGTCATCACACTGCTGTTATATGCGCTGTCTTATCGCATCACATGCCATTTTATGGCACGAGCTGAATAGGAGGAAAGCCACATGAATCGTAAATTGGAAACAAAAAGACTGCTACTGTATCTGGCGTTCTCGTTTGGACTTACCTGGTGTATCTTTTTGGCGTTTATCTTAACAGGGCACAAATGGGATGGTTCCAATCCCAGACTTGAGACGTTTGCTGCACTCGGGATGCTGATGCCGGCGTTGTCGCATATTTTGACGAGGCAGTGCACGAAGGAAGGGTTTGCCGTGACCGGAAAAGATTCCATGATGCTTGGAATCAGTTTTGCGAGCTGCAAATGGTTTTATTTTGTCTTCGCCATGGTCGTTCCGTGGCTTTACTTTGAAATCTGGCATGCCCTTGCACTTTTGGTTTCCCCGGAAATGTTTGACCCAAATTATTATCAGGTCATAGGGATAGACAAGAATCTGATCTGGCTGATGCCGCTTAATGGAATTGTGACAGGAACGGTGATTTCGTTTGCTGCATTCGGGGAAGAGTTTGGATGGCGCGGCTATATGATGCCAAAGCTCATCAAGCTTTTTGGCATCAAAAAAGCGGTTTTTGCCGGCGGCATCATATGGGGGCTGTGGCATGCGCCGCTTACATGTGTCGGTCATAATTTTGGAACGGATTATCCGGGCTTTCCATATCTGGGCATTTTGGTGATGTGCTTGGATTGTACCGTTACGGGAATCATGCTGACGTATCTGACGGTTAAGTCAGACTCTATCTGGCCTGCTGCCATCATGCATGCGGTAAACAATGCCAATCCGAGTATTCTGGCGCTGTTTACGAATACGGATAAGGCGGCAGGTATCCTAAATCACTCTATTAATGGATATTTCCTTTATTTTATTCCAACGGCAATCATTGCCGGATTCTGTCTGGTGCAGCTTTGTCGCGACAAAGAACGTATGTAACAAAATGGTTCGTATGCTGAAATCGTAGCAAATGATTGATTTTATAGGGGTTGAGATGGTATAATATTTTATTGGGAATTTATAGTTCAGATGTCAAATAAATTCGGAGGATACCTCTATGTTGGATGCGCTCGAAAAGCAGTTGGGGCTTTACAAGAAAAAAATAGAAGCCATGGAGCAGGTCATTGCCTTTTACCGGGCAAATGCAGGTGAATTATCCACAAAGGATGTACTTTTTGCAAAAAGGGTTCTTCTTGTGGAGGACAATGAGCTTCATCAGGAGATTGCGGCCGAGATTTTATTTGCGGCAGGGCTTTTAGTTGATTTTGCCGGCAATGGAGAACAGGCAGTTAAAATAATAGAAGCAGCGCCTTCAGACTGTTATGATTTCATTCTGATGGACCTTCAGATGCCGGTCAAGAACGGCTTTGTCGCCACAGAGGAGATTAGAGCAATGGAGGATAGCAAAAAGGCAAATATTCCAATCATAGCCACTACGGCAAATGGGTTTGAAGAAGATAAAAAGCACGCGTTTGAATCAGGCATGAACGGATTCCTCACAAAACCAATCTCTATAGATGTATTAAAGTCTGTTTTGATAGATATCCTAAAATAACAAATGGAGGAGGCATAGGTGTTGTTACCTGACACCTATGTCTTCTTTTTTTTATGTAAAAATGTCGAAAAATGTCAAAATACTACAATTTTCTTTGTTTTTTGCAATAAAGATGATAAAATAATACATTGGATAAAACTACGGATAAGAAGGAATCATTTGATGAGAATAAAAGGTAGATAAATCATAGAGAAATAAAAAAGACGCAGAGTAGATTACTTAGATGGTTTCAAAAGAGGTGAAATCTGAGAGGAGAAAATAATGTGGAACAAATCCGTGATATGGAAATAGGAAGTAACGAAAAGAATAACATAAGTTTACAGGAGTTCTGTGACATGGATCAGTTATACAGAATCCTGGATAACTGGTCGAAAAGCAGTGGAATGGCCACGGTGATTATAGATACAGAGGGAAATCAGGTATCGGAGGATTTCGGAATGACAGAGTTTTGCAGGATGGTTCAATCTTGTGAAACGGGTAAGGCATGTTGTATGTCCACATGGAAGTCGGATTTGGACGGTATATACGAGTGTCCCTTTGGTTTTTGGGATTTCTCGATTCCGATTGTATTGCCGGATGGACAGGTGCTTGGCAAGGTGCTGGCAGGACAGGCGATGTCTACGTTACAGACAGACGAAGAAATTCTGCAAAAAACAGCAGAGCTTGAACTTGACGAAATCAAAGTCAAAGAAGTGCTTTCTCGCGTCCGCAGGAAAACCGAGAAAGAAATGCAGGGTGCCTATGACCTCTTAAAAGAAACATTGCATTTTTTTGTACAAAATAGTTATTCCATCTGGAAGACCAATAATGAACTGCAAAAGATACCTGCCAAAAAGGATAGAATCCTGTCCCAGATTACCCAGATTATGTACAGCTATAACCTGACGGTTGAGCTGGAAACGGAAACGTATACCCTGATTACGGGAACCGGTATGGAACGGACCGTTGATGAATATAAGAAACACAACGATTACAGAGAACTGAGAGGATTTCAGGGCAACATCCTTCACCCGTCTTATGTAAGTCGTTTCTATGCACTGACCAATTTTGAATCGGCAAGGAACAATCCGTCAGAAAACGGATACAGAGGGTCGCTTGAATACCCGGTTCTTTATCCGGGGGATACCGAATACGAGTGGCATGAGATCAATGTGTTTATTGACACACAGGAGGATGGAACAAGGATTGCCAATATTCTGGGACGAGACATCACCGAAGCCCATAATGCCCAGGAGAAAAATGAAAAGGAGCTTCGTGCGGCAGCTGCCAAAAACGAGATTTTGTCTGAGCTGACGAAGATGCTCTACAGCTATAACCTTACCCTCAATCTAAGAAACGGTAAGTATAGTATGATCATTGGTAACGGCATGACGCAGTTTATGGAGATATTTAAATCCACGGATGATTATGAGACAGCATACAATCAAAAGATTTCTTATCTGGATCCGGAGTATACGCAGCAGTTTGCAGCTCTCGCAAGTCTTTCATCACTCCGGGCAAGAACGAATGCGAATGGTTTTATCGGCAACCTGGAGTATGGTGCATTTACCGATTATGGGGAAGAATGGCATGAAATCAATGTGTTCATCAGTACAGATGAGGCAGGAGAACCGGTTGCCAATATTTTGGGACGAGACATCACGGAGGCACATAGGCGCCAGGAGCAAAGAGATAATCAGCAAAAGGCTGCTATGGCGCGCGACCAGCTGCTTTCAGGCATTACCAAGATGCTGTACAGCTATAATCTGACTGTGAATCTTGAAACATGGAAATACTCGCTCATTGCCGGTACGGGTATGGGACAAATCCAGGAAATCATGCAGCACAACGATGACTATGTGCTGTTAAATGCAAAGCTTTCAAAGAATATTGCGCCGGAAGATAAGGAAAAAGTGGAGGAGTTAATTGGTGTTTGCGCATTACAGAAAAAAGCAAACGTGGCAGGTTATATAGGCTCTCTTTCCTATCGGTTAATCATCGATGATCAGGATAAATGGTCAGAGGTAAATCTTTTCATCGGAACAAACGAGGATGGTGTCCCTGTAGCCAATATCCTGGGACGTGATATCACGGAAGCCCATGAACAGCAGGAAGCAAAAGAACGTGAACTGAAAGCATCTGCGGCGAAAGACCAGATTCTTTCTGATATCACAAAGACGCTGTACAGCTACAATGCTACCGTGAATCTGAATACAGGAAAATACAGTCTGATTATCGGTACGGGTATGGATGAGATTATCGGGCACTTCTCGCAGACGGATGATTATGAAAAGGCGTGTGAATACCTGATGGAAAAGGCGCTTCCGCAATACCATGACAAAATGAATTTTCATTTTTCATTGCATGCGCTGCGCAGACAGAAAGAACTCAGAGGACATATCGGACAAATTGAATATGCCGCGTTAACGGATGATGGAATTGGATGGTATGAAGTCAACGCTTTCATGGGTGTGGATGAGGAAGGAACGCCGATTGCCAATATTCTCGGTCGTGATATCACGGAAGCGCATCAGCAGCAGGAGATCAAAGAGAGAGAACTACGAGCCTCCACGGCAAGAGACCAGCTTCTTTCCGGTGTCACCAAGATGCTTTACAGCTATAACATGACTGTAAATGTAAATACAGGCAAATATACATTGATTACCGGTACCGGACTGGATGATACGGTTGCCAGGATGATAGCCACAGACAACTACGATGATATTTATCAAAGATTTCTTAGGGCATTGGATCCGACTTATCTGCTGAGGGGAAAAGAGCTTATGTCTCTGGAAAATTACAGAGGACAAAAAGATAAGTCAGGACATTTGGGAACGGAAGAGTTTCCGTTGTATTATACAGAAAAACTGGAGTGGCATGAAATCAATGTGTTTGCCGGATATGATGAGAATGGTGAAGCTATTATCAATATCCTTGGACGTGACGTGACAGAAGCGCATGAGAAAGCGGACACCAAGGCACAGCTTGAGATTGCCAATGCCTCCAATGCTGCTAAATCAGCATTCCTCTTTAATATGTCTCATGATATCCGTACGCCGATGAATGCCATTATCGGATTTACGGAGCTTTTGGAAAAACATCTGGATGATAAAGAACTTGCGAAATCCTACATCAAGAAAATCCAGACCTCCAATGACTTTTTGCTCTCTCTGATCAACAATGTCCTGGAGATGGCAAGAATTGAGAGTGGAAAAACGACTTTGGATGAAACCTACTGGGATGCCTATGCATTTAATGATACATTGTTTTCCTTATTTGATTCCCAGATGAAGGAAAAAGGAATTACCTTTACAAGAAAAAATAGGGTGGAGCACTCGGATGTTCTTTGTGATGAGACAAAGCTTCGTGAGATCTTCTTGAATATTTTGAGTAATGCATTGAAATATACACCTTCCGGTGGAACGGTTACCATGAACCTGACGGAAATTCCGTCTGACAGACCGGGCTATGCCATGTATCAGACGGTTATTGAAGATACGGGTATTGGTATGTCCGAGGAATTTCTTCCGCATCTGTTTGAAGAGTTTACCAGAGAACGTTCGAGCACAGAAAGTAAGCTGAATGGTACCGGTCTGGGTATGCCTATCGTCAAGAAGCTCGTTGACCTGATGCAGGGAACCATCGAAGTGGAAAGCAAGGTGGGAAAAGGAACCAGGATTACCGTAACCTTACCGCATAGAATTGCACAGGAAGCAGATACCGGAAGATTCGTTGAGAACACGCAAGAATATGATGTAAACTGTTTTCATGGAAAACGAATTCTTTTGGCGGAGGACAATGAACTGAATGCGGAAATCGCCATCACGATTTTGGAGGAAGCGGGCTTTATAGTGGAGCATGCGGAAGATGGAATTATCTGCGTCGATATGATGGAGAAAGCACAGGCAGGCTATTATGATCTGATTCTGATGGATATCCAGATGCCAAATATGGATGGATACAAGGCCACCCAGACCATCCGGAAGCTTTCAGATCCGAAAAAAGCAGGCATTACGATCGTTGCCATGACTGCAAATGCCTTTGAAGAAGACAAGAAAAATGCATATGATGCCGGTATGAACAGGCATATCGCCAAACCGATTAAGGTAGATGAGCTGATGACAGCGTTGACAGAAATTCTCAAAGAATAGATGCCGAAATCGGCAAATTTACTTGTAAAATCGTTTGATAATTGTCGACAGATTTTGCAGTATATGCTACAATAATTGCAATATTCTATTTGGAGAATAACGAAAAAAGGGCTTTTTCAAAGGAGAAATAGCCAAAATTTACGAAAACGGAGAGAATGTATGGGATTGGTTTACACAAATGAACAATGTATCGGATGTAATAAGTGTATCAGGGCTTGCAGTTGTATGGGGGCCTGTGTTGCAACAGAGGAATCAGGCAATCCGAGAATCAATGTAGATGAGGCCAAATGTATCGCGTGTGGTGCCTGTATTGATGCGTGCGAGCATCATGCAAGAGAGTTTCTTGATGATACGGAGCGATTTTTTGACGATTTAAAGAGAGGCGAAAAGATTTCCATTCTTTTGGCACCGGCTTTCAAGGCCAATTATCCGAACGAGTACGAAAAGGTGCTTGGCGGTCTCAAAAATTGTGGTGTAAACCGCATTGTCAGTATCTCGTTTGGTGCGGATATCACGACATGGGGCTATCTGAATTACGTTCAGCAAAATAATTTTATCGGCGGTATTTCGCAGCCGTGTCCTGCAGTTGTCGGATATATTGAGCGCTACAAACCGCAGCTGCTTCCAAAACTGTTTCCGGTACATAGCCCAATGATGTGTGGTGCAATTTATGCAAAGAAAGAAATGGGCATCACAGACAAATTGGCATTTATCAGCCCATGTATCGCCAAAAAAGCAGAAATCGATGATCCAAATACAAAAGGTTATGTTTCTTATAATGTGACATTTGACCATCTGATGAAATATGTCCGCGAGCACAATATTTCAGGGCAGCTTGCAACGGATGAGGTGGAGTACGGTCTGGGTTCGATTTATCCTATGCCGGGCGGATTAAAAGAAAACGTTTATTGGTTCTTAGGAGAAGATGTCTATATCCGTCAGATCGAAGGCGAAAAACATGTTTATGAGTACCTTGACCGCCACAAAGATGAGATTGCAAAGGGCATGAATAAAGAGCTTTTTGTGGATGCATTAAACTGTGGCATGGGATGTATCTATGGTACGGGCGTAGAAGAGGGAAGAGCCCGGACAGATGATGCGCTCTACAATATCCACAAGATTCAGGAAGACTGTAAAAAGAATAATCTGTCGAGTGCCTGGTCTAAAAAACTGACACCGGCGCAGAGACTGAAGAAATTAAACAAACAGTTTGCAAACCTCAACCTAAGTGATTACCTTCGCAGCTATACGGATCGTTCCGCACAGTGTGCGTACAAGGTACCAAGTCAGGCAGAGCTTGATGCGATTTTTACCAATATGCATAAAACAACCAAAGCATCCCGCAATATCAATTGCGAATGTTGTGGTTATGAGACTTGTGAACTTATGGCGACAGCTATTTTCAACGGCTTTAATAAGATGGAAAACTGTATCCATTTTGTAAAGGCAGAGGTTGAATACGAAAAAGAAAAAGCACTTGACCTTGCCAATATGGTCAATGCCGAAAAGGAAGAGATCCAGAATCAGCAGGAACTCATTGAAGAGACAATTGACCGCGTTAATGCACTCTTTGTCAATTTATACGGCTCGGTTGAAGATATGGTCCGTGGCAATGACAGCAATGCGCAGGAAAGCACATCTATCACAAGAGAGGTGCAGGGTGTTGCGGAATTCTGTGATGAACTTGAAAAAGCGATGTCAGAGATCAATGAACTGATCGGCGAACTCGGTGCCAATAATGAAGAGGTTGTTTCGATTGCGTCCCAGACGAACTTACTTGCACTCAATGCCAGCATTGAAGCAGCACGTGCGGGAGAAGCCGGACGTGGATTTGCAGTTGTTGCGGATGAGATTAATAATCTTGCAGCTGATTCAAAGAACACTGCTACAAGAAGCAATGAAAGCCAGGTAAGAATTATTGAATCAATCAATAAGATCCGGGAAGAGACAAAAGCACTTCACAAGGTTGTCGGAGAGGTCAATTCCAGAACGCAGAATCTGGCAGCTTCTACAGAAGAAATTGCCGCATCTTCGGCTATCATCATCGAGGCAGCAGACGGCGTTAAGAGCGCACTTGAATCATTGAAACGATAATACCAAAGCCGCGGGATTTTTCCTGCGGCTTTTTCGCGTTATTTGTTGTCATAGACATGCATTTTGTATTGTCTGGGCGTCTGTCCCATGATGGATTTGAATGTTTTGATAAAATGACTCGTTGAGCTGAAGGCAAGAATATTGCCGATATCCGTCAGGTCATATTCGGAGTAGAGGAGCATATTGCATGCGACCTCTATTTTTTTGCGCTGGATATATGCCTGAATGGTAAGGCCGGTCTCTTTTTTAAACAAATTGCTTACATAATTGGCGGATAACCCTATCGTATTGGCAAGGTCTTCAATTTTTATTTTATCATGCAGATGTAAGTAAATATAATCCCGAATTTGTTTGATATAGAGATTATCGGAGGAAAGCAGGTTATTCCGGCAGATGATTTGGGCGACGCGCTCTGTGAATTCCTGCATCATTTCTGTTTGAAGTGTAAACAGCTCCCCGATGGTATTGCATGCATCTGCACGCAGGATATAAAGGTCACTTAAGTTATAGGCATCCTGTGGTTCCAATCCCCCGCGGATTGCATAGCGCGTTGCAAGTGTGGTCGATGAAACAAACAGGTATTTGTAGTGACGAAGCGGATCCTTCGAAAGGCGGCCTGTTGTATTGCCGCAAAAAAGGCGCTCGCTCTCACGGACGCTGCGCATATCCCCATTCATGAGATAGAGAAACTGCAGGAGTTCTTCCTCATAGCCATGATGGTAACGATTGTCTTCCCGCTGCAGAAAGGATGCGATGGTCAATTGTTTTTTGGAAAGGGTAAAATCGGTCATGTTTGATGTTCTCCCGTCAAAAAATCGGTTTAGAAATCCATTCACATATTCTTTCTGGCGCTCCATGCGGGTCACATTTTTCTGGTCACCCACATCTTTTCTGGTACGCACAAAGTCAATGACCTGTTCTCCCCGCAGGGTCAGTTCGCCCATGGTAATGGTGGGATTGACCTTAGAAAAGTCATCCACCACCGTAACCGTTACGCCGCCCACGGCATCATTCAGAATCGGAA
>JAGKTY010000013.1 GCA_021153185.1 Lachnospiraceae bacterium
TTATGGCAACGAGGAAAATGTCCATTATGCTTGCATGAATGGACATTTGACGACTGCTAATCAGAGCGAGATTCGCGAAGCGTATCTCGTCTCTGTGTACGTGGCAAAGGGGCTCTCCATGGAACAAAATGGACCACAAACCCCGTCCCCCGGTACCATGGTCAGATCAGGATGCACACAAGCCCGTTTGTTGTGTCGTTGACGATTTTTTCCATCGATTCGCACAGCTTTGCTCTGCCGTCATCCCCGATGAGGGACACCTTGTTGCGGATGCCGTCGGCAACAAGTTCTCCTACCGTCTTTCCAAAAATATTCGTATCCCAGATGCCTTCCCTGTCACTTTCCTTGATGTATGCAATCAGGTCCTCCGCCTGCTCTTTTGTGCCGACAATCGGTGCAATTTCCGTCGTCACCGGCACTTTAATCAGATGCACCGAAGGTGCCATCGCCTGCATACGCACGCCATATTTTCCGCCGCTCGAAATGAGCGCCGGCTCCTC
Organism: Lachnospiraceae bacterium; assembly: GCA_021153185.1. Lineage (GTDB taxonomy): Bacteria > Bacillota > Clostridia > Lachnospirales > Lachnospiraceae > SIG333. Next base: position 501 of record JAGKTY010000013.1, read on the forward strand.
TAATGTGATTTCTTCCTGCATAGGAAGCATGATGCTGTACCCTTTTTCCTGTGCTTCCGTAAGCGATGCAATTGCCGACCGGTATGCACCTCTTTCTGCAATAATCTCTTTCAGATATGCCGCAAAACATTCCTTTGTCTCGATGCTCTCCCCTGTGATTTCCGACAGATACGCATAGTACGCCGCATCCTCAAGCTTCATCTGAATCGTCGCCGTTCCGTGGCACGAATTCACATTGGAGACATGACAGCTTACAATGCCACTGTCCTTTGGCACCTCAAATGTGTAATCCACCAGCGACTCGATGCTGTCAAACCCATCCTTTAACGTGAGTAAATATGTCAGTACGCTCTGCCTGAGCGGATGCTCCTTTGGCAGCATACAAATAAAGTCCGGCATCGCAATCTCGATTTCGAGAATCGGGAACGAGGCAAGTGCTTTGGTCATCACGCGTTCAATATCCGCAAGCGTCAGATTTTTTGCATCCAAAATCACCGGCTCTACGCCATAATGTTCCTCAATATAGTTCTTTGTCTCCTTTGCCGCAGCGCCCGCCGGCATGCTTGTATTCAGGACGATCAGAAACGGCTTACCGCTCTCCCTGCAGGCATTCACTGCGCGCTCCTCCGCTTCCAGATAAGCCTGGCGCGGCAAATCGGCAATTGTGCCGTCTGTCGTCACAAGAAGCACAATGCCCGACTGCTCAATGACCTTGTTTGTGCCGATGTCCGCCGCAGTTTCAAAGCTGACCGCTTCTTCCGACCACGGTGTGTGCACCATCCGCTCCTTTCCATCTTCCATGCCGCCCAGGGCGTCCTTACTCATGAATCCGACAGAATCAATAAAGCGCACCTTGGCCTTGAGTGTCTGGTCCTGATTGAGGTTTACTTCAATCATCTGCCGCGGAATAAACTTCGGCTCCGTCGTCATGACGGTCTTCCCTTCCGCACTCTGCGGCAATTCGTCGATGAACCGCTCTTTTTCATACGGATCTGTTATGTAAGGCAAAATCAGATGGCGTGCCAATGCCGAGGAAAGTGTTGATTTTCCTGTGCGCACCGGTCCTACCATTCCAAAATAAAGCTCTCCGCCCATACGGGTAAGCATGTCAGCATATATATTTGGCATATATCTTTCCGCTCTCTTTTTTGTAAAGTATATGCCCGTTTGCCAAAAAAATACCTGAAACATGGCGCGATGCCGCGCCACATTCCAGGTCGTGTCATTTCCGATATTTTTTTGTAAAAACAAAGCCTGTATCTGTCTTGTCTATTCTCCCTTAAACGGATTGGCCATCCCCATGAAATTCGGATGAAAGCTTTTGGCAATCGTTTCATGGCTCGCCGCCTTAAGCGAATCTCCAAACACCTCGCCCCAAACCGAGATAAACGCACCTGTCAGCGCATGGTTTTCCTCCTCGAGCGCCAGCAGCATCGGAAGCGCATACGTCACGGCCGCCTGTGTCATCGTAAAGCGGAAGCGATTCCGTTTGAAAAAAGACTCCTGCTTCACAAGCTCCTTTTGTGCAAGGCACGCCTGCCGCAGGCTGAATGTAAAATCATCCAAATCAAATTGCCGTTTTGCAAGTACTTGTCTCACAGCCAGATTGTCCTGCAAATACTGCTCGTAGCTTTTTTCATAGTTTTTTTCACAAAATGCATACGCAAACTGTCTGATCGGCAGTGCATCAAATATTGACTGTACTTCCATCGTTCGCCCTTCCTAATTCGTATCTCATTTGCTCATCAGTGTCACCATACCCTGATTCAAGCCTTCCACCGTCAGCTTATACATCGGGAACAGTCCCTTGATGGCCGTTTCCGCCTCACGCCACGGCGCGTTTCCCGGCGCCATTTTGGGATTGAGCCAGACGACCTTTTTGTAATGCTGTTTTAACAGTCTCAGCCAGTCCCACCCCGGCATACCGCCGTTTGGTCCGCGGTAATTGCCTGTGTCAGACCAAAGCTCTTCAGGTGCCATCGCCGCATCCCCGACGATAATGACCTTGTAATCGCTGTCATAGTTGCGGAAACACCACTCTGTATCCACCCAGTCACCGTTTTCACATTCCGGTGTTTTATATAACTTATTGTAAATACAGTTATGGAAGTAGTAGCACTGTACATCCTTGAAATGGTTGCTCTTATTCACCGCCTGAAACAAATCATTTAGGAGCGTCGTATACGGGATCATCGTGCCGCCCGAATCCATCAGGAGCATAATCTTCACGGCGTTCTTTCTCGGCTTCTGCATCACAATCTCAAGCATGCCGCCATTGTTGCACGTCTTATCAATGGTGCCGTCAATATCAAGCTCCGTTTTGGGAATATCAAGTCTCGTGGAATACTGACGGAGTCTCCTAAACGCCGTCTGGAACTGACGGTTGTCAAGCACCTTGTCATTGCGGAAATCGCGGTACCGCCTCTCGCCGATCACCTCGAATGCACTCTGGTAGCCGCTTGCGCCGCCGACTCTCACACCGCCCGTGCTGCCGCCTGTATTACCAAAGCTCGTCTTACCCATCGTGCCGATCCAGAAGCTTCCGCCATTGTGCTCACTGTCCTGGTCACGCATGCGCTGGCGGAATTTCTCCATGACATCTTCCTTGTCAAGCTGCAGGTCCTCGGAATTATTGATCCAAAGCCTATCTTCCATCTCCGCCATCTTTTTCATCTCTTCCTTATCGAGCCAGCGGAGCATCCGGCTTGTCACTTCCTCATCGGCGGCAATCCCTTTGAAATGCTCGTCAAAGGCCATATCAAATTTATCAAAATCCGTCTCACTTTTCACAAGAATGGAGCGCGCCATATAATAAAACTTCGTGAGACTGCTCTCGCACAGACCCTGATCGAGCGCATTCATGAGTGTGAGCCACTCGCTGAGCGACACGTCAAGCCCTTTTGCTTTGAGCAAATAGAAAAAATCATTAAACATAATGTTTTACCGTCTCAAGATCCTCATCCTTTTTGACAACAACGCCCAAAAACGGCAATTCCTTGCGAAGCGTATCATACGGAATGCCATTGCGCATGAGCGCATTTAACCAGTCAAGCAACTCCGATGTACTTGGTTTTTTGCGCACATCACGGATTGAGCGGATCCAGTAAAATACGTCCATCGCATTTTTGAGAAGGTTCTCTTCGATATCCGGATAATGTGTATGCACAATTTCCGTCATGAGCTCCTCATTCGGGAATTCAATATAGTGGAAAATACATCTGCGCAGGAAGGCGTCCGGAAGCTCTTTCTCCGCATTGCTTGTAATAATGACGATCGGACGCTTCTTTGCCTTGACCGTACGTTTTGTCTCATGGATATAAAACTCCATCTGGTCAAGCTCCCAGAGAAGGTCGTTCGGGAATTCGAGGTCTGCCTTATCAATCTCATCGATCAAAAGTACGACCTGCTCATCCGATTCAAATGCCTCACCGAGCTTTCCAAGCTTGATATAACGGCTGATGTCATCAACGCCTTCCTCTCCGAACTGTCCGTCGTAAAGACGCTGAATCGTATCGTACATATAAAGGCCGTCCTGCGCCTTTGTCGTCGATTTGATATTCCAAATCACAAGCGGCATCCCGAGCGACTCTGCAACTGCCTTTGCAAGCATTGTCTTTCCGGTTCCCGGCTCTCCTTTGATTAAAAGCGGTTTTTCAAGCGCTCTGGCAATGTTGACGCTGTCAAGCAGCTCCTGACTTGCCACATACTGTTTTGTAGATGTAAAATCGCTCATTCGTTATCCTTTCTGCATATGTTGTAAAAGTTAGCAAGCGTTAACTTTACCATTTGTTTTCCGGCCGTTTGTCGCGAAGCAGCAAATCCATCATCGCTTCCTTTGCCGGTTTGTTTTCAAACAGCACAAGATTGACCTGCTCAATAATCGGCATCTCGATTCCGTATTTCTGAGAAAGCTTCATGGCTGCCTTGGCTGAATAAACGCCCTCAACAACCATCTTCACTTCATCCATTGCTTCCTGCATCGTCTTGCCCTGACCGATCAAGATACCGGCGCGTCTGTTGCGGGAATGCATCGATGCACATGTAACGATGAGGTCTCCGATTCCGGTAAGTCCCGCGAAGGTCTCCGCTTTTCCACCCATCGCAACACCGAGTCTTGAAATCTCTGCGATTCCCCTCGTGATGAGGGCAGCCTTTGTGTTGTCGCCACATCCGAGTCCGTCAGCGATACCTGCTGCAAGGGCTACGACGTTTTTGAGGGAAGCACCTACCTCAATTCCAAGCATATCCGGGCTTGTGTACACACGGAAAAAATCACACATAAACATTCCCTGAATAAATTCGGCTGTCTTTTTGTCATGTGCGCCGACCACACAAGTCGTCGGCATGCTCTTACCGACCTCTTCTGCGTGTGTCGGTCCGGATAACACTGCCACATTGGCCTTAGGAATCTCCTCCTCGATGATATCGGAAAGCGGCATCATCGTGGCTTCCTCAATCCCCTTTGCAACATTCACGATAATCTGGCCATCTGCCACATATTCTTTCATATTGTGCGCTGTTGATCTGACAAAGGAAGATGGCACTGCAAGCACGAGCAGGTCCTTTCCTTCGATAGAAGCCTTCAGATCGGTTGTATACGTCATTGACTCCGGAAGCTTCACACCCGGAAGCTTGTCGAGATGCTCATGATGGGTATTTAACATCTCGATTTCTGATTCGATGATAGACCACACATTCACATTGTGTCCATTTAATGATAACAGTCTGGCAAGTGCAATGCCCCAGCTTCCTGCACCAATCACTGAAACGTTCATAGCGTTCTCCTTTTTTTAACATCCCTAAGATGATTATTTGTCTTTTTCCTTTCGTTCACGGATGATAAACCGAAGCGGTGTTCCCTTAAATCCAAACGTATCGCGGATTTTGTTTTCGAGATATCTCGTGTACGAAAAATGCATCAGTTCCTTGTCATTGACAAACAGAACGAAGGTCGGCGGTTTGACCGCTGCCTGCGTCGCATAATAAATACGAAGACGTTTGCCTTTGTCACTCGGTGGCTGCTGCAGTGCAACCGCCTCTGTGATGATTTCGTTTAGCACACCCGTCTGAATACGCATCGAATGGTTTTCGATGACCATATCAATCGTATCAAACAGCTTTGGCAGTCTCTGTCCCGTCTTTGCAGAAATAAAAAGAAGCTCTGCATACGGCATATAAGAAAGGGTCTGTCTGACCTTTTCCGTAAAGCGGTAAATCGTCTTGTCGTCCTTCTCAATGGCATCCCATTTGTTGACGGCAATAATGACACCCTTACCGCGCTCATGCGCAATTCCCGCTATCTTGGCGTCCTGCTCTGTGACTCCCTCCACAGCATCAATGACCATCACGACGACATCCGCACGCTCCACCGCGCTGACCGTACGCACAATCATGTAATGCTCAAGCTCTTCTTTGATTTTGTTCTTACGGCGAAGTCCCGCTGTGTCGATAAAGACGTATTCTTTGTCTCCGAATGTCACCTCCGTATCGACCGCATCGCGCGTTGTGCCGGCGATATCGCTGACAATCACGCGGTCCTCACCGATTAATTTGTTGATAATCGAGCTCTTGCCGACATTTGGCTTTCCGACGATGGCAACCTTCGGGCGTTCATCCTCGATATCCTCTGCCACACCTTCCGGAAAATGGGAAATGACTTCATCGAGCATCTCGCCGAGTCCGAGACGGTTTGCCGCCGAGATTGCGAACGGCTCCCCGATTCCAAGGTTATAAAATTCATATACATCTGCCATGTATTTGTCAAAATTGTCCACCTTGTTGACAACAAGAACGACGGGTTTGCGGCACCTGCGGAGCATGTCCGCCACTTTGGCATCCGCATCGACAAGTCCTTGCCTTACATCTACCATAAAAATAATCACATCCGCCGTATCCATGGCTATCTGTGCCTGCTGGCGCATCTGCGACAAAATAATGTCGTTGCTGTCGGGCTCAATACCGCCTGTATCAATGAGTGTAAAGGCCTTGTCAAGCCATGTCACATCGACATAAATACGGTCTCTTGTAATACCCGGGGTATCCTTAACAATGGAAATCTTTTCTCCCGCAAGTACGTTAAACAGTGTTGATTTGCCGACGTTTGGTCTGCCAACAACTGCAACGATCGGTTTGATTTTATGATCTGCCATTTTTTCACCTCAAAATTGTTTCTATAAAGTCTATTCCGCTTGATTTTACAATATCTACCGGGCAATGTAAAGCGTTTTCCATGTCCGAAAGCGTCAGGTCGTCAAGGAACAAATCACCGTCGGCGCGCAGGACATTTTCCGGCAAAAACAGGGTCTCTCCAAGCTCCCTGCCCTGTAGCTGCGTGATGATATCCTGCCCGGTAAGCAATCCCGAAACGGTAATCATCTCTCCGAAAAAGTCATTGCGTATCTCATATACATGTATGGTCAGGCCGTCTACCGCCTCCATAAGCTTTTGTGCCATCTCCCTGATATACGGAAATGCGAGGCGGGCTGTCGCAAGCGAAACGGTCTTAGCTCTTGTGATTCCCGCAGGATTGCTGCGTTTGAGTTCACGAAGTCCATCCGCAAATTCATCAAGCAAAAGCCTTAGCATACCGACACCGTTTTCCAGCTGCAGATAGCCGTCATAGCGCTCCTCCTGCGGCAAATCGCGTCCTGCCAGAATATACCACTCATCGCTTGCATGAATAAGGTGCAGTCCATACTGCGGATAAATCTTTTGCTGCCAGTGCTCAATCTGGTCAATCACCTGACAGGCGTCTTCCTTTGTGAACGGCTCAAGCGGATAGAGCCCGTCACGGTATTTGGAAAGCCCGACCGGCACGACCGATACACTCTCAACATTGGGCATAAGCTTTAAGATCTCGCTTATGCTCCTGTCAAGCTCCGCCCCGTCGTTTACCCCTTTACAGAGCACAATCTGACCGTTCATCACAATGCCGGCATCTGCAAACCGCTGCACCTTCTTTAGCGCCTCTCCCGCGAACCGGTTATTGAGCATCTTGCAGCGAAGCTCCGGATTCATCGTCTGGAACGATACGTTAATCGGCGAGAGATGATACCTGATGATACGCTCGACATCCTCATCCGACATATTGGTCAGCGTCACGTAGTTGCCTCTAAGAAACGAAAGCCTTGAATCATCATCCTTGAAGTATAAGGACTTACGCATTCCTTTTGGCATCTGGTCAATAAAGCAGAAAATACATTTGTTATGGCACGATTTGTAATCGTCCATAAATGCATTTTCAAACTCGATACCGAGGTCGTCATCCTCATCTTTTTCTATTTCAAGCTCCCATTTCTCGCCGGATGGTTTCTCAATCAAAACGGTGAGAAATTCATCCTGCACCAGAAACTGGTAATCAAAAATATCTGAAATTGGGGTTTTATTAATGGAAAGAAGCACATCGCCCGCCTCGATTTGAAGTTCCTTCGCGATGCTATGATCCAAAACCCTCGCAATTGTATGTCTCATAAAAAGTGCCTGTTCCTAACTTTTTCAATCAAAAATCCTATTCTTATAGTAACTGATTTTCCTTGACGTGTCACTACCTTAATGATATAAATGGAATGGTAATACATAAGAAAATAAGTATGATTATACTTTGGAGGATATTATGCCAAACATTCATGAATTGGAAAAGGCATTGCCTGTTGCCCCTCTCAAAATCATTGCGCTGGAAAGCTGCACGGAAATGGGACAGAAGGTAAATGACTACCTTGTAGATTTTCGCAAAAATACGCACGCTGACTTAAAGGCGGACAGCGCCTTCCGCGAATATGCGCTCGACAATTATCTGGTCGATTTTGAGGCGCCGCGTTTCGGAACCGGCGAGAGCAAGGGTCTTTTACACGAATCGGTCCGCGGTACAGACCTCTTCATTATGGTAGATGTATGTAACCACAGCTGTACATACCGGATGAACGGATTTGTCAACCACAAATCACCGGACGACCATTATCAGGATTTAAAGCGCGTCATTGCTGCCGTAGCGGGCAAAGCACACCGCATCACGGTCATCATGCCATTCTTATACGAAGGCAGACAGCACAAACGCAACGGCCGTGAATCGCTTGACTGTGCTTACGCACTCGAGGAGCTTGCTTCCATGGGTGTCAACAGTTTCATCACCTTTGATGCACATGATCCGCGTGTCCAAAATGCAGCACCGCTGTGCGGCTTTGACAACTTCACACCACCTTATCAGTATGCCAAAGCACTGCTTTCCGAGGTGGATGATCTGATCATTGACAAAGAACACTGTATCGTCATCAGTCCGGATGAGGGCGCACTTGACCGTACGATTTACTTCAGTACGATGCTCGGTGTCGACACGGGTATGTTTTACAAACGCCGTGACTACTCAACGATTGTGAACGGCAAAAATCCGATTGTCGCACATGAATTCTTAGGAGATAACTTAGAGGGCAAAGATGTCATCGTCATTGATGATATGATTTCTTCCGGCGGAAGTATGTTAGACACTGCCAAGCAGCTCAAGGAGATGGGCGCCAAACGCGTATTTATCTGTTGTACGTTTGGTCTCTTTACAGACGGCCTTGACAAATTTGATGAAGCGTATGCAAACGGTCATTTCGACAAGGTTGTCGTGACAAACCTGACATACCTTGACCCGGAATTATACAATCGCGAATACTTCGCACTGGCAGATATGAGCAAATTCCTGTCAAGTATTATTGATTTCATGAATCATGACGTCTCTATGGAAAACGTCCTTGACCCAACGAAAAAAATCAACGAGTTACTCGGCAGATAAATCATAAGGCGCGGCAAAATGCCGCGCCCTTTCTTATTGTTTAAAGTGCAATTCTGTCATTTCATTCGATCATTTTTGTTTTACAAATCCTTGTAGTTTAGACAATTGTATGGTAGAATAATCATATCATTAATATGACTGGGGGATTCATGATGGCTGATCTGGAATTACTTTTTAACAAAAATGACATATCTTTTGAGCGGATTCTGTATATATACCATCACGGCAGAAAAACTGTGGTATGTCAGGAACCGGGCGGAGAATTTTTTTTCTCGTTTACGATGCAGGAAGTGCTGGCATTTCTGCCAAAGGAAGATTTTATTTCCATTTCAAGAAATGCCATTGTGCGCCGTGATAAGATACTCAACATAAGCCACGACGGTGTCTATACCATGCTTGACGGAAAGACCTTTCAGGGCAGGACGCGTTACCTAAGTACCCACAGGAGACTAAAAAAGCAAATGGAGCAGGAGGCCGAACTGGCCAAGCTAAATAACCCAACGCCGTTCCGTTTTTTGGAAAAGTGCACCATCCTTGACGATATGCCCGTTGCATACTGCGTGATTGAGCTTACTTTTGATGAGAACGGGCATGGTGTGGACTTTGTTTTCCGTTACTGTAACAAACACATGGAGGTGGTGGAAGGCCTCCCTTTGGAAGATCTGCTAGACCATTCTTTTTACGAGGTATTCAAAAACGGTGACAAAAAGTGGCTGGTCGCTTACGCTGATGTAGCCTTGAATGGTTCAACTCGCATACTTACTGATTACAGCCCGGAGATTGATCAGGATCTCATCATCTACTGCTATCAGCCGGAGCCCGGCTTTTGCGCCTGTGTGCTCGTGCCGGACACATCTGCCAAGCCATCTTAAACAGAGACGAGATAAGGGACAGTTCATATATCCCGCCCAAAGGAGCGGGACAAAAGAGCTGTCCCTTCATACGTTATGCTTTATGCTTTTCAATATATTCCTGTATCGCCAGATTATCTCCCGGCAATCTGCACCCGATAATATACCCTTCCCCGACCGGTTTACAACGCATTACCGTCGCGTTGATGGTCCGTGCAGAAGGAATCGGGAGTTCCGGAATCCGGACGGTAATCCGTTTTTTCTCTGCTGTCTCAAACACCCTTTCTGTCGTCTTAAATGCCATACCGTTGGCACTGACATCGAGCATCCTGCCACGGAACGTCTGCGCGTTTCCTTCGATTGTCACCTGACAGTCACAATTCAAATCGAGTCTCTTATTTTTCTTGCGGTTCATCACTTTTGGATTCTCGCCCGCATCGACCTCATAGCAATTTACCCCTTCGCCTTTTGCAGGCGCAACCGCTATTTGTGTCCAGTTATATACGACATTTCCGACCGCCATCTGCAAATTGCAGACGAGACTTTGTCCGTCAGGAATGGCAATGCTGCTTGGCGACACGTCAATGACTGCGCGCTTTCCATGCACGGAAACGACCTCACCATAATATTCTATGTCAGGCTGTCCGTTTTGGTCGAGCATAATGATGGAGATTTTGTTGCCGCGCTTGGCATCCTGGATTCCCATAAAACCGCCCTCGCCGAGCTTTACCACAAGATTGCCGACCGATGCTTCGATTTTGCCGACACTTTTGGTCGTCTCCTCGTATTTCGAAAGCATACTCTCTGTATTGGCGGCGGCTGTCTTCGTGCACCCATTGATTTGTTCCATCACACCGGAAATCCGTTGCATATTATCTACAAGGCAGCCATTTGACTGCTCCACCTTCTTGACCGCATCGTCAATCCGGATAATATTGGTATGCAGCATCGACGAATCATCTGCAATGACCGAAACGCTCTCCTCCACACCGGATATCTTGTCTGTCGTCTCAGCGATAAGGGAAATCATCTGCCCAATGGCCTCCGTCATGCGTGTGGCCGTCTCCTCCAAATGATTGAGTGCTGACATGATATGGTCTGATGATGTCCTCGTCTCGTCACTTAAGTTGCGAATCTCATCTGCCACAACTGCAAAGCCTCTTCCTGCCACCCCTGCCCTGGCTGCCTCAATCGAAGCATTGAGCGAGAGCAAATTGGTCTGGCTCGTCACGGTATTGATCATATTCGTCTCTTTTTTCAGAAGTGCAAACTGATTGGAAAACTCCTCTACGATTCCGTTGACATCCCGTGAAAGCTGCGCCATCGTCCGCGTTCCCTCTACCACAGTCCCCAGCTCGCGCACACTCGTTTCTGCGTTGACATTGGACTGGCTTGCGAGCGCCACCATCTGCTCAATCATCTCTCCGACATGCTGCATCTGCGCATCAATGCCGTCTGTCATCTCCATGGAAGACTGCGTCTGCACGAGCATCTCGTGATTCTGCTGCATCAGCGCCTGCATATTTTCTGTGACCGTATTGGCACTGTGTTTATTCTCATCAGCCAAATCCCGCACGACGGTTACTCCGTCGACGACCTCTGTACTGGCCTGTTTTACCTGCTCCACCGTTGCCAGGATGACATCCAGATTTGTATCCGGTGTCACACGCTCATTGCTTTGTTTTTTTGTAAAAAGTCCCATAACGCTTCCTTCATTCCCTTTTCACTATGTATCAGAAATTTGTAACGGTACAGCCTCCATTCGCATGATCGCATGACGATGAACCGCTACAATCATTATAGTACAAATCCTTCTGTTTTTTCAACCAAAACAGACGCGGCCGAAACAAAAGGGACCATTCTGTCATCCCGCGAATATGCGAGACAAGAACAGTCCCTTCTATGTTAAAATGTAATGGTCACTTTGAACAAATCACCATCGAGTTTAATTTCAAATTGGCCGCCTTGCGCGATGACAAGACTTTTGGCAATGCTAAGACCGAGTCCGCTGCCTTCTGTCGTTCTTGCAAGGTCTCCTCTGATGAACCGCTCTGTCAGCTCATCTGCCGCAAAGTTCAACTCACACTCCGAGATATTTTTCAAAATAATCTGTGTTTGTTCGCCCTTTTTGACATCAAGGTAAACACGTGTATTTGGCATTGCATACTTACAGATATTGCCAAACAGGTTGTCAAGAATCCGCCACATATGACGTGGGTCTGCCATAATCTCGGCATCCTCCTCCGGATAACTCTCCACCAGTGTTAGACTTTTGCTCGATAATTTATCGCTATACTCCCCGACCGCCTGTTTACATAACTCCGATACATTCACCGTTTCCTTTGCTATCGTAATGTTGCCTGACGAAATCTTGCTTGCCTCCACGAGATCAATCGTGAGCTGCTTGAGCCTCTGCGATTTTTCCGCAAGGACATCAATGTAAGAAAGTGCCGTCTCATCTGTAATGTTTGTACGTTTCAACAGGTCTACATAGTTGATGATGCTCGTCAGCGGCGTCTTGATGTCGTGGCTGACGTTTGTAATCAGGTCCGCCTTAAGCCGTTCATCCTTTCTGCTCTGCTCAATGGCGCGTTCAATACCGTCTCCAATCTGGTTCACCTGCTTTGCACGCGTTGCATTGCTAAAATGGAATTTTGTTTCATCCAGCTTGTAATCAATTTCGCCGTCCGCAATCCGTTTGATTCCTGCAAAAACATTGTCGGTTTCTTTTCCCAAAATAATCAGTCCGGCAAGCGGCACCATGTCTGCAAGGAATGCAAAGGAAAATCCGACAAATACACTCCCCGTAATTCCACCAAAAAACGAGATAATCACCGCATTATAAATGAGGAATGCAAAAAACGGAAGACAAATGCCAAGCAGTGTATTTTTTTCTGTCATCGCAACAAATATGGCACTGGCTTTGTGTACCAGGGCTTTGAGCATACGCTTTATCCATCCAAACATATGTCCCAGGACGGTGTTGCTAAAAAGCGTTTTGGTGCGAATCCGCTTAATGAGTGATGTATAGAAAAACAGGCAGGAAGATACCGTTAAAAAGGTTCCGAACGCAACCATCGCATAAAGGAGCTTTTGCTCAATCAAAAATGTATCTTCCACATAAAATGCAATCGGAACGCCGATACAGGCAATTGCACACCCAATGACACAGCATGCGACCAAAAACGCGATTCCCGTATACCATGTATCAAAGTTAGCCAGCTCTTCTTTTTGCACCGTGCGGATTTGATACCCCTCTTCTGTTTTGACTGCATATTTTCCAATCTGGAACGAAAACAGCACGAACAGCACAAACAGCAGTGTGGCAAACACAACAATCAGCGCAACATAGACAGACAAATATGGTTTCACCTGATCAAACACATATCTCGCTTTGTCATATTTTGAATTCGGTTTTCCATCCGTCTCGATGCCAAGTGCCGTTTTACTTGCATCATCCCCGAGATACGCCACATATAACGTTCCCTTGTCCTGGAAGCTGTAGGCATATAAATGCATTGATCTGCGAAGGTCTGTATGGTTCGGGTCCGATTCAAAGTACCCATGCGTCTCAATCTCATCATTCCCTAAGTCATATTTGATGCCGACATTTTTATCGGTTGACATAACTGTATTTTCGAAGATGTCTTGAATCTGCGCTGCACTGCCTTTACAGTTAGAATAAAGTTCATTTTGGTTTACATAACAATAAACAAAACTTGTGTTGTCCTTGAAATACCCCGATACATTTGCATACGTGTAATAGTTCTCTGCCAAATCCTGCGCCGCCTGCATAATAAAGTGCGTCACAATCGTACGTGCTCTCGCCTCGAGTACTTCCTTCGGCACGGCGTTTTCTGTTTCTGTTTTATCTTCTTTGCCCTGCTTTTGCAAAGCTACTGCGTTTTCCGTTGCCGGCTTAGCATCCACTTGCGCATTGTCCACATTCTCAACCGGTGCGACCTCCTCAGCCTGCGCGGCTTCCTCCGCCATTTCGGCTTTCTCTGCTTCTTCTGACGCCTCAGCAGGTGCAGCTTCTTCCGCCATTTCGGCATCCTCTAAAGCCTCTTCGTCGACCTCCCAACTCTCAATCGGTGTATTCAGTTCAGAATCTGTCACGACAAGGAGCTTACCTGTCTCATCCATGATTCCCGCATCCATCAGGATGCTTGCCAGATCCTGTCCGTAGATGGATGTACCGTTTGCCGGCAAATACATCTCAGTCAGCTGCACATCATTCACCTGATATGCTTTGTTCTTGTCATGGGACACATACTCATACTCATCCGATGTACTGGAGAACCCGTCAAGCTCAGCCCAGTTGATTAAATCCTTTACCTGATAAACAAGTGTTCCTTTTGAATCGAACGTTCTGCCGATTGTTCTTCGGTTTACATAATTCAGAATGTCAATGGTTGCATTTTTATCAAATGCACCGTCTTTTTCAAACTGTTTACATACAGCCAAATAGTAAATCAGATAATGATAATCTTCCTCAAACAGATTCTCAAATGCCCTTGATTTGGCAAATTCCGTTTCTTCCCCGGTCAGTTCAATTCCTGTACGCCTCGTTTCTGTTCCGTATTGATATTGAATATCCGTATGGATTACGACCATCGTACATACAAGCACAAGCACGATGGCACAAATCTGCATACCGACAATCATGCCGATTTTTGAGCCCTTTGTCGCAAGCCTTCGCATAGCCTACCATCCTTTCCATTTTGCTATGAAGTCCGATGCCCCTTCCTTGGCATCATTCCGAAATTTTTTCGATTTTATAGCCGACGCCCCAAACGACTTTCAAGTAACGCGGTTCTTTTGGATTGATTTCGATTTTTTCGCGGATGTGCCTGATATGTACTGCAACTGTATTGTCCGCACCGATTGCTTCTTCATTCCAGATGTTTTCGTAAATCTGGTCAATGGAAAATACTTTACCTGCATTTTTCAAGAGCAGACGCAAAATATTGTACTCAATCGGTGTCAGCTTCACAGCTTCCCCATCTACCGTTACTTCTTTTGTCTCATCATTGATTACAAGTCCGCCTGTTGAATAGCAATGATCCGCCATCTCAATCTGACTGCCGAGCTGTGTGAATCTTCTCAGTGCACTCTTTACACGTGCAATCAGTTCAAGCGGATTGAACGGCTTCGTAATATAGTCGTCCGCTCCCACATTCAGTCCCAGAATTTTGTCGGCATCCTCCGTCTTGGCAGAGAGCACCAGAATCGGAATGGAAGCAAACTCCCTGATTTTTAAAATCGCGTGGATGCCGTCAAGTCTCGGCATCATCACATCGATGATCAAAAGGTCGATTTGTTCTTTTTTGATCAGTTCAATCGCCTCGATCCCATCATACGCCTTAAAAATGTGATATCCTTCCTGCTGCAAATAAATGCTGATTGCTTCTGTAATCATTTTGTCGTCGTCGCATACTAAAATGTTCGCCATGGTTAACCTCTTTTCACATGTGCCTGCTGACACCTTCGCATCAGCCTGTATCGATAATTCTAACATACACTATCTTTTTTAAGGGAATCTCATAGAAATAGTTAAGATTTTATGAATTTTACTTTGGGGATGCTTCTTTTGCTGCAAGAATGCCCGTGTTGCTAGATGAGGGCAAGAAATGCCCCCAGATTGCCGCGCTTGCCGTTTGTCGCACGGTGTGAGAACAAATAATCACTCTCACAGCATGTACAATGGCCGCTCACATCAATATGCCCTGCAGGCAGACCGGCATCCAACAGAATCTGTCTGTTTGCTTCCTTCAAATCAAGCTGATACTTCTCCGGTTTTGTTTGGTACATGATGCGTGAAAGAACCTGCGTATCCTGATGAAATGTCTCCCCAAAGGCAAGTGCCACGTCCTCGCTCACTTCATAACATTCCTGACAAATGCAGGGACCAACGACCGCATACATATGTTCCGGCTTGCAGCCGTAGTGCTCTACCATCTTTCGGACGGTCACCTCACCCATTCTGCCCGCCGTACCGCGCCATCCGGAATGTGACAGTCCGATTGCGCCGCAAACCGGGTCCACGAAATAAAGCGGCACGCAGTCCGCATAAAAGGTAGAAAGCACCACACCCTTTTCGTTGGTGATCAGCCCGTCAACATCCTGATATGGTCTTTCCTTGGTAAGCCCGCACCCGCAGTCTTTTCTTGTCACAACGCGCACGTTGGTCGTATGTGTCTGGTCACTCGTGACGATGTCATCTACGGTAAACCTGCGCCCCGACTGCTCTGATAACGCCTTCGCCACAATCGCATAATTTTGCATGACCTTCTCAGGGTCATCGCCCCTTGAAAAACTCAAATTCATCGTCGCAAACATGCCCTCGCTCACACCGCCAAGCTTTGTCGTGAATAAATGTGCCACATTATCAAGTTTACATAAATTCGGAAATGTAATAAATGTCTCCATCTTCTACTCCACAAAATCGAACGCATTTTGTACAAGCTGTATGCGTCCCTTTCCATCAATTGCTATCACATCAAACCGCACCTTGCGCCCCTTATCCATTCCATGATTCTGATAATGGACAAGCGCCGCCCGGGATATCCGCCTCTGCTTGCGGTAATCGACCGCCTCAAGCCCGTCTCCGCAGCATCCCGTCGAACGGTACTTGATTTCCCCATAAACAAGTGTCTCATGATCCGGTGCGATGGCAATATAATCGATTTCGCCGCATCTGCACCTGAAATTCCGCTGCTCAATCCGGTATCCCTGCTTCTCCAAATACCGGACTGCTTCTCTTTCGTAGAAATCGCCAATCTTCCTTGTGTTCATCCCTGACGCCTCCTACATGTTATTCTTTATACGCTCTCTTTCCCCCGGGATTCTTACTGAATTTCACTCCACTCTATTAATCTGGGAACGATGCTGAATTTCGCTATTACTATTCCGGACTCTATAGAAACGTCAGTACTTAATGAGCAATTTATTGCGAATTTAGTACTGCTACGTTTCTATCGAAGTGAGAACGTGTCCGGAATGTAATATGCAAATTCAGCAAGTTCCCACTTAATGATTCCCAGCAAATTCAGTAACTCCCCTTTTCCTACCGGTTCTTCTTATATTCCTCCACCTTCGCACGAATCCGATCCATCTGGTCCACAAACACCAAAATCTCCGCCACAACCTCATAAAGCTCCGGCGGAATCGCATCCCCGATTTCGAGCTTCGAGAGCGTATCGGCAAGCTTGCTGTCCTTATGAAGCGGCACCGCATTTTTTTGTGCCTCCTCTATGATGCGCTCCGCAAGCGCTCCCGTTCCGGACGCTACGACCTTTGGCGCATCATCTGCCGGATCAAAAGAAAGCGCGACGGCCTGTTTCACTTTTTCTTTTCCTTTTCCTGCCATACATCCTCCTACGCGCGCATATCAAACCCATGTGAGGAAAGCATCCGTCCGATGCCGCCCGTCCCCTTTTGCGCCTCATCAAGCGCGCCGATTACGTCAAACGGTTCCTCCTCTTTTTTGACCTGCATCGTTGCATTCATATGATACCCGCGCTTTTGCAGCCGCTCATCCAACAGATGGATATTTTCTCCGATAAAATCAAGTATTTCATCATCGCTCAAATAAAATCGCGTCGAAACATTGGCATCCTTTAGCTGCACATACACACTTGTCGGGCCAAGATGGTCCATATCCAAATGCAAAAAAGCGCTCACACTGCCATCCTCGCTCGCAAGCGATTTTTTGTTTGTAAACACATAAAGCTCGCCATTGGCATCCTTCCCGTGCATTTGAAACGGAATCTGGATATATTGCATCACCTGGTTTAGGTCCTGCATAAAATGGATATTCTGACTTAAATTGTTGACATTTTGTAAAAACGCACTGTCAGCTTTGATTGTGCCGGACAAGCTTTCTGTCAGTCTTGCACTCTTTTCAAGAAGCGACTCATAAAGACGCCCTACCTGCTCCTTTTGTGCCACCTCTTCCGGCTTCAACGCAAACACATCCTTAAGCTGCGCCTGCATGAGCTTTTCCATGGAAGGGCTTGTCAGAAAGCGTGCAAGTGCTGTCTGCTCTTTTGGACTCATCTGCGATGCTTCCTTAAGGAGTTCACTTAAAAACGTCAGCATTTGGGATGGCGTTGCATGAAGGAGCTTTGGAATCTCCCGGTCAGCCACGCCAAGTTCATGGAAATT
This sequence comes from Lachnospiraceae bacterium, assembly GCA_021153185.1. Lineage (GTDB taxonomy): Bacteria > Bacillota > Clostridia > Lachnospirales > Lachnospiraceae > SIG333. Next base: position 18,294 of record JAGKTY010000013.1, read on the forward strand.
CTGTGCAAGTGTACGTTCCTCCTCCGTCAGCATCTTAAGCAGCTGCCCTGCGTCCATCTCAGTGGAAGCGCCGCCCGCCCACGCTGCGCCTTCCCCTGCTGCCGGTTGTCCCGCCTGCATCGCATCAGTGGCAGTGGCCGCACCGCTACCAACCGTAGACGAATTCTGCCCATCTTTTAACCCGATGATTTCGCCCTGCGCCTGCTCCTTTAAAATCGACAACTGTTTCAAAAAATCACCGCCTGCATCGCCCGGTGTGCCTTCCGTCTGCCCATCCGCCCAAGCCTGCGAAAGTGCCTGTGCCAGCTTTTGTTCCTCCGGGGTCAAAGCGTCCTTAAAAAAGGTCAAATCGTCCTCTGTAAGTGTGCCTAAAATCTGCTGCGAGGTATCAAACAGACCTCCCGGCGACTGCAAATCACCCTTTGCAAGTGCGTTCGTCAGTTCCATAAAGCTATCCGCCATCTGCGAAATGCTCCCGGATAGCTCATGGTTTAAATTTTCATAATTTTGAAACTGCGTAATATTATCAGAATTGATCGGAATCTGAAGTCTCGACATGCGGACGAGAAGGTCGCCGCTCGCCTGTGGGTGATCGATTACCGCCCGATACATCATCTGTAGATTCTGCGGGCTGATATTCATGCCCTCTTTCATCATCGCATTCGTAAGTCCGACTGTCTGTTCATTGATTGGAAGGCCTGCTGCCGCAAGCGCCTTTGATTCTGTCGGATGGATATCTGTATTGGTAAACAGCGCCCTGAGTGCGATGAGTCCATTCTGGTTTTGCACCTGAAAGGTCATGGTCTGCCCGACGCTTACATCCATCTCACTTCCGAGACGTGCCTTTACAAGCTCATCGCCCACCTTCATAATCACATTTCCATCTTCGAGTTTGACAATCTCCCCTGTGATTGTCTGCCCATTTTGCGCAGACAATTGCTTGACGGCACTTATATTGACATTGACATCGCCGCTACTTATCTTTTGCACATTTGAAGGCTCAAACTGCCCCGTTAAAAATGATAATGGAAATCCCATACGCACTTTTCCTATCTATGATATCTCACAAAAATTGCCAATAAAACTTCTTCTATGAATCACACAAGGTCCCACCGTCTGTAACGCACTGATATGCTTTGCACTTCCATACCCTTTGTTTGATGCAAAATCATACCCCGGGAAAACCTCCTCATACTGTTCCATCATGCGGTCCCTTGTGACCTTTGCCACAATACTGGCTGCTGCAATGCTGACCGATTTGGCATCCCCTTTGATAATTGGCACCTGTCTGATGGAAACGCCCGGAATCGTCACAGCATCGTTTAATAATATATCGGGTTTTGTCGTAAGATTCGTGATAGCTTCCCGCATGGCTTCGTATGTGGCCTGTAAAATATTGATCTCGTCAATGCGCTGCGGCGAAACACACCCGATTCCGACTGCCACCGCTTTTTCCATAATAATATCGTAAAGCTCCTCACGCTTTGCGGCAGATAATTTCTTTGAATCATTTAAATAATAAATGTCCTCATCCTTTGGCAAAATGACGCCGCAGGCAACAACCGGTCCCGCAAGCGGTCCGCGCCCCACTTCGTCAATGCCGCAAATCAATCCTGCATCCGCATACTGTCTCTCAAAGGCCTGCATCTCATACGTACGCACTTTTTCCGCTTCAAACGCATCCAGTTTTTTTTGCGCCTTTTGGCAGAGCGCCTGCACACCGCTTCGCTCATCGGATGCATATTCCGTGATAAAAGAAGGCAGCGTCTCCATGTCAGCTGCCTGAAAAATTGCTTTAATTTCGCCAATACTTTTCATTAGTGTACCCCTCCCATTTTGGAGAACGGATAAATCCGAAACCACGCCTTGCCGATGATCTGATCTTTGGTCACAATTCCGACGCTCGGATCCCTCGAATCCGCGCTCTCATTCCGGTTGTCTCCAAGCACAAAATACTCATGCTCACCGAGCGTGATTCCCTCCAGGGCATCGCCCGGATCCTTGATGACTTCCCTGCCGTATGACTCCGATAAAATCTCATCATTGATATAAATAATCCCATGCGCATCAATCCGCACAGTCTCGCCCGGAAGTCCGATCACACGCTTAATATAGTATGTGTTCTTTGTATATTTAAACGGAAATACCACAATGTCAAACCGCTTGGGTTCCCCAAACCGGTAAACGAATTTGTTGACAATCAAGTTATCCCCGTCATATAGTGTCGTCTCCATGGACTCTCCGTTCACCCTCGTGCGCTCCCCGACAAATGTGACAACGCCAAGCGTCAGAAGCAGTACCACGAGCAGATATACACTGACACTTAAAATTTCCTGCAATACTGATTTTTTCACTTATCTTCCCCTTACGCCAACTCCTCCGGTGATTCCAAGGTGATTTTACCCAGTCTTCCGCTTCTGAAATCATCTAAGACGAGATGACTTGTCTTATGCATGTCAAGTTCCTCCCCTTTTGAAAAGCATTTGCGGTTGACGGCAATCTGCTGCATGAGCGCAACCGCATCCGTCTCGTCTGCCTCATAACGGTTCTTGCAGGCATCCGGATAGTGTGCGAGCAAATACCGGATGAGTTCCAGACAAAGCTCATCTGTGTTTAGAATCTCATCGTTCATGGAACCGACAAATGCCAGCCGCATACCAACCGTCTGGTCTTCGAATTTAGGCCACAAAATACCCGGTGTATCGAGAAGCTCCAATGTCTTACTCAGTCTGATCCACTGCTTGCCTTTGGTTACCCCCGGCTTATTTCCGGTCTTAGCACAGGCTTTTCCCGCAAAGGAATTAATAAACGTCGACTTGCCGACATTGGGAATACCGACAACCATCGCACGCACCGGTCTGTTGATGATGCCGCGTTTGCGGTCCCTTTCAATTTTTTCCTTACACGCCTCAGCCACAATTGGATTGATGGCCTTCATCCCCGCTTTGCTGCGGCTGTCGAGCTTGACCACATAATAGCCTTTGCTTTTGAAATAGTCATACCACTTTGTCGTCATGACATCATCTGCAAGGTCGGCCTTATTGAGCAGGATCAGACGCGCTTTTCCCTGTCCGAGCTGATCGATGTCAGGATTGCGGCTGCTCATAGGACAGCGCGCATCACAGAGCTCAATGACAAGGTCAATGAGCTTGATATTTTCCTGCATCATTCGTTTTGCTTTGGTCATATGACCCGGATACCACTGAAAATTCATACTATTCCATCAGTCCCATGCCGACACCCTCTGCCGCCATATGGAACCATACCTTTCCCACAATATCTTCCCGCTTTACCATTCCGATATTGGCAAAACGGCTGTCTTCGCTGTTGTTAATATTATCGCCGAGCAGGCAAAACTCATCATTTTCAAGTGTGATCGGTGTTTCTAAAATTCCTGCTTCACTTATTTTATCATAAAATGTTGCCCCGTAGACAACATTATTTACAAATAACTGTCCGTCTTTGATCTGTACGACATCACCCGGTACGGCTACCACACGCTTGACGTAATAATGCGAGTTCTTATTCCCATTTGGCAAAAAGACCGCGATATCGTCCTGTCTTGGTGGCAGGAGTTTATATACAAACCGGTTGACGAGTATTTCCTGTCCGTTATAAAGCTTCGGTTCCATCGAGCTTCCGATCACCTTGGTGCGCATGCCGACGCATAATACCAGGACAAATGCCAACAAAATGCTGGCAATCACAATAAAGATATAACTCATGATTTCCCGAAAGAGTTCCTGGCTGATTCTCTTTTTTTTCGTCCGAAAGCTCAGTCCTTTTCTTCGTGCCATATCCGTTCCCCTTTCCTAATCCTAAGATATCACAAAGCACACCGTCTGTCACTTTGAAATCGTTGTAATCAAAAAAGGACAAATACATAAGTACTTGTCCTTTTGCTGTTTGTTTTATGTGGAAAAAATTATTTAACGAGCTCTTTTACTTTTGCACGTTTACCTATACGGTCTCTTAAGTAGAACAGTTTTGCACGTCTTACTTTACCACGTCTGATCACTTCTACTTTTTCTACGTTTGGTGAGTGCATTGGCCATGTCTTCTCTACGCCAACACCGTTAGAAAGTTTTCTTACTGTGAATGTCGCTCTGTTGCTTCCACCCTGTTTTTTGATAACAGTGCCTTCAAAAATCTGAACACGCTCTCTGTTACCCTCTTTGATACGTCCGTAAACTTTGACTGTATCACCTACTGCAAACTCAGGAACGCTCTCTTTGAGCTGAGCCTGCTCGATTTCTCTGATAATTTCGTTCATATCTTCCTCCTAATTGTCCGGATGTTCTTAATACACTCCGTAACAGCGGAACATCTCTTTTCACAACGTGAATAGTCTACCACATCTCTCCTAAGAATGCAAGCACAAATTTATCTGATCGCACAATGCCAAACATTGCCTTACCGCGCATTGCCCTTTACGCCATCTGCATTTTTTCCAAAAGCTCCCTTGACGAAATACGCACGGCACCATGACCGACGACAATGAGCTGCTCGAGCGCATCGTTTGTCACGACCGTCACATGCTCCTTATGCCCCATCTGCTTTGTCGCCTTTTCAATATACATATCCGCCGTCTCCGCTTCCTTCGTGTAGACGACGTAGATATTATGGTATTTCTCCACGCTTCCCTGATTGCCTTTGACCTTGTATGCATCAAATACGACGATGAGCTCACACCCCTCATAGCCCTGGTAATTACAAAGCTTGTCCATCAGTGCACCTCTTGCGGCATCGAGACTGAGCTTACTTAGCTCCGTCAGCTCCCTGCTCGCAAATATGACATTATAGCCATCGACAAGTACGTAGTGTGTCTGCTCTTTTTGCTGCGTTTGGCGCCCATGGCTTTCCCTGTATTCCTGCGCAGCGCGTTTGATGTTCTCTTCTTTGACTGCCCGGCTCACTTCATACCCCATGTCACCGCGGCCGCTTGCACTGTTTTTCACTGTCGCGCCGAACGTGCGCTCAAAAATTTCATTCAGTTCCTTGTCACTCTCCCAGGAACCGTACATCGTCTGCTTCTTTTCCCCTGCATTTTTGACGGAAACCTGTTTTTCCTGCAATTCCTGTCCGCTTCCTTTGATGACAAGCGGCAGATGCATGACATCATACACCTTATCCCAGTTTACATAATATCCCGCACCATGTGCACAGAAAATGCTGCCGACCTGATTTTCGGTATCCTCAAGCGGGTCATAGGCGCGCTCTGCAATCACTTCTTCCTCGTTGTGACAGTCATCATATCCGTCGACGCGGAGCATCAGGCTGCCAAATCCTTTTGTATAAGCCGAAACCGTCTGTCCGTAGTCCATCATACAGATCGCGGGAACGCGCCCGGAAAGTGTGCTCATGCCACGGTCTGACCCTTCGAGCGTAAACGTCGCATCCATTCTGCCAAGGTCGGACATCGCCCTTCCGACGCAGTCATCCGGCACCTCAAGCGTAAATGCATAATACGGTTCCAGCAGCCTTGACCTTGTCATCATAAGTCCCTGCCTGATGGCGCGGTATGTCGCCTGACGCATATCGCCGCCTTCCGTATGCTTTAGGTGCGCCCTTCCCGCCACAAGCGTCATCTTCACGTCGGTCAGTCCGCTTCCGGTCAGTACGCCCGGGTGCTCTCTTTCTAACATGTGGGTCATAACAAGCCGCTGCCAGTTTAAATCAAACACATCTGTGCCCACATCGCTCGCAATCACGACGCCGCTCCCTCTCGGCAATGGCTCAAGCAGGATATGCACCTCCGCATAATGCTTTAGCGGCTCATAATGTCCGACGCCCTCAGCCATACTCAAAATGGTTTCTTTATAGACAATGCGCCCCTGTCCAAATGTGACATCGAGCGAGAGCCGCTCTTTGATCTGCTCCGTCAAAATCTCAAGCTGGACAGTGCCCATAAGCTTTACATGGATTTGTCCGCCCACAAAAGACAGCGACAGCGTCGGATCCTCCTCCGCAAACTGCTTCATATCCTGATAGACTAAGACCGCATCGGCGCCCTCAGGCAGTATCAGACCATAATCCATCACAGGCTCTAACACGGTTGTCTCGTCCGGTTCAAATCCAAAGCCCTGTCCGTGGTAAGAATTGGAAAGACCCGTTAGTGCCACAACGCTTCCTGCCACCGCTTCGTCTACCGTCTGGTATTTCTGCCCCTGATAGACACGGATCTGCGTAACCTTCTCGCCATTTAGTTCACTTCGTACCTTTAAGCTTCCGCCCGTAATGCGCACATACGTCAGCCTGTCTTTTCCTTCTCTTGCAATTTTAAAAACGCGTGCGCCAAATGTGTCGCCGTATTCACGCTCTAATGTGAGTCCGTCAAGTCCCGCCACAAGCTCCGAAACGCCTGTTAACTTGAGCGCTGAGCCAAAGAAACACGGAAACAGCTTTCGCCCTCCAACGAGGCTGCCTAGCACCTGTTCATCGATTTGACCGCTCTCCATATAGACATCGAGCACCTGTTCATCGCACATTGCAACTTCTTCTGCCCACACGTCATCACGTCTGTCGAACGCCACACAGCTGCCGGAGAGCTCCTTTTGGATGCGCACGAGGATGCTGTCTCTATCCGCACCTGCCTGGTCCATCTTGTTGACAAAGATGACGGTCGGCACGTGATACTTCTCAAGCAGTCTCCAAACGGTTTTCGTATGGCTCTGTACCCCGGAGAGTGCGGACACAACGAGTATTGCATAGTCGAGCACGCAAAGCGTCCGTTCCATTTCCGGTGAAAAATCCACATGCCCCGGCGTATCAAGCAGTGTGTACGCTGCAGCCTCTGTCTCAAACATCGCCTGCTTTGCAAAAATCGTGATGCCACGGTTTTTTTCCATCGCATTCGTGTCAAGGAACGCATTCCCATGATCGACACGTCCGAGCGTGCGGACACTTCCGCTTTTGTATAAAAGTGCTTCCGATAAAGTTGTCTTTCCCGCATCGACATGCGCTAAAATGCCGAGTGTAATCCTCTTTTTTGCCATGTTATCTGTTCCATTCCTCTGCTGTTATGCCCATGCAGACAGCATCAATGTATGTTCCCTTATAAAATACCGTTTCCTTTTTGGTGCCTTCGTAAGTTAATCCTAACTTTTCCATCACACGCTTTGACGCGTCGTTTCCTTCGTTGTATGTGCCTTCACATTTGTGAAGACGCAACTCATCAAATGCGTAGGTAATGATTTTGCGCAGCGCCTTCGTGGCATAACCCTTTCCCCGATATTGTTTTCTCGTAAAAAAGCTGAACGAAAATGTACCGTGTCTTCTGTCAATGCTGTGGAGCTGTACATTTCCGACATAATTTCCACTGCAATCTTCCATCGCAAACAATAGGCGCTTTCCATCAAGATCCATCACCATACAGTCTGCTTCCTGCTCATCTGCCTCCCCCACAAAATACGGAAGCCCCACTGTATTTTCATAAAACCGGTAGGCATCGCTTTCCAAAAGAAGCTCTCTGTTTATGATACACTCTTCTTCCCGGATCGGGCGGAGCAGCAGCTCATCCACCTGCCAGTAGGACTTGCTTTTTGTATCGTCAATTCCGCTTGTATGCGCTTCCATACGCCCGGCTGTATCTTCCCGTATAGCCGCATCCTGCTTTGGCAAAGGTGTCTCTATCTCGTCACGATGTTTGTTCCGTGCGCGAAATGCCTCTTCCGTGATGCCGTAGCCCAACTCGTTTACATAACTTCCATCTATGTAATACGACTCTTTCTTTTCATATTCCTTTGTGAATCCGATATTTTCCGCAAATCTGCTGGCGCTTTCCGCCGTTTCCGGAATCGGCATCTCTATTTTATGTAAACGTCTTTCATCAAATGCATAGGTAAGCATACGCGTTGTTGCAACTGCTGCAATGCCCCTATTTCTGTATGCTTCACTGACATACACACACAAATTTGCAAAACCTGCCCGCTCATCAATGCGCGACAGGTTTACATAACCACATATATTCTCTTGGCGATCACTGATTGCAAGACAGACCGCATCGCCACGCTGCAGCCCTTCATACGCGTATTCGATGAAAGCCTGTGCGTCCTGGGTGCCGTATGGGAGCGGCATGCCGTGATCGCACACAACGCGCGCGCTGCTGTCGTTTAACATATTGCAGATGCATTCTGCGTCGCGCTCCTCAAAGACGCGAAGCAAAATCCCATCCGCTTCCCAAAAATATTCACTCATCGTTTTACCTGTTTTGTGCTGCCTTCATCAGGTGCTTTGCTAAAATGGATGTTGTCACACTGCCAACACCGCCCGGAACCGGTGTCGCAAGGGATGCGTTTGTGATTGTATCAAGCGCGACATCCCCGCAAAGATTGCCCGCCTCATCCACATTGATGCCGACATCAATCACAACCGCTCCATCGGAAACATAGCTTGCATCGACCATCCTGGCAGCGCCTGCTGCCGCTACGATGATTTCGCTGTTTCGGCAGATTTCTTTTGTGTCAACCGTTCTTGTATGACAAATCGTCACCGTGGCATTTTTCTTCATCAGCATCATTGCAACCGGCTTACCGATGACAAGGCTTCTGCCGATGACCGCCGTTTTTTTGCCGGTTAGGTCAATGCCTGCATACTCCAAAATCTCCATGACTGCTTCTGCCGTGCATGGTCCGTATCCACTTTCATCGCCTGCAAAAACCTTTGCAAGATTAATAGGGCTGATGCCGTCTAAGTCTTTTCTCGGATCAATTCTGTTTTCCACAGCCTTTTCATCCAAATGCTTTGGAAGCGGACGGAGCATTAAAATACCGTCAATCTCCGGATTTTCATTGATCTCATCAAATGCCTTCTGAAACGCATCATTCGTGATATCCTCAGGATAAACAAACACCTCACAGTCCATCCCGATTTTGTCCATGCGGCTAAGCGCCCCACGTTCGTATGACACATCATCAGCTCTCTCGCCAACCCGGATGATGGCAAGCTTCGGTTTGGCTCCTTCCATCTTTTCCACCTGTTCTTTTAACGACTCCGTCAGCGCCTTCGCCACGGTCGCACCTCTTAATATCTCCATACGTTTTCTCCTTTCGGCTGCTTTTTTTTGCAAAACGTGTTCCATTTGGCTTTACTTACCAATCAATGTGCTACTGAATCGTTTTTAACACGCGCTCGTATGTCACCTGCGTGAGCATCTCACCTTGCATAATCATCCGGTTTGCCTTTTTGTTAAGGCTTTCTGCAAGTGCGCGGTCTTTCATCAGATTGGTATTGATATACACATTCAGACTTGCACCCTTAAGCGATGCCAAAAGAAGCTGTGCACCGACACCGACATCACTGATTGCAAGCTTGCTTCCGATTTCCGAAAGCCGCTCCATCAGCGCCATTGCCTCAAGAATTTTGGCCATCAGGGCAAGCGGTGCATTGCTCGCATCAAGGAGCGCTCCCGCAAGCACTTCCTCGCGCGCGGCGATTTGCTCCGGTGTCTCCTTCGGCAGTCCGTATGCTTTGGAAAGTGGTTCAAACGCCTCCGCATCCCTGTTCATGCCATCCAAAAGCTCAGCCCTTATTTTTTCAGCCTTCTCTAAGATTTCCTCAATCTCTTTCTGATACGCTGCATATTTCTTTTTGCCGCTCGTCAGATTGGCGACCATGCTGCCAAGTGCCATACCGACACCCGCACAAAGTCCGCTCGCGCCACCGCCACCCGGCACCGGCTCTTTGGTGGAAAGGATATCTGTAAAATCCTTAATTGTCATCTGCTCAAACATAGTAGTCCTCCTTTACGATATCTCTTTTATCCTTTAGCCTTCTATCTCACACAGTGCCTGCAGCGTACGGATTGTCAGATCCCATGTACGTTTTGTCGATGAAATAGAAAGTCTTTCTGATACGGTATGAATGTCTGTCATCTGCGGACCGTACGACACTGCATCCAGTCCCGGCATTGCGCTCACAAAGATGCCGCACTCAAGGCCTGCATGAATGCCTTCCACAACCGGTGCTTTTCCGTACTGCTCCTTGTATGCATCTACCATAATCTCGCGCAGCTTGGAATCCGCCATGTAATCCCAGCCCGGATAAACCCCGCTTACCGTAAGCGTGCCTCCCACAAACTCTGTCAACTGACGGAGTCTGTCAAGCAGCTCTGTCTTCTCGCTCTCTTTGGCGCTTCTGACTGCAAATGTCATGGTTACGTCGTCGCCCTGCGTACAAAGAACGCCCATATTTAAAGAGGTCTGCACAAGCCCCTCCATATCCGGATTCATCCGGACAATACCATTTGGAAACTGTCTGAGTAATAACAGTACCTTTGCACTGCATTCCTTTGTCATTGCACAAACGCTTGTCGAAACTTCCTGCCCCATCACAAGCTCCATGTTCGGATCCGTCACAGCATATTCTTTTTTGATCGTATCAAACACATCATGTACTGTCTTGGAAACGACGTCCATGCCGCCTGAAAGAATTGCAACCTGAGCCTTTGTGCGCAGTGCGATTGCATTGTCTTTTTCCCCGCCGTTTACACTGACGATGCGGATATCGCATTTGTCTGAAAGTGCCGAAAGGATTCTTCCCATCGCAATATTGCTGTTTAATCTGCCCTTGTGGATTTCCACACCGGAATGCCCGCCTGTGAGCCCCTGCAGTTCAATCGTCACAAGGTCACACTCAAAGTTAGCCCTTGCTACTTTTAACGTTGCAGCCGCCATCGCACCGCCTGCACAGCTGACAGTAAAGACGCCCTCATCCTCCGAATCCATATTCATCAGATATTTGGCATGTAAATCCGATGTATCAAGTGCCGTCGCGCCGAGCATTCCGATTTCCTCTTCTGTCGTAAACACGCACGTAAGCGCCGGATGTGCAATCGTTTCATCATCCAGAACGGCAAGCATGAACGCGACCGCGATTCCGTCATCGCCGCCGAGCGATGTCCCTTTTGCATACAATAAGTCGCCCTCAATCTGCAAATCAAGTCCGTCCTTCGCAAGGTCGAGCGGGCAGTCATCTGTCTTAACCGCGACCATATCCATATGCCCCTGCAGCATGACAGTTGGTGCCGCCTCGCAGCCCTTTGTTGCATCCTTAAACATCACAACATTATACATCTCATCCTGTCTGACCTTAATGCCGCGCTCCTTTGCAAAGGCAACAAGATAATCACTGATTTGCTTCACATTGCGTGAGCCATGCGGAATGGCACATATTTCCTCAAAAAAACGGAATACGTTTTGTGGTTCTAAGCCTGCTAATTTTGCCATGTTGTTTCTCCTTGTTTTATTCCATAATAATTCTTCTACTGATTACGTTTGGTTATCCCAAAATGTCTGACTCGTTCCTTGCCTTTCAAATTTTAGTCGTTCCTTTTGCTCTTGTTTGCCTTCTCGTCCTGTCTCTGATTTTTGCATCTATATGCTGCAAACAATATTATAATTCGCTTGAATCCAAAACAATCGTAAATGGCCCGTCGTTTACGAGACTGACCTTCATATCGGCACCAAATTCACCGGTTTCTGTGTGAATATGATAGACGTCCCGAAGCTGCGTGATCGCATACTCATACAGCTCCTTTGCATGCGCGGGATCCCCCGATTTAAAAAAGGACGGTCTGTTCCCTTTTTTGCAGTCTGCATACAATGTAAACTGCGATACGAGCAGGATTGCTCCGCCCACATCCGAAAGTGCGAGATTGGTCTTGCCTTGCTCATCTTCAAAGATGCGAAGTCCCGTCATCTTTTTGAGCACCTTATCGACTGTCTCTGTCGTGTCATCGCCACACGCTCCAAACAACACCAGAAAGCCTTTTCCCACTCTGCCGACAATCTCTTTTTCAATTTCTACGGAAGCTTCTGTTACGCGCTGTATTACGAGTTTCATGTTTTGTTCCTCATTTCGTAGTTTGTTTTCAACAAAATGTATTTATTTCTGGCAAGAATTGCCATGTATTTTCCAAGCCGCTCATACAGCTGATTGGCTGCACCCTCATGCTCCTTTGCAAGCAGCTGTCCGATTTCATAGATTGTTTTTTGCCCATCGATCTGCTGCCACACAAAGCTGCCGTACGCATCGAGCTCGATATAGCTGAAACGCGGTTTTTTGTAAAGCTTTTGCGCAAGCGTATGAAAGAACCCCTTGTTCTCCACTTTTACTTCAACAATATTATTCTTCAAAAGTTTCCATTCCTTATTCACCTGCGGAATCCGGTCAAGTAAATTATTCTGCTTCATACTGCTTTTCTCCAAAAAAGGGACACACCACCGGTATGTCCCTCCAAAACCAATTACCTTATGGATATTATTTATTTATTTTTCTTTTTTGTAAACAGGAACACTGTCGAAATCAAAAGTGCAAATGCAACCAAACCTACCCAGTTGCCGACTGCCATGAAATTGTCCCCGTAAATTCCGGAAAAATCAAGTGCTGTGTCAATTCCGATGACTGCAAATACGGCAAGTAAGATACCAACAATACCTTCACCGGCAATCATACCTGCAGAATAAAGTACGCCGCGCTCCACTGCATCTTTTTTGTCTTTTTCCGAAGCATATTTCTTTTTCTCAACAGCCCATTTGATAATACCACCGACCATGATTGGTGTACTTAAATGGATTGGGAGGTAAAGACCGATTGCAAATGCAAGCACCGGAATACCGAGGATTTCTACTACGATTGCGACAAACACACCGATGAAGATCAAAACCCAAGGAAGTGTTCCGCCCATAACACCTTCAACGACCATCTTCATGAGTGTCGCCTGCGGTGCAGGAATCTGCTCTGAGCCAAAGCCCCATGCAGCATTTAACAAATACATGACGCCACCGATTGTAACTGCGGATACAACCGCACCAATAAGCTCACCAATCTGCTGGTTTCTCGGTGTTGCGCCGACGATATAACCTGTTTTTAAATCCTGTGATGTATCACCAGCCATCGCTGCCACGATGCAAATGATAGAACCGATTGAGATGGCTGCAATCATGCCCTGTGCACCAACTGTTCCCGTAACCTTGAGAACAACTGTTGTGACGATGAGTGTTGCAATTGCCATACCGGAAACCGGGTTGTTACTACTTCCGACAATACCAACCATGCGGGAAGATACGGTTGCAAAGAAGAAACCGAATACGATGATAATCAATGCACCGATGAAGTTTACCGGAATCGTCGGGATTACCCACATTGCAAGGGCAAGTGCCACAACACCGATCAAGATAAACTGGATTGGAAGATCACGGCTTGTACGCTCATCTCCGCCTTTTCCTGATTTCTTAAGACCTGCAATGGCCTTTTTGAATGTCTTAACCATCGTTGGGAATGTCTTAATTAAACTGATCACACCACCTGCTGCAACAGCACCCGCACCGATGTAACGGATGTAAGAACCCCAGATGGTCCATGTGTCAAGCTGGTTATATGCAAGGAATCCGCCCGCACCGTCTGCGACGGTTGTCAGGCTGTCTCCGCCAAAGAACACGATTGCCGGCATAAGAACAAGCCATGATAACACGCCACCTGCAAGCATATAGCTTGAAATTTTTGGTCCGCAAATGTAACCGACACCTGCAAGTGCAGGCAACACATCCATACCAAATCCGCATGAATAATTTTTCTTTACCGCGAAATCAACTTCGCTTGGGAAAAGCTTTAATCCGTCCGCAACAAATTTGTAAAGTGCTGCGATACCAAGACCGGCAAATACAACCTTTGATTTGTCTCCGCCTTCTTCTCCTGCAAGAAGAACCTCTGCACAAGCCTGTCCTTCCGGATAAGGAAGTACACCATGTTCTTCAACAATCAATGCGCTGCGAAGCGGTACCATGAATAATACACCCAAAAGTCCGCCACAAAGGGCAATGAGTGCAATTGTCAAAAAGGATGGCATATCGCAGACACCTTCCGAAGCCCACATAAAGATCGCCGGCATCGTAAAAATCGCACCTGCGGCAAGTGATTCACCCGCAGAACCGACTGTCTGGACCATGTTGTTTTCGAGAATGGAATCGCGCTTTAACATCACACGAATGATTCCCATTGAAATAACTGCTGCCGGAATGGAAGCAGATACCGTCATACCTACCCTCAATCCAAGATAAGCATTTGCTGCGCCAAATACTACAGCCAAAATGCATCCAAGAATCACAGATAACACTGTAAATTCAGGTACTACCTTATCAGCCGGAATAAAAGGCTTAAAGTCTTTTTTGTTTTCCATACTATTCTCCTTTAGTTAAAATACTCGCTTTTCTCATTCTAACAGAATGCATTTTCCTTGTAAAGCGAGAAATTGCGCATTTCCTAGAGTTTCCAACGCTTTTTGGCAATTCTCACACATTTCATTCCCAATACTTGAAACCCCCGTTGTTTGTGGTATGATAAAACAGATTTGATTTGTCTATTCAGAGCCAAATAACGCTTCATAAACCGACATCACACTTGTATGAATGGATGATTTTGCATGAATAAATGCTTTTGCATAATTGGATATTTTGCAACTTTTTATGGGTAAGACGTTCGCCAAAAGAAAGCCTTGATAAGGCGTTTTGGCAAATAGGGACTGAGTAGACCTTGTTTATGAAAAATGGTGAGGAGAATATGATGAATTCACAAGAAGTGCTCTTGCAGGAAGAGAATTTGAAAGAAAAAAAAGGACTGACGGGTAGCTCCTTAAAACTCATTGCAATTGTAACAATGCTCATTGACCACATGGCAGCGGGGTTACTGATGCGCTACATAAATGCCGGTCCTGAGTACGTCATCTTTTGGAAAGTACTCTATTCCATCATGCGCTGCATCGGTCGAATCGCGTTCCCGATTTTCTGCTTTATGCTGATTGAAGGCTTCTTCCACACGCGCAGCGTCACCAAATACGCACGCAGACTCGGCCTGTTTTGCATCCTCTCTGAAGTGCCTTTTGACTATTGCTTCTTTGGCAAATTCTATATGGGCTATCAGAATGTATTTTTCACCCTGCTGATCGGACTGCTAACCATTGCCGTCATTGAACAAATCAAAAAACGGGAGCTTTCCAAACCGGTGACGGTTACACTGACAATCATCGCCGCTATAGCAGGCATGGTACTTGCCGAGCTCTTGCACACGGACTATTCCGCAAACGGTATTTTCTGTATCGTGATTCTTTATCTGTTCCATGCAAACAGAGCCACGCAGATTCTGGCCGGAATCCTTGCGTTCCTGTTTGAAGCACCATTTGCACAAATCGGCTTCATCCCGATTCATTTCTATAACGGAAAACGCGGCTTGCATATCAAATATTTATACTACTTCTTCTACCCGGTCCACCTGGCAATCATTTACGCCGTGGTCTGCCTCTGTCACCTCCAAGCATACCCGGCGATGTAATATAAGTCGCGCGACTTCATATCGATACAAGCGCGACTTCATATGCATCAGATGGCAAACCCTGTGAGGCGTCGGCACTTAACGAATTGCGCAGCAATGAGTTTAGTACCGCTACGCCGCAGCCGGAGCGAAAGCGCGTTTGCAAGATGATGCCATATGATAGGAGCGCGGCTTACATACATGCATCGCGCGACTTCATAAAAACGGCCGGCATTTCTGCCGGCCCAACCCAAACTATCTTTTATCGAATGCAAATATATACGAGATACGCTACGTACATCAGCAACATAACAACACCTTCCCGGCGTCTGATTTGCTGATTGGTATATGCAAACACCCATACAACAATACTCATCACGATAAGAATCGCGATATCGATTAGATTTTCCATCACAAATGCAACCGGCGAAATCGCTGCTGCCACGCCAAGTACAAGCAGAATGTTGAAAATATTGGAACCAACCACATTTCCGATTGCCATATCCACTTCATTTTTCTTTGCGGCAACAATACTTGTCACCAGCTCCGGCAGCGATGTGCCAAGTGCAACGATTGTCAGCCCGATTAAATTCTGGCTCATTCCCACTTTTGCTGCAATAAAACTCGCACCATCTACGACAAAATCCCCGCCGTATTTAATCGCCACTGCACCACCAACGATAAAGAGCACACATTTCCAAACCGGCAATGTATCAGGCGCTTCCTCATCGGCTGCTGCCTTTCTCGCCTTTGTCGCACTGATAATCATACGAACCAGATAAACTGCAAACAACACAAGCATTGCAACACCATCCAAATGCCCAAGACTCATTCCGGCAAATCCAAGTCCGATCAACAGCCCTGCACAAATGACCGAAAACGGAAATTCCTTTTTGAGCGTTCCCATCTGTACTGCAAGCGGCGTAAACAGTGCACACATACCACATACAACCATCAGATTAAAAATATTTGAGCCGACTGCATTGGAAACGGCAAGTGCATTATTTCCGCTCATGGATGCTGTCACCGAAACCGCACACTCCGGAAGGGACGTTCCCATCGCCACAATGGTTAGACCGATAATCATCGATGGAACCTTAAGCTTCCCGGCAACACTGCTCGCGCCGTCTACAAAAAAATCAGCACCCTTAATCAGAAATACAAATCCCGCCACAAGTGCAATCATCGCAATCCATATATTTGTAATAAGCTCTGCAACCATATTTTTCCCTCTTTATTCCCCGGAACGCACTTCTAATGCAATCCGTTATTTGCTTCGCTTAAAGCGTAATCAAATCATAGCACCACGCTAAGCATGCGTCAAACAATATTTTTCGGGACAACATTTTTTTCTGAACCGTCCGCATAATTTTGCAAAAAACGCCCACACTACTTACCAACAGCAATGCGCCAAAATAGATTATGTAAACCGCAATCGCTTTTTCGTGCAGGACAACCTGTTCTTTTCAGAACTATGAATCCGATGGAGAATAGTTGCATATAAAAAGAGATGCATCAATTGCAACGCATACAGAAGGTTTGGCGGATTGTTGTTATGTAAACTTATGTTCTAATTACTTAAATGGGAGGTATCAAATGATTTTAACAGAAAAAGAACGCACAACCATTCAGGATTTGATGACACAGGAAGAGTCCTGCCGAAAAAAATATGAACACTCCGCAAAGCAGGCAAATGACAACGAATTAAAGTCTCTCTTTGAGCGGCTTGAAAAAGAAGAACAAAAGCACTACGATTCCCTTGAGCAAGTATTAAACGGCACCTGCCCATCTTGCGATTGTAATGATTCCAAGGGAAAAGAATATTCTCCAAAGGCAACCTACAACAGCTTATCTAACGCAAAGGAAAAAGAAGAAGACTGTTTCCTTGCAACAGATTGTATCGGTGCGGAAAAGCTTGTTTCCGGCGAATACAATTCCAACGTCTTTAATTTTTCAGAGCCGAGCGTCAGAAAGCTTCTTGCAGATATCCAGATAGAAGAGCAGAATCATGCAATGATGCTTTATAAGTACAAAGAAGTCAACGGCATGAACTAATGCCACTTATCTGTGACAGTGGGACACCCTTTGCGACAAATGCCGGGGAAATGCCCGGTATTTGCAAAAGAAGTGTCCCACATATCACTAACACATCGGAATCATGAAATTGTCGCTGTTCCAGTGGAACGCTTCCGGATTCTTTCTGAATTCTGTTGGCGTACAACTCATATATTTTTTGAACAGCTTATTGTAATAGCTACTGCTGTGAAAGCCTGCCTGGGAAGCAATCTCCGCTACAGACATCGTCTTATGTTCCATCATCATTTCCGTGGTGCGGTAGACACGGAAACGCATCAAGTATTCAAACGGCGTCATATCGAGACTGCGCTTAAAGCATCTGCAGCACTCCGAATTGCTCACATGCACGGATTGCGCAATCTCATCAAGTGTAATCGGTTCCCCGTAATGCTCCTCAATGTACTGGATCGCACGCTTGACACGCACTTCATCTAACACACGCTGCTGCGGACGCTCCTTCAAGTTTGACTGCATTTTGTCAATATAACGCATCAAAAAGAGCCAAAGTCTTCCGGCAACCAGTCCACATTCAAATTCATAATACGGACCTTTTTCCCCAAAAATAGTATTCATCAGCTTGACGACTGATAAAAACTGGTTATAATTGGTATCTCCTTCCTCAATGATAAAATACTTGGCATCCTTCGCCTCGATTACTTTTTTGATATATTTATCGTAGAAAACGTCCCCCTGTGCTTTTACCATTTTTGCATAGTCAAATGAGATGCTGTGAAATTTACAATCAACACCGCGAATCGCATCTGCGGAGTGAAGTGCTCCTTCGTTGATAAACAAAACCTGCCCCGGCTTCATATGAAAACGCTCCTCGGCGACATTGAAGACGATTTCGCCCTCTTCCACATAAATAAACTCGACATCCTTATGCCAGTGCCATCTGATATGCGACTGCGCATCGCCTTTAATATCAAACGGATACACCTTGATTCCGATCGCCTCTTCATCTGCTTTGAAGATTTTTCTCAAATTGGAATCAACGACAATATCCGGCTTGGTAATTCGTTTTTCTACTAGTTCTCTCATTATTTTCTCCGTCGTTTGCATAACAAAACTTTTTCTGCGAAAATTGTATCATAAAAATCAAAATAGTTCTATATATTTACAAAAAGATTTTTATAAATTTATGGAATCTCAAAAAATAAGTGCCTACAGTGAATTAGAAATGACACAGGAGATGCCCCGGACACTCATCATCCGCTTTGTCGGAAACGCTGACGAAATCGCCCCTCTTTTCCTCTCCTTTGATGAACTGCTCTTTGGATTTGCGATTGTGACACTCTCCACGCAAATGCTGCAAACTGTGCTAACGCATCCACAGATTGTCTATGTGGAAGCACCCAAACAATTTGCACCGCAGCTTGCAAGCGGCAAACAGGAGAGCTGTATTTTGCCCCTTACAAGATCCGGATTATCAGGCGCAGGTGTCATTTGCGCCGTCATCGATACAGGAATCGATTACCGGAATCCGGAATTTATACGCCCCGACAAAAGCAGCCGCATTGTTGCAATTTACGACGATGCCACACGCGAATTTTACACGCGCAAAACGATAAACAGTGCACTAGCCGGAGAAACTGCGCTGCCATCCGTCGCTTCTTCCCCACATGGCACCTATGTAGCCACCATCATGGCGGGAAACAGCGGCGTCGCTTATGAAAGCGATTTGCTCATATTAAAATTGCAAAACGAGGGCGATGATTATTCGACCACCACATCTTTGATGCGCTGTTTTACATACGCCGTGAAAACGGCCGAGGCGCTAGGGAAGCCACTTTGCATCAATTTGAGCTACGGAACGAACAACGGCAGCCATATGGGAGACAGCCTCATAGAGCAATACATCAATATGCTCACAACCTACGGACAAACCTCCATCATTGTCGGAAGCGGCAACGATGGCGCCGGACAGCACTGTGCGCAGGGCAGCCTGACGCGCGTATCGCCAAACAATACCGTCGCTTTTTCCACCGGTCAGTCTACCGGCACGTTTTATCTTCTTGTGTATACACTTGCAAGTGATTCCATCTCGGTATCCTTAGCGCCGCCAAGTACCGATTACGAAGTTAAAACGGCGGTTTCAGGACCGTCACCATACTCCCTTTACCGGGAACATGCCTTCCTGATTACACAAACGGACCGCATCGGCGGCATCTGGACTGTTACACTGTCAGGCGCTCAGGAGCCTTTTACGGATTCATTTTACCGGATGTATTTGTCTGTTCCTGCGGACTTCGATGCACGCTTTTTTACGCCCTCGCAGCAGGGGACCTTTACCATTCCGTCAACCGCCTCCGATGTCATCTCTGTCGGTGCATACAACGCCGTTTTCGATGCCTATGCACCGTTTTCCGGAAGGGGCTTTGTCTCCTATCTTGATACAGAAAACGGCAGGCAGCCACTTGCGGTCAAGCCTGAGCTCGTAGCTCCCGGCGTTTCCGTAAGACTCCCTGATGGAACCATCGTAAACGGCACAAGCTTTGCCGCGCCGTTTGTCTCAGGCACCGCCGCCCTCATGATGCAGTGGGGCATCGTTCTTGGAAATGATCCGACGATGTACGGTCTGACTGTCAAATCTAACATGATAAAAGGCGCAAGACCTCTCCGCGGAGAGCTCCTGCGCCCAAATGATCGAACCGGTTATGGCGCGCTTTGCGCCGAAAACAGCTTACCGATATAGGTTTACATAAATGTGTGATTCACTGCCACACAAAGTGCGTCAATTGACGCCTTGATAATATCCTCATTGATGCCAACGCCCCAGAACATCTTGCCGTCCTTTTCGATGCCGACATAGGCTGCCGCCTTTGAAGATGAGCCGGTCTCTACCGCATGCTCTTCGTATACCTGCAGTCTGTAGCCCATATCAAAGAACGTTTTGATGGCATTGCTGACTGCATCCAGACGACCGTTACCCGATGTCGTAACGACCTGTTTGACACCATCTTTTTCGATTGTCACCGAACTTGTAATACCATTTTCCTGTTTGAAATGGCACTCCGGAATGGAGAATACCGGTGTATGCTGAATGTACTCTTTTGCAAAAATCTCAAACATTTCATCCGGCGAAAGTTCCTTGTGCATCTTATCGGATGCGTCCTTGATGGCATAGCCGACCTGGGCGCGCATTTTTTCCGGAAGAACAAGTCCATGATGTAATTTGAGGATGTAGCTCACGCCGCCTTTTCCGGACTGGCTGTTGATACGGATGACATCTGAATCATATGTACGTCCGACATCCTTTGGATCGATTGGGAGATATGGTACGTCCCAAACATTGTCGCCGGCTTCTTTTTTCTTCTCGCAATATGCCAAGCCTTTGGAGATGGCATCCTGATGCGAGCCGGAAAATGCCGTAAATACGAGTTCTCCTGCGTATGGCTGACGCGGTGAAACCTTCATGCCCGTCAGACGCTCATATACTTCAACGATGTGCGACATATTTGTGAAATCAAGCTCCGGATCATAGCCGTGTGAGAACATGTTCATGCCGACATTGATTAAGTCCACGTTTCCTGTTCTCTCACCGTTTCCAAACAGCGTACCCTCTACTCTGTCTGCCCCTGCAAGCACGCCGACCTCAGCCGTTGCCACAGCACAGCCTCTGTCATTGTGAGGGTGAATCGAAAGCTCTACGGCATCTCTGTATTTCAGATTCTTGTTGATATATTCAACCTGCATACCAAATACGTGCGGCATCGCATTCTCGACTGTCGTCGGAATGTTGATGATTGCCTTTTTATCCGGTGTCGGCTGCCAGATATCAAGTACGGCGTTGCAAACCTCAACTGCGTACTCAACCTCTGTGCCATGGAAGCTCTCCGGGCTATATTCGAAACGGAAGTTGCCTTCTGTTTTGTCGGCAAACTCTTTTACCATGATTGCACCGTCAACAGCGAGCTGCTTAATCTCCTCTTTGCTCTTTCCAAATACCTGCTCACGCTGTGAAACAGATGTGGAATTGTAAAGATGCACGATTGCATTTGGTGCGCCCTCAAGCGATTGGAAGGTCTTCTCGATGATGTGCTCTCTTGCCTGTGTGAGTACCTGCACTGCCACATCATCCGGAATCATGTCGCGCTCAACAAGGGCGCGCATAAACTGGTACTCTGTCTCTGATGCTGCCGGGAATCCAACCTCGATTTCTTTAAATCCGACCTCTAAAAGCAGCTTATAAAATTCAAGCTTCTCATCCAGACTCATCGGCTCAATGAGGGCCTGATTTCCATCTCGTAAATCAACACTACACCACTTTGGTGCTTTTTCAATTTCTGTCTTTGCCGCCCAGTCCATTGTGACAACAGGTGGCATAAAATACGGTTTCTGATACTTACTTGCGTTCATTGTTCCTCCTTCTTGGCCTTCGAATTGTAAAAAAAAACTCTACAGCCATTATCCTATAATAGCTGTAGAGACGAAAATTCTTCCGCGGTACCACTCTACTTCATAAATCATGCACTCCGGGGATACTTGATCTATATACAATCGCATATCCTTTCCCTTAACGCGGGCATACGTCAGAACCTACACAGAATCCCTTCAGTCTGAAGCTCCAAGGCGAGTTCACCAGTTCATTTCCATTGTCTCGCATCAACCGACAACTTTCTGAAGCCACTACCCGGCTACTACTCCTCTTCATCACTGTTAAAACGATGGTATCACATTTTATTCGGCATTGCAAGTCCGTTTCTGCAAACAATGACCTTTTTGTGTTATCTCATAACTGCATTTGCACAAAACGCGCTTGCTTTGACGCACCATTTGCTTCGGAGCAATCCCAACGTTTTATTGGAAAACGCGCTGAATGCTGTCGTAATGCAAAAAGATACCTTGCTCGGCAAACGCTTTGATTTCATCTGCAGTGGCAAGCATATATCCGTCTGTCTCGGCTTCCTGCAAATGCAAATCCTCCTCTTTGAAGTCGCCGACAAATTTGTATATATCACAAAAATAATTATCGCCTTCTCCCGGATTTTCCCTTGTGTAATAGAACTGAAAGCCGCCTTCCCAGCCGGATACATCCAGTCCCGTCTCCTCTTTTACCTCGCGAAGCACTGCCGCAAGGCTTGTCTCACCCGCCTGTGCACCACCGCCGGAAACCTCCCACCAGCCCGGTGCCCATGACTTTGTCATCACACGTTTGGTGATCAGATATCTGCCATCTGTATGCTGGATCACACCGAGCACCGTCAAGTGGTACTCGCCATCCTTCAAAATCCAGTCATTCTTTTTCATCGTGCGACCTGTCACCTTGTGGTCTTTGTCATAAATATCCCAAAATTCCATGTTATTCCTCGTTTTCTATCTTCGGTCTTTCTTCGTCAAGTCCGGTTGATTTGATTTCCATATCGACTGCTGACACCGGATTTAAAAGCTCCACTTCGAATGTATCATACTTTAGCACAACAAAAATTCTTGCACTGCCGTCTGCCACATTCACGCTATCTAACAGCTCACGGAATTCATGCATGTTAAATGTTAAAAGCACCTGGTCCCAGAACGCGGCAACATCTTCATCTACCGTATTCATGTCCCAGCTTTCATTGATTTCCACACCCTCGCTAAGCGCGTTATCGACCTCCATGCTCATGCCGATTCGCTCTTCATAAACAGTCTGAATGGCATTTTGCAAATCACACATCAACACCTGATCCTTGCGCATACATGTCCGGAAAATATGATCTTCCAAATTGAAAACAGTGTATTTCACGACAAACGTAAGCGCCAGCAAAATGCAGACATTCATAATGGCTCTCGGAAGTGTCGTGCGCGGCTTTCTCGTCTCATCGATTTCTACGAGGTCGCGATACGTTTTGCGGCTTCTTTGCAAGAAATAGACAATCGCCATCACAAGCCAAATGAGATCAAGTAATCCCATGAAAAGAATCATCATAATGACAGAGCCTGACATAAAGCTCCATTTGCGGTAAAACATGACATTGCAAATAATACAGCCGATATAACAGATTGCAAACAGCACGCAGTTGGCCGTACTCGTTTTACTCTTTCTTAGCTGGTCACCAAGCGCTTTTTTATAGGTTTCCTCATCGCGCTTTAAATTCGCAAGCTTGCCATCATATTTTTTTAGGTCATCAGGCACCTCAAAGCCGTAGCGCTTGAGCATTCCGATATATAAGTTTGCAGAAAGCGAAAAATATCCGCATACAAAAAAGATGGCTCCGCCAAGGAATAACGTAATCAGTGAAAAAAGTTTGCTTCCGGCAACGTGAAAATACTCATCTGCAATGGCCAGTGCAAACAGGATGCCACCGATACTCATCCATATCGTAAGCGTTCTCGCTTTTTTCAAGTCATACAAGATTTTCATAAAAACTCCTCTTCGCTGATTTTGATAGCGGCAATTCCGATTTGCCGTCACACAGTTACAGAAACGGATGCTACTTATAAAAGTATATCACATAAACGCCATGATATTACAAAATTGTTTGGAGTGCAACCAAAGAATCGACTTTTTTCTCTAAATCGGCCTCTTGTTTTTTCAAATATTTGTCTAAAAATGCCACGTGACACTGCGTAAGCTGCTCATGCATGATCTGCGCATCGAGTTTCCCCATAAGCATTTTGGATGACATCAAAAACTTTGCATCCGTAAATCCGATATGCTTCATATCCGAAAAAATCGCAGTGTGAACCGGCACGGTCCGTCTGAGCAGCACGCCGGATTCCACGTTCCAGTTTTCCTTGCAGGCTATCTGATAAAATGGCTTAGTCAGCTCCGTTCCCGCAAAATCGCCGAACAATGCGCCATCAATGTTGAGTCCGCAGGAAATCTCCGGCTCCGATAAACAGAGTGCATATGCCGTTGCCCCGCCAAACGAATGCCCGCTTGCAGCCACGCCGTTTGTCAAATCAAGGTATGCGCCGAACCGCTCTTTTACCGATGCAAGGGCGCAAAGCATATCCGCTTTCCACTCCGGCAAACGCTCCGTCAGATAAGGTGTATGCTCGGCCTGGAATAAAAGGAATGCGTCATAAATTTCCTCGACGCTTCCTTTTTTCTTTAACAGTTTCCCCTGCGCCCGAAATGCTGAAAACACGCCTTTTTGATACATTCTCTTATTGATTGTCTTGTCGAAATAATCATAGGAACCATCCTCGTAATCGGTTTCGACAGCCTCATAAGCATGTCCGACGCTTGCTACGATATAGCCGCTTGCAGCGATTTCGTTGCACAGATATGTATTTGCCTCAAGATAACTATTATAGCCATGGCTGAACAAAAGAAGCGGGAACTTCTCTCCCTCAATCATCGGTGCATTTTCATAATAATCCATCGTGTTGTCCATTGTCGCAGATTTCGGAATCGCAAACGCTTTTCTGACCGCTTCCATCTTGCGGCAGCTGAAATACTGCCCCTTTGGCATGCCCTGCACCGCTTCTTTTGCGACCGGATAGTGCATGCGAATGGCAATTTTGCGATTTCCCTGCGCCGGTCCAAGAAGTTCCTTCCTCGTCTCATCAACAATGCTGTAGCACGTTGTTCCAACTTCATATGTTGTATGGATTCTCTCTGGTCTCATCTTTTCTTTCTCCTTATTTATGCTCGCTTATACTAATTTCTCTCTTTTCCGGGTATTTTCTGCCATCTTTCCGGGTTAAAAAAAGCTTGCTATAAAAATCTCCAGTCCGATTCCGATTAGAATCACACCGCCCAAAATACTCGCTTTTCCGGCAAATCTCGTTCCGAATTTTTTGCCGAGTTTTAATCCGAACATGCAAATCACAAACGTCACCGCTGCAATAATCAGCGCACACAAAAGTGCCATGAAAAAGCCGTAGGAAGCAATGGTAAATCCGACGGAAAGTGCATCAATCGAAGTGGCAACGCCCTGTACCATAAGGAGCCCGAATCCAAGCTTTTTGACCTCTTCTTCCTCCGCGTCACCCTTGATTCCTTCCATCAGCATCTGAGCGCCGATAAAGCATAGCAAAATGAGTGCAATCCATGGAACAAACCGCTCAAAGCTCTGAAAGTACTGCACGATTGTATGCACGCACACCCACCCTGCAAGCGGCATTGCAGCCTGAAAAAAGGCAAATACGCCTGCAATCATACTCATTCTTGGAGGTCCCATTTTGGGCTCATTTAAACCATTTGCGAGTGATACCGAAAAGGCATCCATAGCAAGTCCCACGCCCAAAAGCACACTGTTCAACAAAAAAATTGCTGTTAACTCCATTCCTTATATCCCTTCTTTTTCTCCGATTTGCAACAGTTGATACAACGTTGGTGTAAAGCCAAACTCTCTCCGCATCGCCTCTACCTCCGCCAGGCTTCTCTCTCTTACATGCTTTGGCACCATTCCTCTTTTCACCGCACGAATCAGAATATTTTTCGGTGTATGCGCAAAATCAACAAACTCAAGAAGCTGCGTCTTATAACCGCAATACTCTAATAAGTTGGCGCGAATCGCATCCGTGGCAAGTGCCGCAAACCGCTCTTTGATAATGCCGTATCTCGATAGAAGCTGCAAGGACTCCGGCTTCATCTGCTTGTTTAATTCATGCTGACAGCACGGTACAGAAAAAATCATCCCTGCATTCCACAAAATCGCATTGTACAGTGCAAAATCCGTAGCCGTATCACAGGCGTGCAAGGTAATGACCATATCAACATCAAACGGCGTCGTGTAGCCGTTTATATCTCCCATCTCAAACCGAAGCCCCTTATAGCCATATTTTTGAGAAGCCGCATTGCATTTGCGGATGACATCCTCCTTCAAATCAAGTCCAATCATCTGCACATCAATCTTTCGAAGCTCCGTCAAATAATAATATACCACAAACGTCAAATATGATTTGCCGCATCCGAAATCTATGACATTCAGCTTCGTCAGATTTTTTCCGGCTATTTCATCATCGATGATTTCAATAAACCGATTGATCTGCTTGTATTTGTCGTACATGGAGTTGACAACCTTGCCGTCCTTTGTAAAAACACCCATATCCACAAGCGGCGCAATCTGCATGCCCTCCTGCAAAATATAGTTTTTCCGGCGGTTATGGTTCTGATTGGAGCTATCTGCTTTCACGAGCTCTTTCGCAAGTGTTTTCACTTTGTAATTGCAGATGCCCTTTTTGGAAATGAGGATAATGTGCTCTTTGTCCTTTGCCGTTGCATTGACCTGTCTATACACCCCAAAAATGAGCCGCGCACACCGTTCACAAATATCCTCATCCGGAACATTTTCGTGAAACACCTGTTTTCCCGTGTATTTGGCAATCTGGTAACCGCTCTTTTTTTTCTCTACGGCAATTTTCTTTACCGGTTCAGATTTTGCAGCAGGATTGCTGATAATCACACGGTCCGGTTCGCTTTTAAAAATTAGTCTCAGGTAATTTTGTAATTCTTCCATGTAGTCCTACCATTCCATTTCATTTTCATCCCGGCATATTATCTCAATTACTTAAAAGTGCAGATTCATATCTGCGTGAATGCCCATATTATGCGGTAGCGGCGCACCCTTCGCTTCTGCTCCATCTCCTGAAACAAGCGTATAGCCCTGCTCTACATATTGTTTCATCTTGGCAATTTCCTTCTTTCCTGCATTTGCCACATCACAAAATACAAGCTTATTTTCCTCATCAACTGTCATCTGTTTTCCCCTTTTTCCTTGCCCGTTTTTGACACAATCTCATCTGTCAAACCATTTTTTCTGCAAAAGTCTGTTTGCCG
The DNA here is from genome assembly GCA_021153185.1 of Lachnospiraceae bacterium. Taxonomy (GTDB): domain Bacteria; phylum Bacillota; class Clostridia; order Lachnospirales; family Lachnospiraceae; genus SIG333. The sequence goes on from JAGKTY010000013.1 coordinate 45,385, forward strand.
GGAATCGATTCGTGTCCTGTTTAATGTCATCGTTTACGCGCGGTTTTGTTCAATCCATTTGACTGCAAAATCGACGAGCTCGCGCTGCCTCATAAAGCAAAGTTCTCCATTTCCAAGCGGCGCTTTCATCACTTCGCACTGTGCTTCAAACGCTTTTCCGATATCCACAAAATCTTCGCCGTCAACATACAGTGTCTCATATGATTTCCAGACACGCTGACCATGTTCCATGATGGCACTGCTTTCGGTTACCATATGCTTACTTTTATACGCTGCACGTGCATCAGCCAGATGCAGGGATGTGTTTTTGTCATAACCAACACCCATAAGCAATACATATCCATCCAGCTCATACAGCTTTGCAATCGGAGAGCCTTCCCCAAAAATATTGGATAAATCGTGGTTGCTTGTCAAATACGCAGCCTCCTTTCCGCACGCCGCAACAGAACGCGCCGGATGGTCGCTCCGAAGTGCCCCGGGCCATTTGCGGAACATTTCTGCGACTGCCCCCATCGTGTTGGTCGGTGTAATGTCTTTGTCGTATGCCGGCCAGTTGTCCCGGATTAACTGCCACCATTCCTCCGGTTCTTCCCAGTGAACGCCTGCCGCCGGATCAAGATTTTTCCACGACTGCGTAGGCATCATTATCGTTCCGTTCTCGCCGACCTGCTCCAGTAGCGCTTCGATTATAATCTGCGGACCGCCGCATACAAATCCGAATTGACTTAGACTTGCATGCACCATCACATGTTGTCCCTTTCGCATGCCAACCTTCTGCAACGCTTCTTTGATATCTTTTTTTAATACAATCTGTCGTTCCATCTTTGTCTCACTCTCTGATTTTATGCCGCAAATTCGCTCTTGCGCCAATTCCCATTTTTTCATTCCTACGATACAACATCACTGCTATACGCAATGATACGCCTGTTTCCAATTTTTGTAAAACATCTCCGCCTTCCCGGCAAAATGCCCCTATCTCTGACTTCCCGGCAAAGCTGTTCAAAATATCAGACTTCCCAAATAAAGCCGAACCAACCTTTTGACATCATTGTAGCAACTTTTTGTTACCGCTCAAGAAAGCGATCCTTAATTTCCCCGCAAACCATATCCGCATTGTCAAGGAACAGTAACTCCTTGCTAACACCCAGAAGGCGCAAATCCCTGCGAATGTTTTCTTTTTCACCGGAAGGAATGATGATTCTGCACGCAACTGCCCCGTTGTCCTTTGAAATCGGCTCCATCTCATTGGTCATGCGATATCCATCCTTGTCCTTTTCAATTTTGTTGGCAAACAAAATATACCGGCCACTTTGAATGTTTTGTCTCAGACTATAGCTTGGTGCATACACAAAAATCGGTTTTTTGCAAAAATCATACAGTTTTGCAAGTTCTTCCTTCGTCATCTTATTTTGGTTATGATACGTATCACAGATTTGGTTAATCAGCGGATATGTACTCACGTCCACATCCTCTGAGCGAAATACGATAACTTCTCCGTCCTCTTTTTCGTAGCATTCCTCACCATGACATGCAAAATACAGCCCGACAAGTGCATTCTCGGATACATCCAAAAGTCTTGTCGGAATGCCGTGATGCTGCAGCAGTGCGAGCAGTTCAATCGGCTCCAAGTCACGTCTGAAGACAGTCGGAAGCTTATATTTGGCAAGTTTTACCATGCTTTGTTCATCACCAATCAGTGCCCTCCCTCCCGCTCTTTTCCGCCCAAGTGACGGAAGCAGTTCATTTTGCAAATCCGGCTGCCCGCGGAACAAAAGCATTCCACTCGCATCCTTCTGTTTTAGTTCCGTATTATATTGGCAGACAAGCGCCACATATTCCGAAACGGAATGGATTGTAATTTGATTCATCCTTATCTCTCCCCTTTTTTGCCTTTCGCTAACGCATCCGCATAAATACGCTTTCTAAAGCACCTTTACCATGGCTGAATCTGATGCCACAAAACCAAGTGATTCATATAAAGGCCTTCCCATTTCTGTTGCATCCAGGCTTATTTCTGTCACGCCATTTTGCTTCGCCTCATCAATTAACAGCTCAACCATTTTCTTGGAAATTCCCATTCTTCTATGGTCTTCTCTGGTGTAAACATTCATCAAATGCGCCCGTTTCCCTGTCGGATGGGCAAATGTCGGCATGATCCAAATATAAGATATGCTGGCACAGCCAACGGCTTTTTCGCCATCGAACGCGACTACTGTGGTCTGCAATCCGTCTTCAAAATACGTCCGGCTCTCCTGAATGAATGCTTCATCGAATTCATATTCCTTCGGCAAATGGTTCACCTCTCTGAGCATTTCCAATCGGATGTTCATCAGAATTTCCAAATCGTCTTTGGTTGTTTTTCTATACTTTATATCACGCATCTTACTCCTCTTTCATTGCACCAAAATACACGCGCTTATAGTTTTTTCTCCATCAATGCAAACCGCCCTTTCCGCCAGTCTGCATACCCTCTTGTTTCGTAGCCACTCTTATCATATAGTTTAAGCGCAAACGGATTCCCTGTAAACACATCCAGACGTACAGATTCATATCCCATACTGCGAACCTGCTCTTCTATATTGGTTAGTATCTTTTTGCCCATCCCTTGATTCTGATAACCGGGCGCAACACAAAATCTATGTAAAATGTATGCTGTTTCATCCGGATATTTCCATGTGGCATTTTGATATGCCTCATCCGATTTGGCGCTAATTACATAGATTGCCACAATCGCATCTTCTTCATACGCAATGTATAACGCTTCATCTTCTATATCTTCATAAAAATCTTCTCTGGTCGGATAAATCGCATCCCACTGAAAGATTCCGCGTGACTCCATTTCTTTGATTGCGTCACAAATCAGTTCAAAAATCCGTTCAACATCTTCGGTTTTTGCCAAGCGATACTCCATCAAGCTGTTCCTCTTTTTTCTTTCCTCCGGGGTCTATTTCTTTGTTTTGCTCATGCTGACCCCGTTTCTTTTTCGCTGCGGGGCTCCTGCCTACATTTTTCTCATTTTAGCCCAGCCCAATCTTTCGATGCGGGGCTTTTCCACGCTTTTCCTGCTCCCAGACCCCGCTTGAGCTCTTCCATTATTCTCCTGCGGGGCCTTTTTCTTCATTTTACTCATTTTGGCCCCGCTTCTTTTTCGCTGCGGGGCTCCTGCCTACATTTTTCTCATTTTAGCCCCGCCTGTGCACTTACATACGCTTCAAAGATACTGTCAATCTCCTGCCAGTCTTTGCATCTTACAAACATGTCATTCGGAAGCTCTGCCTGTCTATTCCATGGCCGGTCAAACACTGCTACTTTGCACCGCTTGAAATGCAAAACATGCTCAAAGGCTGCCGGCGAATCTTCAATTGCAAAATCAAATGGCATTTCATATAGTTTTTGCAGCGTCAAATTATATGTACAGTCCTGATTAAACACTTCTCGTCCATACTTGTCCACGCAAAACAAAGGGACCCGCTCCAAATTATGGCCATCAAGCCACTTCCTGGATGGCGCAAAGGAATCGAACGGTCTTCCTGTAATAATAGAAACTTCATGCCCTGCATCCACCCATTTATTAATCGTCTCTGACGCTCCCGTTGTTTCCTCATAGCTCAGCAAAATCTCCGGGATATGGGCCTCCTTCATCATTTCATCATACTGTGAATCACTTAGCGCAAATGATTTCTGTAGGTTAAAAAAATGGACCTGTTCATACGGCACATCAATTCCAAACATCTCTTTCACTAACTTTGTAAAATGTCTGGCTGTTTCGCATATAACATCATCAAAATCTATATATATCTTCATCGCTTCTCCTCTTTTATGAATCATCGAATACCTGTAGGTCATTTTGCTCTAAATCACTATATTTCTCCACCGGAACAAAACAATCTTTTCTCCTGTATATCCTCCAGGCATGTCACTCCCAAGTATCATTTTTAATGCGTAGCGGAACTGCATCATCCATAACAGCAAACCCGTTTTTCTCGTAAAATGGGACATTCTTTTGTTCTTCAGGCACTACGACAACATACAAAATTTCCTCATATTCTTTGACAATCCGTCTTAACAATTCCGAAGCAATGCCCATTCCTTGCATTTGGGGAATTACCAATAAACAATCAATGGTCGCCTGCCATACTCCGTCATCAAGCCCACGCACCAATCCGACTAACTTGTCGCCATCCCATGCAGTGATTACTTTTGAGGAATGTAAAAATGCCTCCCTGAGCTTTTCTGGTTGTCTGGCAGAATACCACCCAACAGATTCAAACAATTCCTTTATTTTTTCAACTTCAATATCTTTGATATCCCTATACGCAATCATCCATTTACCTTCCGTTTCCTAAGTCTACTCAAATAAAGCTTCCCATGTATCTGATTGCATGGCTTTAAAACACATCTCAATTTGTTCCCGATTGTTTTTTTCTTCTGCCAGTTTTGGAAGTTCATCAATTCCAAAATAATCAAAACCGATCGTTTCAATATTCGTTGTAAATTCACCATCAATCACTTCGCATTGCATGAATATCTTGCACACCTTGTATGCATAGATGGGAAGATTATGTTTCTCTCTGTCTTGCACTGCGATAACACGTTTTACCTTAACATTAAGCCCCGCTTCTTCTTTGACTTCCTTGATTGTATTTTCCGCAACCGATATATTGACATCACACCAACCACCCGGCAATGACCATGTGCCATTCGCTTCTTGAACGAGTAATATTTTCCCATTTTTAAAAATCGCAGCTCTTGTGTCAATTTTCGGCGTTTGGTATCCTATGTCATTGCAAAACAAATCTTTTACTGTGTCAATGGACAGTTCTGTTTTAGCGCTAATCATTTCTGCTGAAATTTCTCGAATTCTTTCATAGCGCTCTAAATCAAATTTGTCTTTTCCATAAAATAAGCCACCTTGCGCAATCGCCTGTAATTCCACCGCCCATTGCAGCCACTGTTCATTTTTCTCCATATTTGTCACCACTTCAAATTCATTATGCGGTTAAATTGTTGTATTAACTTATGATGCGGCATTCCCCGCTTTTCGTCCGTTCACCTTCGCGCGGCATTATTCGAGCCATTGAATAAACGCCGTTTTATCCGTACTATTGTATCCCGCATTGCCGTAAAAGCGCATTGTCGCTTCGCTCTTGGAGCCTGTAAGCAACATCATTTTATAACAATTTGCGTTTTCGGCTATGCGCTTTGCATAGTCCAGACATTCTGTCGCATACCCTTTTCCGCGATAATCCGCATGTGTCACAACATTTTCAATGAACGCATAAGGTCTTATATTTCTCGTCAAATTGGGAATAATGACGCAAACACAGGAAGAGACTAATTTCCCATCTATTTCTTTGACAATAATATGATGATTGCTGTCTCGCAAAATCGCATCCCACGTGTTCTTCAGATGCTCCGTCATTTCCGGGATTGCTTCCTCATGCAAATGTAAATATAACTCTAATAATTCGTTTAAATCGTTTTTGTAAACTTCCCTAACCATAACACTCACCCCATAATTGCTTCCTTCCTAACGATAGTTTACGATACGACTTTTTCCATAACATCGTAACAAAGCATGTCCCCATGTTCAGTCTGAATCTGATAAAATCCTACTTCGATATATCCTCTTTTCAAATAAAATTTTTTTGCTGGGAACGATGCATCCAAACTTATTTTCGAATACTGCTTTTTTATCATCGCTTCCGAAAAATCCAACAATGCTTTCCCATACCCTTTATGCTGGTATTTTGGTAAAACAAACAACCGACAAATCTCATTCTCTTTTACAGTAACCGTTCCGACATATTCATTTTCCTCCTGCAAAAGATAAACGATTCCTTTGTTTATATCAGCCATGATTTTTTGATCATTATGATGCTTCTTAAAAAAACAAACTGCACCCAACGGATAGTATAATGGATAAACCGTACCAATTGTTGTCTGTACGATATCCTTTATGTATTCCATTTCTTTTGCCGTTGCTTTGATTATCATATTATTTCTCCATTCGCATAATTCTATCTTGCTCTCGCTAATATAGATTTCTCCATCGATTCCTATTGCTCCCAAAATACCTACTGGCTATCAGTTTTCGCTCGCAGTGGATATGTTTGATAATAAGAAGTGCCTCTCGCGGTCAACCAGGCGATTCGTTTTATTTTATAGATAGCAGTTTCTCTTTCCTATATCATACCACAAAAAAAATGCTAATGTATAATACTTCACACTTATACATTAACACTTTTTCTATCAGGCAAAGCCTATCATTTGAAACGACAGCTGCACCCCATCACAATCACCCAAATATAGGCACATGTTTTGGGAATCATACATTCCGAGTTTTGGCATATTGGCTCAGAAGTGCAACATGCAGATAACATTTCATATTACATCTGTGTAAGATACTATTTTGCAAACAGATTTGGTAAGTGATTCATAAAAACTCATTTCCGAAAACAATCAATTATCACCTTTTCACACATTTCATATCCCAATTCTGAGCTGTTCAAAGTCAATGCGTAATTACTTGCCATTCCCCATTTCCGCTCTGTATAAAAATTGTAATTCAAACTACGTCTTTTATCCACATCCTGCAACAGCTTTATCGCTTCTGCCTCTTGGACGTGATACATCTGACAAATTCTTTCGGTTTTCTGTGCTTCGTGACCATGAATAAACACATTTAAAACATCGTCCCTGTCCTTCAAAATGAAATCCGCATTTCTTCCGATCAGTACACAGGCTTCTTTTTCCGCAATAGACAAAATGATTTTTCTTTGCTCTTCATAGATGATGTCTTCTAACGATTTTCCTGACAGATTCCTTCCTGTAAACGCATAAGAAAACAACCCCTTTTTCGGTGATAGTTCCGCTTTCTCTGCAATAAACTCGGAAGACAAACCGGATTTTTCTGCAATCTGCGTAATAATCTCTTTATCGAAATACTTAATCCCCAATTTTCCAGCCACATTTTCTCCGATAAAACGTCCCCCACTTCCAAACTCTCTGCTAATTGTAATGATTCTTTTACTCATAACGCACCTCCGGGAAAAAAACATCTACATTTCTTTCAATTTCTGTAACGATTCAGCACCCTCATTCACAAAATCGCATCTTTGGTGGTTTCCTTTCGCTCATGTGGATACTTCGCCATATAAATTTCTAAAAGCATGTCCATTCATGCAAGTTAAATGTCCATTTTTTCAGAAATTTGTATGGCGCTGTATCGTTACTATTTTCTTTAAAAACACGCATCCCACCACACAGGATATCAATTCCGTAATAGGAAATGCCCACCAAATCAGTGAGATATCTGCCCGTCCGCTTCTTACCAATACAGAAAACATGCCTGCAAGTGGCAATATGATCATAAATTGTCTCAGCAATGAAATCACAAGTGATTCGATTCCTCCATCCAAAGCCTGAAAAATACCCTGAAGTGCAATATTGACTCCCGCAAAAAGAAAGCTAATGGATATGATTCTCATTGCCTCCATAAAATACACTCTGGATTCGCCTGCATTAAAAAGCATTGCAAATCCCTTTGGGAAACTTTCTGTAATGACGACTCCTATAAACATAAGCGCCAACGTGTATAGTAACCCGTATTTTATTCCATCATTAATCCGTTTCCCATTTTGCATTCCATGACCAAACGCAACAATTGGTGTAATTGCATCTCGCAGTCCAAATGCAAGGAACAATACAAACTGCTGAACTTTATAGAACAATCCATATGCTGTCTGTGCTGATGGATTGAATCGCAGAATCAGATTCATTGCGTATACCATAATAGACATCAGTGCCTGCGCAATGATTGCCGGTAGTCCAATCGCATATATTTCCTTGATTATTTTTCCATCCGGTTTCAAATATTTGAGATTGTGTTCAATATCCTTATTCAAATTCAAATGAAATACCAACAATGCGACAGCTGAAGCAATCTGTCCTATCACTGTTGCATATGCGGCTCCCTCTACTCCCATTTGGGGAACCGGTCCTAATCCATAGATTAAAATCGGGTCAAGCACAATATTCGTCACTGCGCCAAGAACCTGTCCTATCGTGGAATACAAAGACTTTCCGGTTGCCTGTAACAGTTTTTCCAATAGCGAAAAGAAGACGATTCCAAATGAAGCCACGCAGCATATCCTGAGGTAACCGGTTGCCATTGCCGCAACTTCGGGACTTGTTGTTTGCGATGAAATGTATGTACCAACTCCAAAAATACCAAATAACAAACACGCGGTATAAATCATAAATCCCAGAAACAGACTGTTTCCGGCAACCTTTGATGCCTTCTTTTCATTCCCCTGCCCTAACGTTTTTGCCAGGAGCGCATTGGTTCCAACGCCCGTTCCGATTCCGATTGCAACGATAAGCATCTGTACCGGGAACACTAACGTCAATGCATTTAATGCCGCTTCGCTTCCGGCTTTCATATTACCAACAAATGCACTATCTACTATGTTATAGACGGCTTGCAAAGTCATGGATAAAATCATTGGTATCCCCATTTGAACCATTAATTGATTTACGGGCATTTCCCTCATTTTATTTTTCGTCTCCATGTTCCATTTCCTTTCTGATGTACTCTAAAACCTGGTCTTTTTGCATTTCCAAAGCTGTTTGAAGTTCTAAGTACAGTGCGTCTTCTGCCATGTGCATGTATTTTTCATCTAAGGCAGTCGGTTTTTTGCCTTCCGAAAGCCGAAGCTGCTTTCTCTCATAAAGACACTTAATCAGACGAATCCATTCTATACACGCATTTGATCGCATGCATTTTTTATAGCTTTCCTCAAGTAGCTTCTCATTCGTTATCTCAAACGGCTCTATTTGAGGTATTTTTTTAATCAAACGCTCCGCTTCTTCTTTCGTGATCAGTTTTCTCATTTTCGTACTTGCAATGTCCACCGGAACATATATGGTACCTCCTTGATTCTTTGGAAAAAGTACATAATACTCTCTATCCTTTGGAACATGTTCGAGATTTAGCGTAGTGATATCTCCAATCTGACACACACCGCTTGATGCATATATCACGTATTCATTAATTTGATACATCATACCCTTCCTTTCTGCCTGATGGCTCTTTGCACCGAGTCGAGATACGCTTTGCGATTCCCGCTCTGATTAGCAGTCGTCAAACGCCCTCTCGTGCAAGCACGATGGGCATTTTTCTCGTTGCCATAACCAAGCTGGGATTCGCTTTGCGATTCCCGCTCTGATTAGCAGTCGTCAAACGCCCTCTCGTGCAAGCACGATGGGCATTTTTCTCGTTGCCATAACAAAAAACGAGTGACAAAACTGGATTTACGCATTTTTGCCACTCGTTTATATTTATTTTAGCATATGCTTTATGAAAATTCATAAGGCATTTTTAACAATTTTTTGCTATTCAGAGCCATACAAATTTCTGAAAAAATGGACATCATGTTTACATGAATGGACATTTGTTTAGAAATTTGATCATTCTTCCCGAAATGATTTTAAAAATTTCTGCCCAAACGAAGTTTATCGCTCATTATAGAAAGCATCACGGAATCTCTATGCAGCTTATTGTTTTCGTTGGGTCATCATCTGTCACACCATGGAAGGAATCTTTATTTACAAACCTTCCGAACCGTCCCCGCTGTCCGTATTGTCAATTTATCGGCGATCGGAGCGCTTGCTGTTTTTTTCCACCAATTGCATTTGCTGTAAGCTTTTCTGTCAAATGTCCAGAAAATAACATTTTCAAATACCTGAATCTGTTCCATACCTTCGGATACATCGCCTATCAAACCGGCTATTTCTTCTGCCGTCTCACCGGAAAGAATCAATATTAGATTATCATATTTATCTTTATCCTCCGTCCCCCACCAGGCCGGCGCATTGCTTACGATTCGCTCCAATGCTTCTTTCCGAATGATATATACCGGTATATCGCATCCAAACTTCTCAGAAATCATACTTTCAATATCTGATTTTACTGTTTTTTCTTCTTGCTGCGTTCCAAAAACAACATTCCCACTGTTAAGATAAGTCGCTACATTTGTATAGCCCAGTTCTTCAAAACCACGCTTCAAATCAGCCATTGGAATCTTGTTTTTCCCACTGATATTTATTCCTCTCAGAAAAGCGATATATTTTTGCATTGTTTCTCCTGAATTGGTCTGCTAATCACATGTTCTTTGATACGTTCCGATGCGTTCTTCCTCTTGGTGCATCACAGTCTGATTCCATTTTACCAACCGCTCTTTGTGTGTCAATGCTTTGAACGGGTAAATTTGTCGTTTATTTGCCCCAAAATAAATTTCCTTTTACATTGCCATCCTTCTACGTATTTACGAAATTACTCCTTAGCAACGCCAAATAATTATTTAGAACTTCTATTGATCAAATTAATATAATAATAATAAGTCATTCCCTTATAATTAATTGCCAACAAGTAATAACCTTTATAACAATCATATGGAAGCACAGCACCTTTTTGTATATTTTGATACTCAGCCGGTTGTAAATATCTGTCTCCGTCATGCGCGTATTCAGCCTCAAATGAATCCGACTCTGAATAATACATACGTATAATTTTAGCACCCTTTTTCAGTTTGATTTTCATATTGATGGTATCCCTGTCACCAGTGAACACATTTGGAATTTTACTATCAACAGTAGAAATCACGATACAATCTTTCACATACCCTTTTTCCATCAACGGTTTCGTAACTGCTGTTCCATTAATCCACAATTTTTCAATAAGCTTCGGATACTTCTTAGTAACCGCTCTGATTTTATATATCTTACCCTTATACTTAAATCCGCAATTGATCACACCTCTCGACCAAGATTCAATTCCGACAACTTTCGTTTTAAATTGTCCCCCTTCAAACGTCGTATAACCATTGTATTTTCCATACTCATCAACCGGAAGCACATTGATTCTCTTTCCATCTTTTGTTCTTGGTGTAACCGGGGCAAACGCCACGATTCCTGAACAGTAATCATTCTCTATGCCTCCCATATAGTTTAGTGCAACATTTTTGTCATAAATAATCTTCTGCGCACTCTTGGCGCTCACGTCCTGTGTATACAAAAATGTGCACACGACCATCAAAAACATGCAAATAACTCCACCTGTCCATTGCTTTCTTTTCATCTCAAACTCCTTTCTTCCATTGTTTACATTTTCCCTTCTCTTCATGATTCTGTCTCTTTGTCTGTTCATGCATACTCTTTACGACAAAGTTTTCTTGGCTCCAAAAATCATAAAAGTGCCTTCTCCGTTTGGTCGAAAAAGGCACTTCTGAATACTACTTCTTTTTTGAAATTTTTAAGCTATAACTAAATGGTCCGCCATAATTTAAATCTTCGCCAATATGATAGATATAAACTGTCTGATTTTTCTTTAAATCGATTTTTCCATAGTTTTTTGTTATATTGGTTTTCATCATTCCCGCAGCATGATACTCTTTATAAGCTGCCAAATTCCAAAATTGAATACACCCTTTTTGATTTGTTCCGTATTCACTGTCCGAAGTGTTTTTTGTTATCGTGTCTCGATAAATATAATAGCCTTTTTTGTCGTTATCGTAATAGCATAAATATATGTCCATAAGTACAGGTTCTTCATATTTCTTACCCATTATCAAGCTATACTGTGACGATTTCAGTTTTGAAAAATTAAACACATAGGTTCCGGTTGATGGTGCCTTGAACTGTAAACAGCTATCGGCCTTCGCAATATTTACCTGATAGGTTTTGTTCGCTTTTACTTTTGGAATCTTTGCTACGTTATTGATTTTTGTTGTTGCCTTAACCTTTAACGGTTTCGATGCAGCTTGTGTCTGAAGTTGTGGTACGCCAAACAACATTGACGTTACTGCAATCATAACTGCTACAAATACTTTTACTTTCTTCATTTTGAATCCTCTCTTTCTATTCTCCCTCTGTCTTGTTTTTATCTCTCAATTATACTTTTTTGCATAATCAACATATCAATTTTACAATACTACCCTATTGCCCTTGAAGACTTATCAACTTGCATTCTTTCTCTCAATACCGATATGCATATCATTATAATTCTGCTTTTGGAAATCTGAATAAGTGAACCATTGAAGGATTGGTTCCGCCTTCAACATCAAACAAAAATTGTCCTTCCTCGGTATATTGACCAACACTTCTATGTAACAATCCAAATAGCATACCGTCAAAGCCGATGGGAACTTGAACATTAACATTATAATCAACTATTAATCTAACGTCATTTTCCCATGCTTCTTTATTTGTTCTGACATCTACCCTGATTTCATAGTCATTTCCATTGAAGTTTTCAGTAAATGTATCATATTCATCATTTTCCTGAAATGTATTTTGCGCTTCTCTGGCTCCATAATACGAAAAATCATGTACTACTTGTCTGGCACCGTATTTCCGTGCATTTTCGTCGCTATATTCACCATGCAAATTTACACTCTGCCATACATATCCTTCTTTTACCTCTAATCCCTGTTCTTCATCGGAAACAAAACATTTGTAATCAGAAATTATAAACTTTCCAACAGTTGAATAGTTTTCATTTTGGAAGCATAGTGTTTCGTAATCAAATTCTTCGTCTAATTTGACATGAATTAAGTTTTCATGCTCAGCAAATTCAGCCGGTAAGGGGTCACCAACCTCTTGATTACATACAGTGCAGATCGCACCCTGCTGATAATTTGCTTCGGTTAACTTATGACCAATTGCTTCTCCTTCTGTCAGACCACATGATGAACATGTTTTAGGCGTTTCACAACTTGCCAAAATCCAATCGTGCTCTAATTTTTCACCTTCTGTTTCTCCACAGGATACGCATGTTTTAGGTGCTTCACAACTTGCATCAGCCCATTCATGTTCATGTCCGCATCCGGTGAGCGTACAAATTACAAATAATGACATAACGAAATTTAAAATTTTAATTTTTTTCATTTGTTCATCTCCTATATATTGCAATAGAATGCGTTATATTTTAATACATTGATTAATGT
>JAGKTY010000035.1 GCA_021153185.1 Lachnospiraceae bacterium
TTTTGGGCAGATATACTGCCTCGTATGTAATAAAATCCGGTGTGGTAGGTAGGGCAGTCATGAGCCCCAGCATACCGTATTCGGATACAAAGTCCATAACTCTTTCCTTCCAAATAGCATTCTACTTCTCTTTGAAAAATACTCTTTACAGGAAACATCACAAGACACGGAATTGTAGAGAAGAACTCAAGAAACTTCTCATATATATCCTGATATGGCATAAGCTCAATCACATTATAAATTGAAAAGCATGGTGCATATGCATCTGATGAACATGCAAAAAATCTTTCCAAAAAACCTTTTCCTGACATATTAGTGTTTGTTACAATCTCTCTAATTGCATTTGTATCAAGCAGTATCAATTTATAATTGTTTGCTCCTATTAACATTCGCATTCCTTTCCTAACTTTAATAGCATAAAATCTTTAAACAATACATTTCTGGGCGAAGCGTGACAGATAATAACCCAATACGATGTGTCACAACACATCTATGGGCCAAGGCTGTCGCCCTGGACGGACTAAGAAACTATATCTATTACCAAAGTTCTATCGCTTACCATTTATTGCAAAGTCACCATATGTTTTTTGCAAAATCTTATAAACATAAGAATTACTGATTTACCCATATTTCATATTCAACTTGTGCATCAGCAACTTTCTTTAATGCAGACTCTAACGAATTCATAGCTTTTGCCAAGCTCTGTTCTGCCTTTTCCTTCTGCTTATCTGTTTTTGATTCAATAATAGCTTGCTGATATTTAAGCACTCTAGCCTCTATTTTCTCTTTTTGTGCAGTTACTACTTCCAGTCTTTCTCTGGCCTTTTCTCTTTTCTTATCTGTTATGAGATCATACTTATCTTTAATATCATTCCATCTTGGTATATTTAATTCTTCTCCATACCACGCCTTATAGTTTCTTTGAAATACCGCTAACCATGTAGAAGCTACAGAACTACGCAATTTTGGTTCTTTAAATGTTGTCTCTTCTATAGCAGAAATAAAATCTTCAAGGCAATCAAAAATAGCATAATCCGTTACCCTTTCGCTATACCATACACCCGGTCTGATTTTATGTATTACGCCTTCTTTTACTTGCAAATTAATAGGATAATTTTCCATTCGCCTCGTAATTTGCCACACTTTCTTCAACCAGACATCTTTAATAGTAACAACACCATCGTCACTCATATCATAACCAAAAATAAGATAATCCACATCTAACATATATGGCTTCTCTTGAATCTCTGATGCATACATTCTAAAATCGGCAATATCAAATCCCGGCGAACCATTTCTGTTAAAAGCTTTCACTTCTAGTAGTCCTTTTGTTCGATCATCTGGATCTAAAAAGAAATCAGGGGGCATCTGTGTATTTTCGCTTGGTGCATATTCAATACCTCTTGCATCTAACCATCCTTGCAACCACTCCTGCATTATGTTCCCAACTACATCCTTTTGCCTTACTATAATATTTACATCGCCTAAAAAGAATTTGATTTGTCCTTCTAATTCAAGAATGTGATCGACATTTAACAATCTGTCATATATTTCTTGTGCTGATAACCTCATCCTATCTTCCTCCTTCTACATTTTCCAAATAACTTCTTCCGATTCTTTCTGAAATATCTTTGATTACAGGTACACATACTGTATTTCCCAGTAAATCAAATGCTTCCGATTCACTAATCATATCCAGATTATAATCATCTGGATATCCGCATAATCTTTGACACTCCCTAATCGTAAGTCTACGGATTCCATTTCCATCAACAACCCCTAGTTTAGCCACATCCATTGCCACCAAAGTTGGAGCAATATCATTTGTGTCCAATATCTTAGAAAACTCAAATGATAACTTTCCTGCAACAATATTATATCCCTTATCCTTTGTCTCATCTGGAATTCGTTTTACTATCCCATCTTTACCTTTTACCTGCTGTTTTGGATATTCATATACCAAATATCCCATTTGGGTTAGATGTTCTAGTATTTGATGTAATTCAGGGACATTAAAAAATGTTCTGATTTGTTCTTCCGTCAAAGGCATTCCATCCATCCATTTTATTCCTATCACTTCTGCCCAATGTTTCTTTCTGCGTTCTCGTAAAAGAGCACTCATCAAGTCTCGTTCTTTCTGCGATGTCCTGCCTTTTAAATCAATATCCCATGAGTGGATATTATTTTCACCCCCTCGCTTGTCCTTTATTGATTTCCCAATCACTTCCTGTGTAGTATAGTTAGCAAATAATTTTCTGGTAAAATCTGTATCTACTGTAGAAAGTCCTTGCTGTAATATATCTCCCAATACAGCTTCCCTTTGTTCAAAATCCTCAAGATTAATCTCCTCATCCAAAGAGCCAACTATATACACTCTTTTTCGGCTTTGTGGCAATCCAAAATATCTCGAATCCAACAATCTACAACTAACATGATACCCTAACTGCTCTAAATGTGTAATAATTGTATTTAATGTGTTGCCGTTATCATGAGTCATAAGACCTTCGACATTTTCAAGTAAAAACCCTCTTGCCGGATGATTTGCATTTATTTTATCTTGAAGTATTCGTTCAATTTCAAAAAACAACGTCCCTCTTGTATCTGCAAATCCATTTCTATTTCCCGCAGAGCTAAATGGTTGACAAGGAAATCCCGCTAACAAATAATCAAAATCTGGAATATCTTGATTTGTATTAACAAGTGTAATATCTCCGTAAATTTCTTCATCGCCATAAAATCCATTATATGCCTTAATCGCATAAGGTTTTATCTCCGAAGAAAATACACACTCCGTTTCTAACCCAAGTTCATCCATTGCCTGTTGAAATCCAAGCCTAATCCCGCCTAAACCAGCGAATAAATCAATAATTCGTGGCATAAGTAATCCTCCTTCGTTTTGGTTCCGTTATAATTATACTTCATTAGGCATCTAAAGTCTATTGATTTTTATGGAACCGTTCAGTATCTTTCTTCCATTTCATCCCCCTTTAAACATAAAAAAAGAGCAACCGAATTTTTCCGATCACTCTTTGTTCATTACTTCCATGATAATAATATCATAACTTCCTTTTCAAAAAAAGTCTCAATACCGTAGCCAAACCGTAGTCATTCCGTATATATTTGTAACTTTTTGTAAGTCGTTTTTCTTGCCACAATAATATTATCATCTCTTATTTCAAAAAGAAAGATACGTGTGGTTAGTTCTTTGTTAGTCCATGGTTAGTCTTTTGTTAATTTCCCGTTATCATTCAAATAGAACATACCGTTTTCCCCATAAGCTTACCACTCGTCACATTTCAGGTGCTTACCACTCAGACTTACCACTTTTCTTACCACTTTGAATCACGGTTTTGTGATATTTTGCGATACTTTACGAGGTTTTCTCTGTAAACATCAAATGCCTTCAATCCCTTATAAATCAAGCATTCCCGCCACTTTCCAGTACTTATTTTTCCTCAACGACTTGGAAAATATCAGTTTACAGGTTCCATAAGTGCATCAACGAAGTTTGATTATTTTCCTTATGAAATTGCAGAATACCAAAAACAAATGCCTGTGGCAGAATTTATGGAAGATTTGAAGCCGGGGTGTGAAATATGGAGAGTGATTTGTGAGTTGGAAGAGCTATCGGAAAGTCCAGAGATTTTGTATAGACCTTATTGTACCTTAAGTCCCGGAGAGCGTACAAAGATATTACTTGCAGTTTTGTTTTCACAGGAAAATGAGTTTTTATTAATTGATGAACCGACGAATCATCTTGACCAAAATGCAAGGGAATGTGTGAAGGTGTATTTGGCTTCTAAAAAGGGTTTTATATTGGTTTCTCATGACAGAGATTTGTTGGATGCATGCACAGACCATTGTCTGGTATTGAATCGTTGCAGTATCGAAGTACAAAATGGTAATTTCTCGGTCTGGTGGGAGAATAAGCAACGTAAAGATAAATTTGCGACAGCACAAAATGAGAAACACCGAAAGGAGATTCAAAAGTTGAACCATGCGGCAGAACAGGTTGCTAAGTGGGCAGATAAAAATGAACGCACCAAAATAGGATTTGATCCGATAAAAGAACATGACAGATGCTTAAGCACAAGAAGTTTTATCGGAGCCAAAACAAAAAAGATGCAGAGTCGTGTAAAGCAGATGGAAAAACGAATTGAAAGAGAGATTGAGGAAAAGGAGGGTCTTTTAGAAGATATAGAATATCCTAAAGATTTAAAGTTGTTTCAGCTTGTTCATTACAAAAATAGTCTTGTTAATGTAAAAGAGTATAGTTTGCAATATAAAGACTCAGATAAACCAGTGTTTCAAGGGCTGTCTTTTGACATTAAAAAGGGTGATCGTGTTGTATTATCCGGAAAAAACGGAAGTGGAAAGACAACAATTATTAGAAAAATCCTAGAAAAATGTAATTCCGATATAGGTGTTTGTGTAATTGAAGAAGGACTATGTGAGGTGGCAAAAGGTCTTGTTATTTCATATGTTGGTCAGGAAACAATCGGACTTAAAGGTAATGTTACAAATTATTGTAAAACGCATGATTTGGATAGGAGTTTATTTTGTACCATACTTCGGCAGCTTGATTTTGGACGAGAGCAGTTTGCCAAAAATATGGAAACTTACTCGGAAGGCCAGAAAAAGAAAGTTTTGTTGGCGACTAGTTTACTTACACCGGCACATCTTTATATTTGGGATGAACCATTAAATTACATTGATATTTTTTCGCGGATGCAGTTAGAAAGATTAATTTTAAAGTATGAGCCAACCATGCTATTTGTTGAACATGACAGGAAATTTTGCGAAAAAATAGCAACTAAGGTAATTGAATTATAATTTGAAAGGAGATTTGCTTTATGAAAAATATGTTTGTAGAAGGTATTCAAGGCTCAGGAAAAAGCACGCTGATAAATAATATTGTGAAGTTTAATCCTGAGTTACATGTATGTAGGGAAGGAGATTATTCTCCGATAGAATTGGCTTGGTGTGCTTTAATGTCGAAGAAGGAATATGAGGATGTTTTGGAAAAATACAATTCGATAAGGGATGAAATTATAAAAAATACAGTTAGGGAACAAGAGAATTATATCATTACTTACACTAAGATAATTACGGATATTCCGGGATTTTATAAAGATTTGGAGAATTATGAAGTCTATAATGGGCGAAAAACTTTGGCGGAGCTAAAGGAAATTATAGTAACAAGGTTTAAAAATTTTACAAATACAGGATATTTATTTGAATGTTCTTTCTTTCAAAATGTAATAGAGGATTTAATTTTGTTTCATATGCTTAGTGATGAAGAAATTATAGAGTTCTATCGTAATTTATTTAGGTGCATTGATGCAAAGAAGTTTATATTATTTTATCTTTATAGTGATAAGTTGGAAGAGAATATTAAAATAATTCAAAAAGAACGCTGTGATGAGAATGGAAATGAGTTATGGTATCAGATGATGTTAGAATATTTGGTGAACTCTCCCTATGGGAGGAAACATGAATGTAGTGCTTTTGAGGATATGATCAGTCATTTTAAACACAGGCAAGAGTTAGAATTACGTATAGTAAAAGAAATAATAGGTAAAAATGCAGTTATTCTTCCAGCTAAAGAATATGATGTAAATCAAATTAGAACTTTGATTGGTTTTCATAATAAAATCAGTTATAATATAAGGCATATGAACCTAGGGGACGGGGTTAGAGGTTCATTATTAGATACGAATAATTGTAAGGGGAATATCATGTAGAAAAGATGGAGTAAATTGCAAAGCAGATTGTATAATCTGATGGATCCAAAAGCTGACTTTCAAATTCATGTTGCATTATATGAAATGAATAGCAATGATGGATATCATGGATATAAACTTCCAAGATATTTTATTACAATTGGAAAAGAAATTGTTTTTCAGAAAAAAAGAAGAACTATAATGGGGAAAATGATATGGAATATGAAAATAATCTTTTGGTAGAAGACTGGTACACCGTAGAATTAAAAGATGAATTTAAGTCTGATACACGTAAATGGCAAGAAGAATACCTAGAAAGGACATTTGATGAGTGAGCAGATAGTCATATGTACGAAGAAAGGTGCAGATATGAATTTGGCAAACGCGTTTGCAGCCAAAATGGATGTACCGATTGGGACGGCGATGGGTGATGCGCTTACGGTCGTGTTTGATGCAAAGGGTGTATCGCTTTGCGGGTACGGGTTATCTTATCAAGGTGATTTTGAGCAGATGTTACACCGGGTGACAAACGGAAGGCTTCAGCATGAGATGCTTGTGCGCGCTGCAAAGACGACGCAGGATTTGCCAAGAGGCATTGACGCGACTGCCGGCATGGGAGAAGATGCTTTTTTACTTGCGGCATACGGATACCGGATGACGCTTTATGAACAAAATCCGGTCATTGCACTTCTTTTAAAGGATGCCATCAGGAGAGCCAGGAAACATAAGGAGCTCAAGGAAATTGCAGAAAGAATGCAGCTTGTGGAAGGAAACAGTATAGAAATGCTATCAAAACAAGTGGATAACATTGACACGATATATTTGGATCCCATGTTTCCGGCAAGGCAGAAATCCGGGTTAATCAATAAAAAACTTCAGCTCATTCAAAAACTGGAGCCACCTTGTGCAAAAGAAGAGGATCTGTTTGATGCTGCAATTGCAGTGTCGCCCAAAAAGATTATTGTAAAAAGACCGTTAAAGAGCCCGTTTCTGGCGAATCGTAATCCAAATCATACGTTTGAAGGGAAAGCAATCCGGTATGATTGTTACGTGGTTGAGTAATTGGAGGAATGATGCTATAATTGTCCGGGCATCCTAAGATGTAGTATGCTATTATTTGAGACTTTGCGGGTCTTATTACAAGGAGAGAAAACTATGATTTTTTTGAAGAAAAATGGACTTGGCATTGTGATTTGTACGGTCATCGCAGCCATTGCGACGGTACTTGCCAAGTTATCCATCGGTAACTTCTCGATGGAGGTCATTGGGGCACCGGTCTTTGCGATTTTATTCGGTATGTTAATCACGCTCTGCCTTCCTAAGCTGGCATCTGATGACAAGATGAAAGATGGAATCAAGTTCACCTCCAAAAAGATTTTACAGTGGGCAGTCATCATTTTGGGATTTTCTTTAAATCTCGGAACCATTGCCAAGGTAGGTGCACAGAGCTTGCCTGTCATTGTATGTACCATAGGCACATCACTCATTGTTGCATATTTTATGCACAAGGCACTGCATATGGATAGCAATGTTGCAACGTTGATCGGCGTGGGTTCATCGATTTGCGGTGGCTCTGCGATTGCAGCCACAGCGCCTGTGATTGAAGCAGATGATGAAGAAATTGCGCAGTCGATTTCGGTCATCTTTTTGTTTAATGTGCTTGCGGCACTTATTTTTCCAACACTTGGACATATGATGGGAATGGGTTCAGAAGGATTTGCGGTATTTGCAGGAACTGCGGTTAACGATACTTCATCGGTTACGGCAGCAGCCTCCACCGCAGAAGAAATCTATCATTGTGGTGAAATTTTATCGACTGCGGTAACGGTAAAACTGACCCGTACACTTGCAATTATCCCAATTACGCTTGCGCTCGCCTTTATTCGGATGCGCAAGGCCAAAAAAGAAGGTGGAAAAGAGAATACATTTTCACTCAAAAAGATTTTTCCGTGGTTTATTTTATTCTTTGTTGGGGCATCGCTCATCACAACGGTTGTTGGAATGATGCCGGAGAATGCATTTGCGGTATTTTATACAGGAAGCTTTGTAAAAGCGATGAAATGGCTTGCTAAATTTTTTATTGCAATGGCAATGTGTGCAATCGGACTCAATACGAATATTGTTCAGCTCATTAAGAAGGGTGGAAAACCGATTCTTCTGGGTCTTAGCTGTTGGGTCATGATTACAATTGTATCTATTATCGTGCAGCTTGCGACGGGAATTTATTATACAAATCTGTCATGATAAAGACCCTTGCATATTTTTCGCTTATTGACTGAAAACACGTTAAAATAGCGCTTTTTTGGCTAGTTGCAACCGCTGGTTGACAAATTGAAAAGGCTGCTTTATAGCTTGCAACCCATCAAATTGGTATGCTTAGCTTGCTTAAGCGAAGTGAAACATGAAGTCAAAACAGGAGGTCGGAAGACATGATATTAGCAGACAAAATAATTAACGAAAGAAAAAAGAATGGCTGGTCCCAGGAAGAATTAGCAGACCAGTTAGGTGTATCAAGACAATCCGTTTCTAAATGGGAAGGTGCACAGGCCGTTCCGGATATTCAGAAGATTATCAAAATGGCAGAGCTCTTTGGCGTTTCGACAGATTACTTATTAAAAGATGAATTGGGAGAAACTGAAAAAGAGGAATACAGAACACTTTCTGAAACCTTTGAATCAGCAGCAGATGTAAGAAAGGTTTCGTTAGAAGAGGCAAACAAATTCCTTTCTATAATAAAAGAAATTACACCCCAAATTGCGAATGCAGTTTCCATATGCATTCTGTCGCCGGTGTTATTGATTTTCTTATCAGCGCTTTCAAGCAGACATATCTGGGGTGTGACAGAGCCGCTGGCAGCAGGTCTTGGACTGGTTGTATTGCTTCTTATGGTTAGCGTGGCGGTATTTGTATTTATCACAACCGGCATAAAGAAAAAACCATTTGAGTACATTGAGAAGGAACCAATCGAGACAGAGTACGGTGTTTCAGGTATGGTGAAAGAGCGAAAGGAAGCATACCAGGGTACATATACTGCCATGCTTTCCGGTGGCATCATTTGCTGTATTTTAAGCGCATTGCCAATCATTGTTTCTTCCATTGCGACACAAAATGAAGTTGTGGTTGTTAGTATGGTATGTGTTTGCCTCATCATCGTTTCCTTTGGCGTCAATATCATTATCCGTTCCTCAAGTATTTGGGGAAGCTATGACCAGCTTCTTCAGGAAAATGATTTTACGGTTACCAGCAAAAAAGCAAGTGAAAAAATCGAAAGCGTTGGTGGCGTTTACTGGACAATCCTGACAGCGATTTATCTGCTGATTAGTTTCTTAACCCGCAGATGGGATATCACTTGGGTAATATGGCCGGTTGCAGGTGTATTATATGGTGCTGTTTCCGTTATCATTAAAATGGTTGTTTCATCGAAATAAGGTTGTAATATGCGTTTCATCGGCTCTGTTGTTTCTTCGGAAATGACAGGGCCGATAAAGATGAAAAAACCGTTCGCAGAATGGAAGCGTTAGGAGCGCCACATGTGCAAAAACCATTTATTACACAGGATTTAATTGCTTTAATTGAAAGTCTGATCCGTTGATGTGGTACAATTCAATAACGATGTTTGAAGGAGACGAAAACGATGATGAATCCGGCAGCGATGATGAAAGTGATGGGTGCCCTGAAACAGTTTCAGGATAATCATCCAAAGTTTGTGTCATTTTTAAAGCTTATTTTAAATGGAAAAATTGTTGATGGTACGATTATTGAAATCACGGTTACAAAACCGGGGGAAGAACCGATCACATCAAATATCAAAGTCAATCAGTCAGATTTGGAACTGTTTGACGAGCTTAAGAATGTGTCGGTTAAATAATTCTTATAAAGTTAGTAGGAATTATATACAATAACAAAAAAGTATGCTATAATAGTCCCATTAGATTGGGAAAGGAGTGACAGATTTTGAAAATATCAACGAAAGGTCGCTATGCACTCAGACTGATGTTAGATATTGCAGAACATTCGGGTGACAAGCCGGTCAGCATTAAAGAAATCGCACAAAGACAGGATATTAGTGACAAATATTTGGAACAAATCATCTCGCTTCTTAACAGCGGGGGATTCGTTCGCAGTGTCCGGGGACCGCAGGGCGGATACCTTCTTCGCAAAAAACCGGAGGAATATACAGTCGGCATGATTTTGCGTATGACAGAAGGTACGCTCAGTCCGGTTGCATGTGTGGAGGACGATGCGCCGGGATGTGACAGAGAAGAAAATTGTGCGACCATTAAGCTGTGGAGACAGCTCGATGAGGCAATCAAAAGTGTGGTTGACCACGTGACCATAGCGGACTTGCTTATGTGGCAGGGAGACGAATCAGATAACTATTGTATTTAGCATTGGAAAAGTGTTTCGTGGATGGTTCTATTTGGTCAGAATTGTTGCTAACTGAACAGAAATTTAGTATAATAATAGGTGCCGGTGCATGCTGGCACCTATTATTCTTGCATTATAGGAAAATCCGAGGAATTTCCCATAATGCAAAGCTTCGCAGAATATCGCGTTGCGATATTCTTTGTTCTAATATTACGTATTTGGAGGGACTGCTTTATGAAACGAATTGGAATGTTAACAAGCGGTGGCGATTGTCAGGCATTAAATGCTGCAATGCGCGGTGTCGTTAAGAGTATTACAGTAAGAGATCCTGAGGTTGAGATTTATGGATTTTTAGAAGGGTACCGGGGTCTGATTTACGGAAATTTCCGTATGTTGAGCGGACATGACTTCTCGGGTATTCTGACCAAGGGCGGCACAATTTTGGGAAGCAGCAGAACTCCGTTTAAAACGATTAAGGATCCGGATGAAAACGGACTTGATAAAGTTGAGGCAATGAAACAAAATTACTACAAGTTAAAATTGGATTGCCTTGTTATTTTGGGTGGAAACGGTACACATAAGACAGCCAATTTGCTTCGTGAGGAAGGACTTAATGTGATTACTCTTCCAAAGACAATCGACAATGATCTTTGGGGTACAGATATGACATTCGGATTCCAGAGTGCGGTAAACATTGCAACAGATGCAATTGATTGCATCCATACAACTGCAGCAAGTCATGGCCGCGTATTTATTGTTGAGGTTATGGGTCACAAAGTCGGATGGCTTACACTCAATGCCGGTATGGCAGGAGGAGCGGATATCATCCTGATTCCGGAGATTCCATATGATATCGATAAAGTTGTTGATGCAATCAACAAGAGAAAAGAACGCGGTAGCAAGTTTACAATTCTTGCAGTAGCAGAGGGTGCGATTTCAAAAGAAGATGCTGCGCTTTCGAAGAAAGAACTTCGTGAGAAACAGAAGAATACCAAATATCCATCGGTTTCCTATGAGGTTGCTGCGCGCATCCAGGAAAAAACAGGAGCAGAAGTACGTGTTACTGTTCCGGGACATACCCAGCGTGGTGGTAGCCCATGTCCGTATGACAGGGTATTTGCTTCAAGACTCGGTTCAGAAGCAGGAAAACTCATTTTAGACGGAGAATATGGTTTCATGGTGGGTATCAAAAATCGCGAAATCATCAAGGTGCCACTTGAGGATGTCGCTGGCAAATTAAAATATGTTTCACCGGATGCAAGCATTATCAAAGAGGCAAAAATGCTTGGAATCAGTTTTGGTGACTAAGTGAGGTAATATGTCGTATCAGGCATTGTATCGAAAGTTCCGTCCGGCTGAATTTGATGAGGTTAAGGGACAGGAACATATCGTAACAACATTACAAAATCAAATAAAAAATAATCGGATTGGTCATGCTTACCTGTTTTGCGGAACCCGCGGAACAGGTAAGACTACGATTGCGAAGATTTTTGCAAAAGCAGTGAATTGTGAAAATCCTGTAGATGGCAGTCCGTGTGGAGAATGTGAGACCTGTAAGCGTATTGCGAACGGCAGCAGCATGAATGTGATTGAAATCGATGCGGCTTCCAATAATGGCGTGGATCATATCCGTGAAATTGTTGAGGAAGTTTCCTACTCTCCTGCAGAGGGCAAATATAAGGTTTATATTATAGACGAGGTGCATATGCTCTCAATCGGGGCCTTTAATGCGCTCCTTAAGACATTGGAGGAACCGCCGTCCTATGTCATTTTTATTTTGGCAACAACGGAATCACACAAGATTCCGATTACGATTTTGTCCCGTTGCCAGCGTTATGATTTTAAGCGGATCGGAATCGATACGATTACAAACAGGCTGCAGGATTTAATGGAGCGGGAGTCTCTTTCAGTGGAGCCTAAGGCACTTCGGTATGTGGCAAAGGCGGCAGACGGCTCTATGCGTGATGCGCTAAGTCTCTTAGAGCAGTGCCTGGCGTTTCATTATGGCGAAACGCTGACGTATGAGATGGCGCTTGATGTGCTTGGCGCAGTTGACCAATCGGTGTTTAGCAAGCTGCTTCGGCTTGTGCTTGACCAAAATATTTCCGGCGCCATTGCACTTTTGGACGAAGCAATTATGCAGGGCCGGGAGATGAGTCAGTTTGTCGTAGATTTTGTTTGGTATTTGCGCAATTTGATGCTTGTCAGTACCAATGATGATGTCGAAGAATTTTTGGATATTTCAGCAGACAATCTGGCGATGATGAA
This sequence comes from Lachnospiraceae bacterium, assembly GCA_021153185.1. Taxonomy (GTDB): domain Bacteria; phylum Bacillota; class Clostridia; order Lachnospirales; family Lachnospiraceae; genus SIG333. The sequence goes on from JAGKTY010000035.1 coordinate 12,360, forward strand.
AGAGGAAGCCGGGCTTGTCGACATGGATACAATCATGTGGTATATCCGTGTTTTTTCAGAGCTTTCCGACAAGCTTCGTCATACATCGAACAAACGCATTTTTATTGAAATGACGTTAATTAAACTGTGCAGACCGGCAATGGATCAAAACGATGACAGTACGAAGGCGCGAATCAAGGCGCTTGAGCAGCAGATAGAAAAAGGAATTGTTGTGCAGGCAGGCAGTGCATCTGCCGTGCAAGGACAGAGCGCAGATTCGGGACCGAAAAAGGAGCTGCCCAAAGCTGTCCCTGACGATATCAAACAGGTTGTGAGCAGATGGTCCGGTCTCATCGGAGAGGCGCTTCAGCCAATGAAAATGTATATGCAGCAGGCAAATTTGAGCCTTGCAGAGGATGGATCATTGCTCGTTGTTTTGCCTGATGGATCGGCGTCAGATTATTTTATTGAGCATGAAGATAATCGGCAAAAGCTCAAAGAGATGATTGCGCTGCAGGTTGAAAAAGATGTGGCAATCACGTTCCGCTCATTGCAGGAGACGGAATCGTTTGAGCAAAATTATGTGGATTTAAGTCAAATCATTCAATTCGATATTGAAGAAATCGATTCGGAAGAAGAGACTGAATAATAGAAAGGCAAAGTATAGGAGGATATCAAAATGGCAAAGCGTGGAGGATTTCCGGGTGGAGGAATGCCGGGAAATATGAATAATCTGATGAAGCAGGCACAGAAGATGCAGCGTCAGATGGAAGAAAGCCAGAGACAGCTTGAAGAGAAAGAATTTACGGCACAGGCCGGTGGCGGTGTTGTCAGTGTTACTGTTTCAGGCAAAAAAGAATTAACCAAAATCTCAATTGATCCGGATGCGGTTGATCCGGAAGATGTTGAAATGCTGGAAGATTTAATTATGGCAGCTACAAATGAAGCGCTTCATCAGGCTGATGAGGCAAGTGCCAATATGATGTCAGGACTGACAGGAGGTCTTGGCGGACTTGGAGGACTTCCATTCTAATGGATTTATACAGTGGTTATATTAATAAACTAATTGAGGCGCTTGCGTCACTTCCGGGAATTGGAAACAAATCAGCGCAGCGGCTGGCATTTCATATGATTCATATGCCGGTCGAAGATGTGCAGCGTTTTGCCAATACAATTGTAGAAGCGAGAACGCATGTAAAGTATTGTAAAAGTTGCTTTACGCTAACTGATGACGAAATCTGTCCGATATGTGCAAACCTTAACAGGGACCATAAGACGATTATGGTTGTAGAGACGACCAGGGATTTGGCTGCTTACGAAAAGACTGCCAAATACGATGGGGTATATCATGTGCTTCATGGAGCGATTTCGCCGATGCTTGGAATCGGCCCGAATGATATCAAATTAAAAGAGTTGATGGTTCGCTTGCAGGAGGATGTGGATGAAGTTATCATTGCGACGAATTCGAGCCTGGAAGGCGAGACGACTGCGATGTACATCAGCAAACTCATCAAGCCGACGGGCATTAAGGTGACAAGAATCGCAAGTGGAGTTCCGGTCGGAGGAGACCTGGAATACATAGACGAAGTGACGTTGCTTCGTGCGTTAGAGGGACGTGTAGAATTATAAGGAGATTATATGATAACAGTTAAAGAATTTGGAAAAACAAAAGACGGAAAAGAAGTATCATTATATTCAATTAAGAATAGTATGGGCATGCAGGCTGATGTGACCGACTTTGGTGCGATTCTTGTGAATTTATTCGTACCAACAGCAGGCGGCGATAAGCTTGATGTGGTACTTGGTTACGACAAGCTTTCCGATTATGAGACAAGCGGAAGTTGCTTTGGAGCAACAATTGGACCTTCAGCAAACCGTATTAAAGGTGCCAAATTTACAATCAATGGAACAGAGTATTCTATTTTGGCAAACGAAAATGGAAATAATCTTCACTCAGATGGAGAGCACGGTTTCCACAAGGTGGTATGGGATGCAAGAGTCAACGATGACGAAAACAGCGTCACATTTTCATTAAAACAGGAAGATGGCGCACTTGGTTTCCCGGGCAACCGTACATTTACAGTGACCTACAAAGTAACGGATGACGGGGAAGTAGCGATTATCTATACAGGTGCTTCTGATAAAGACACCGTCATGAACCTTACAAACCATTCTTATTTCAATTTGGATGGACATGATTCGGGCAGCATGGAAGAGTCGACGGTTATGATTAAAGCCGACCGCTATACGGAGATTGTACCCGGAGCGATTCCGACAGGTAATCTTCCTGAGGTTGCCGGAACACCGATGGATTTGACTTCTCCACACAAGGTAAGCGAGCACTGTGATGATGCATTTGAACAGCTTGTGCTGACGAGTGGTTATGATCACAACTATGTGATTTCCAAAGAGACGGATGGCGTGGAGAAGGTTGCTGAAGTGATGGCAGCCAAATCAGGCATTATCATGGAAGTATATACTGACCTTCCGGGTATCCAGTTCTATGCAGGAAACTTCATTGATACGCATACCGGAAAGGGTGGCGCAAGCTATGCAAGGAGAATGGGTCTGTGCCTCGAAACACAGTATTTTCCAAATGCCATTAATGAACCGGCTTTTGAGTCGCCTGTATTTGGACCAAACAAACCGTATAACACAACAACGATTTACAAATTCATTTAATAAAAGAACAACGATGACTGCTCACCGGACGGTGGGCAGTTTTATTTTGGGAATGATACCTTTGTCGAAAAAAAATAAGATAGCCTACCTTCTTTCGTCAAAATCAGCAATTGGGACATGCTATATCTATATGTAACAAGAACAAAAAAAGAGGAGGTATTTATGATAGAAGTAAAAGAAGGAAGTATGGCTAATGTAAGACAGATTGGACATATCGGAAATGAAAAAGTATACATAGAAGATTATGTAGTATCGTTCCTAAAACAGTGCATAAGGGATAATCAAAATGAACAGGCCTTCGTTTTATATGGAAGAAAAGAGTACATCGACAAAAAGCGGACGTGGTTTGTAAGCAGTGTGCTGAAGGTGCCGCAGACAGATGCACATAAAAAGACACTTACAGTCGAATCGGACTGGCATGTGATGAATGAACAGGCGGCAAAATTTTTTCCGGGACAAGCCGTTGTGGGCCTTGCAATGTATGGAACGGACGAGCTTGCATTTTGCGAGGAGCGGATAGAAAATACGTTCGTTCATTTTTTGAGGGAAGATCAAAAATTGTTTCTGTTTTTTGATGAAGAAGAACTGGACGGAGAATTGTTTTTTTACGAGCAGGACAAGCTTGTAAAGCAGGAAGGTTTTTTTGAATACTATGAAAAAAATGAACCAATGCAGAATTATATGTTGTACGACCAGGAACAGAAAGGAGAAATCAAAACAGGTGCAAATGAGACATCAGAGACAGGAAACGATCATGCGACGAGACAGTTTCGTGCAATGCTGGCGCAAAAAAAGAAGGAAAATGCGCATAAGAAAGCACTTGTATTTATGTATGGATTGAGTGCGGTGCTGGCTGTTGTAATCGTTGCGATCGGCATCACAATTATACAAAATTATGACCAGATGAATGATATGCAAAATGTACTGTCTAAGTTATCCGGTCAGGTCGAGACGGGGTTTGCACAAGAGCAGAAGCAAAACGACGAAGACATGACGGCGGCGGAAAGTGTACCGGCTGTGCCAAAAGAGGAGGAAACGGTTACCGGTTCAGAAGAAGGGAAAAGAGAGGAATCGGTTGAAGTGGTGGCACGTGAGGACGTGCAGCAAAATGATATCGTGCAAACAGATGAGGTGGTTCATATAACACAGGAACAAAAGGAGGAAGCAGACGTGGTTCAAAAGGAGGAAACAGCCGTGCCGGCATTTTATGAAATCAGAAAAGGAGATACGCTGGAAAAAATCAGCATCCGTTTTTATGGAGATGACAGGAAAATCAAAGCGATTTGCGAGCTGAACCATATTGAAGATCAGGACACAATTTTGTATGGACAAAAAATAGTTCTTCCATAACAAAACAAGTATGTTATACTACGAATGTAGAATAAAATGTGATGTGGAGGAATTATGCCGGAGCTTACCTATAAAGATAAGTTGTTTCATCATAAACTTGCGGTGATTTACAGGCGTGCAATTATCGTGGCGATTGTCATTGCTATTGCGCTCATTTGTAAAATCAGCTATGACAACCGGGTTTATACAGAAACAAAAGTTGTTGAAAAAATCAAAAAAATGGGAACGGAAAATGCCACATATGAAGCGTATGAAGGCAATATCCTAATCCATAGTACGGATGGTATCAGTGTCTATGATGCAAAAGGAAAGCAAATCTGGAACAAGACATATGAGATGCAAAACCCAATCGTGCGGAAGAACAAAGAGTATGTTGCAGTAGGTGATTATAAGGGCAACAAGATTTATATTATGAATGCGACCGGTCCAACGGGCGAAGTTGAAACAAACCTGCCAATCATGGATTTGGACGTTTCGGCCAAAGGAATCGTTGCAGCGACATTGCAGGATGACAGTGTGACATGGGTGAAACTGTTTTCGGCAGAAGGGGTTGAAATTTCCGATGTCAAAACAACAATGAAACAAAGCGGATATCCGCTTGCCGTTTCCATATCGCCTGATAATGTAAAACTCGGCATTTCTTATTTGAAGGCACAAAGCGGCGAGATTAATACTAGTATTGCTTTCTACAATTTTGGTGCAGTCGGTCAAAATGAGACAGACCATCTCGTGAGCGGAAAAGATTTTACCAATGCAATGGCACCTTATTTATCATTTGTCGATACGCAAAATGCAATTGCGATTTGCGACCAGAAGCTTTTGTATTTTAAAGGGAAAGAAAAACCTTCCCTGGCAAATACCGTCGATCTTGGGAAAGATGTTGTTGGAATTTATCATGATGAGTCATATATCGGAATTGTTTTTCATAATACGGATAGTAAGGAAGCATTCCGATTGGATGTTTACGATTTGTCTGGCAATCTAAAGTATAGTCATATTTTTGATATCAGCTATTCGGACATTATCATGAATGATGGATATGTCATCATATATAATGACAGTCACGTGCAGATACTTGGACCAACAGGACGGCTGAAGTACGATGGTGATATGGGAGGCGGAATAGTTTCGCTCATTCCGACATCCAGCAAATTGAAATATTTGCTTGTAAAAGGACAAAAGATTGAGATGGTGAAATTACAGTAATGAATGCGTTAGAGATTGGTGCAATTGTCATCATTATTTGCAGCTTATTATATGGAAGGAAGCGGGGGCTAGTAGGAATGCTGCTCCCGCTTGTTGCAAATATTGTGACAATTCTATTATTATGTGTGACAAAAAGTATGTGGAAAGAAGTGTTCTTCGAGTGGGTGCTTGCGGATATCCAGCTGATCTTCATTAGGATCGTTGTAATCGTGATCTTATATGGAGTGATTGTGCTTGCGTTTAAATTTGTATTTGCTGCGTTAAAAATTATCACAAGCTTACCGCTGGTGAAACAGGGAAACCGTTTGCTTGGATTTGCAGCAGGACTTATCCAAGGCCTTTTGATTATCTGGACATTTCTTGCGATTGTACAAATTGCCGCGAATAGTACATTTGGTATGCAGATGCTGCCAATGATTGAGAAGAGCGTACCGCTATCCTTTCTATATAAGAACAACTTGATTACCTATGTGGTTTACGATTTGATTGTGAAATGAGATAAAGTAGGATGCTTTTTTGTTGGCCCGGAATTTACTATATATAGTAGGTAAAAAATGATTGAAATACCATTTCAAAAAGTTTCAAAGAAATTCCAAGAAAGTTGTTGACAATGCAAAATACGCGTGGTATATTATCACTGTTGCGTGTCACGAAGACGCAAAACAACAGACAGAACATTGACAAATAAACAGTAAT
>JAGKTY010000064.1 GCA_021153185.1 Lachnospiraceae bacterium
GGCGTACGAAGCGCACCTGAAAGAGCAGCGTGACAGATGGGCGCGGGAAGATTATGTAAAAGAGCAAGGCAAACTCGAAGAGCAGCAGCGCCTGATAGCAAATATGCGCGCAAATAATATCAGTGAATCGCAGATTCAAGCGATTATCAATCAGACACAATCCAATCAATCACAGGAATAGATAGCAGAAGTAGAAACCGAAACAGCTATAGGCCCGGGCGCGATGCGCTCGGGTTTCTTTGCGTCAAGCACTTATGGTAAATTAAAAACGAAAAATGCGTTGATAATTTTGCAGAACTAGCATATAATACAATTGTATAGAAAATAAAAACGAATTTGACGAGAATAAATCGAGGTGTTTGTATGAAATTGTTAAAGATTGAGGCGAAAGGGTTGCCGCTATTTAAACAGGATATAGAGATTAGCTTCATTGCAACGCAGAGAGTTTCAGAGGAAGATAGGGATACTTTGCATCCATTGTTTTCCAATATGTATTTGAATCCAACAGAGGCAATCATAGGCATTAACGCATCCGGAAAAACTTCTGCCCTAAAGATTATACTGTTGACACTTGGAATTGTGAATAACGACCCAATCAATCATCTTGACTGTAAGGATATTTTGGGCAAAACACAAAATGCAGTTATTAGAATCAATTTTATGTCCAACACAAAAGAAATATATCAACTTGAGACTTGTATTCGGTATGAAAGCGAAATGAGAAGATATATGATTACAGATGAAACGATATGGAAGAAGTCATCAGATGTAGTTAAACTTAAAAAGACAATTCATGAGTTTGATGATTCTATGATTATTGCGAGAAGAAGCAATGAAGAAGCATTTTTATCGGATGATGTGAGTATCGTTATTGCCCAAAATAAAAAAAATAAGGAACGCATTATGATTTCTGATATGCGAGAGTTTACAAATAACAATGTGTTGCCTATATCTGATATGATTCCGGAATCAGTCATTACGTTTTTGGATCCGTCAGTAGAATCGTTATCTTTTGAGAAAAATGAAACGAAGAATATCATCCGTTTGAAGTTTGTGGGGCAGGACGAAATGCTATTAAATGATGCCAAAGAATTGGATAATTATTTGTCGTCAGGAACCATAAAAGGTATTATCGTATTTACACATGCTATGAATGTGCTTAAAGCAGGTGGATATATGTTGGTGGATGAAATAGAAAATCATTTCAATAAAGAGATCGTAACAACATTAATCCGGTTTTTTATGGACACCAGACTAAATAAGAACGGAGCGGTTTTGATATTTACAACCCATTACCCGGAACTGCTTGACGAATATGATAGAAATGACAGTATCTATATTACCAGGAATCGGGATGGAATTACGATAGAAAACCTATCAAAGATACTGAAACGAAATGACATAAAAAAGAGCGATGCTTATCAAAGTGGATTCCTTGAAGGGACGACTCCGGCGTATAAAGCCTATATGCAACTGAAAAAAAACATTTCTTCTTATATTTAAGGAGGCTATTATGGAGATTCGGATAGGGTCATATGTGGCATGCATATGTGAGGGCTCAGCAGAGCAAGCCATTATTGAAAATCTATTAGATAATCATTTGCTTGTCTTTGAGCGGGAACAGATGATTGATGAAGATGTCCTAAGATGTAGAGATGCAAAAACATTTGAAACCAGATACTTAAGAAAAGGCTTTGAGGAATCAATCTCTGTGATAAGAATTCTTGATTCCAGAAGAGAAAATTTTAAGTTGAGTAAAGCGTATGCGCATAAGGTTGATGTAATCAACGTCATCACTGCTCCGGAAATAGAAATGCTTATTATCATAAATGAGGATAAGTACAAAGAATATAAAAAGTCCGGAAAGAAGCCAAGTGATTTTTGTAAGCAAGATTTAAAGATGAAAGAAGTAAAATCGTATGCGTTTGTTAAATCATACTTTGGTAATCCTGATATACTTATTTCTGCAATTAAAAAGTACGCAGAGTTGTCAAAGATTCAGAAGGGTGAATATACTCTTTTGGACTTATTAAAAAAGCACATAGCGCCATAATAAAAGCCGGTTTTTCCGGCTTTTTTTGCGCCCTGCCGCCCTGTCCAAATTTGGGGGAGCGGGGCCTACAAAGACATTTAAAATTAAGGAAACAGCGGAAACAAAAAAAATCACAGTTGGTGATGTTAGAGCTGCTGTTGAAAATGTGACATGCAAAACGGTGTTTGATGGCACAAAAACAGAAGCAGTTTATGCTGATCTTGCAATTAAAGATGTAACAAAACTTGACTGTGTAAGTGCTGTTGACGAGGGCGCAGGCGATACTCCTGTAACTGAAGCAAAAGTTTTTAACAATACTGTTACAATAACTTTGGATAAGACTAAATACAGCCCTGCAGGACCAGGCTGGACAATTGCCGGTAGTACCGCAACAGTTGACACAACAGTCCGTGTTAATGTATACAAAAAAGCTGTAAGCGATGCATTTGCATACACATTCCCAAAAGAAATTAAGTATACATATAATAAGGAAAATGCTAAGGACAGAACATTTGATGTTGATCAGATTGCAAAGTACTTAAACGACGATGGTGATGAATATGAACCGGAAGAAGACGACGTACAGTTCCGTTTAAATAAGGAAACATCACCAGTAGTTGTATTCGGAGACGGAAATAGTGCTGACGGTACTAAAGCCGGTGCTGTTGGAAGTACTGACTGGCTTGTAAACGCAGATGATCTTCATAGACTCTCATATGCATCTGCTAATACAAAGATGGATTTGAGATTAACGCTTGCATTTAATGATGGAAAAACTGTAGATTATGCTGCAAAATTTGGCGAAAGCAGATGGCATAGGTACTGTTGAAAAGACAGTTTCTGTTGAAGTTGTAAAAGGCGACAAAGCAGTTCTGAATACACTTAACACCTATGAAGTATATGGAACATACACAGTTGGTGATTCTAAGATTGAGTTGGGTGGATTAGACGACGATAAATTTGAAATCGTTTCATCACCAAGTGATCTTTCTTCATTGAAAGTCGGTACGAAAAAAACAATCATTGTTGCAACAGTTGATAAATTCCCAAAAGATGAGTTTGACGTAGATGGCTTCATGAAAGACGATGCGAATAGTAAAGTTTGGGATTATTCAGGAGAAAAATTCAGCAAAGAAGTAGAGATTCGGGTAACACCGCTTGCACTTGCTGCAAAAATGGTTGACTTCCCGGCAAAACTTGCTGAAGGCGAGACTGTTGAAATCGGTGATGTTATCAAAGATATCAAGCTTGAGACAACAGATACATGTAAATACGGTAAATTCTATCTTGTTAAGGATGCTACAGATGACACAGCCGGAACGAGAGTTGCAGACGGCGACAAAGCATATCACGTAGTGTTTGAGCCGGATGCAGATTTGGTTACATGTGCAACTGGTGCGGCTGGTACTGAAACAGCACGTACAGGAGTATACTATGCAACAGCAAACGGAAAAGATGCATACTATAAAGAATTTTCTGTAACACCTGCTAAGAAAGCAGTGAACGCAGATGAAATCAAAGTAAGCCTTGCAAAAGCAGGTAACAAAGATTACAAATTTGGTGCAACATATGGAGAAATGCTTGACAGAGCATTAGACTCATCTGCAACATACGATTACAAACAGGAATCAGGTAAATGGACTGTAAAAGAAAGTGGAATTATGCCAATTGGCGAGACTACAATTACATTCGTTTACACACTTGATAACAGCAAAGATTATGCAATCAACGAGAAGGCTTCAATTGAAGTTCCTGTAAAAGTAAACATTGAAGCACCTAAATTTGAAGCAAAAGTAGTTGGTGATCAGGTAGTTAAGGTTGGTAAGACAGGTACAGCAGGTATTGTGGCATATATTGCATTAGCAGATGACAAATATCCGCATAAAGATAGAGTAGAGGCACTTCTTGATGCCTCAGTTGATAAAGATGATGATGGATACATCAAATATCAGTGGTATTCAAAAGCCAATGGCAAGCTTTATGCAGGACAACAAGCATGGTTAACAATTGATGCTTCTAAGAAAATGTCAGATACATTCTGGTGTGAGGTAACATTCCAGCCAGCTACAAAATTAACAAAGGCTAAGAAAGAAGCATGGGCAGCTATTCTTGCAGATGGAAATACATTTACAAGTGCTGAGAAGACAGTTACAGTTGCTGATATGGAAGTAGATTCAAGAGCACCATATGGTATTGAAGGAACACTGAAATACGGTAAAATCGATGCAACAGCATCATTAAGAGCAAAAGTTGAAACAGGCTGGACAATTGAGTCAGTTACATGGAAAGCAGTAAACAAAGATACAAAAGCAGAAACAGAGATGACTGGTACTGTAACATCAGCTGGTGTTGCAAAAGCTACAATTCCTACAACACTCAATGCAGGTAGCTATGATGCAGTAGCAACAATCACAGCAAAATCTGATAAAGGTGAAAGTGATGTTGTAGTATATGCGCAGGCATTTGATGTTGAAAAAGCAGATTTAGACGGATTTGACTGGACAAAGATTACATATGATCCAGATGCAAAAGTAATTACTTATGGTCAGAAATTATCAGAGATCAAGTTCAAACCGGCAGAAAATGCTGAGAAATATGGTACATATGAGTACATCAATGACAAAGTCATGAGACCAGGCTCATTTGACAAAGTAGAAGATTTCGTAAGATTTATTCCAAATGCAGATGCAAAAGCAAACTTCAATGACTTCAACGCAGAAGATTACAACGGTGTTGTAACAATCACAGGTGTAGATGTACAGAAAGGTACAATTACAATCAAAGCAAATGACATTACAGTTTCTGTAGGTGATCTTGTAAGTCCTTCAATGGCTACTTGCACAGTAAGCGGTTTAGTAGGAAACGACACACTTAAGAACCTTGACGTAGTTGTAGATTATGAAATTGATTCAGCAGCAAGTACAACAAAAGTTGGTACAATTGCAGATGCAATCAAAGTAAAAGCTACAAAAGCTGAGAAAGTAAACGAGTACATTGAACTTGATTACTACAAAGTGGCTGTTCAGAATGGTAACTTAATCGTTAAAGAAGCTGCTCCGGTTGTAACACCAACACCTACTCCAGCTCCTGTAAAACAGGCTACAGCAGCAGCTCCAAAAGCAGCAAAAGCAAAAGCTACAGTTAAAGTTGGTAAGAAATACACACTGAAACTGAAATATGCAGCTGGTAAGAAAGCAACAGTTAAGAAAGTAACATGGAAATCATCTGCCCGGGCGCGATGCGCTCGGGTTTCTTTGCGTAATAGAGTGTTTATAAACATTTTTGATTTTCGTGAACAGTATGAAGTAAACATTTTTGATTTTCGTGAAAAAAGTGTTATATACATTTTATGTTTTCGTGATATACTAACTATGATGACGTATAAACTGTGTTCCGAAAAAGAGGATGTTGTATGATATTTAGAAGAAAAATATATGACAAACTGGTGGAGTGGAAACAACTCTCTGCAGGTAAATCGGCTGTGTTGATTGAAGGTGCACGGCGTATTGGCAAGAGTACCATTGTAGAAGAATTTGCCAAAAAAGAATATGATGACTACATGATACTTGATTTTGCCAAAGAAAGTAAGGATGTGAAAAATAATTTCATCGAAAACATGGATGATATGGACACTTTTTTTCGGAACCTTTTTCTTTTAAAAGGAAAGAGCCTCAAAGGGAACAATTGTGTGTTGATTTTTGATGAGGTGCAGCTGTTTCCGCAGGCACGGCAGGCAATCAAGTACCTTGTGGCGGATGGTAGATATCACTATATGGAAACAGGTTCACTTATTTCAATCCGCAAGAATGTCCGTGATATTCTGATTCCTTCGGAAGAATATAGAGTGAAAATGTATCCGATGGATTTTGAAGAGTATCTATGGGCAAACGGTGATGAGGTGACTTATGAGGCAATCAAGTATTCCTTTGAAAATCGCAAACCGCTTGGGGAGGCGATTCACCGGAAGGTGATGAAGGCTTTTCGCACATATATGGTGGTAGGAGGAATGCCACAGGCAGTGGAGGCTTTCGTTGTCGGACAGACATATACGCAAATTGATTTTGTTAAGCGAAATATACTGAGTCTTTATGAGGAAGACTTAAAAAAATATGATGAGGACAATCGCGAAAAAGCTTCCATCATATATAAGACGATTCCTGAGCAGCTTGAAAATAAAAATTCACATTTCAAGTTTTCGATGGTAGATAAAAATGCCCGTTACAAGAATTATGTTGATGCGGTCAGCTTTATTGCTGAATCAATGATAGGGAACGAGTGTATCAACGTGACCGAGCCGGAGGTTGCCCTGGAACTTTTTTCCGACCGAAGCAATTTCAAGCTCTTTATGGGTGATACGGGACTTTTGATTACACAGATTATGAAAAGTAGGGATGAGACAGATGAAAATCTTTACAAGTCGCTTATCATAGACGATTTGGGCATCAATCAGGGGATGATTTTGGAAAATATGGTAGCCCAGATGCTAAAAATGTCCGGTCACGAGCTGTATTTTCATGAATTTTTATATAGGCCGAAGGATACGGAAAAGGAAAAGAAATATGAGATTGATTTTCTCACCGTCCGTAAGAAAAAAATATGCCCGATTGAAGTAAAGTCTTCCGGCTACAAATCGCATAAATCCTTCGATTATTTTGCGGAGAAGTATCATCTCAAGATGGAAGAACGCTATATTATATATACGAAAGATTTGAAATTTGAAGAGGGCGTGACCTATATACCGATTTACATGACACCGTTTATTTAGCCTGTCAATTTACGCCAATGTCCCCGTTCCGGGGGATAGGGTTTTTCATTGGGAATAGGGAATAGACACTTGTTTTACCAGACAAAATTGACCAGGAGGCGCTGTGCGCCTCCTTTTTTCGTGGATTTGGGTTTCGTTTCAAGGTAACTTCCCGCAAACTGCCTGCGTTCCCAGCCGCCTTTTGTCCGTTTTTAATGCGCCCTGCCGCCCTGTCCAAATTTGGGGGAGCGGGGCCATCTTTTTTATTCCTTAAACCATATCTTTTTGGCAAAATAATAAAAAATTGCCGTTAGATATGTTGATATTTTTCGAAATCGTGATTATACTATATCCAACGGCAAAATAATAAAAAATTGCCGAAAGATATGGAGACAATAAAATGTGGTATGAAGAAGTCGTTTGCCAATTGAATAGAGAAGAAGAATATACGAGGCAGCAGATATATGATGTATTGGTTAAAGAAAAACCGGAGATGTCCTTTAATTCGTTTAAATGGATTATTTCTGAAATGGTTGCTAAAGGAATAATTTGCAGGAAACAGCGTGGAAAATATGTTCTTCAGAATGGCAGTGTGGCGAAAAAGTATGTTTATAGACCGCAGTTGAATGAACAACTCCGAGAGATAAGTGAAAAGATAGAGTCTAAATTTCCTTTTGTCAATTTTGTATGCTTTGAAAGTGTGCAGCTGAATGAGTTCTTAAATCATCTGATTGGTAAGAATACATTTTTCGTGTTGGTTGAGAAGGATGCCATTGATTTTGTTTTTCGATATCTTCAGGAAGAAACGGACTGGAATATCTTGCTTAAGCCAAGTGATAAGGAATGGGATGCATACTGTACCGGCGATAATATTGTCATGCTTAATCTGATCAGTGAAGCTCCAAAGTGTGTGGATGAGTATCATAGTATGTGCATCGAACAGATGTTGGTAGACATTGTTGCAGAGAAATCATTTAAAAACCTGTATAGTAAGAGTGAATTGCAGGGAGTTTATAATCTTGCTGATAAATCATACTTGATAGATTATACAAGGCTCTTGCGTTACGCGAGAAGACGTGGCAAAGCGGATGAAGTAAAAAAATACATTGGGGGATACGCGGGTGCTTACACAGGATAATTTTACAAAAGAGAATATCGAGAGATTACAAAAGATAAGCGGAAATGATCCATCATTATTAGAAAAGACAGTATATGCATTTGGACTGCTGGAAGCAATATCTAAGGTAGGAATGCCTTTTATATTTAAGGGTGGAACTTGTTTGATGCTTTTGCTTGAAAAGCCAAGAAGACTGTCTACAGATATTGATATCATTGTGGAACCCGGAACAGATGTGGAGTCATTTATTCAGAAGGCAGGTCAGATATTTCCATTCAAGAGCCAGGAAGAGGATGTCAGAAAAGGCAGGAATAATATTGAGAAGAGACATTATGAATTTACATATGATTCTCCGGTAAATGATAAGCCGTTAGTTATATTACTGGACATTTTATATGAAGAGAATCATTACCAGACACTTTTAGAGAAACCGATTAAAAATGATTTGCTTTTGACTGATGGTGAGGATCTGATTGTGAGAATTCCGGATGTGAATAGCATTCTTGGAGATAAACTTACTGCGTTTGCACCACATACTACCGGAATACCGTTTGGCGTAGATAAAGAGCTTGAAATAATGAAGCAGTTGTACGACTGTTATACGCTTTCGAGAGAAATGACAAATTATGTTGAAGTGCGTGAAGTATATAAGTCTGTAGCTGTCGCAGAGCTTGGGTACAGAGGAATGGACTACAGTGTAAATGAAGTTCTTCGCGATACCATCAGAAGTTGCTTCTGTATTATCGCCAAAGGTGGAATTGATAAAGAAGAATATACATATTTTGCTGATGGAATCCGTAGGATAGGTGGACATATTTACGGGGAGAGATTCAATGGCGAGCTGGCCGCATATATTGCATGCGAGGTGCTGTATTTGGCTACTTGTCTTTATACGGATAGTGAGTATGTGGCTATTGATAGTCCTGAGGAATACGTGAATGATAAGCTGAGCTTCAAGGGGGCAAGAGGGATTAACTATTTGAGAAAGGTTAATCTGGAAAGCTACGCGTATATTGTGGCTGCGGTGAAGTTGCTGGGAGATAAAGTGGAAGAAATCGTGTATTTAGAAGAGAATAAGTAATACAAGGGTTAAGCAGCAAAAAGAAGAGAAAAACATGATCTATAAATGTACTCATTTAGAAAGCCGTTAACAGGGAATTGAATCCAAGGGGACGGCTTTTTTTGCGCCCTTTTTATGTTTTCAGTGCAAACTTCCGGCTTTCCGGGGCGCATTCATCCCGCTTTTTCTTCCATTGAAACCGCGCCCCGGCCCTGTCCAAATTTGGGGGAGCGGGGC
>JAGKTY010000014.1 GCA_021153185.1 Lachnospiraceae bacterium
AATAAATTTTGTGTTTTTTCTTCTTAGTTTGCCATAGCCCCACCTATACCCCTTTGTCATATCGATATCTTGAAAATAAAATTTGCTAGAATCTAATTCTTTATTAATAACTGTCTTTAATTTCTCATATTCAATTCTAGTCAAAATCACATCAGCATCATCGTCCCAAGGAATGAATCCTTCGTGTCTAACCGCACCTAG
Organism: Lachnospiraceae bacterium; assembly: GCA_021153185.1. GTDB lineage: Bacteria > Bacillota > Clostridia > Lachnospirales > Lachnospiraceae > SIG333. The sequence continues at coordinate 202 of JAGKTY010000014.1, forward strand.
TAAAGTCCCACCATCAATACTATATTTGATATCATATTTTCTACATATTCTATCAAACTCTATCAACATCTCTAATTCACACTTCTGTATTTTTTCAACATCTTCATTTGTAGGATAATATCTATCGTTCATATTAGTTCTTCGCACCTCTAGTGTTAGCATCTAAATAGTACAAAACAAAATGAGACATTCCTTAATATGTTATATAATCAACAAGAGGCGGAACTCATTATGTCTCGTAAAAGAAATCAACACACAAAGCAATTCAAGTTGGATGCTGTCAACTATTGAAAGGAACATCCTGATCTTACTCAGGTTGAATGTGCCAAAAATCTTGGAATCGGTGTGAGTCCCCTTGCTAAATGGGAATCTCATTTCCGAATAATGAAGGCGACATTCCTGTTAGAAGATCTGGCAACTATGAATCTGACGAAGCTAAAGAGATTGCTCGTCTAAAGCGTGAACTTCATGATGCTCAGGATGCGCTTGTTGTGTTAAAAAAGCCATCGACATTCTGGGGAAAGACTAACAGAAGCTATCTATACAGAAGTTTCTACTAAGGTAGAGGCGTCTAAAGTTACTGGGCACCGCGTCTCTACTTCCGGAATGCTGAAATTTTTAGGTGTGTCTCGCTCTGGATATCTCTCTTTTCTTAACCAAAAGGTTTCTACCACCAAGCAACGCAAAGAAGCAGTCAAAAAGAAAATCCAGACTATCTATAATGATTCTAAACAGAATTACGGCGCTCCTAAATCACTCAGGAACTTCGCAAATCTGGCGAAACCATTGCTGCACGAACTGTAGGTAAATACATGCGTGAAATGGGAATTAAAGCTCAGTGGATAAAGCCTTAGACTACTACAGCCAGAGATTCTGATTTAAGCAATGAGCTACACAACATCCTTGATGAGCAATTTAACCTAAAACATCCTAACGCTGTATGGTGTACCGACCTCACTTATATTTAGACTCAAGACGGTTTCGTTTACCTTAATTCATTATAGATTTATTTGGTAGGAAAATCATTGCCTGGACTCTTGCAGACACTATGGAAGTGTTTACCGTTATTGAAACAATTAATAAAGCTAAGGCTCGTCGCAATACCAATTTGCCTTTGATAATACATAGTATTCGTGGTAGCCAGTATGTTTCAAATGCTTGGCGCGAAACCACAGAATCATTGCAACACAGTTATTCTCATAACGGTTATCCATACGATAACACTTGCATTGAATCATTTCATTCACTAATCAAGAGAGAATGGTTGAACCGTTTCAATATCAGAAACTATAATCATGACTACAGGCTTGTTATTGAATATATCGAAGCGTTCTATAATACTGTCAGAATTCATAATCATTGCGATTATATGTCTCCTAACGAATATGAAAAACTGTATGAAAAGGTAAATGTTTTGCCGGCAGCTTAGCTCTATTCTACTAGTTCTTTATATTCTTCTTATCCAATACCCAAGGAGTTTCATACTACAAGATACACAACTCCTACTAATCCAATTAACTAGCAGATCCATGCGCACCCTGCAAAGTCCTTTTTGCAATGGCATTGTCTAACTCTCTAACATGTATCGGCATATTATTTTTATTCCTTAACCTTTTCGCTCAACCATTCACAATTCACAATTCTTTTTTGTTCTTAACAATTTGTCATTTTTCTGTGCTACAGTCTCTTTCCGCTCTCTTAATCACTCAATAAGACCTTGCAGCTTGATTTGTTTATATGGATCATTCAAAAATCATATCTTTTGTGTTTTCAGTGGTTTTTCTTTCGTAGGTAATTGCATTCAAATACCATTTCATCCAAAATAGTCTGCAACTTAATCTGTTTCTTTGTTATTCTTTAATATGTTCTTTTTGCGTCGCTTCAGAACTTCTTTTTCTTCTTCGTTCTTCTCTCTGTCGATTAGTTCGTCCACAAAGTTTATCATTGATGTAAAAACTTGAAACTGCTCATCGCTCATACCCATTTCTTCCACTCCTGACACCACCTCTCCTAAAGATGGTTCTATTGTATCAAACTGCAAGGCCTTATTCAATTATCAATGTGCTTTCTTTAATCGTTTGGAGATTTTACATATAAGAATATTTGAAATGATTTAGATTATGCCCCGACTTTGGCGCATGTCAAAATCGGAGCATTCACGGATTCCTCTGTTTCCATATTAATTTGAATGTTGTCGATTTGACGTGATTACAGATGCATTGCATTCATTTCACATATGAACTCTTCGATAGTGTTTACTCTTGCTGCTATTTTGCTAAGCTTATCGAGAATCACACTATCTTCTATGGACGCAATTCTGCTTTTGAGATTGTCCGGTAACGGTGCGATATCTGATAAGAAACTGCAGATTACTTCTGCTTTTCCTTCTACTTTTCCTTCTGCTTTTCCGGCCTGAAATTCATCTTTGAGAAGTTCTTTCATTGTCATATAGCGTCGCCCCATTTCCCTGTCAAATTTGATTTTGTTAACAGATTCTTGCAGCCTGCGCACAAATGCATCTTCATATTCTCGATTACTTCCAGCCAAGTCCGCACCTGCAAATTTAAGAAATTGAATTAATTCTTTTGACTCTTCATCATCGTTTTTTCCAACTGTACTTAAGAAAATTGTATGACTTCCATCATCATATTCGTATGTTTTATCTTCCTGAATTTTCTGACATAGCGTATACTTATATTTTCCAAGCCCTATTGGATCATAATCACAGATAAATATCACATATGCTTTCGGTAATTCTTCATACTCAACTCCAGCTTCAAGCAGTTCCATGTCTATCTGACTATGATAATACCTTGCACGTTTAAACACTTTTTTGTTTACCACTTGCATTTCTACATCATAATGTGTATGTTTATCGTCCTTAATATAAACATCGAGACGCACACCTTTATACTCTGGATTATACACAATGTTCTTTTCATGAACTATTTCCACATGTTCTATCTTTTGATTCAGAACTCTTTCCAGAACACCTTTTGCGTTTTCTTCATCCAGCATCGTTGCAGCAAACATAAAATTGTCTTTAAAAGTAAGCTCTTGTAATGTTTTCCTGTATCTTGCATTATTTCCCATTAGGTTCCTCCTATTAGAGGAATCCGTTAATTTATTATAAGCATATTCATATAGATTATCAATATATTAACCGAATACTTTTTTAAGATTAAAATAGTTTTGAAATAAGCATATTTGAGATAATTTAGATTATGCCCCGACTTTGGCTTACGTCAAAATCGAGGCATTTTGGGATTTTTACTACAAAGTTGTGATATTTTACTGTAATAAATCCAATACACGTACGCTATATTGATTTGCCTGTGCCATCATTGCTTCTCCGGCTTGACCCAAAATATTCTGAAGTGACAGGGTAATCATCTCTTTTGCCATATCGGTATCACGAATTGCCAATTCTGCTGCCTGCGTGTTTTCCTCAACATTTTTGTTGATGTTGTATGCATGCTCCAGACGGTTCTGCTGTGCACCAAAATCTGCACGCTGCTTGCTGACAATCTGCAATGCCTTCTTGACTTCTCCAATTGCCAGATCAATGCTGTCTCTCGATAACACATTTGTATCTTTAAGACCAAGCATTCGGAGCGATAACGATTCATATGTGATAGGAATGAATTGTCCCGCTTCCGTACCGGCCTGGATATCGAGTTTACATTTCCCTTCATAGACCGGAGAATTAATCATTTTGGTTGCCGGTTCAAATCCGTAATAATAAAATGAATCATTTCCCTGACTGGATGTATAACAATCAAGTACCGTATTTCCATTTAGAGACTCATTGATCCTTTGCAAGATACTTTCTTGTGTATCACCCTGGTTTACCGGAATAGAAAGCTGTAAAGAGCCCACCGACGTCGAAGATGCCCCGCCCCCATAAGAATATGGTACGTCGGACTTCAAATCAAAATGGATTGTAATCTGTCCGCTACCATCATTATTTCCGGCTTCACCACTTGCTACAGTTTTGCCAAGCACACCTTGATCTCCTGTCAAGGTTGACATCAGCGTTCCCAAATCCCCCGGCGTCTTCGAGTGTAATATTGTGGCCTTATACCTCGAGCCGTTGGAATAGGTGTGCCAATCCCACCATCTGCCTTCATCCTCTGCATCATAATCGTATGCCCGATAGCTGATAGATTTCGATGTTGCAGTCACGCCGCCAATTCCCTTCATGTCAAAGGCAAACTTCCATCCATCTGTGCTTGTCTTTGCATCGGCTACTGTGGTGGCAGAAGGTTTTGCAATCAGGTTCGTTGTACCTGTCAATTTTGGTTCCAAAAACAAATCATCTGCTGCATCAAAATTGTGACCATTCAATGCGTCATTTTTCTTAGACGCGTATGCCGCGGGATAGTTCAGTGTCGCACCGGCAGACATTTGTCTTGTTTGTCCATCCTCAAAACGTGTACTCATACTTGTGCTTGCACCATTCGATATCGTTTTGTTATGAATACTATCGATGATATCCTGTCTTGATGCATTCTCGTTGACAGATAGCGCAAGAGGGTAGTCAAAGACCGGATTTCCTGCGCCATCGAACAAGTCTGCGTTTGGTCCTGTCACCGCCCCATAATAATCCGCGATATTGACGCGATAATTCTTTTGTTCAAATTCATCCCAGGGAATATTTTCAGTCCGATATGTCGTCCCGTTCATTGCCTTCCACGAAACACTCACACCATCTGTTTCATTTGCAGATACTTTGAAATCGGTATATGGAATCACATCATAATTGTCATTTGTGACATCAAAACGTTTCTGTCCGCGATTTGCCGGCTCAACTGCAGGAACAGATTCATATCCTGCAAACACCTTATCGCTTGGCTCCCAGATTTTGCGCTCGTTAAATGAGGTCTCACTAAATACGCGGCTCATTTCTCTCTTGAGTTGCTGAATTTCTTGATCAATCGCCTCACGGTTAATCTTATATCCTGACGAGAGTTTTTCCGTCGTTTTCGCTTTTGAAGTTGTATTGATTCCGTACATTCTGCCTGCATTCATTGCAAGCATATTATGCTGAATTACCATTCGATGTCTCCAAATTGTGTCCGTTTTTCTAACAACTACAATATGTAACCATAATTACACATAACTATATCGACTTATTGTTCCAATACATGAATGGTAATTCCAAATTATGTTTAAAAACTTATTGTTAAAAGTTTTTCTTATTTACATTTCGTGTTTTCTTTATATCTTTTGCATCCTTTAAAAACCCCGCCACCACAATCAGCATGATAATTGCCATCGGAAATGCAGCCAGAATGCTGACCGTCTGAATATTACTCATGGAACTATCTGCAAATACGAGTCCCATTGGCAATACAACTAACAGTACACACCATAGCATTTGCATCAGTCTATGAGGCTTTTCATCCCACGCAAGGGTTCGATAGCTATAGCATGCTGCCGTATACGCAATCGAATCAAAGGATGTCGCGTAAAAAGCAACCATAAGCATCAACACAAGAAGCATTACAAAATTAGCCTGCGGTAACGTACACAAAACCTGTAGAATCATCTCATAAATATCAATTCCACTACGATATCTTCCTACAAAATCCATCACTCCATTCATCTGTAATCCCATGGAATAATTACCAAAGACAACAAAGCTAACAAGAGTTGCTCCTGCTCCAAATAGATAACCGCCAATAATTGTTTGACGCACGGTTCTACCACGCGAAATATTTCCGATAAAAAATGGTGCTGCCACACACCATACAATCCAATATGCCCAGTAATAGATTGTCCAGTCCTGCGCAAAATGTGTTGTCTTTCCAATATCTGTATAGGTCGCTAATGGGATAAAATACAGAACCATTCGAGCAAAAGACTGTAGTCCATTTTTCACAATAAAGCTACCTTGTCCACCAAATACAAATACATATCCAAGCAAACATACAAAAAATCCAATACATATTTTGGCAAGATATCCAATCCCCTTAAATTCAAAGAGAAGCGTGCAGGTATACACAATACAAGTCAGAAGTATAATGATAATGGTGAGCATGTTGCGGCTAATTTGGATTGCAAATAGTTTACAGATAATCGTCGCCATAAGTGGGGTAGCAACGCTAAAAGTAGTCGCCGTCCCTGCAAGAAGGGCAAACACGCAAAACAAATCAATCATCGTCCCAAGCAATCCATCTACCTTCTTCCCCAATATAGATCTGCATGACTCCGAAATACGTTGCTTCTTCACATGCTTAACATGGAGCAAAAAGCCAAACGAAACTGCCAATACCAGATAAAAGCTCCACGGAATCAATCCCCAATGAAACAGAGGATATACACTTGCCCAAGCATACACATCCCCCAACTCCTTTACATGTGGCTCAAGTACATACATCATCCATTCTGAAAAGGAATAAAAAATGATGTCTGCTGCCAGCCCGCAGGTAAACATCATGCAGCCCCATGCAATAAACGAATAGCGCGGTTTTTCATCTGGATTTCCCAGTCGAATTCCTCCGTATCCGGAAACACACAAAAACATGGAAAGTGTAAAAAACAGTACCCCAAAAACAATATAAAACACACCCAATTTCTCACCTATAAAGCATCTAATCCGCTCGAGCACAGCATTCGACGCTGATGGCATCAAAAAAAAGACACCCGCCAAAGCGCACAAAACAAGCATCGGCGTAAATGCTACAATCCAATCAATTCTATTTTTCGTCTGTATTTCTTTCATCATTCTTGCCTTCTGCATATGAGCTATCAAGTGCTATCAGCTCTTGTAATTGGTCAATTTCAATAATATCTCCGAATTGCATTGGGAAAATCCCCAAATCGTAGTCTTCAAAATGGCAAAACATTGGTACATCATCCCAGTAAATTTGACGGTTCTTGTTTTGCTCAAATTCTATCTCCAAATGTTTTTTTAGCTTCTTTCCATCTTCACTGCACCATCTCGAAACAGAAAAAAGCTGCCATCCTATCTTCCCACCTTCTCTGGAGCATGAAGTAACTGTTCCATCACTTACCTGCATAAGCCACTCTGCTGTCTCTTGCTCCGTCCAGACAGCATGATACCCCGATTTTTCAAAAAAGGGGTCCAAAATATCCGCCTTACTAATAATCTGGTCTCCATCCAAAATCATGGCGTCCTCCAAATGATTTCGTGCAACATATAATGATGCAATATTGTTACACGAATCATAGTATGGATTATCAATCAAGTTCACACCATACTGCTGACACAAATAGCCAAACTGTTCCTTCAGATACCCTATAACAACATAGATTTCCCGAATTCCATTTTGTATAAGTGCCTGTATAATCGTCTCAATCATCGGCACGCCATTCACCTTAATGAGTGGCTTTGGTATTTGATCTGTAACAGGTCGAAGTCGCTCTCCCTTACCTGCTGCCATTATAATCGCCCGTTTAATCTGATACATTGTTTTCCTCTAAAAAAATACGATAATACTCTTTTGCATATTGATACTGTCTTTTCGCATAATCCCCAAAGCAAATTCCCAAACTATGCTTATACTCACACCAATTACTCCATAATAAACCGCCAATTGCGATATAACAATAAATCTTCACCCGAACTTCCCTTTCGCATTCTCCATCAAAATAAACATCAATCAAATGATCCACTTGCTGGCGATTATACATTGCATAAATACAAAACATTGCCAGGTCCACATGTGGGTCCTGCATGCCTGCATACTCCCAATCAATCATCCTGACACTTCCGTCTTCCAGTATGAGGAAATTATCCGGAACTGCATCTATGTGTGTTAGGCACATCTCGCCCGCGTGTCTCGTGACATATTCCTTTAATGACAATATCTGCTGCTTCGTCTCCTGATAATCACTGTAAGCAGATGGCATGTCACCTCTTTGTGCTTCATAAAAAAGGATTTGCTCAAACAAATCAAATGTGTGCTCCACTTTTAAATTGGCAGTGTGAAATTTTTTTAGTTGCCTTATACATTTTCGCACTTCTGTTTCGTCATATGCATTACAGACATGTGCTCCCTGCAAAAATTTTGAAATCTTTAGTCCGCTCTCTGCATCCATCCAAATCACTTCTTCGCTAAGACACAAGGGTTCAATCACACGATATACCGTCGCTTCCTGACCTCGATTAATTAGCTGCTCAGTTCCTTTACCAGGAATCCGGACTATATACTGATTCTCTCCATAATTAGCAAGAAATGACTGATTCGTCATCCCACTTTTCATGACGCGTATCGCATCAATATCACTTTCATCTACTTGTAAAATTCTTGCTAATTCATTTCGAATGGCTTGCATATTCATTCCTGCCTAACAAATATTTTTTCTTGGCCACATGACTTCCCATAAAACTTGTAGTATACTATAACAAAATCACTAGAAAGGATGAGCCATGGAATTCAATCAACAGTTTTTTGATGAAGAAATCCTTTGGGATTTTAAGGTAACCAGAAAGCGCAAAAAAATATGGGCAACCGAGTTAAACATGCTAGCCGAGTTCGACCGTATCTGCAAAAAGCACGAACTTACTTATTTTGCAGATTCCGGCACACTCCTTGGTGCAGTGCGTCATCAAGGCTTTATCCCTTGGGATGATGACATTGATCTTACAATGTTTCGACCGGATTACGAGCGTATGAAAGAAATCATGCGCAGGGAACTTCCTGATTATTACGAGTTGCAAGATGAAAAAACAGAGTTTGGCGTACAATCCTTTTCACAAATTCGTGATCGGCGTACATCCGCTGTTCAATATTATGACGCACCACTAGAATACAACCAAGGCATCTTTATCGATATTTTTCCATTTGATGATGCTTGTGATACACCCGATGCAATACCACAGCATATTCAAATGATATTTGAATTCTGGATTGCATTATCTGATTATGATACGTTTCAAACATTGATAAATCAAAACATCCCTTTTGCAACTCCTATTGATATTCTCAAGTTTGCTGCAAATGACACCTCCAGACAAAGCATCGACTTGTTTAACTCGTTTTGTCTGCAAAATTTTGGACAAACGTCCAAAATCAACTATTTTACCTTTGAGGCACCGAATCCCGGAAATGGCTATTTACGCGAATGGTATGACGAAATTGTCTATCTCCCATTTCATGATATGATGATTCCGGCTCCATCCCGCTACGAAGAGGTGCTCACACATTTCTATGGCGATTATATGAATCCTGTAAAAGGTGCTTCCTATCATGAGGGAATCCCTATGGATCCGGATACCCCTTATGTTGATACCATTTTTAACCATTGGCAAAACCATAATATATCTGCCAACTAAAAACTCTCGTTGATGACCGACACAACTGCTGTTGCGAGATCATAATACACTCGTCTGCTAAAATGATTGATACTATCTTCATAATCTGCCTGTGACTCAATAAAATCGCCCATGTGGATTAAGCGGACGCGTTCTTTCTTTTCTATAAACTTTTCCATCATGCGATTGATGCTGGCGTGCTGTAACTCATGATGTTCGAATTCCACATTATCGCCTTCATACGCAATTTCACTTCCAAGCAAAAATATAAACACCGGACTGCCCGGCACATGTGTATAGATATATTCTAAATTCTGCTCAAGCAATTCAACCGGCGTGATGCCAACAAACTCCCACGTATTGCGAAATTGTTCCAACACTTCTCTTGTAAATGGATACGCGTGATTTGGTAAAGTCCCATCAATATATCCCTGCCAGTTTTTCTCATCGGTAAGATCAAAATTTACGCTGCCAAAACTAATCATCTGCCCAGTCTGTTTATGTCGATAAAGACCTGCATGCCCATCCGGCAACATGCTAAAGCATATGATATGGTATGGCTTTTCAAACAGCTTTGTTTCAAAATCACCTCTATCAAGAAATGGTGCATCCCTTAAAAGCATATCGATTTGCTCTTTTTTTAATGTCGCTCCCTCTATCACATGAACCGAATGGTTTTGACCGGCTACCACCACACCCTTTTCGCTGACATAGTTAAACTCTGTGGTGATTCGACCACCGATAAGATACGCTTCAATCGCACTCATATCGCACGGTCCTTTTAAAAGGATACGCATACGCGTATCTCGTTTTTGCGGTGTACTACTATTGGTTACTTCAGTGTTAATCCAATCAATTGGTACATATGGTTTAAGCTCTGCTGCCACCGGCTGTACGATTTCAAATACCGGTGAACCTATCTGTTGATACACCCACTGTTCGATATGCATCCCCAATATGCGGCAAGAAAATAAAAAGTGCTCCATTTTTTTCTGCCGCATGTCAAAGCAATAAAATCCAACCAGTCCATACTCGCCAAATCTATCCTTCACCTGTACATATCCGCACTTATTCCAATCATCAGATATCAATTTTTCAAGCTCTTGTTTACTACTTCGATTCTTTGTATAATTCAGCTGATTACTGCGCATCACAAGTTCCGCAATACGATCAAGCATTGGATAACAATCTGATACTATTTCCACTTGTATTGCCGAATCCTTAAGGAATGCTTCACTCGAATCATACTGCTCCTGCTCACACTTCTTTTTCTCAAGCAATTGATACTGCTTATGTCTCGTATGTGCCAAATCTTTCTTTTCTAAAGCTGCTACATACTTTGCCAGATATGGAATAATATCCGGCAAAGCTGTCATAAGCCCGTCAAGCTGGTACTTTGCTTCCTCAAGATTTCTTTTGTTATCATCGATAAAAAGTACATTCGCAGGCCTAAGGTTCATATCTGCCAATTTCTTTACGAGTTGTCTTCCCTTCGGCTCCCAATTAATATGATTAAACACAAACAGGTCTTTCAAATTAGCTTCTTCTAGTTTATCCAGTACCGGTTTCTCATCATTTTTTGAACTAATTGAATTGACAATACCGCAATCGACCAAGTCTCTGATTAACTTCTCATGTTCACTTGAAATGATCACATCTTCTTCACTAATAGTTCCATGCCAAAATGTATCATCCATATCCCAAACAATTAATTTGATTTTATCAAACGGAAAATCCTGATATGGTTGCTTTTTATTCACAAACTGACAGTTTGGTTTACACAATTCAGACAACAACAATCTTTGCTCACTCGTCATTGCTGCCAGGTCGGCTTCTTCTACAATCAAAGCATCGACAAAAGGATTTTTGTATAATCCGGCTAACTCCCGGATATCCTGATAGACTTCTTCCGTTTCTTTTGCAATCTGATACAATGCATCTTTCTGTTCGATTCCAACAAGCATGGCACACGGATATTGCATACGAAGAAGTTTCAAATCTGCACCAAGCCCGCAACCTATTTCCAAAACTCCAAATACATCGTTTGGATTTTGCTTCATCTGCTCTACTACATTCCGATTTGGTTTTGCATAATCAAAAATATGAAAACCATACAGTTGGATAAATAATTCCTGATGTGATATCAATAATTCATTTACATTGTCTTTCTTGGCAAAGCTTTGACTTCCTGCGTGATAGATGTAACTGTTCTTGCAAGTAAGCAAACGATAACCTGCTTTTTGGATTTCCATGCTGAGCGCATCGTCTTCAAAATATCCCGGCGTAAATGCTTCATTCATACCACCGGCTTTTTTCCAAACATCACCTCTAATCAGCATAGAAAAACCCGACAGCCTCACGCGCTCCTCGTATGGTTGCATGAGCGGAATATTTAGACTTCTTCCATATGCAAGATATTCCTCCACTGACTCAAAAGAATGCGTATCTTCTTGCTCATTTCCGGCATAGTTAGAATAGCTTCCGGTCGCACCGATATCTTCTGACTCATAGAGGCCCATACGTAGCCAAAACAATGCATTGTCAACAAGCCTTGTATCGTTATTTAACAAGTATATATCATAATCACCGAATCCTTCTTTTTTTGCTATTTCAACGCCCTGATTACAAGCAACAGAAAAACCCTTATTCTCAGAATTTTCCAAAAGCAATATATCTTCTTGTTCCCTAAGCCAATCTACAATTCCATCTTCCGATGCATTGTCCACGACAATCATGCTATAACTTCCGGGCAAGAGAGTCTGTCTGATACTTTCAATATTATGAATCTGAAACATTCGGCAATTATACGATACAATCACAATCGCAACCGGTTTCACAGTAATATCGTAGTTCTGTTTCAGTTCATCTATCTGAGCTGAAATTGCCCCGTAATCTTCTTCGTTGTCACAATACAAAAGCGCATTTTCAAAACACAAATAGGCTTGATTGACATTAAAGCCACAGTAATAAAAGCCCAGCAGGAAATATAATTCATAATTTTTGTTATTTTCCTTAAGTCCCTTCCTAATTGCGTAAAACATGCCATCGCCGTCACCTTCTGCCTGGCATATACTAGCTTCAAGCACTGCAATCACATCATCGTATGACATATCTGCTTCGAGATACTGATTCAGTAATGTTCTTGCCTCTATGAAATTCCCTTGATTTAGCGCTTCGCTAATTTGTTTTTTCATGCTTTTTCCTACTGTTATCTGTTACCGGTTATAAATACTCCTCGGGTACATTTGTTATGAGATCGGTCATTCCCAAATACGCATATTTGGTTAAATCGAAATCTTTTCTCTTTTTCTTCTGCCCAAACAGAGGTTCCACCCCTGTCCACATGCGAACCGGTATTTGTTGCTCTTTGATATAATCAAGTGTCTCTTGATTGATTGCCATTCCATAGATGCTCGGATGAAGAGCATCTGCGTGATATTTTTTTGCGCCTTCCAAACACACAATCGCATCGCCTGATAACGTACCCGTCTTGGCATCCGGATTAAGTTTCTTAACCAGACCTACTGATTCATGATTGAAAGAGGAATAAACAATGTTGTTTTCCAATCCATACGCATCCACAAGTTCAATTACTTTTTCTTCCATTCCTTCGTATCGGACAACACTATTTTTAAGTTCAATGTTAATCTGTAAATTATTTTTCTCACAATATGGTTTCAAACATACAAACACTTCTTCTAAAGTTGGAACCGATAACGTCTGACCTTTTTTATCTATATATTCTTCTTTTTTACCGGATGGGGTGATTGCATACGATTTAATCTCTGATAATGTATATTCTGCGACCCCGCCATGCCCTGTTGTAGTACGATCTAACTTCTCATCATGGATGACAACCATCTCTCCATCTTTTGTAAGCTGCACATCGAGCTCAATTCCGGTAATACCATCTAACTTTGCAGCTTCTTCAAATGCAAGTAATGTATTTTCCGGATAGCGCATACTACAACCTCTATGTGCCCAAATATTAACATTTCCTGCCGGAAGCTCTGTAAGTGATACACAGTGATTGGTACGCTCCTTTAAGAACGCTTCCATCTGTTTCGCCATCCAGATGCTCTCTGTATCAGTAAGTCCCACATGTTCTTCCAATAACTCGCCGCTAACTCTTTTCACGAACATTGCAAGCTCATATTGTAATCCGCTTCCCTCAAACGGAAAATCGTAGACTTCTATCTGTCTTGGATTCTCGTGATGCACTTCCACATGCTTTGTCAGCCACCATGGAGAAGGTACTTGGATATAACCCTTTTCTCCTGCGATAATCAGCTCACCTTCTGATTTTACGCCAAGTCCGGTCTTTACAGTTGCACATCCATTCTCATACATATACATGACTTTGGTATACGAGTCAGTACCGGTTACACATGGTAAAGACCAGGCAAAGCGGCCTTTTTCCTGAGTGCCTAATAGCTTAACAACAGGAAGCAACACATAGCTTCCCAGTTCTGTAAAGCTACCGCCATATTCCCCCCATATCTCGCGGAGTGATGCACTGCCAAGCTTTGTAAAGCAGCTTTCCACATCATGTACCTGTCCAATCACGCCATCAGCAAGGAGCTTTAATATCCCAAGGAAGCCCGGGCAATATGCTGTTTTCACCGCTTCCATTAAGATAACCTGCTGTGTTTTCGCAAGTGCATATAGCTCTGCTGCTTCGTCTCCGCACATCGTCATAGGCTTTTCACAAAGCACATGCTTTTTTGCATTTATAGCCTCTCTAATATAATCAGCATGCGTCTCATGTGGCGTTGCAATATAAACTGCATCAACCTGATCAAACAGTTGTTTCAAATCATCTGTCACGCATATTGTTTTTGGTAACCCCATTCTCTCCGCAAAATCTCTCGCACTTTCCACCGTTGGATTATAAACGGCTGTTACGCTCACTTCTCCTACAAGTTTACTTGCACCTGCGAAACGCTCTGCAATGCGGCCTGTTCCCAGGATTCCAATTCGCACTATCACTTGGCATTCTCCTTCTTCATACGAATAATTTCATCTCGAAAATACTCACCAATCTTACAGATGGTATGTAACACTATCTCGTCCATTCCCTCCATAAAGGTATTCATACAAGGAAATGTCTCAAAGTTGAGCGTACCATCATAATTAGCTTTCGCTAATTCTGTCATCACAGCATCCCAGTCAAGTCCTTTCGCGTTATCTCCTGCAAAGGTGTATGGCATTTGATGTAAATCTCCGATTCCGTCATTTTCATGTAAATGCAGAATTTTTATACGCTTGCCTGCTTTTTGGATATAGGTAACTGCATCCCTTTTTGTAAGCTGCAAGTGTCCGGTATCCATACAGATACCAAACAATTCCTCGCCGGCAATGTCATTGAGCGTATCAACATACCAAATGGCATCGTTTACATCGGAACAAACGCCTTCTGTAATCCGACCTCCTACACTCTCATATAGATTTTCTACGCAAGCCCCAATTTTATATTCTTTGAGAAGGGGAATCAGTGACTTGAAATAACTTAGATTATACGCACGCTCACCGTCTCGTCCGATGCGGTACTGCAATTTTGCCGGATGAATGACCGTCCAAGGAGCTCCAATTTCCCTGGCAAATGCCAAGCTTTTTGGTATCACATTTTTCATCGTATATTCATTTTGCTTCTCTTTTCCATACACAAAATAAGGATATGGTGCGTGCATTTGCGATGGACTAAGTCCATTTTTTTCCATTGCGTACTTGTGCTGCCTTGCAAAATTTAGCAATTCTTCCAAACTTGCATCAAAAAAAGGATTCAGTCTTCCCGCATAGATGTCACTGTTTTTCAGATAAGTATCTAAGCTAAAATCCACTTTTGTAAATCCGGCTTCTGCAATAAGGCGATATCCTTCCTCAATTGTTCTCTCAGGCATAATTCCTTTTGTATGTACGCCAACCTCGATCATGGTCTTCTCCCATTTCTAATAAAATTCATCATTATAATATTCATACGCAACGCCCATCTGCGTCAGCTGTTTGCGAATCTCGTTGTAGAAACTGTTACAAATCAAAACCAGACGCTTGTTTTGATCCAATCGCATAATTTCGTCAGGGCTCTTAATCTCTGTCTCATAAAAACTTTCCCCCCATCTTTTCGCATTGTTGTCAACAACAAATACAGGAGGATATTTTTCTCCCCAAGTCTTCATATAATTGGTCGCCATGGCACCGGCGCCAAATAACACAATCTGTTTCCCTTCTTGTGCAAGCACATCTTCAAAATGAAATTGCTTCTCAAAGCGATCTGCTAACGCCTTTTGCAATCGGAGCATTTCAGGAATAAGTGGTTTAGGCATTACATCGTACAGCCCTGTTGTATTGAATATAAAATATCCATCATAACAGGTTTTCATAAGTGCGCCCAAAATGTGATTCCAGTCTGTCGCCATATGTCCCCTACCCATTGTAAAGGTAAATGGCATCTGTCTCTGACAGTTCCCGCCATCGTTATCATTGACATGGATAAGCTTAAGCCTACTCCCCAGTTGCATAATCATGTCTGCAATATTCTTCGAAAGAACATTGGCATTTCCTATATCAATTGCCGCCCCCACCTGGATTCCCGGATATCTCTTTTCTAATTCATTGCATGCCCCAATCAGTTCCTCCGCATCCGAATATGCACCATATGTATATTTTCCATTCTTCTGTATATAGCCATTTTCAATATAAATTGGAATTTGTTTTTCAGCCAGGTAGACTCCGGCTTCTGACACATATTGAAATAGTAGTTCTTCGTCTGCAATTTCCCTTGTATCGAGCACAATGTAACAGTCTTTCTCACTTGCAAACCGTGCAGCCTCAATCAACGCATTATTTGACTGTGTTGCCACTTTAATACATACGCCGCACATATTAGCACGCGCTAATTCATTGGTATATTCCTTGCTCCCAAACGCCAACTCCACAAGCGTAAAACCTGCATCTTCAATCAGTTCAACGTCAACATTTCCATGCAATTGTACTCCTAGCTTCATGCTTTACTACCATCCCACAATTTCTTTGTAAATTCATATACCTTTTGACCACATGAGCCATCTGAATTTTCTGCAATGTAGCCAAATGCTTCCAGCTGTTTTTCGTTATCAAATGTTGCTCCGGTTATTGTTCCATCCAGAAAATCCTTCAATGTGTTTTGTGCATTTTCCTCGCAGCCGTATAACATCCACTGCGAGAGATTGTCAAATCCCGGCTCATGCGCTGCCAAATCCTGTTCACCAAATATGATATCCTTTTTGCGGCAAGTGTCCTTCTCCAAATCTATCATATAACAGGCTTTTTCCACATCACTAACAAAACAAGCTATGCCGTCCTCTGCTATCTGATTTCCTACAAACGCTCCGATTTGCTCTGCATAAAAATAACCTGATACTTCCCGGCAAGCGATGACATCGGAGATCCCCATACGCTTGCACTGCCCACTTTCAAGATCAAGCGCTACAAACTGATTGGCCCAATATGGCGCCAAATAAAGCATTTTGCCAATACGAACCCCGTTTGCGAATGGTCGTTCCATACACTGATAGCCATGCCGCATCTGTATACAATTAAGCGTTTCCGGCATCTGTTCATATGTCCGAATCGCTCCTGTATCAGGATTCCAGGCACAGATTTTTGTCCCAAACATCGGCATAAGATAGATTTCATCCGCATAAGCTGTCATCACATGACACCCTATCGATTCGTCTGCACCTGTTGATAAAAGCTGCACCGCCAGGGTTTCTCTATGCAATGCTAACACCTGATTGTTTATCGGCGAAGCAAGGAGCAGGTATTCTCCCCAGATGCATGTTCCACCTGCACGTAGCTCATCCCCGACCATATCTACAAATACGTGATTACATCCTGTCACATATTGCATCTCATAGGTTCTGGTATCAATACGCACAATCGCTTCATAATTGAGCGGAATGAGAAATATATACGGTGCTGCATATACTGCATCCGCAAATGCACCGCCCTTATGTATTGGGTGAGCCATTGCTAATTTTTTGACAATTTCGCCATTCTTTGCATCCATAATCAGCACATCCATCGCATTTCTCGGACACACAAACAGCTTATCTCCCACTGCTATCACTTTTTGATAATATGCACCGGATGCATATTCTGATAGCTTTTGCATGAAATGATACGCGCCATCTTCCTGTCGTTCATATAACTGATTCTGCACAGTAATTAGCCATCTGCCCGCTTCCTGCTGTGCCAAAAAAGTCGCTTTTTCGCCCTGTTTTTTCTGGCAGTCTGTTTCTTCATGAATCTGGTTATTCAGAGCAAAAATCGGTTTACCGGCGATTCCGAATAATGCTGTTACACTAGTACCTGTGTCTCCCACATATGCATCACTAAGTGCAATCGTTCTCTCAATATCCGGTGTTGTATCCAGTATGCCGATTTGTTCCCTGACATAAACTCTCTTTAATTCATCAAAAAAAGGCTTGTAGTCTGCCCGCATAGAATCAAATGTTGATTCTAGTAGCGGATGCGGCCTCCACAAAAGACATGCATCATGCCGTCCTTGGAAACAACGAAAAACATATTCCATCTTGAGCAAAAATTTACGTGTATCCGCTAACATCCCACCGATACTCGTATTGTAAAAATAAACCTTTTTCCCTTCCATCTGCGCTTTCCAGGCATCAGGAATCTCAGGTGGATTGTTACAAAGCCTTATAACCTTATCAAGCTTTGGTGAGCCAAGCGGCAAAAACTTCTCATCCGGTAGTTCCGCCGGATACCCCTCACGGTTTCGCGCTGCCTGCATCACGATATAATCAGCGTGATAATTCACCGGATTGTGCATACCAAAGTCTGATACATCACCTGACACCACATAATATGGCACATAAAAAAGTGCCTCCGTATACTGTGATAGCTCGCTCGAATAAAAGCTAGGATGAATGCTCGTCACATGGTTGGCTCCATCATATGGATTGTGCACATAGATAGCATCAGGCCTACGGTTTACATAATCATATGCTTCGAAGCTAATAGTAGGTACCTCCTCTGGAAACAGGCTTCTCTCATAGTGCATTTTTCCAAAGCTTCCGTCTGACTCTTTTTCATAATATGGTATCGGAATCACGTAAGTGTCACATGACTCATCTGCTGCAAACGCCATCCAAATACTTTCCAGGCTGTCCCACATTGCAGCCTTATATGGGCAAAAAACAACCTCTCGACGCGGAATAATTGCCTCGATTGCCATGCACACTTCATCGATTTCGACCGTTAATTGGCTGACTGCTTCAATAGCAGATGCTTTTTCCCCCGTTTGTACAGCCGTATGTACCAGATATATTTGTTCACAATATACCTCAAGCCTGCCAACCGCTTTTGTCCCTTCACCTTCGGTCTCCTCAATGGCATTACCGACTGTAATCGCACTATTCTGACATTCCTCCAAAATCGCACACGCCTGCTCGTTCGTGCCATTTTGAATCGCCTGATTTAATGCGATATGCGCCTCTTTCAGTGACTGCAAAACTCTTATTAATTGTTCCTGATAATGCTTTGTCATATATTCTATCGTTCCTCTTGTCCCAAAAACTGTTCAATCATATTGGAAATTGCCTCTGACTCCTCTTTTGTCAGCTGCATCGTACTGGTGGTCACGCCATTGATACGATTCACCATATCACTGATCGTATAGCGGAATCCATCCCCCAAAAACCGCTCTGTATATTTTTCCACGCGGCTTGCATCCTCAAAACGAACCTCGAAATACGTCGTTTTCCACCAAGGCGCTTCCGCCACGATATACCCCTCTGTTCCGGCAATCATGAGGCGTCCCTCTGCCTTTACCCCCAGTCCGCAGGTGGCACTGGCAAATCCGCGTTCATAGGATATGGTCGCTTTTGTGAAAATATCAAGTCCCTGTTCATTGTGAATACAATCAAACCGGACGTCCTCATATTCTGTTCCCATCAGTTTCATAATCGGAAGAAGCAGCGTGCTTGCCATTTCAGTAAAACTACCGCCTGTTTTGACATCGATAAGTTCTCTTGTGTTTTTGTCAGCAATCCTTGTGAAACATGCATCCACATATTTGATTTGACCGATAATTCCACTGCGCGCTACATTAATTAAGCTATCAAAGCCCGGGCAATACGCTGTCTTAATATCCTCAATCAGGACACAGTTTTTCTCTCTTGCAAGTTTATATAGTTCCGCTGTTTCCGCTTTACGAAGTGTCATTGGCTTTTCACAGATCACATGCTTGCCATGCTCAAGTGCATCCTTAGCATACGCATAGTGTGTGCTATGAGGCGATGCGATATGTACAATATCTACCGCTTCATACAATTCCTCCAAAGTTTCGTATTGCTTTAATTCATTTCTCTTAGCAAACTCTGCTGCATGTTCCTTATTAGGGTTATATACACCGAGTATGCTTGCGCCGCTGACAAACTTTGATTCCTTCACAAAACGTGCAGGTAGTCTACCTGTACCAATGATACCGATCTGTTGAACCCTATGTGCTTCATGGCGAAGCTGTGTACTGGAAATATCCTTGGTGCGCTCAAGATATACGACCTCACAGTATTCCCCAATATAATCAAATTTTCCAACCCAATCTGACCCAACTGTAAAGATGTCGACATCATACTTTTTGATATCACTAATCTTTTGTCCTATCGTTTCCTCGATAATAATCTCGTCCGCAAAACCGGATTTTCTGACATTTTCAATACGAGTCATCAACGAATCTACAACATTCAGTTTTCCCCTCGCCTTATCATAGCGCTCTGTTGTGACACCGACAATCAAATAATCTCCCAGTGCCTTTGCTCTCTGCAAAAGACGATAATGTCCTTCATGAAACAAATCAAATGTTCCATACGTAATTACTTTTTTCATGGATACACGCTCCCGTTTCTGTATTGCCAAGTATTCTATCTATTATATCGGCAGATTCATCAATTTTATTGTATATAACAAGTTAAAACGATTTGTCATCCCTGTAGAAATGCCGCAAATTGTTCTTCATTTTCACAGCGCTGTCCCGCAATAATTAACTCCCTGACATCTGTATTGTCAAACATCTGTATATAAGCATTCGTTACCCAGTCCGGAATCATCTGCCTAAGAACCTTTTGCATCATCTGAAAGTAGTCATACCCCAAATACAGACCGCCCTGCTTTGCAAACTGTACAGTCTCAAAATAAAATGTAAAAAGAAAGTAAAAATCTATTTCATCCCGGTAGGTCTGATAAACCGGAAGGTTCTGTTTCATCTGTTCATACACATGAAGCTGTACATACGGATGATCATATAATTTCCCCTTCTGACGGACATAGCTTTGCATCGTGCTTGCTCTATGCACACGGCAAATATATTTTGGTTTTTCATACCAATAATATTTTTTTACAGAAAACAAAAGCGGATAGACAAAAGAAGGTTCTTCATATGCCACTCCCTCGACAAATCTAGGTTGCATCCGGTCCAAAAATGTTTTTTTGTAGAGCTTACTCTGGCTGCCGCAAGGAAGTCGTTTTTCCATTAGGAAATGTTTCCTCTCCTCAATGCTGTCAATTTCATACAATCCGCTTCCCT
The DNA here is from genome assembly GCA_021153185.1 of Lachnospiraceae bacterium. Classification (GTDB taxonomy): domain Bacteria; phylum Bacillota; class Clostridia; order Lachnospirales; family Lachnospiraceae; genus SIG333. The sequence goes on from JAGKTY010000014.1 coordinate 21,069, forward strand.
TCACGGCAAAATTCATCTCAGTCTTTAATGTATTACCATCCTCATCTTGTGTCACAGTAGTCATAGGGAACTGCACAATATCCGTATCATACTCTGTTGCAATCTGAAATAGTGCTTCATAAAAGTCAGTCTCTATCCAGTCATCTGCGTCCAAAAAGATGACGTACTCGCCACTGACATAAGAAAGCCCCACATTTCTGGCGCCACCCTGTTTACAATTATTATCCAGGTGAATCACCATGACATTCTCCGGGTGCTTTTGCTCAAATTGTTCTATTAGCAGTCCGGTCCGGTCTGTTGAAGCATCATTCACTAAAATTATCTCAAGATTCTCAATTCCGATTGTTTGTTTCTCCAGACTCTCAAGACATGTCTCTATATACTTTTCAGCATTATAACATGGTATGATAACACTAATCTTTTTCATGTATTTTCTCCGTACAAAAACCTATTTCTATTGTATCGTTTTTCGTGTTTTTTTTCAATGCCGGCCCCTATTTTGTGGCAACAAAAAAAGAGACCAGATAAATCCGGTCTCTTTTGGTAGTCTGCAATGACTGCGGTCAAATTACAGTAATGCCAGAACACCCTGGTTAGACTGATTAGCCTGAGCCAACATAGCCTGACCTGCCTGAGCAAGGATGTTGTTATTAGAGTATCTAACCATCTCTGTAGCCATATCTGTATCACGAATCTGTGATTCAGCTGCTGTTGTATTCTCAACTACATTGTCTAAGTTCTTAATTGTATGCTCTAATCTGTTCTGAACAGCACCAAGATCTGAACGCTGTTTTGATACAGAAGCAAGAGCTGCCTTAATCTGTGTGATTGCTTTCTGAGCTTTCTCATTAGTTGTACCACCAACGCTTACGCCACTTAAACCAATCTTAGAAGATTTCATAGCTTTGATAGAGATACCGATGAACTGTCCTTTTTCAGCACCAACCTGAAGGTTTTTCGCTGTGAATGAACCATCTAATAAGTTCTGCTCGTTGAATGTTGTTGTACTAGCAACACGGTCAATCTCAGATACAAGAGCCTGTACCTCTGAGTTGATGTATCCACGGTCTGCAGATGTCATTGTATCGTTAGAAGCTTTGATAGCAAGCTCGTTCATACGCTGAAGCATATCATGTACTTCTGTAAGAGCTCCCTCAGCTGTCTGAACAGTTGAGATACCATCCTGTGCGTTTGCTGAAGCCTGTGTAAGACCTCTAACCTGACGTCTCATTTTCTCAGAAATAGCAAGTCCTGCTGCATCATCTGCTGCACGGTTAACTTTGTAACCTGAAGATAACTTCTCTGTAGATTTTGATAATGTGCCCTGTGTGATACCTAACATTCTGTTAGAGTTCATTGCTGTAAGATTGTGTTGTACTACCATAATATTTTCCTCCTTGAAATTAGATTCGGCATCCATGCCGAATGTGCACTCGCCTCAACGATCTGGCCGTACGCTCCATCCTGTCAATTTGAGTTGGTTTAAAGTAATTTGTTTTACTTGTATTATATATCGGAGCATCTCCGATAAACTTTATATCTTTTTGAAAAAATTTTTGAAAAAAATTTGATACCTATTCAAACCACAAGATATTGTATCCATCAGTTCCGGTTATCATAGAAATGCGGTGGCACAATCTGGCGGTTCTTCATATTGAGGTAATAATTCATCGCCGCGTTGCTTCCTTCACGCCCCTGCTTAATCTGACTTCTCTCTTTGCGAAAGTACTGTTCCACGGAAGCCTTGTTGCGCTCCTCCGTCGTCTGAATATGCATACTGAGGTCTGTGATATCACGAATGAGATCCTGCAATGTTTGGATTTCAGCAGCATGTGCCTGCTTCGCTTCCTGCGAAGAAAGCTCACTTTGCACGCGTTCAAACACAGAATCAAATCCCTGGTCTAATAGGTCGAGCTGCACGATCAGCTTTCCCTTATCATCAAATGCCTGATCAAACGCCTGCACATCTAAATTCTCTGCACGAAGCAATTCCTTTTGCTGCATAGACAGCGTTTCAATCTGTGCAAGAATCTGTTTCTTTTTTTGCAAACTCTGTATGAGCATGCTTATGTACTGTTCTGTCATACCTCACTCCTATGAAACACTCTGGTTGTTTCTGCGCATGACTTCCTTCCATGTATCACGCATCGAACGAAGGTGTGTATTAATCTCCTCGAGAATTTCTTTATCCTTGTTCATATTTGCTTCAATCAAGCGCTTCTGCAAATAGACATACACGCGCTCAAAATCCTGTGCTACAGGATATTTCATATCAAGTGTTGCACGAAATTCCTCAATAATACGCTGTGCTTTGATGATATTGATATTAGCTTTCTCAAGATTTTCTTTTTCAATCGCCAAAATTGCAATATTACAAAACTTAATTGCCCCCTCGTATAACATCAGTGTTAACTCCGCCGGAGATGCTGTCAATATTCTGTTCTGATTGTATTGTGCATATGGATTTTGTAATGCCATACTTTATGCCTCCGCTTTATTGTTATCAGCCAAAAAATCCTGAAAGTGCATTCTGCTTCGACTGCATCTTTGCCATTGCTACTTCCATCTTGCTAAACTTACTGTACCATTTATCCTCGTACTCATTGAGTTTTCTCTCCTGTTCCGAAATCTTCTCCTCATAGCTCTTGATTTCGTCTTTCAGCTCCACGTCGTTATAAAATGTCATCGCACTGCTGAGCTTTGTCTTACCCATCTTATCCTGCAAGGTCTTGTACAGACTATCTGACAATTCCTGGAAAAATCTCATGACATTGTCTGGCTCTGAAGCAATCATTGTCTTGAGCTTATCTTCGCTGAGCGCGCCTTTTTCGTCGTCTTTGTCGCCATCAATGTGAAGCGCATAACGATCCTTATACGTCGTGTCAAAGTAACTTCCCGTGTTGATACCAAAGTTTGAAAGATAGAGTTTCTTGCCTCCAATTTCAAAGCCCCGCATCATAGCCTGTGACATAGCATCCTGAATTCCGCCAAGTGTACTATCCTTACGCAAGATGGAATCTTTGATTTTTTTCTCCCACTCCTCGACTTCATCATCGCTCATCGCTTTCTTTTCCTCTGTCGTAAGCGGTTCATACTTATCTGCCGAATCTGCGCCATAGAGCGTAGAAATCTCGTTGATAAGTGTATTGTATTCTTTGATAAAGTTCTTAATCGTATCGTATACACTGTCAAAGTCCGTATTGGTTGTGAGTGTAATTTCCTCATTCGACTCTGCAAGCGCCGTGATGGTCATATTGTTGATACTGAATGTATTGGTATCGGATGTAAACTCGGCACCATTTAAGGTGATTTTCGCATCTTTTCCTTCAATACGGACAGCGCCATCTGCACCGGTTGCTGAAAAACCTGTTCCGGTAAGTGCCTGCGTTGCCTGCGCAATTCTGCCATCAACAAATGTTGTGACATCATTTTTAATCTTTGCTGCATCGTTTTCCAGATAGCTTTCTGCATCTGCCTTTGTAAGCGCAGAACCCTCTTTGCTTGTCACATATCCTGTATAGGTTGCAAGTTTTTCGATATCCTTTTGGACTGCTGCAAGTTTTTCTTCACGTGCTGTCTTTTCTTCTGCAGTCTCTCCGTCAGGAACTGTTTCAAGCGCCTTCTTATTGTCCTCAAGTGTCGTCTTCAGTGCGCCAAGTGCCGCACTATCCTGCGTTCCGTCAAGTCCTAAGCTGCTGACAAGACCTGCATTTTCCGGATCTGAAAGGAAATCAGAAACGGACTGATCCATTTTGGTAATATTCTCATTCGCAGCTGCCAATGCTTTCTCATAGCTTTCAACACGCTTTGCCACTTCATCGTCAATCATCTGCTGACGCTCGTCGGCTGTCATATTGGCATACTTCTCGTAATGCTTTTTGGTCTCTGAATCAAGCACATTAATGCCGAGCTTGGTGAGCGTATCAAATCCGCTCTGCGTGTTTGCAGTCAGCGCGAAATCACTCTGCGTACCTGTCGATTTGGCACTCAGAAACATACGCTGGTTTTTCTCATCGAAGTTCGCATTGATACCGGCATTCTTTAATTGATTGACCACATCCTGAATGGTTGAACTGCCATTCAATGAAATATCTGTTGTCTTTCCACCGGTCGTAATGCTAAAGCTGACCGGATCATTGTTTCCCGTCAATTCGCTGAGTTTGGTACTGCTTTTGACACTGCCGTCTTCGCTGAGCTTTGCACCGGTCAAGTAGCCTGCCTTGGCAAGTGATTCAACCTTCATTGTCTGTACGCCGTCCGTTGCACCTGCAGACGAAATGACACTGGCAATCTTGTCATTGCTTGATACCGTTTTCTTCTTTTGGTACGCATCCGAAAAACGCATATCAGACAGCGTCTTCTGATGGAAGCTGAAAATCTTGGAATTGAGTGTCTTCCACGTATCCTGTTTCCAGTTAAGCTTCTTTTGCTGCTTTACAAGCTTGGTCTTTTTATAGCTCTGCGCAGAGACAAGCTCACTAATCATCGCTTCCGTATCCATACCGGAATTTATTCCTGTCAGTCTGATCATACTTGCCTCCTATCTCTTCTCATCAACTAAGATACCGGCCATTTCCCACACCTTCGTGATCATGTCCAGTGTCTTCTCCGGTGGAAGTTCCTTAATCACCTTTTTATTTGTCTTATCGACAATCTTAATCGTCACGCGGTTCGTTCCTTCGTGAATACCAAAAATTGCCTCTGAGTTTGCTTTTTTGTTAAATTCCTCGACAGCCTTTTTGATGCGCTCGTGGGAGGCCTCTTCCTGCTGCTTCTTCTCAGCAACGCTTTGCTGCTCCTTCTGTCCCTGTCCGTTTGGCGCAGATTCAGAGTCTGTTTCTGTCTCGGCAATGTTGGCAACGCCTGCTGTTGTCTGGTCAAGCAGTGCGCCGTTTTCCTGTGCAATCGCATCCTTGCTCTCTGCCGGCGATGTCACTGGTTGTACCACACCTGCATTCTGCACCTGATATGTCATTGCGCTTCCGATTGGTTCTATTGACATAATTGTCACCTCCATGTGAATAAGCGGTTCTCCATAGGAACACGCCTACGAAGAACCATAAATTTACTCTTTGCAATTGTTATCGGCAGGTTTTGCAAGATAATTAACACCAATTATAATAAATTTGCCAAAGAATCTAAACTTGCACCTGTCATAGCCTCTTTGTTTGATTCCTGAATCTGTAAATAGACTTCCTTACGATATACCGGCACTTCCTTCGGTGCGGAAATACCGATTTTTACCTGCTCGCCTTTGACTTCAAGGACGGTGATTTCAATGTTGTTGTTAATGACGATTGCTTCATTTTTCTTTCTTGTTAACGCTAACATATTATTCACCTGCCTTTCTTGCTTTGAGCACTTCGTAAATCGGATATTTGACTGTATATCCTTCGCCCTCAGCAATGACCTGACAAGCTTTTCTTGTATCTGCGTTGATAACGATCGGTCCCTTCAGATTGACTGTCATCTTCTCAATCTCTTTTGGAACCGTAACTGTCACGAGCACAAATAAACTCTCCTCTGTAAACTCCCCAAGTGGTTTAATCCATTCATCCTCCACCTGCGGATTGTAGTCCGGTAAAATAGAAAGCGGATTAATGACCGGCATTGCAAACTGTGGCTCCTCTACTGACTGCAGCCACTGAATGCCTTTGCTGTCGCTCTTTTCCGGGTCAAAAATCAGTGCAAACTGTTTCATCTCCGGAAATCCGACAAGTCCGTTTACAAACGTAATGATTTTGTCGTCTTCGATGGTTACGTCACCAAATACTCTTGTCTGAATCTTCATGATTTCATCTTCCTTTCTTCACATCATGTGTTAATAGTATCTATCGGTTTGCCATCCGGCATGCTTTTATAAGTAGTTAAGCAGTGAAGTCTGGCTGATTTTGCCTGTCGCCATAAGCGCCGCCTGGTAGCTCATTTCCACACTGCCAAGCTGGATTGCCACTTCCGCAACATCCGCATCCTCATTCTCACTGTTGAGTTCCTTAAAACTTGTCTCCTGTGCAGACAGACGGTTGGACACCAGGTCCACACGGCTCTGGCGGCTACCGCACTCTGTGAGTGCATTGCTCGTTCTGTCAAGATATCCCTGCATACTCGTAATACCGCTCTCAAACGCTTTCTGCAGCTTATCTTCCAACAGATCATACGCCTTCTGGACCGCATCGAGTTTGGTCTGCACCTGCTCCTTCGTCGGAGTCGTTGATTCCGTTGCGCTCTCGAGTTTTGCTTTCATGTCAGTAAGGATATCACTCATCTGTAAGGAACTTTCAATCGCACTGATGATCTCATCCACTTCTCTTCCGATGTCGTGTGTGTACACTTCCTTTGCCATCGTATTCACACGGATCTGCTGATTGTAACCGACATCGTAGTTGATAATCTGCGCATCCACGTATTGCGGATCCAAAAATTCTTTGTTGTACTCAATCGGCACACCATCTGCATTTTGGGTTTTGCAGTTGAAATAGTGCTCCGGTCTCAGATCGTTTGCCACAAAGTTGCTCTTGGAGTATGTGATCCGGATTTCTCCCTCGTTTACAGCAGGTGTCGTCGCATCATCCTTCATTCCGGCAATCTGGTTAAATGCTGCATCATTTAACAGGAGTTCTCCTGTCTCCGGAACAAACACCGCTTTTGCGTCTGTATCTCCCTTGATACCTACAAGCGTATCATATGCATTTGGGGAAGCATTGGCACTGACTGTCTGAATGCCGCCCGCAAACACATCACTTCCATCCGGAAGTGTGACCGAAAACGAGCCGGCAGCCGAATCCAGGTTGTCATATGCTAACCTGATACGATGAATTTGTGTCGCCTCCACATCGGCAGGCTTCACCGCCGAAGTAAGCACGTCCTGTGCTGTCATGCTTCCCATGCCTGCTACATTGACATAATCGATCGTATCCATCGCATTTTTGGTAAGCTGCTCGGTAATTGCATATGGTTTTGCCGATTTATAGCTTGTGCCAAACGTCAGGCTTGTATCAGTACGGTATCCGGTAAATACATAACGACCCGCATAATCGGCATCACCCGTTGCATAAATCTCATCTCTGAGCGCTTTTAGTGTATCTAAAATCTTCTTTCTATCTTCCGGTGTCTTGTAAGAGGTCGAACCGTTGACACATTCTTTCCGCATGTCGGTCAATACAGTCGATGTCGTATCAATCGCTGCCTCTGTGACCTTAAGCCAGCTCGTCGCATCCGGAACATTTTTGCGTCCGTACTGCTGCACCTGGCTGAGACTCGTGCGAAGTCTTAATGCTCTGATTGCGATAACCGGATCATCACTCGGTCTGGAAATCTTAGAACCTGTAGAAAGCTGTGTGTTGAGCTTATCCTCAAGGATCTTATTGATATTCACGTTGTTAATCGCATTGTTCTGAATGATTTTGTTTGTAATTCTCATAAGCTAACCCCCGCGTATTATACGCCTGTATTTAAAATCAATCGGTCATACACTTCTTTGAGTGTCTGTATCATCTTTGATGCCAGGTTGTAAGCATGCTGGAACGATACAAGGTCGAGCGCTTCCTCATCCTCATCGACACCGCTGACGGAAATTCTCTGATTGTCAATTGCCTTTCCGATGTTGGCAAATGTCTGTCCAAAAGTCAGCGCATTGGACGTATTGAGTGCAATATCCGAGAGCACGCACTGTAAAAATTCAGATGAGTTACAGCCCCTAAAGCTCATAATGTTCTTATTCGTACGCATATCGATGATATCTTCAATCACGTCGTATGCGGATTCGCCCTTGGTATCAACTGTGGCTTGATTTGATGTATGTGTGGCAAGCAGTCTTGAATCTGTCTTAATATCTTTGTTGACCGTGAAATTCTTGGCCGTCATATAATAATAGCTTTTGTTGACGTCTGCCTGCATCTCTGCTTCACTTGCATCAAAAATATTCTGTTGCTTGCTGTCTGTATTATGATTGGCCACAAACAGTGCAAACGGCGCCTTGCCGTAATCATCAACTGCGCCGTCCTGCGTCAGAATCTTGTTGAACGCCTCCGCAAAATTACGGCACCATTCGTTCATCTGTTCCTGATAATACGGAATACCCTGGTAAGCAACCGGCGAACCGACGCTCGCTTTGTTTCCGACAGTCGGGTCTGCTGTCGCATCTTCTGCTGCGTAGCTCGAATCCACCGTAAAGGTGTAGCTTTCTACATTGCCGTCTGCATCATAATTGGCCTGAAACTCTTTGTAATGGTACAGCTTGCCGTCTGCTCTGAGTACACCGTCAAACGGGAGTGTACACTTATTGATATCCTGTGTATAGTCATAGGTTGCCTTGATTGTGATGGTTCGATCGCCACCGGCATTTGCGCCGACACTTTCCACCAGTCCCTGGAAATTCTCCTGGTTATTGCCATCCCGAATCTCAATAAGACCTCTCAGCGTACCGCCCATCACCGGATTATACATATTGAAATTACGTCCGTCCGTCCATACAATGTCGTAAAGACCAACCGCATCCGACTGGTTGAGTGCCTCCTTCTGCTCTCTCGGAATACACTCAAGCTGGAAAAATTTATCCGCATCCACAAGCTTCTGGCTGCTTGCAATAAGCACCTGATATCTCGTCGCGCCGGTTTCTCTTGTCGGATCGTTCGCATCATAAATCGGACTTTCATCAACCTTGACATCGACAAGCTTGGAAAGCTTATCGACAATCAGATCACGTCTGTCTCTCAGTTCATTGGCAAATCCACCCTCAAGCTCAATCACATTAATCTGCTGGCTGAGTGATGCAATCTCGGATGCAAACGTGTTGATCTGTGAAACCGTATTGGCAATCTCTGCATTGGCGTCAAGCTGCATGCTCTCGAGCGTGCTTGACATCATATTAAAGTAATATGCCAGATTCTCTGCGTATCCGATGCACTGTGAACGGGTTGCCTGATCGCCGGCATTTTTCATGACCTCCTGCAGCGAATTAAACAACTCATCATATACCGTATTAAAACCCTTCATCGTCGTATCATCTTTGAAATGGTCTTCAATCTGCTTCATGTAATCCTGCAGTACGTCATACTCTCCTACATCGGCATTGTTGTTCCAGTATTTGAAATCGTAGAACGCATCTCTCTGTCTCTCGATTGATGTCGTATCTACACCGGCACCGATACAGCCATAGGAAGTATACACTCTCATCGCGTTGGCTGCCTGCTGGTTCACCTTCTGTCTGGAATATCCTTCTGTATTGACATTGGCGATGTTGTTTGCCGTTGTATTGAGTGCCGCATTGCTTGCGGTAAGTCCCAAGTATGCAGTATTTAATCCTAAAAATGTAGATGGCATCTAATCACCTCTTATCGTCCTAATGTACTGAGCACATGTTCAAGCATCTCGTCAATGACATTGATGAATCGGCTTGATGCATTATACGCATTTTGATATCGGATCATGTTTTCAAGTTCCTCATCATCCGATACACCCGCCACCTGCTGCCTTGCGTTATCAATCGTCGCTACGGTCGTCTCCTGAGACTGGTGAATGCTCTTAAACACAGCGCCCGTATTTCCAATCTGTGAGACGATGCCGGAATAGTAATCAACCAGATTGGTCTTCGTCTCAACGTTTGGGTTTAATTTGTATTCTTTTTGTTCAAATGCCTCCTGCAATTTCTTTGCAGTCGTAAAATCTTCTTCTTTCAAATCATTGATAAAGCCCATCATCGCCGGTGTCTTCATCAGCTGTGGGTTCACAACCACATTGCCAAGGGAATACAGTGTACTCTCATCTCCCTTTGCATAGCTGACCGGTTTTGTCAGATCAACCGCCACACGGGTGAAGAGCTGGATCGGAATTTTGTTTCCGGTGACCGGATCGACCATCTTCATATAATCGGAAATGGCATTTGGATCACCGCTTGAATCCTGTAATGCTTTATCGGCATTATCTGACGCTTCCTTTAATACGCCGTTGACACCATCAATGATCGCATGGAGCAGGTTGTCAAATTCCGCCTGCACATTCATGATGACCGAGCTGCTTGTCACCTTATCGTATGTCTTCATATCTGCAAGGTACTGCGGATCGGCCGCACCGCCCGCATAATAGGACGGGTCCGGAATATCGGTATAATCCGCTCTGTGGTCACCTCTTGCGACAAGCATTGCCTTCAGTCCACCGATATCGGTATTCATCGATGTGGAAATCGTCTGATTTAAATTGAACACCTTTGCTTTGCTGATATCGAGCTTTCCGCCACCAAGCTGCTCTGCATCCAGCTTCCAGTAAGGCGTGCAAAAATCTGCGCCGTCTTCTATGTAAAGTTCAATCTTATTTTTGACATCGCGGCTTGCCAGCAAATGCTGTTCAAAATACACATCGACAGAGCCGACCATATCTTCTTTATAGGAAATCTTACCGAGCTTTCCGAGCTCGTCAAGAAGCTTATCTCTCTCGTCGCGCAGGTCGTTTGCTTTCTCGACACCACCTGCTTCAATCAGGACGATATCATTGTTTAACTGATAAATGCGGTCCGCAATATCATTGATGCGGTCTACGCCCTGCTCCACCTGTTTATTCAAATTGTCCTGATATGTACAAAGGGAATTGTAAACGGAATTTGCGCGCTCAATAAATTCGCTCGCTCTTGTAATGACAAGTCCCTGGTTTACGGAGCTGGCCGGATTTTTGGCAAGCTCCTTTAATGAGATGTACAGATTGTCAAGCGACTCATTAAACGACTCTCCGTCAAGCTCGCCAAGGAGCGTCTCCACCTCCTGCATCGTATTGTAGGAAGTCTCATAGAACGCGCTTCTTCCGACCTCTTGTCTGTAAGATTGGTCAAGAAAGTAATCTCTAACAGTACGAGTCTGAGAATAAGTAACACCTAAACCAGTCTGCATGTTAGAGATTGCATGAATATCTTTATGAATTGTTGTATATTTATTGTCGGCCAGTAAAACCTGTTGTCTGGTATATCCCTGCGTTCCAACGTTTGCCAAGTTGTGTGCAGTTGTGTTAAGGGCGTTCTGCCCTGTCTGAAGGCCACCGGCTCCCACGTATAAATTGCCAAATAAGGACATATCATCACCTCTTTGTAACGCTTTTACTGTTTTGCATCAAAGCTTCCCGGCGCCGCGCCCGGCATTCCATATCCGCCTGCCATCGCGTCGCGGCCATACTCTGCTGTTTCCGGTGCGCTATGCATACTTCGTATCAGATTCATATCGAATTCTACAAGTTCAAGCTGCTGTTTGATCAGCGCTCTGTTTTGCTCATTTACCCTTGAAATAGAACGGGTAACCTCAAAAAGTGCATCATGTACTTTTTGTAGGCGGGTCTGTTCGTTTTCACGTCCTTGTAAGACTTCCACAATCTGATGAAGCTTTAAGGTATTAACATCCTTGTTAAGCACATTGGCGACATCTTTCATATATTCTTCGCGCTTACGGTCAAGCGCTCCGACTCTGTCAACCATAACCTCTTCTTCATCCGTAAGTTTCTGCAGTGCAGCAACGTCCCCCTTTATCAGGATGGACGTTTTTTGCATTGATAATTCCAGCAAGCCCCGGTACTCAGAAAGTTCTTTTTCTAATGTATCTAACAAATTTTCCATTAAGCTTGCCATACCGAATTACTCCTCACTTAGCCGATTAAGGCGTTGTATGCCTCATATCTCTCTAAAAGTTTGTCTGCAAAATCATCTGCACTTACATTGTAAGTACCGTTCTCGATACTTGCTTTGATTGATTCAACCTTTTCGCTACGAATGTCAGAAGACTGCGCAACAGCTGTTTGGGCTGTCTGGATGTCCTTGCCAACGCTGCTGATCTGGATTGCATCCATGAAGCTGGCGTTTTGCTTAGGAGCCTTTGTCACCTTCTGTGTGTTCTTGTAAAGTTGCTGTACTTGTGTGTAAGCTTCTATACGCATATTGGTTTCCTCCTTCCCAAATAAACAACGATTTGGAATTCTCACTTATTGTATCGGCCTTTTTTTCATAAACTTTAGCGGTTTTTGATTTATTTTTTTATTTTCTCATGCTATGATGAATTCATCATCATTTGCAGGAAAAAGGGGATTGTATGGAAGTATTAGTATACCGTTATGGCAGTATTTGTGAGCCCGATATTTTGTCTTGTTTTCAAAAAATGGGACTAAATGTTGTGACCGAAGAAACGGAATTATCCAACAAGAAAATTTTACCGTCCGAACGCGTCAAAAATCTGTCGCATTTATTCGATACGCACACCTTTACCTTCGTGTTCAGCATTAACTTCTACCCTTCTATATCGGATATTTGCGAGATTTATCGCATTCCTTATGTATGCTGGAGTGTAGACTGTCCTGTAATGGAACTGTTTCAAAAATCCGTGCAAAACGCCTGCAACCGCATATTCTGCTTTGACAGGGCGCAGTATGAAGCGATTGCATCATACAATACAGCCGGCATTTTTTATCTCCCGCTTGCAACCAATGTTGACAGATGGGACCGTGTCATTTCCGCAATCAGCGCAGCGGACCGCGCCAAATATGCTGCGGATATTTCGTTCGTCGGAAGTCTGTATACCGAGAAAAACCCATACATGACCAAGGACAGCAAAGGCGTAACGTTCAAAGAAAAATTACCTGATGACGTGCAAGGCTTCATCGACGGACTTTGCGCCGCGCAGGAGCAGCTATACGGCTTCAATTTGCTGCAGCAGGCCCTGACCGAGACTGTCATTACTGCGCTCAAACAAGAAATGGCACCGCTTTTCTATGAGGAAAGCACGACCATTTACAATACGGACGCCTATGTTGCCGCAAACCAAATCGTCGGAATGCACGTATCATGTCTGGAGCGCATTCATTTATTGCAGGCGCTGGGCCGGCAGTTTGATGTCGACCTCTATACCTTCAGCGATTTATCGGAATTTGAAGGGATTGGGGGTATCCACCACAAAGGCGGTGCCAAGACACTCACAGAAATGCCAAAGATATTTCATTTGAGCAAGATTAATTTAAACATCACGATGCGACCGATTCAGACAGGCCTTTCGCTTCGCATCTGGGATGTGCTCGGCTGTGGGGGATTTCTCATGTGCAACTATCAGCCGGAGCTGTTTGAATATTTTACGCCTGGTGTGGAGCTTGAGACATTTGCAAGCTGCGACGAGCTGCTTGACAAATGCGCCTATTATTTGACGCATGATTCAGAGCGGCAGTCCATAGCACGCGCCGGCTATGAAAAAGTGAAAGCGATGCACACCTACGACCACCGCATCGCTGACATGATCCGCACCGTATATGGGACCATGCAGTGAGCGGGATGCCAATCCATTTTACCGATATACCAATATAAAAATACCTCCAAAGCAGACCGGGAATTATCCCTGTCTACGTTGGAGGTTTCTTCGTTTCTGTCAGTTTAAGGCTATTTGGCGATTATAATGCTTTTCCTGTTAATTTCTCGTATCCTTCCAGATAGATGTTGATTGTCTGATCAACCACGTCCTGTGGAAGCTTCCAGTTGTGACCTTCGTTGTTTTTGAGCCAGTCTCTCGCAAACTGTTTGTCAAACGATGGCTGACCATGACCCGGTTCGTAAACGTCTGCAGGCCAGAAACGTGAGCTGTCCGGTGTGAGCATCTCATCACCGATGACGATATTGCCATCCTCATCAAGACCGAACTCAAATTTGGTATCTGCAATGATGATTCCTTTAGAAAGCGCATACTCTGCACATTTTTTGTAAAGTGCAATTGTATAGTCGCGAAGCTTGCTTGCGTATTCTTCTCCTTTGCCAGGGAAGCGTTTCTCAAGGTACGCTACACTCTGCTCATAAGAAATATTCTCGTCATGATCACCGATCTCAGCTTTGGTAGACGGCGTGTAGATTGGCTCAGGCAATTTGTCAGACTCCTTTAAGCCCTCCGGAAGCTTGATGCCGCAGACTGTGCCATCCTTCTGATAGCTGGCCCAGCCGCTTCCTGTGATATATCCGCGCACGATGCACTCAACCGGAAGCATCTCAAGCTTCTTACACATCATACTGTTGCCGTCAAATTTTGGCTGTCTGAAAAACTCCGGCATATCATTCACATCCACGGAAATCATATGGTTTGGCAAAATGTCTTCTGTCATATCAAACCAGAATTTTGACATCTGTGTCAGAACTGTACCCTTTTTGGTTACTTCATTGTCAAGAATCACATCAAAACAACTGATTCTGTCTGTAGCGACCATAATAAGACTGTCGCCATTGTCATAAATCTCTCTTACTTTTCCTTCTTTAATTGGTTTTAATTCTGTCATATTCTCTCACCTTTTGTGCAAAATTGATTACTCCGTGTCCTATTATAGCCTTGCCTTGCCCTAATTGCAATACCGCGGACGTTTCTTTTGTCACAGCGGCGCCTGTCTTGTTCCGATTCGCGTTTGGGCACGCGGCAAACTTTTCAATGCTTTTTCAAAAATGCAATCACCGCATCATAATTGTCCGGCACATGCGGAAATGTACAATGCGTGCAGTCCTTGATGCGTTTGCCCTCCGGCGTCTTAACGTACTTAGGTGTCCCGGGGCAGTCCTCATACGGATTCATCGGGCAGTAGCAAAACAGGCAGTTAAAATCCGCGCCCTCCTCTATGGCATGACACGGGAAATATTCGCATGCCGTATTGCAAAAATATCTGGAATTATGTTGCATTTTATATCCTTTCCACCTACTGTAGCAGACTTCCTGCAAAATACACGAGGAAGGCACACAACCATGCCACGACGCACTGCATTGTCACCATTGCAAATGCCCATTTGATGCCGAGCTCGCGCTTTACAGATGCAATTGCCGCGATACACGGTGTGTAAAGCAGGCAAAATACGAGCAGCGCTGCTGCCGCCGGAATACTGAGTATCGCTACAAATGCCTGCGTTGAACCAAACAACACCGAAATGGTCGCCACAACACTTTCCTTGGCGATAAATCCCGTAATCAGCGCCGTCGAAATACGCCAGTCGCCAAATCCGAGTGGTTTAAATATTGGCGATATGATATTGGCAACATGTGCCAGAATACTCTCCCCGGCATCCACTGCCACGTTTAAACGGATATCAAATGTCTGCAACGCCCAGATGGCAATCGTCGCAAGGAAAATCACCGTAAATGCTTTCTGCAGAAAGTCCTTAGCCTTTTCCCATAATAGCAGTGCCACGTTTTTGATGCCCGGCATACGATAGTTTGGAAGCTCCATAACAAACGGAACCGCTTCGCCACGAAACAAAAATATGCGCATGAGAACTGCCATCAGAAGGCCAACCAAAATGCCTGTAAAATAGACCGCCACCATGACAAGCCCGCCTTTTCCCGGGAAAAAGGCTGCAATCAAAAAAGAATAAACCGGCAGTTTTGCCGAACAGCTCATAAACGGTGTCATCATGATTGTCATCTTACGGTCGCGCTCTGATGGGAGCGTTCTACTTGCCATCACTCCGGGCACCGTACATCCGAATCCGATAAGCATCGGCACGATACTCCGTCCCGACAATCCTATTTTACGAAGCGGTTTGTCCATGACAAACGCAACCCGCGCCATATATCCGCTGTCCTCTAACAGAGACAAAAATAAGAATAACGTCACAATTGTCGGCAGAAAACTGATGACACTTCCGACGCCGTTTAATATCCCGTCTGCCACAAGCGACTGCAGCACCGGATTGACATTTCCGTTTTGCATCAGCGTACATATGAAACCGGAAATACCGTCAATCAGATAAGCCAGTCCATTCGAAAGCCATAATCCAATCACATTGAAGGTCAACACAAAAATCGTCGCCATAATCAGGATAAAAGCCGGAATGGCTGTGTATTTGCCTGTGAGAATCTTGTCGATCTGTTCACTGCGTCTGTGCTCTTTTGATTCTGCCGGTTTGACAACCGTGTCCGCACAAACCTTTAAAATAAAGGAAAACCGCATATCTGCAATGGCAGCCGCACGGTCAAGTCCGCTCTCTGACTCCATCTGCGCAATAATATGTTCCAGCATCTCCGTCTCATTGTGATCAAGCGCTAACTTCTCAAGTATGTGGATATCTCCCTCAGCAAGCTTGCTCGCCGCAAACCGCAGCGGAATGCCTGCTGTCTTTGCATGGTCTTCCACTAGATGCATAATGCCATGTAAACATCTATGTACGGCCGCGTTCGTATCCGGTGCACAGAAATCCTGCCGCTGTGGCCGCTCCCGGTATTTCGCCACATGAATGGCGTGGTCAATCAATTCGTCAATACCTTCATTCTTGGCCGCGCTGATTGGAATGACCGGAATGCCGAGCATCTCCTCAAGTGCATTGACGCGGATGGAGCCGCCGTTTTTGTGGAGCTCATCCATCATATTGACAGCAAGCACCATCGGAATATCAAGCTCTAATAGTTGCATCGTCAGATACAGATTGCGTTCAATATTGGTTGCATCCACAATATTGATGATTCCTCGCGGTCTTTCCTGCAGCAAAAACTGCCGCGTCACGAGCTCCTCGCTCGTATAGGGCGACATCGAATAAATACCCGGCAAATCGGTGACAAGCGTGTTTGGTTTGCCTTTGATGGCACCATCCTTGCGGTCAACAGTCACGCCCGGGAAATTACCGACATGCTGATTGGCACCGGTTAACTGGTTAAACAGTGTCGTCTTTCCGCAGTTCTGATTGCCTGCAAGCGCAAAGGTCAAAAGCGCATTTTCATCTACCTTCGGATGCTTTTTATCATGCTCACCGAGTCTCGGGTGATGCTTGTGATTCGCAATATGCGTCGTTTTTTCCTTTTTTGCCACATGCATCTGCTGCGCGTCACACGGGGCAACCTCTATTTTTTCAGCATCCGCAAGGCGAAGCGTGAGTTCGTACCCTTGCAGACGAATCTCAACCGGATCTCCCATCGGTGCGTATTTTACGATTTGGACAACTGTGCCCGGAATCAGTCCCATATCAAGGAAATGCTGTCTGAGAGAACCCTCTCCTCCCACAGCAGTCACCCTTGCATAGCTGCCGATTGCAATCTCTTTTAAATTCATGTTGTCTCCTCTTTTTGAACGAGCGCTGCTTTACATCACGACGTTATACGCCGCCTGATAAAAGTATCGCAAATAACGGAATCGTAAACACGGAAAGCACAGTCGTAATAAACGTTCCCTGCGCCATCACCTTTTCATCGCGGTCGTACTGCAGACAAAGCATCGCTCCGTTGGTCGCAACAGGCATCGCGGTGATAATCACACACACGCCAAGAAGCAGCGGGTCGCGGACAAATAACCGGTAGATTAAAAATACAACGAGCGGAACAACAAACATGCGAAGCAGTGACATCAGATAAACCCTCCTGCTTCCAACAAGTGCCGACACAGGAATATCCGCAAGTGTTGAACCGATGATCATCAGTGCCATCGGTGTCGTTACCGCGCCCACCATATCGCATGTTGCACCAATCATATCCGGCATGTCTATATGGAAAAATGCGATACAGATCACAATGACGGATGAGATAAATGCAGGTGTCAGAAAGAGGGAAAGTGATATGCTGCTTTTTGACTGCTGCGTCTCTTGCAAAGTCACTTGGCTATCAACATCGCCTTCATCATCCATCACACTATCTCCTGCTTTTTTGGTCTCAAGCAAAAAATAGACGCCGAGCGAATACGCAAGCACATTGAACGGTAAGTTAAATACCGTCGTATAAAAAAGCGCCTCATCCCCAAACACGGCCTGCGTCACGGGATATCCGATAAAACCGACATTCCCAAATAGCATCATGAAACGGTAAATGCCGACTTCATCCTTCTTTACACGCAGAAGAACCGGCACAAGCATCGCACACAAAAACCATATAAAGTATGCAGACATGGCAACAACTAAGAGCGAAACAATCTCACTTGTTTTTGGGAGCGTGGAAACATCCGCCACCGATGCGAGCATCATCGCCGGCATCGTGATATTGATGACAATTTTTGTCGCACGCACGCGCGTATCCCTATCAAAAATGCCACACTTGTTTGCGACAAAGCCTAAAATAATCACGCAGAATAATTGCACCATTTTGAGTAAAATTGTAATAAAGTCCATGGAATCACCTCTCTGTGATATCCCCCAATATCATTTGCTTTAGTTTGTCTGATACCCCTTTACCAAATTTTCTCGCAAATGCATACCCGCCATTTCGGATTGCATCATAATCGGTTTCGTCCAGATACGCCGGACTTCCGCCTTCCCCTTTCGCCCAATTCAAATACCGCACAGGCGCTTCGCTTACATCCTCACGAAACGGCGCGTTCATCAAAATCGTCTGGAAGAAAAATTCCTCCGGAATCTGGCAATCCGCCAGTTCTTCCATAAATTCGCCGTGCGCATCGCAGTACGATATGACATACCGCGCTGCCTCTTTTGGCATCGACACATAGACAAGCCCTTTGTAAAGCTGCCGCTCTTTGAATGCACCGATATGATCTCTTTTTACGCCGAACAATCTTTGCACGATTACCGTCAGGTTCTGAAGCTGCCATAGCACCGGATTTTTGACGTTTTTATTTTGAAAATAATTGTGATATCGATACCGCTTCATCACTGCATTCGTAAATTCTGACTGCGGGATGACATCCATATAAATATGCTTGTCCGTCAGAAATCTCGCATTCAGCTCCTCCATCGAGACGACCGGCATATCCTCGCCGGTGATGACATGCAGATAGGAAACATCCTCATTAGGCAGCGCTTTTTGGAGCAGTGCGACAATCGCATGTACATGGTTCATACCGCCCCACGGAATGTCATACGCAGAAAACGCTTCGCATCCGGGAATGCTATTTAGCTTTGCAAGCTCCTCCTGTCCGATCTCACGGCTTTCTTTGTCCACATGCACATAGACATAAGCTGCCTTCGCCAGATGCGATGACAGCTCATATAACGCCTCAAAATTCTTGTATGCGGTAATTAAAAATGCCTGCTTCATTGTTTGACTTTCCCTCGGATAATCTGTTTTGCACGAATCATCTGGGTATCAATTCCCTTCTCAACATACTGCTGTACATCGAGTTCAACGGTCTCATCCGGTTTAATACCGACCTTATGGATGTCATTTCCATTCGGGGTATAGTAATGGCTGACCGTCAGCTTCAATGCCGAACCATCTGTCAGGCCGAATATTTTTTGTACGATACCCTTGCCAAATGTCGTCTTTCCGACTAGGATTCCCTTGTTGTAATCCTTGATGGCACCTGATAAAATCTCCGCTGCACTCGCACTGTTTTCGTTCACAAGCACGACCATTGGCACGTTAAGCTCATTCTTTCCGTCACAGCTGTACTCGTCTCTTGAACCGTATTTATCCTCTGTATAAACAACAAGTCCTTTCGGCAAAATCATTCTGGCCACATCCACAACTGCCGCAAGATTGCCACCCGGGTTATCACGAAGGTCCAAAATCATGCCCTTCATCTTTTTCTCTTTGCCTTCATTGAGCGCCTTCTCAAACTGCGTTGGTGTCACAGCATCGAATTCGTTAATCCGGATTGTTAACACCTTGTAAAACGGATCAAACTCACTTGTAACCGTCTCTGTCTCAATCGCTCTTCTTGTAATCATAAAATCGAGGTAATCGTATTCGCCATCTCTTGCGACCGTGATTTTGACCTCTGTATTTTCCTCGCCTTTGATGCGCTTTACCACTTCCTGAAGCGAAAGCCCTGCCGTACTCTCATCATCCACTGTGACGATAATGTCGCCGTCCTTAAGGCCTGCTTCCTCTGCCGGTGTGTTCGGCAGAACCTTGGCTACCTTGGCACAGGTCGTCTCGCTATCGATGGTAATCGAAGCACCGATTCCATAGAAGACACCCTCCGCATCCTGCCTAACCTGTTTGAGTTCCTCGGCAGTATAATAGGTGGAATACTTATCATCCAGTCCCGCAATCAGACCGCGATATAAGCTCTCGCCCATTTCATCATAGTCCACATCACCCAAATAGTATTTGTTGATGCTGTCTTCGAGCACATGGAGCTTGGTATTGACACGCTCCGTGAGTGCACTCTTTTCCGAATCAGCCATTACAGATGCCTGCTTGTAGCCGATCTTATTGTACAAGTACATGCCGCCGCTGATGATCAGCGATACCATCAAACCGACAAACAGGCCCAATAAGAAACTCTTTGTCCGCTCTGTCTTTGCATTGGCTGTCTGCACGCTCCGCCGCAGGCTCTGCCGCTCCTGCTGTGTCATGACAACTTCTGTACTCTGTTGCTGTTCCATTTCGTTCATATCTTTCTCCAAGTCACTTGTCTATTACCAAGTATATTCTATTACCACACATTTTACCCCTGATTATCAACTTATCGGCCCAAATAAGACCAAGGGCTTACATAATTTCCGCCTACACGCACAGAGAAATGAAGATGTGGTCCTGTCGATCTGCCGGTTGAACCGACCGCAGCAATGCTCTGTCCCTTTGTTACGGATGTGCCCTGAGACACATAGAGTGCCGAACAGTGCATATAAATCGTAAAAATACTGTCGCCATGGTTGATCATCACATAATTTCCCATGCTCGCATTGTAAGCCGCTGCAACAACCTCTCCGTCGGCGGCCGCCAAAATTGCACTGCCGGACGGCGCAGCAAGATCAATGCCGCTGTGGAATTTTTGGACACCGAGAATCGGATGCATACGGTTGCCGTAATCACTGGAAATCCTCGTGTAGTTCGGCACCGGCCACGCGAACACGCCGCCTTTATACTTAATCACTTTGTTGCCCGAAACGCTGCTTGCCGCCGCAATCGCCGCTGCCACCGCTTTCTCAAGCGCCTTAATCGTCGCATCGCGTTCCGCAATCTGTGCTTCATATTCTTTGATTGCCGCTTCCTTGTCTTTGATGTCGCCTTCATACTTCTCGATTTCTTTTTGTTTATCCGAAATCAAAGACTCCATCTGGCCTTCATTTTGCTTTGCTTCATCCATGGCTGCCTGAAGGATTTCCTCTTCGTCTTCGAGATTCGCTTTGAGTAGCGCAATCGTTTCCTTCGTCTGCTGATACGCTACAAGCATCTGTCTGTCATACGAAGTAATCTGTTCAATATACGTCGCATGGTTTAAGAAGTCCGAAAAACTCTCCGCATTAAATAGCATCTGATAATAAGACGACTCGCTCTTTTCGTACATAAAGCGGATGCGTCTCTTCATCTGCACATACTGCTTGCCTTCCTCGCGCTTTGCCTCATCAAGTTCTTTTTTGGTCTCCTCGATTTGTTCCTTTTTCTCATCGACAAGGTTATTTAATTCGTTGATTTTCATTTGGAGCGTTGTCAGCTCTGAATCGAGTTTGGTCACATAGCTCGTGAGGTTCTGCTTGGAAACAAGAAGCTCATTTCTTGCATCTTCCAAATCCTGTACTTTTTGTTCCAGATTTTTTTTATCCTGCTTTGCGCCGGAAATCTCAGATTGTTTTTGTGCAATACTGTTTCCATACACGCAGACAGGCAGGCATAAGATGAATGCACCTACCATCAGCGCAACACTGCATCTTGCTACCCGCCTCATAAATTCTTTGCCCATAAACATGGTTTCTCCTTTTACACACGAATGTGTTTACGAACAGTTGTAAAGCTTCCGATAAAACCGATTCCGATACCAATGATGAGTGAAACCGGAAGAAGCACAGTAAACACCTGCTCCACTGTTAAAAACTTGAGCAGTTCAGATAAGACTGAAAATCTGCTTGAAATATAATCAATCACAGTCTGATAGAGGAAATACAGCAAACCAAGCGGAACTGCTGCCCCAACAAACCCGATAATCATTCCTTCCACAACGAATGGTGAGCGGACAAAATAGTCTGTCGCGCCGATGTATTTCATGATGTTAATTTCTTCTTTTCGCACTGAAATACCGATGTTGACGGTATTGGAAATGAGGAAAATGGATACCGCAAGCAGGATAATAATGATGCCGGCAGAGCTGTATGCAACAAGCTTATTGACACCTGTCAGTGTCGTCGCAGTCACCTCCGACTGATGAACCTCTCTCACACCATCTATTGACTCAAGATAGGATACCAGTGTCCCCTGCATTGCAACATCATTCAGATATACCTCATAGTTAGCCGAATCAGCAAGCGGATTGTCATCGCCAAAGCCGTCTGCATACTCGCCAAGGTACTCCTCCTTGAATCCGTTCCAGGCTTCCTCTGCGGAAACATAATTGACCTTGGAAACCTCTGCACGCTTCTCAATCATCGTACCAATCTCAGCGATGCGCTCCTGGCTTAAGCCTTCATCAAAGAACACCGTAACCGCAACGCCCTCCTGCGCCGATTTGACAATATGCTGGAAATTCGCTACGACAGAATAAAATACGCCAAACATCAAAAGACACGCACTGATTGTCGCCATAGACGCAAGCGAATACCATTTGTTTCGAAAAATATTGATGACACCTTGTTTGAGTGTGTAAAAAAATGTACTAAATCTCATCTATGTAAGAACCTTCCTTCTCATCACTGATAATCACACCTTTGTTCATCGTGATGACACGTTTCTTCATCGCGTTCACGATTTCCCTGTTATGCGTAACGACAAGCACGGTCGTTCCCGCCTCATTAATCTCTTCCAGAAGCTTCATAATTTCCCAGGAATTCTTCGGGTCAAGGTTTCCTGTCGGCTCGTCTGCAAGCAAAATCGGTGGCTTATTCACAAGTGCTCTCGCAAGCGCCACTCTCTGCTGCTCACCACCTGATAACTGTCTCGGACGCGCTTTGTATTTGCCTGCAAGACCGACTGTCGACAAAATCGCCGGTACATTGCGTCTGATTTCCTTAGTAGGTGTCTGCACGACGCGCTGCGCAAATGCGACATTCTCGTAGACATTGCGGTCCTTGAGCAGACGGAAGTCCTGGAAAACGACGCCGATATTGCGGCGGAACTTCGGAATCTGTCTATGCTTCAGTGCAGCCACGTTGACACCGTTGACGGTGATATTGCCGCTTGTCGGAAGAAGCTCTCTAAGCAGCAGTTTTATCATGGTCGATTTGCCGGAACCGCTATCGCCGACGATAAAAACAAATTCTCCCTGTTCAATATTGAGACTCACGTCATTGAGCGCCGGTGCGCCTGTCGAATAAGATTTACTTACATGATCAAGTGTAATCATATTGCCTCCACATTTTAATACTCGAATGTCTCCATATATTTCATGTATTTGACTACCATCAGTGCAATTTTGAATGTAATGGCATCTTCAAACACACGCAAATCAAGTCCCGTACTCTTCTGCAATTTGTCCAGACGATAAACGAGTGTGTTACGGTGAATAAACAATTGTCTGGAAGTCTCCGAAACATTTAAGCTGTTTTCAAAGAACCGGTAAATGGTTGTCAGTGTCTCCTCGTCAAAGTCATCCGGACTCTTGTCTCCAAAAATCTCCTTGATGAACATCTTGCAAAGCGGGATTGGAAGCTGATAAATCAATCGTCCGATTCCAAGCTCGCTGTACGCGATGATATTTTTTTCGTCAAAGAAGATCTTGCCGACATCCATTGCCATCTTGGCCTCTTTGTAGGAACGGCTCACTTCTTTGATTTCCTTTACCATATTACCACAAGATACATGCACACCGCCAATACCTTCTTTTTCCAATATATCCACGATGCCCTTTGCACATTTCTCGACCTCTGCCTGCAGATTGTCTTTGATTTCTTTGACAACGATGACATTGTTTTCATCTACTGCAGTCACAAAATCATCACCTGCCGTACCAAGAAAACTACGAACAAGCTCAAGAACATTGGCTTCCCTGCTCTTTTCCGTCTCGACAATCATCACAACACGGTCCGCTTCGTTCTTGATATGAAGCTTTTTGGAGCGGCTGTAAATATCAACCAAAAGAAGATTGTCAAGAAGTAAGTTCTTGATGAAATTATCTTTGTCAAAGCGCTCTTTGTATGCGACGAGCAGATTCTGAATCTGGAACGCAGCCATCTTGCCGATCATGTAGACATCCTCACCGGAACCGATTGCCACAAGCACATACTCCGGCGACTGCTCATCGTATATTTTGAAAAACTGGTATTTGGAAACCTCCTGGCTGTCTGCCGAGGATCTCACAAAATCCTCCGCTGCCCCCACAAAATCCTTTTCATCCGGAAGCGTTGCCGCAACGATATTGATATCGGTATCAATTACGACAAAATCAACTCTCGAAATAGCCTTTAACCCATCCACAGTATTTTGAAGAATTTGATTTGAAATCATAAATTCTGACCTCTCCTTCTCTTTTCTCGGATATCATCGTCAATATCCACAAACATTACTATCCCCACTAATCGCTTTTTCACAACGATTATTATTATTCTAATACATTTTCACAAAAAATGCTAGTTTTTTTGGTTAAATTACTGGTATTTTCTATAAAACAAAAAAGACACCCTTTCACTATTCATAAATAGCTTACTCGGATGTCTCATTTTGTTGTTTTTTTACTTCCAGGTGCAGCAGCCTGCGGCTGAAAAACTGATTGATTTTATCCAGAATATGCACATGTGCGCCGCCGATTTTGACGCCGTCTTTGAGCATCAGCCAAATGCTTGCCTGCAGTTTCATGTGGTTATCTTTGAAAAATGCCTCGCGCCTCGGCGACGACAGAAGTGAAATGACCACATCAGCTGCCGTAATATTGATTTTGTTAATCAAAAAATCATCATCTGTGGCAAGCTCATCAAGCGCATATGTCCCAACCACGCGCACGCGTTCCTGATAACCAAGCACAATGTCTGTCAGTTTGCTAAGGCCTGCTTCATTGTCCGCCAGGAGAAACACCGTTCGTTTGTGTTTCACGAGGCGCCTGAAAAACTCCTGCAGGAACTGGTCTTCCCGCACTTCCCTGATGCGGGCCGGGTTCGTGTTGCCGACCGCCTTTAGGATATCCTCATCATAAAGCACCGCAAGGTCTAAGCTTTGCATCCACTCCTCGATACCCGGCATATTGCCGGCATCCAAAATTCCGCTGCTTGTGATGAGACCAATCGCACTCACCGGTCCACCCTTATAAAATTCTTCAACTCTTTTCATCGCTTCTTTGACCGTATAATCGGTCAAATCGATTCCAAGCACTTGAATTTCTCTCATTCAATCACCTTATTTCACGTACCATGCCCTATAGCGTCACGATCATGTATGCAAAACATAAAACGACCGATACAACAAGCGGCCACGTAATCATGCGGCTCCTTTGCTCCGGCTTTGTCGTAAAAATCGCACGTACATGCTCTTTTTTGCCCGAAATGTCCGCAATCGCACTCAGCACCAAAATGGCAAGTGATGTCGTCACAACTGCAATGACCGCATACACACCGATTGCCATATACAGCGCATCCTTGTATCCCATACCAAGCATCTCAAGCTGCGCCATCGCGCCTTCATTTCCGTTTTCGTACATCTGCGGATTGAGAACAACCGGAATCACATTGGATGTATTGATTACCATATGGAAAATCATAGATGCAAAAATACTGCCCGTACACTCAATGAGAAGCACGCCGAGCACTCCTACCAAAATCGCATAGCTCATCTGGTTAAAATTGAGATGCGTCAGTCCAAACAAAAATGCAGAAAGCAACATTGCCGCAATCACGCGTCCGCTTCTGCGATATCCGTGGTAAATCACCCCACGAAAAACGAATTCCTCACAGGCAGGTCCTATCAACCCCACAACAGCAACCACCGCAAACGCCGGCAGTGATGTCATCAGTGCCGCCATGTCATTGACTGCATTTTCAACAAACAGCATAGAAATCGCATTTGCAAGCACAATGAGCGGCATACATAAAAACGTAAACAAAATTGTCAGGAAAACCACGCTAAGCTTCAGCTTTACAAACGGAATAAAACGAAGCGGATTTTCTTTTGTAAAAACCAGAAACAGAACAGATGGCAACAGTATCATCAACTGATTGAGCACCAGTTCTGTCAGTAGTCCCAATTTTAAATTGACAACTTTGACCAAAACAAGTAAGAGGCCAACAACGAAGGCCTCAAACAAGATGGTCCCTAAATACAAATAGTTTGTCTTTTTGACATTCATAATTAGTTGTTCATCATAAAGCTGACAAGCTTGTCAATGTCACCCGGCTCATAAGCCAAAAGCTCAAGCTCAGCAATTGTTCCATCTGAAAAAATGTTTGCCATAGAAACATACTGAGAAAGTTTTGATTTGAGATTCAAACGGTCTCCTTCACCTGTTACAAGCTCGACTTTTCCTTCGCAGGAATCTACGACTTTAAAAAATTTCTCGATGTCTGTAATGTTGTGTACTTTCATATTTTTCTCCTTTACTCTTATACCAATTTGTTCCACCGCTTATTATATACATATCTTGAAAAAAATCAACGTTTCACTTCAAAATAATGCTATCCGGGGTAATTTCAATCAGTTTTTGTTTATAAAGCCTTCCAATCGCACGTTTAAACTCGTTTTTGCTCATTCCCATCTCATCACGGATTAGCTCAGGCGAAGCCTTATCCGTAAACGGAAGTCTGCCGCCGCGTTTTTCAATCTCAGCTTTGACGAGCTTTGCATCCTCATCCATCTGAAGGTATGCTTTCTGACGAAGCGACAAATCAAGCTTGCCATCCTCCTTCACACCACTTACGCGGGCACTTACCCAGTCACCCGGCGCCACCTTTGCGTAAAGCTCCTTTTGCGGAATCAGTGCGCTGAACTTGTAATCAACCGCCACAAATGCGCCAAACTGGTTGCTCACCTCATAGACAAGCCCCTCAACCGCATCATCCTTGACATACGGCGACTCTTTGGACAAATATGGGTATACCTTCATCGTCGCGCAAAGTCTGCTGCTTTTGTCAATGTAAAGTGCGACCAGCACTTCCTCCCCTTCCTTGACGGGATATGTCTGCTCACGGTACGGAAGCAAAAGCTCTTTCTCAAGTCCCCAGTCAAGAAATGCTCCGATTTTGGTCACGGCTGACACGCGGCATCTGCCGCACTCATGCAATGCCATACGCGGCGTATTGGTCGTTGCAATCAGCCTGTCCTTAGAATCTTTGTATAAAAACACCTCAACTGCATCACCAAGTCTCGCCTCTTTTGGCACCTGCTTTGCCGGAAGCAATACCCGTTCTTCCTTATGCTCTGCATCGACCGCAAGATACACACCGAATTCAACAACCTTTACAATCGTCAGTGTTTGTTTCACTCCTAATTTTAGCATGTCCGTCCTTTCGTAATCGCTCTATGCGCGATAAAACATAATGTTTGTGTACGCTTCTCCGCCCTCATCCACAAGGGAAACCCCGAAACTGTTTGATGTCTCATAAATTTGCGGAATCATCACGTCACCAAGTAGCGCAGATTTCTTGTACTCAACCTGCAGTCTTGAAACCGTAAACGTTTCCGGCAAAAACGCCTGTGCCATTACCACATACTGTCCGTTGTTGACATGTCTGTTGGCATCCAGATGGTGTGCGTTCACCACAATCGCCTCAGCCTTATCTGCCGGCTCGCCTTCGAAGATCACCTTGCGATCAAGGTATTCCATATCAAGCTTATCCTCTATGCCATACAATTCGGCAATGCCGGGCTCAACACGAACCGGCCTTAGCTTTTCCAAGTCCAGAAACGTCCAGATGCTGTTTGCTTTGGCAATCATGTCCCCCGTCTTTTTATCCTTCATATAGAAATTACGGGACCCCATAAAGCCCCTAATCGCATACGGAATCGTACCGACGATGACCTCATCACAAAGCTCCGGCATACGCAGCACATCAATCTGCCAGGCATTGATTACCCAGGCTTTGTTTTCCTTGGACAGATACTTGACACCAATCCCAAGCTCCTCCGACTGAAACGTCGAACAATCCTGAAAATAATTGAGTAGCCCCGTAATCGAAAGCTTCCCATCCTGATCTACTTCACTAAAACGAATCTTCGCATCAAACTCATACATCTCTACACTACCGCCTACACATTATACCAACCTGGTCTCTCGAATTGATAAAAATGCTCCTATCATCAATCCTTACCATCTAAATCAATCACAATAGAATACCGGCATGAACATATTGCCATGTACTTCATCATTGTTTTCATTCTACCATTTTTATCAACCGGAATCAACCCATCCCCGTCAACAGCAAAACCCCTTGCGCGTAGGGGCACAAGGGGTTTCGCCGGTTTATATAGATTTTAGAGAATCTCTATAACCGAATCCTGTTCGACAAGTTCCGTTTCATAATAAACCTGCCTGCTCGTCCGATCACCGCTTATCTCCTTAATGATGATATCGACAGACTCTTTCACGATCTTTTCGATTGGCTGTCTGACGGTGGTCAGTGCTGGATGCATATATTTTGTTATTTCAATACCGTCAAATCCCATAACCGAATAATCCTGTGGAATTTTTTTGCCGGCATCATAAATTGCTTTGTATGCGCCTAAAGCCAATAAATCCGCAATGGCATACACTGCTGTAAACTCTTTGCCTGATTTGAGAAATTCGCTCATAACCGCATATCCGTTGGCTTCAGAATAATCAGGGAGATCGTCTCTCTGATAAATAACAAGAGAATCATCAAATATGATTCCGTTGTCGTTAAGAGCTCTCACATATCCCTGCATCCGCCGTCTTCCAACAGCGTAGTCACGTCTCTGACCGACAATGACTGCAATGCGTTTATGTCCCTTTTTGATGAGATAATCGACAATTTTATAGCTTTCTTTTTCATCATCGATTCCCACCGAAGAACTTTTCGCAAGCCGCGTGTTGACTGCTACCGTACATAGTACATACGGCACATCAAGCCGCGCGAGACTTTCATCCGGATTTTCTATCATGCCACCCAGGAAAATAATACCTTTCAGGCGTTTTTCCTTAATCATGGCTTCAGCTTCCAGGAGTTCATTCTCATTATAAGCTATCTCTTTGAACGTAAAATCATAGCCTGCCTGTTCAAGCTCCTGCTCAAAATCGGCGTACATGCTTTGGAAAAAACGGTTGTTACGGCCTTTCACCAAAACACCAACTGTATTAGAATCTGTAACCTTTAAGTTTCTGGCACTGTTGTTCGGGACATAATGAAACTCCTCAACAACGGTCAAAATGCGCTCCTTGGTTTCAGGATTAATACCCGGATCATCATTGATGGCTCTTGAAACGGTGCTCGTTCCAACGCCGCATATCCTCGCAATGTCTTTGATCGTAAGGGCTGCCATATTTAACCTCGTCCATATAATTTTGTCATTTTTGCAATTTTTTCTGCAAGTTCATCATTGATATCTTCCGCATTCATTCTCCATACCCAGTTACCACCAAGTGTAGAAGGTGTATTAATTCTAGCGAAGTTATCCAGATGCAAATAATCCTGCATTGGAATAATACAAGTATTTGCAACACTCTTTTGTGCTTCACGAATCAACTTATCTGCTAGTGCAGCATCGTCGTCCTCATCAAAGTCCACATATTCCTGGCAAAGCTTATGCTCTGCTCTTGAAATCTCTCCAAGCCATCCGACCAGGGTTTCATTGTCATGTGTTCCTGTATAAACAACTGCATTTGCGCTGTAATTATGAGGAAGATAATCGTTTGCACTGCCACTGTCTCTTGTATCGAATGCGAATTCAAGCACTTTCATATTTGGGAAACCCGAATCCTTTACAAGCTGTCTGACAGAATCTGTGATAAATCCAAGGTCCTCTGCAATAATCTCGCAGTCTCCAAGTGTTGCCTTTAAGGAATGAAACAATTTCATACCCGGACCCGGACACCATTTTCCTCTTTTTGCTGTTCTTGCACCTGCTTTAATCGAATAAAACTCATCAAACCCTCTAAAATGGTCAATACGGATGACATCATAAAGCTCTTTGCATTTCTTCATACGAAGGTTCCACCATGCATAGTCCGTCTCCTCATGGTAATCCCACCGATAAATCGGATTACCCCAGAGCTGACCGTCTGCCGAGAACCCGTCAGGTGGGCATCCTGCGACTGACACAAGATTCTTTTTGTCATCCAGGTCAAACAACTCAGGATGTGCCCATACATCTGAACTGTCATAAGAAACATAAATCGGAATGTCTCCTATGATTTTGATTTTATTTTTATTTGCGTATTTCTTTAATTTCGTCCACTGTTTGAAGAACGTATACTGTAAAAACTTATAAAAACCGATTTCGTCTGCAAGCTCTTTTTCATAGCGCTTCATTGCCTTTGGCTCGCGCATTTTGATATCTTCATCCCACTTGTTAAAGCTGACATCATTAAAGCTGTTTTTCACGCTCATGTAAAGTGCATAGTCGTGAATCCAGAATTTATTCTGTCTGATGAATTTTTTGTACGCTTTATCTTCGCTCAAATCCGCATTGTGATATGCCTTCTTCAGTATTTCAAAACGTGTTTTGTATAGTGTTCCGTAATCAATCGTATTTGCATCGCTGCCAAAATCAGCCGCATCGCACGCTTCCTCTGTAAGAAGTCCTTCTTCAATCAAGTCCTCTAAACTGATGAAGTATGGATTTCCTGCAAATGTCGAAAACGACTGATAAGGTGAATCACCATAGCTTGTTGGCCCAAGTGGCAAAATCTGCCAATATGTCTGTCCGGCTGCTGCCAAAAAATCGATAAAGTCATATGCCTCTTTTGAGAAGCATCCAATGCCGTACTTGCTCGGCAAACTAAAAATTGGAAGTAAAACTCCGCTTGCTCTCATATTCGTTCTCTCTTTTCATAAATGTTCTGAAAATTAACCCTTAACAGCACCAGCTGCAACACCTTTGATGATGTATTTCTGACATGATAAGTAGAAAATAATCACAGGGATGATGCTGAGTGTAATGAGTGCCATGATTGCACCAAGGTCAACAGTACCGTAGCTTCCCTGCAGGTACTGGATGTGGATTGGAATGGTCATGTACTTTGTACGGTCGAGTACTAAGTATGGGAGGAGGTAGTCATTCCAGATCCACATAATCTCTAAGATACCTACTGAAATCAATGTCGGCTTTAACATTGGTAAAACGACCGAAAAATATGTTCTGATTGGTCCGCATCCATCGATTGCTGCTGCTTCTTCGATCTCAAGCGGAAGTCCTTTTACAAATCCAACAAACATAAATACTGCAAGACCTGCACCAAATCCGAGGTAAATCACCGGAATGGTAAATGGTGTGTTTAATTTGAGTGAGTCTGCAGTTTTGGCAAGTGTAAACATAACCATCTGGAAAGGAACTACCATTGAGAATACGAAAATATAGTAGAACACTTTACACCACATATTATCCACACGTGCGATAAACCATGCTGCCATAGATGTAAATAACAATATTAAAAACGTAGACAGAAGTGTGATAACCACACTGTATAATACAGAATTCATGAATGGGTAATCACCAAATGTCATACCTTTGATGAAGTTGCCCCAGCCTGCAAGGCTCTCGCCTGAAGGCCATCCGAATGTATCTGTCTTTACGAATGTATTCACTTTAAATGAGTTGAGGAACACCAGGAAAATAGGCGCTACCCAAACAAGAGAAATAACACTAAGAAGTACTGTGAGTAAAACTTTTAACGCTTTTGAACTTGATTTTGTTTTCATTACTGCTGTACCTCCTTAGACTTTGTTGCTGAAAGCTGGACAAGTGAAATCACGGCTACGAGGATAAAGAATACAACGGCTTTTGCCTGTGCAACACCTCTTGCTGATGAAGACTGTCCATAGAATGTATTGTAAATGTTAAGTGCAAGCATTTCTGTTGTCTTAACAACTGTTCCGTCCTCTGCCCATTTGAATGGCTGACCACCTGTGAGGGCTAAGTTCTGGTCGAATAATTTGAATCCGTTTGTAAGTGATAAGAACATACAGATTGTTATCGAAGACATAACGTTTGGAAGTGTTACGTGGAACAATGTCTGCATTCTTGTCGCACCGTCGATGCGGGCTGCCTCAATCATATCCTCCGGAATTGCCTGAAGACCGGCGATGTAGATAATCATCATGTAACCAATCTGCTGCCAGCACATTAAAATGATTAAGCCCCAGAAACCATATCTGGTTTCCATCAAAATGTTCGTACCATAACGGCTTAAAATACCATCGAAAATCATACTCCAAATATAACCGAGTACGATACCACCAATTAAGTTTGGCATGAAGAATACTGTTCTATAAATACTTGTTCCTTTGATTCCCTGTGTTAAGAGGAATGCAAGAAAAAATGCGATTACGTTAATAAAAATAAGTGATACGACAGCATATAACGCTGTGTACCAGAAAGCATGCACAAATGTTGCATCCTGTGCTGCTTTGATGTAGTTACTAAATCCGACAAATTTTGCATCCGATGTTGTTGTGAACGAACAAAGTGATAAGTACATACCCTTTATGAACGGATATACGAATCCAATAAAGAATGCAGCTACTGTTGGTAAAAGGAAAATTGGGAAACAGCGTGCAATCGGGCGTGTAATCATTGTTGAATTCACAGCACTATTTGAGTTTTTCATTTTTTTCATATATATTGCCCTACCAATCTTTTCGAAAATAATAGGGCGAGTCATTCTCGCCTCGCCCTATCCTATTGTATTATGTTACTGTGTTAAGTGTTCGATTTATTCGTTAGCAGCTTTGTACTGTGCAGCCCATCCTGCTGTGAATGCTGTAACAACATCATCCCATGATCCGCCTGCATCGTACTGGTTCATTGCTGCAACTACACCTGCTCTCCAGTCGTTTACGTTTGGAGTATATGAGAATGTCCACTCTACAGTGTATTTGCCTTCGTCGATTAATCTAGCTGCATCCTGGAAGAATACGTTCCCATTCTCAGCTGCTCCCTTGTATGGAATCTCACCGAACTGCTCTGCCATCATCTTTGTACCAGACTCAGAAGTTACAAGCCATTTCATGAATGCGATTGTAGCTGCCTGATCATCTGCTGATGCGTTAGCGTTAACTGCCCAGCAGTTCTCTGTACCAGAGCAAAGACCGGCGTTTTCTTCGCCTTCAGCGCCACAGTAGATAGGAATCATAGCAAGATCCTCATCTGCCCATGCTTCGCTAAGTGCACCGTACTCCCATGTACCATTCTGGAAGAATACTGCTTTACCATCTTTGAACTCTGCTTCTGCATCATAACCACCTGTTGCAAGTGTAGTTTTGTCTACAGATGAGTTGTTGATGTAAAGATCCCAGATGTTTTTGAACAGATCCATGTATGTTCCTTTGATTTCTGCAGGGCACTCTGTCCAGTTATCAGCTTTTGCTTCATAGTAAAGAGGCATGTTAGCTAAGTGACCTGAGAATCTCCAAGATGATGAATCATCCATACCTGATGATGTAAATGCATCGAATCCAAGTTCATCAGCACGAGCGTGGATATCTTCTGCAACTGCTTTTAATGTCTCGAAGTTTGTGATCTCATCTACTGAGTGACCAGCCTGCTCAAGAAGTTTCTTGTTTGTGATGATACCGAATGACTCGTAGCAGTATCCGATTGAACAAGCTTTTCCATCTGCATTGTAAAGTGTGAAGTCATCTGTTGTAAGCTCGTTGTAGATGTCTGTTCCCTTAAGGTCTAAGCAGTAATCCTGCCATGTCTTAACAGCTGCCTGGTTACCAACAACGAAAAGTGTTGGTGCCTGAGATTTATCCATCTCTGCTGTAAGTGTTGACTCATATGTACCAGATGCTGCTGTAACAACTTTTACAGGAACGCCTGTCTCTGTTGTGTACTCTTCAGCGATCTGCTGGAGTGCTTCGTCAGCTTCCGGTTTGAAGTTTAACCAGTAAACCTGGCCAGCTGTTGCATCTCCTGCAGGAGCTGCTTCTTCTGCAGTCTCTTCAGTTGCTTCTGTTGTTTCCTCTGTAGTTTCTGTTGCAGATTCTGTTGTTGTATCTGCTGTTTTGTCGCCACATCCTACCAATGATGCTGCAACCATGCTAACACATAAAAGTGCGCTAACAACTTTCTTTTTCATAATTGATTTCCTCCATACGAAAACTTGTTTATTGTTCAGGAACTGTTCGAAAGCGGTTCCCTTGGTAACGTTCCCGTCCTTTGTTTTCGGTATCGGTAACGTTCCCGTTGAAATCAATTTATCACGTTTCCGACTGAAGTGCAATAGGTTTTTGCAAATTTGCCATATAGCTAAAAAACACCACTGCATTTTTATGACTTTTTCACAAAAGCAGTGGTGTTTCTATATGATACCAAGTTCTCTGTAGGATATTTATCCAACGATACACTGTTTCTGAATCAGCTCATGAAACAGCGGCATTGGCAGCGGTTTCGAAAAATAATACCCCTGAATATAGTCGATTTCCTGTTCAATCATGCTGGCAAGCTCTTCCTTCGTCTCAATTCCTTCCGCAACAACCTTAAGCCCCATCTCATGTGCCATGTTGACAACAGAGCTGACGACACTTCTCGCTTTTGGTGTCTTGTGAAATGCCTTGGTCATATCATAGTCAAGCTTCACAATGTTAACCGGCATTTCTACGATATACATCAGATTCGACTCACCTTTGCCAAAATCATCGAGAGAAAATGTACAGCCATGATCAATCAAAGCATCCATGTTTTTCAGAAGCTTTTTCTTGGCATTGAGCGTTGCAGTCTCCGTAATCTCAAGATTAATACGCTCCGCGGCAACCCCATACTGAGACATAATATCCATAAGCGTCTGCGCAAGTGTCTCCTCCTCACATTGAAGAACCGACAAGTTTACTTCAATATAGTCAATACCGTATCTCCAAGGCCGGTAGTTCGCCAGATACTCGCACGTCTTGGCAAAAACACGCTCACCAAGCTCCACAATGAGCCCGGAGCTCTCTGCCACCGGAATAAATCGCCCAGGCGGAATCAGGCTGCCATCCTCGCGTCTGATCCGGACAAGTGCCTCCGCAGAAGAAAGCCGTTTCTTTTTGCTTGAGTAAATCGGCTGAAGGAACACTTCCACGCGGTCCTCCAAAAGCGCATCATTAATCTCATCAATCATCTGATCATGCTGCAGATACTCTTCAATCATATCCGTCGTGATATCCGAAATCAAATCAATGCTATTCCCACGAAGCTTTGTCCGGTAAAACTGGATGAGTCCGGCAAGCTCCTTACTGCAGGATACAAAATGCGGATATTCACATCGCAGAATCTGAATATTATCAAATATGTTATTTCCTGTTTCGACCGTCTGTGTAATCCACCGCTCGATCGCCGCATAATCTTCCTGATCTGCCGTCACAAAGAGAAAATCCATACCCAGTTCCTTGAACACAAACGTATGCTTGAACTGCTCTGCCTCCTTGATTAGGTGCTGTAAATCTATAGACTTCACCTTTTCCGTATCCAGCACGGAAAAGCCGTAAATCATGAACGGTTCATTTTTACGATAATATTTCTTGAGATAATTCTGCAACGCAAATAAATTAAAGCATCCAAATTCCTGATTCATGTTAAGCTCAGGGTTCTCGAGCATGATATACAAAACTACCATACCAAGGCTTGTCGCATAGCCGACAAGCAGATACTCTTTAAACATAAATTGTACAGTTGCTGCCGCAATCCATGATGCAATCCAGACGCAAAATGCAAACCATCTTCTGGTGTATATCTCTCTGCGTTTAAATATCAGCACAATAATATTGGCAAGGAACGTACATCCGACAAACAGATACGTCAAAACGGTAGCCGGTCCATAAGAATAGGCGACCGGGTCCGAATAATATATCTGAATCGGACTCAGGCAGACAAGCACCGACTCAAGTATTGAAACAAGCAAAACTGCTCTCATCATTCTTCGGTGTTTTTCTTCTCCGGTAAAATCAAGTACGATATACGCAAACGAACTGCTCACTTCAAAAATCAAAAAGCACAGGTACAGCTTACAGATACCCCTGACCAAAACAGCCGGAAGGCTATCCTGATAGACAATAACGACAACCGAAATGATATCCGTCGCCAAAAGTCCCATCGTCATAATCATAATAAAGTAAAATATATTATTAT
>JAGKTY010000065.1 GCA_021153185.1 Lachnospiraceae bacterium
AATCTCCCACATCAGGCAGTCGGGAAAAGCGAGGAATACCTGTTATGTGTTCGAGGGATTTATGGACTACCTCTCCTTTTTGACATTGAGACAAGAGAGCTGCCCAAATTATCCGGAATTGGACGGGCAGGACTACATTGTATTGAACTCCGTATCGAATGTAAACAAGGCTCTCTATCCGTTGGGCAATTACGAACGCATCCACTGCTTTTTCGACAACGACCATGCAGGACTGGAAGCACTCCGGCAAATCCGCATGGAATACGGCAGAGAGCGGTACATCCGGGACGCTTCGCAGATTTACAGAGGATGCAAGGACTTGAACGAATACTTACAGAAACAGATTGAAAGAAAAAGGCAGCTCCAGTCCGCCAAAGGGGTGCGCAGCCAATCACCGGAAAAGAAGAACGGCTTCCAGTTATAGCCCACTATAACTACACGCTTCGCTTTCGTAGTTGTGGGCTCTCCCGAGGGGATTAGGGCTTTGCCCTAATGACCCACTCAGGGCGTTTCACCCCTGAGAACCCCGAGCAAAGAGTGACCCTCTCTTTGCAATCTCCGCTTATGGGTTACCCCTAAGAACCCCTCTGCGAAAGCGAGCAAAGTAAATCAATTGTAAACAAAGGAAAGAAGCTATGGCAACAAAATCAAGCATACATATCAAGCCTTGCAACATCGCATCGAGCGAGGCACACAACCGAAGGACTGCCGAGTATATGCGTAATATCGGGGAGTCCAGAATCTATGTCGTTCCCGAACTTTCCACCGATAACGAACAGTGGATAAATCCCGACTTCGGCACTCCCGAACTGCGAACTCATTATGACAATATCAAGCAAATGGTCAAGGAAAAGACCGGACGTGCCATGCAGGAAAAGGAAAGGGAACGCAAGGGAAAGAATGGAAAGATTATCAAGGTGGCGGGATGCTCACCCATCCGTGAAGGAGTATTGCTTATCAGACCGGACACCACACTGGCTGATGTACGCAAATTCGGTGAAGAGTGCCAAAGACGCTGGGGCATCACTCCGCTACAGATTTTCCTGCATAAAGACGAAGGGCATTGGCTGAACGGTCAGCCGGAAGCAGAAGACAAGGAGAGCTTCCAAGTCGGTAACAGATGGTTCAAACCAAATTATCATGCTCATGTCGTATTCGACTGGATGAACCATGAAACTGGAAAGAGCCGAAAGCTCAATGACGAGGATATGGCAACCATGCAGACCCTTGCTTCCGATATTCTCCTGATGGAACGTGGACAGGCAAAAGCTGTCACAGGTAAAGAGCATCTGGAACGAAATGATTTCATCATTGAGAAGCAGAAAGCCGAACTGCAACGTATAGAGGAAACCAAGCGACACAAGGAACAACAAGTAAGCCTTGCCGAACAGGAACTCAAACAGGTAAAAGCAGAGATACGCACGGACAAACTAAAGAAAACAGCCACCAATGCTGCTACCGCCATAGCAAGCGGTGTAGGTTCTCTTTTCGGAAGCGGTAAGCTGAAAGAACTGGAACATCACATCGAGCAGCTACATCAGGAAATTACCAAACGGGACAAAGCTACTGATGAATTAAAAATTCAGATACAACAAATACAGGAACAGCATAGCAGACAAATTCGTAATCTTCAAAGAATACATAATCAAGAACTTGAAGCCAAAGACAAGGAAATATCACGATTGAGCACCTTGCTTGAAAAAGCCCACAAATGGTTTCCCATGTTCAAAGAGATGTTGAGAATGGAAAAATTATGCGCTGTTATCGGGTTTACCAAAGACATGATAGAAAACCTCTTGACAAAGAAAGAATCCATACAATGTAGTGGCAAAATTTATTCCGAAGAACACAGGTGGAAATTTGACATCAAGAATGATATTTTTAGGGTTGAGAAACATCCGATGGATAGTGGTAAGCTTATGCTGACCATAAACCGACAACCCATAGTACAATGGTTTAAGGAACAATGGGAAAAGTTACAGCAGAATCTACGTAACTCGGTGCAGAGAGAGCAAAAATCCAGAGGATTTAGAATATAGAATAGCCTATTATTAATAAAATCAAGTATCTATGCATCCAAACAGATTGTTTTTATTACAGAATCAAAATCCTAAGAATTTATAAAAAATGAAGCCTAAAGAAGTTTTGGAAAAATGGATAGATTGCTTTAACAAAGCAGATGCTTATCATATAGCAGAGCTGTATGCTACTAATGCAGTAAATCATCAAGTCGCAAACGAACCAATAATAGGTAAAGAATCAATCTACAAAATGTTTGTGAATGAATTTGCCACTGCTAAAATGGTTTGTATGGTGGAAAATATTTTTGAAGATGGCGAATGGGCTATCATGGAATGGAAAGACTCTCTTGGACTTCGTGGATGCGGATTTTTTCATGTAAAAGATAACAAAATCGTCTTTCAAAGAGGGTATTGGGATAAACTTTCATTCTTGAAGCAACACAATCTTCCAATTGAATAAGTACTATCAGAATACGGACTGGGAAATTGAAATACCCAGTCCGAGTTATATAATGAATTTTACTTGTTAAACTATTTAAAGTCAGTTGGATAACAAACCATACCTTTCACATTCTCAGTAGCTCCAGGTATTAATTCAGCCACCATGCAATATTCATGAGAGACTTCGAAAGGAAATTCAATTCCTAAATCGATAGCCTTGCGATAGCCAAATCGAGGATAATACTCTTTATGCCCCAATACGACTGCTGTGCCGTAACCCAAAAGTGCTGCCCTCTGATGGGCTTACTGAATCAACATCCCCCCCAATTCCCTTACGCTGGAATTCCGGCAAGACTGCCAATGGAGCTACACTCAGGGATGTGACAGACTGGGTGTCACTGTCTATCTTTACTTCTGTAAGTAAGATATACCAGACAATTTGTTTTTCTGTCATTTTCTTGTTCTTATCTAATTGTTAGGCTCATTGTTGTTATACATTGTTTAATTATAGATAAATCGTGAATATCCTTCTCTCTTAAATCGTAGCCCGAATGGAATACTTGTTGCCCTTTTGCAGAAATGCAAGGGATGCTTCTGCCTTCAAAGACTGCTGTTCCAAAATAGTCCGGTTGAAATTCATACCAGCCTCCATCCAAGTCGGCTTGTTTGGAAGTGCCGTCCGCATTCAAGACAAAAGGATGGATATCAATATAGCCTAATTCTTTGCTATACAGTTCCATACGGGTGGGCAACCAATTTGTTTCAATTTGATATCCTCTCTCCTGCAAAAGATCAAGGAGTTGGTCTGTATAATTGGCATCAAAATCAATGTCAATATCTCTATGCAAGCGGGTTTGCTGTCCGTACAAGACATCCACTCCCCAGCCTCCATCCAACCAAAACTGCATGTCCAGGCTTTCCAACAAGTCCAAAACTTGAAATAACTCTGTAATCGTAGTGTGTTCTTTCTTTGTCATATAATAATTCTTTAATAAATAATACTATGCGTAATTATCCAACTGCTTGATTGAAGAAATAAAATTTGCACCCACTCCAATCAGAAAGATAACCCATCCGCTGATCATAAAGACGGATGTGATACCCCATGCTTCCACCCAATATCCTGAAGCTACGATACCCAGCATTGATGGAAAGGTACTCAAACTAAAGATGAGAGAAAAAGTCCGTCCAAGCATGTCCGAAGCCAAGTTCTGCTGAATAATAGCGATGAAAAGCGCATGGTAAATGGAATAGGCTATGCCTCCTGTAAATGTTAGGCAAACAAAACCTATAAATGCGCTTGATGGTAAATAACTGGCGCTAATCAGATACAATCCCAATATCACATAAGCCGTATGCATCACTAATGTTTGCTTGCTTTTCAAAGCCTTACAGGCAAGTACTAAACCGCCCAACAATGCCCCTGAGCCCCAACCCATTTCCACAACTCCCATTTGCAAAATGTTTCCGTTGAAATGCAGAAGCGTCATAAAAGGAAATAACGTAAAAACAGGCATAAGGACAAAAGTCACCAGCGTAAAGCATACGAATAAAGGCAAAATGCCCATTGTACGCCGCAAGGTATGCCAACATTCCGTCAGTTCTTTTTTGAAATCTGGAAGAACTTTCGTTTTTTGAAGAGAAGGAATCTGGACACAAAGTAAGGTCAGACAAGCAGCAACAGCTCCGATCACATCTATGAGCAGAATATACTGTATGGGAAGCCAAACAACGAGGCTTGCCCCTACAACGGGAGCTATCACCTCACTGAAGGATTGAATGGAATGGTACAAACCTGATACCCTGACAAGATGGTGCTTGGGAACCAGTAGAGGGATGCTTGCCTGTAAAGCAGGTGCATGAAACGTACTGCCTATTGAACGACAAGCAGTCAATAGATAAAAAAAAGAAAGGTCTTTATAACCCTTGGTTATCACAATAAAAAGACATAGGGTACAGAACGCGATGAACAAGTCCGAATAAAACATCGTTTTCTTTCGATTCCATCTGTCAACATAGACCCCGGCAAACAAGCCTAATACAAATTGTGGTAAAAATCCAGCTAAAATAGCCAGAGATAAAGCTGTCGGGGATTTAAATTCGTTGCTAATCCAAAAAATAATGGAGAAGCCAACAATCGTACTTGTTAAAATAGATATGAGTTGGCCTATTCCTATCACGGCCAAAGTTGATTTCCAATGATTCATTGTGCTAATATTTCATGCGTTTATAGATAAGTACTTTCGTACATTAAGCAAAACGAAATTCTATCCACACAAAAAACTTGTATTATAATCCACTCCTGACGTTGGAATACAATAACAAATACTTTCAGGACGATGTAAAGTCCTGAAAAATCAAACTGAATGGATAGATAAATATTAGTCTTTTCTCATCGGATTCTTTTAATATCGCTACTCTTTTATTATGTAGTGGTTGTATTATCTTAAATAAAACAAAAACACCCGACTTTACATTCTTGGGTGTAAAACTGGGTGTTTGTTTTGCAATTTGCTGATTTTCAGCGTTTGTTGCGGAGAGAGAGGGATTCGAACCCCCGGTACCTCGCAGTACAACGGTTTTCAAGACCGCCGCAATCGACCACTCTGCCATCTCTCCAAACCTCTTTT
>JAGKTY010000097.1 GCA_021153185.1 Lachnospiraceae bacterium
GGTGCATACGAAAATGCACTACAACTTGCGGAACCTCCTCAGGTTTTTCTTTGCTGAATGGATGGCTCGGTGACATACTGAGCATAGAAGTATGCAGTCGTTTATCTCTTCTTCATCAGCTTGGAAAAGATGAGCGTATGAACGGTGGTGACAATTGAATGAAATCTTTGGGTCGTTGTCAATTTCCTCCTGTGTCCTTCCACATACTTGGCACACTTTATCCCTTTCCTTTACGGCTTGTCTTACAACATCAAACTTCTTTGAGCGTATATATGACTGGTATCTCTTGTATTCCTCGCTCTTTTCCTTTCTCTTGGTCTTCTTTACATCATCTTTGTTTTTGACCTCTTTGACTTTGACCACTCATTACGCAATTAACTCATTATTATCGGCATATTCCCATTTATATCCGTATGCTTGTTTGTATTTTCCTTGACAACAAGAAACAATATTCCAGTGCTGAAATCCACATATACGTTCAATTTCTCCAACATAATTCCAAGTTTTAACCAATTTTCCATCAAGCGTGTATTGGTTTATTTTTTTACCGTTCTTTATCCAATATGAAAAATCGTGTCTGTTTGAATTGTTTATGGAATGATTCGCCCACCGTAAATTTTCAACTTTATTATCGTCTCTTATACCATTCTTGTGGTCAATAAATTTGTATGAATTAAAATTACAGTTAGGTAAAAAGCATAATGCCACCAATCTGTGTACTTTTGGATAGATTATTTTACCATTATCATTATGTAGTGATAATATTTGGTAGCCGTCTTTATCGTATTTAGGGTTTATAATATGTTCTTTTGTTGTCCTAACACTTGTTCCTTTTCTACCAGCATATATTTTTCTTGGTAAAGATTTTACCCTACCTTTATTTGATATTTCATAAGTTGATAAACCAATAAAACCAAGATTACACCATATTTCATTTGTTAATTCCATATAAATTATTATACAAAAATTATTCTTCAAATACAAAAGTACTCAATCTCCGAAGCCACCCAGATAAAAAAACCTTCTTTCTTGGGTTTGCCTGTACGATGTTCATAAACCATAACCGTCTCATTTCCTTGAGTTTTGCGTGGATTCCCGCCCTGTCTGGCCCGTTCAGCGATGGCGGTGACGGTGCCGCTTCCCCAACACATATCCACACACAGGTCCGCAATGCTCTGGTTCTCTATTTTGTCACCGTTCAATCTATCCCAATAGCCAGCCCTGAATATGTGGTACCATTGGTCATCCGTTATTCTTTTCAGGTCGTCACAGGTCTTTCCCTTGCCGTAGTATCTTCTGAATGTGATAAGGGTTATGCCTTTCATAGTGCATCCGCCGTCTGTGTCCGCTGAATGGGAAGAATATCCGCCTTCCCACCGCAATATGTTCGGTATAGCTTTTTTTGCGCTTGCCATTTGTTCTTCTTTATTAGTCTTTATTTCCCGTAATGTATCGTAT
Organism: Lachnospiraceae bacterium; assembly: GCA_021153185.1. GTDB lineage: Bacteria > Bacillota > Clostridia > Lachnospirales > Lachnospiraceae > SIG333. The sequence continues at coordinate 1,459 of JAGKTY010000097.1, forward strand.
AGTGAACAAAAGTTCTGCTTTATGTAGAAAATATGATACGTTACTGGATTCTGATTGTCTCAAGCCGCAGAATGCTTTTCCTTGCGGCCTCCTCTGCTTCCGTTACACTGGTGTACACATCACCAACACGCCAGCCGTCGTACGTGACAATTATCCAAAGTGGGCAACCCCATAACCCTTTATCTTTCACTTACAAATCCCTTCACTTCAGTTATTTGCGGCTCCTCTTTTTCTTCTTCTGGCTTGTAGCCTGTCATCGCAATGAACACTGCCCATAGCAGGTTAAACGCCTCGTTGTCAGATATTTGGCCGTTGCGAATCAGTTTGAAAATGGTTTTAAACTCTCTTGGCATTGCGCATAATTTCTTGGATGTTTATTTCGCGTCTGTTTTTTTGCGTGACGGGTATGTAGCAGACCGTTTTCTCTACCATTTCGTCTGTGTAGTTGTTTTTTCTGTACATTCCTGTCCGCTGCCTGTATTGAGACGGCTCCCCTACCTTTACAACATAGCAGCACTCTTCTTTAGGGAAATAGTGGATGAGGACACCGTTTCCAGTGCTGTAGAGAAATTCTATTTTTGACAAGTCAGTCAGGAGTCCGCCGTCTTTCGCCATCGCCTCAGGGACAAACCTCATCTTATTTTCACACCAAAACGGCTGTTTTGATGGAACCGTCACCGTGGCATCCCATCTACTTTCCTCATACGGTGAGGCCGTAACCGTGGCGTTTTCTGGAACCATATATGAGAGCCACATACGTTCTATCTCCTCCTTTTTCTCTTTGGGTTGTTTTTTCAACCACTCCACCTGTATGTCCGTCAACATTCCTACTCATCCCATTTTATATTTATTACGTCCCGAACAATCATCCCGTTCGTCAGGGCCTCCGAAAATGTAATCTCGGCTGGCGTTTCCTCGTTGTAAACCTCTTGCAAATCGTCGTACATCCCCTTCTTTTCGACCAGCTGGTGACCGTACTTTTCTTCATATAGTTCTTCCCATCTGTCGAATGTCGTTACATCTATTTTATGTACATCAGCCCCGCAACTTGCACAGTACGGAACAGTTACACCATTTTTTGTTTCTTTGTCCTTGATATTCAAAGACATACACTTGGTGCAGTACCAAAGAAATTCT
>JAGKTY010000066.1 GCA_021153185.1 Lachnospiraceae bacterium
GCACCAACCATAAGCATTACAAAACGGTCAAGTCCAAATGCAAAACCGCCGTGCGGTGGAGTTCCGTATCTGAAAGCATTTACCATAAAGCCAAAACGCTCATCAATTGTCTTTTTGTCAAACCCCAAGGCTTCAAACATTTTCTCCTGCACACGTCTGTCGTGAATTCTGATTGAACCTGAACCAAGCTCGATTCCGTTAAGCACTACATCGTATGCTTGTGCCCTCACTCTTCCGGGATCTGTCGTAAGATACTGTACATCCTCCGGATATGGCATTGTAAACGGATGATGTGTCGCAACATATCTATTTTCCGCTTCGGAATATTCAAACTGCGGAAAATCAATTACAAACAGGAATTTATAATCATTTTTTCTGCGCAGTCCAAGCATATCACCCAAATCAAGTCTGAGTCCGCCAAGCGTTCTTCTCACAACATCAAGCTTATCAGCACAAAACAGTATAAAGTCACCGGGCTTTGCTTTGACAGCATCAAGCAATTCTTTCATTTCATCTTCAGTAAAATATTTTGTGAGAATAGAATATATTTCTCCGTTTTGCTTATATGCAATCCATGCCATACCCTTTGCACCGTAGCCCATTGCTTTTTCGGTTAAATTCTCAATGGTTGAACGTGTAAAGTCTGCCTGTCCGGTTACACATATCGCTCTTACATAGCCACCGCTTTGTGCAACCTTTTTAAACACGCTGAAGGAACATTTTTTTGCAATATCCGTAACATCAACAATCGGCAACTCAAATCTGATATCAGGCTTATCCGAGCCATATACATCCATCGCTTCCTGCCAGGTCAGGCGCGGAAAGTCATAATGTATTTCCTTTCCCGTTGTCTCTTTATAGATATACTTAAACATTTTTTCAAGATGATTTAAGATATCTTCCTGTTCTACAAAAGACATTTCCATATCAACCTGCGTAAATTCAGGCTGACGGTCTGCTCGTAGGTCTTCATCACGGAAGCATCTCGCAACCTGATAATATTTATCAACACCACCAACCATCAAAAGCTGTTTGAATATTTGAGGCGATTGAGGAAGTGCATAAAATGTTCCCGGATTCACACGGCTCGGCACAAGATAATCTCTTGCTCCTTCCGGTGTTGATTTTGTAAGCATAGGTGTTTCAACATATAGAAACCCGTTATTATCAAGATAGTCCGATGCAGCCTTTTGAACTTTATATCTGAATTTCAGATTGTTATAAAGCTCCGGTCTGCGAATATCCAAAAATCTGTATTTCAATCGAAGCTCTTCACGAACTTTACTTCCGTCATCAATCGAATATGGTAAACTGTCCGCCTGTGAAATAAGTTCAATTTTATCTGCAGCAAGTTCTATTGTTCCGGTAGCAATCTTTAGGTTAATTGTTTCTTCGTCTCTTTCTCTGACCGTGCCTTTTATAGACACTACCGACTGCAAACGCAGCCTTTCGATTAAGCTAAACTCATCAGCGCTCACTTTACCTTCATCCACAACAACCTGTAAAACGCCTTCACGGTCACGAAGATCAATAAATATGATTCCGCCCATATCACGCTTCGTAAGAACCCACCCCGAACATATCTGCTGCGTTCCTATGTGTTCAGGTCTTAAAAGGCCACAATATTCTGTTCTCTTCATAGATTTATTCCTCCTGAATCTTTACTTATATGCTGTGCCGTGAAATGGATTTGTAAACGCACAAAAGGTGTCACCTAAGTAACAACCCCTATAGAACACAGTCATATTTTTAAATATTCAGCATTCTACAGGGCGATTGCTGTACTCGCGGTGCCACCTGTATTTTTTCTCATTAACATTGCCGATTGACGCACGGCATACGGCGCACCTACTAAAATTTCTTCTTTCAGATTGCAGCTCGAAAAGTGTTATTCATACGGGACCGGGACATGGCTTCCACCATCCCATGCTCGCTATACCCGGCTTATCCGTATTACTTCTCTTTTCTCAAACGCTTTTAACTTTTAAGTTTTTATCAATCGTGAGTCGTTGTATTCTGATTGTACTCACTTGCCGGTTTTTCATCTCTGTCAAGAAATGCTTTCTCATAAAGCGGATCAATCTCCGGTGTCCTGACCTGCATTTTAGGAAGTAAATCAGTAAAATCTATACTCTTTACAAAGTTTTCAGTTTGCTTTTTATCTGCCATACAAAAGCTCCTTTCAAATCTTATTCAACATCTTGCAGTGCATCGTAGCCTTCTTCACCGGTACGAACCTTCACAACATTTTCAACATCGTAAACAAATATCTTACCGTCACCGATATGTCCTGTGTATAGAACCTTCTTTGCCGTTTCAATTACACTTCTCACAGGAATCTTGCTTACAACAATATCTACCTGAATCTTAGGCAGAAGGTTTGTTTCAACAGGAATACCTCTGTAATACTCCGGCTTTCCTTTCTGAACACCGCAGCCCATTACATGAGATACTGTCATACCTGTTATTCCAAGCTTTACCATTGCATTTTTAAGTGCTTCAAATCTCGCTTCCTTACAAATAATTTCAACCTTAGTAAATTTAGCAGTTGTTCCTTCTTCAAATGCCGGTACTTTCTTTACAGGTATCGCTTCAGCTACCGGAGTATCGCCTATAACATATACAGTATTTTCATCTTCATCCCCGGTAATTACATCAGGCTCTTTTGCAAAGCCAGCATAAGCAGTAACCAGCCCGTGTTCTGAAACATCAAGACCTGCAATTTCATCTTCAGCCGATGCCCTGAGGCCGATTGTATGCTTAATTATAAGGAATACTATAGTCATTATCACTGCAACATATGCGATAACCGATACTACACCAAGTGTCTGAACACCTAAAAGATGTGTGCCACCACCATAGAAGAGTCCTTTTTCGGTTGTAACACCAGTTGCAAAGAGTCCGGTCAAAATAGTACCCAGAGCACCGCACACACCGTGAACTGAAATTGCACCAACAGGGTCATCAATCTTTGCAACCTTGTCAAAGAATTCTACTGCAAGAACAATAACAATACCGAATATAAGACCCATTATAGCTGCACCTACAGGACTTACAGCATCGCATCCTGCTGTAATACCAACAAGACCTGCAAGTGCTGCATTGTATGTCATAGAAACATCAGGTTTTTTGTAACGAATCCATGTGAAAATCAGCGTTGTACAACAAGCAACTGCCGCTGCCATATTTGTGTTGAAGAATATTCTGCCGGCACTTACAATACTTGCATCGTTATCCATGCTTACTGTGGATGCACCATTGAAACCAAACCAACAAAACCAAAGGATAAATACACCAAGTGCTGCAAATGTGATGTTGTGACCAAGGATAGCACGGGGCTTACCATTTTTATCATATTTACCAATACGTGGTCCAAGTATCTTTGCGCCAATTAAAGCACACACACCACCTACCATATGTACTGCTGTTGAACCTGCAAAGTCGTGAAATCCAAGCTCGGATAGCCATCCGCCGCCCCAAATCCAGTGACCTGAAACGGGATAAATGATAAGTGAAATTGCTGCTGAGTACAAACAGTATGCAGAAAACTTCGTTCTCTCAGCCATTGCGCCTGAAACAATTGTTGCGGCTGTTGCACAGAAAACCGTCTGAAATATTGCGAATGCCCACAGCGGAACACCAGCCGGAAGAATGTGACTGTAATCACCCATAATAAACGGATCAAACCTTCCAAACAAGCCTGTTCCCGCTCCGAACATGATGCCAAATCCGACAAGCCAGAAACAAGGTGTACCTATGCAAAAATCCATGAGGTTCTTCATAAGGATATTTCCGGTATTTTTAGCTCTTGTAAAACCTGCTTCACACATCGAAAAGCCTGCCTGCATAAAGAACACCAACGCCGCACCTAAAAGTACCCAAATTGTATTTACTGCACTATATTCCATAAAAAATCATCTTCTTTCTTAAACCCATTGCCAATTATCTAACACCGAAAAGCAATTCTCCGTATGTTGGGAACGGCCAATATTTTTCTGCTGTAATGACCTCCGCCTCATCACAAGCTACTCGGAGTTCGCTCATTTTCGGAAGTAATTCATCACGAATCATATATCCTTCCTGCTCAACATTTGCACTGTCAGAGAGCTTGCAGAGAACTTTATCAAGCTCATCACATTTTTCAAAAATCTGACCTGAAAGGAGAGAAAGCTTTCTGACTGTTCCGGTTTCATATACGCATGAAACTTCTGCATCAAGAGCCTTTTTCTTTCCTGCTGCTGATGCGATGAATGCGGTATATTCTTCAATTGCAGGCAAGATTTCCTTCTTAGCCATCTGAGACATAGTGTTAGCTTCGATTGTAACCGTCTTGCAGTAGTTTTCCAAAGTAATTTCACATCGAGATTTAAGTTCTGCCTCTGAAAATACCTTATGGCTTGTAAGCATATCCACATTTTTCTTGTCGAGCAAATGCGGAATAGCATCCGGTGTTGTGCGAAGGTTCAAAAGACCTCTCTTTTCTGTGGCTTCCTTAATCCATTCATCATCGTAGCCGTTGCCGTTGAAAATGATACGCTTATGGTCTTTGATTGTTTTCTTAATCATTTCGTGGAGTGCGGTTTCAAAGTCATCTGCATTTTCAAGCCTGTCAGCATAAATCTTAAGGCTTTCTGCAACAGCAGCGTTAAGCATAATATTTGCACAAGCGATACTATTTGAAGAACCGAGCATACGGAATTCAAACTTATTACCGGTAAATGCAAATGGTGATGTTCTGTTTCTATCGGTTGTATCACGGTTAAACTTAGGAAGTACATCCACTCCAAGCTTCATCTGAGTCTTTTCTGCACCCTTATACGGTGTATCTGTTTCAATTGCTTCCAAAACTGCATTCAGTTCATCGCCAAGGAACATAGAAACAACAGCCGGCGGTGCTTCATTTGCACCAAGTCTATGGTCATTTCCGGCAGTTGCAACCGAAATACGGAGTAAATCCTGATAATCGTCAACAGCCTTGATTACTGCGCAAAGGAACAGCAAGAATTGTGCGTT